>CAYYRU010000001.1:0-177004 GCA_964474095.1 uncultured Anaerolinea sp.
TAGATCTCGGCTCCCCAGCGCAGGCCTTCGGCGAAGGTGGGGGCACCCAGAGGCATGACCATGAATTCCTGGGCATCGGTGGATTGCCAGTTGGTGTGCGCGCCGCCGTTGAGGATGTTCATCATGGGGGTGGGCAGCACGTGGGCATACACACCGCCCAGGTAGCGGTAGAGGGGCAGTCCAAGGGAGTTGGCGGAGGCTTTGGCGACGGCCAGGGAGACACCCAGCATGGCGTTGGCGCCCAGGCGGGATTTGTTCTTGGTGCCGTCGAGTTCGATCATAAACTCATCGATTTCTTTCTGTTCAAGGGATTCCATACCGAGCAAATTTTCGGCGATCTCGCCGTTGACGTTTTCCACGGCTTTGAGCACACCTTTGCCGTTGTAACGGGATTTGTCGCCGTCGCGCATTTCAAGAGCTTCATGGATGCCGGTGGAGGCGCCGGAGGGCACACAGGCGGAACCAAAGGAGCCGTCTTCCAAAATGACACGCACGTCCACGGTGGGGTTGCCACGTGAATCAAGAATTTCAAGACCTTCAACAGATACGATTTCCATATTATTCATCCTTTTTTATCAGATTAAGGCAGACGCTCTGCCATGCTTTTGGACAAAACCAATTAAGTATAATACAGAATTGTCTGCATCACTCATCAAATACCAGAGGAGGCTCTTGACACGTTACACCGGCCTGTTTGCAAGCCGCACGCATGAACTCCACAAACAGCGGATGCGGCCGGGTGGGACGGGAGAGGAACTCGGGATGGAACTGAGAACCCAGCATGAAGGGATGATCCACCAGTTCGGCAATTTCAACCAATTTGCCATCTGGTGACAAACCGGAGAAGCGCATGCCTTTTGCTGCGAATTGTTCTCGATAGGCGTTATTAAACTCAAAGCGATGGCGGTGGCGTTCGTCCACCCGGTCCACTCCATAGGCTTTGCTCGCGATGCTGCCAGCCTGTAAATCACAAGGGTACAAGCCCAGGCGCATGGTGCCGCCCATGTTGGTGACGTCGTGTTGCTCGAGCATCAGATCGATGACCGGATGCTTGGTGGTGTGGTCGAATTCAGAAGAATTAACGTCATCCGTGTTCAGCAGACTACGGCCGAATTCCACCACCATTAGCTGCATGCCCAGGCATAACCCCAAATAGGGCACTTTGCGGATGCGGGCAAAATGGGCGGCGTTGATCTTGCCCTCGATGCCCCGGCTGCCAAAGCCACCTGGCACCACGATGCCACTAACACCGGCCAACTGTTCTTCCACACTGCCTTTTTCGAGATCTACGCTGTGGATCCATTTGAGATCCAATTCGACCCCCAAAGCCAGGGCGGCATGTTTCAATGATTCACGCACACTGATATAGGCATCGTGAAGTTCGACATATTTGCCAACCAGTGCGATCGATACCGAGGGTTTTTCACGCTTGGTCTCGATAACCAGTCTTTCCCAGGCTTTCCAATCGGGTTTTTTGACGGGTTTGAGGTGCAACCGTTCAAGCAGAAAATCTCCCACGTTGGCTTTTTCAAGCAGCAGCGGGATCTCGTAGAGGATGGGGGCGGTTACCATGGGGATGACGGCGCGTTCTTCCACGTCACAGAATTGGGCGATCTTTTCGCATAAAACCTGATCAACGGGTGTATCGCTGCGGGCGACGATCATATCCGGTGTGATGCCAATGGAGCGCAGCTCGCGCACCGAGTGCTGGGTGGGTTTGGTTTTCAACTCTTCAGTGGCGCCAATGTAAGGCAGCCAGGTCACGTGGATGTAAAGGGTGTTCTCTCGCCCCATATCCGAACGGAACTGACGCAAGGCTTCAAGGAAGGGCAGGGATTCGATGTCACCCACGGTTCCGCCGACTTCCACCAGGATGATCTCGGCGCCAGTCATCTTGGAGACCATGCCGATGCGGCGTTTGATCTCGTTGGTGATGTGTGGGATGACCTGAATCGTGCCGCCCAGGTAATCACCGCGGCGTTCCTTGGCGATCACGTCCGCGTAGACCTGGCCGGTGGTAATATTGCAGGTTTTATTCAAGCGCACGTCAATCAGACGTTCGTAGTGACCTAGATCGAGATCGGTTTCTGCGCCGTCATCCAGCACAAAAACCTCACCATGTTGATACGGGCTCATGGTGCCAGGATCGACATTGATATAAGGATCCAGCTTTTGCACGGCTACTGAGAATCCTCTCTGTTTGAGCAGACGCCCGACCGCGGCGGCTGTAACCCCCTTGCCGACGGAACTGACCACACCACCCGTAAAGAAAATATATTTGGTAGGCATCGCTTCTCCTTTCCATGATTCTCAGTATTAAAAGAGCGAGGAGGGCTGTTGAACAGCACCTCCTGGCGAGATGATCATTGTTTGCTTTTATGAGGGGCACAACAAGTCATCAATAAAATCACACAACCAAACCCTTGATCATTCCAATACCATAATTATATACACAAACAAGAAAAACCATCCGGGGTTGGGGGATGGTTTTTCGTTCAGTTTACTTGGTTTCGACTTTGTTTCCGAGGGTGCGTGAGAGGAGGTCTTCCTGCTCTTGGGCACCTGATTTGGCTTTGTGGACTTCCTGTTTCTTTTTTCTGTCCTTGGCCTTTTCCATGGCGGCTTTCATAGCCAGTTCCATCACAGTTGGTTCAGGTTCGTTGGTCTCGTTGATTGAATTCATGAGCGCGGTGTTGTCTGTTTCTTCACGGCGGCGTGGTTTGCGGGCTGGTTTCTTCTCACGATTTGGATCGGCAGCAAAACGGGCAGGGTTCTGTTTGGCAGTCGGTTTTGGTTTCTCTTCAACGACTTCCTCAGGTTCGGGCTGCAGGGCTTTCATGCTCAACTTGATCTGTTTTTTGCGGCGATTGACTTCGATCACCTGGGCTTCAATCTCATCGCCTTCTTTGACCACATCGCCGGGGACTTTGACGTAACCGTGAGCCATTTCACTGATGTGAACCAAACCGGGGCGTTCAGCACCAATCTCCACGAAAGCGCCAAATTTTTCGAGGCGCACGACTTTGCCCTTGACGGCGTCGCCCACTTTAATTTCGCGCCATTCGAGGTCCAAGGGGCGAACCATGGTCAATTCAATGCGTTCTTCATCGTCTTTGCGGGCGACTTTTTTCACCCAAACATCGATTTCCAGTCCTTCTTGCAAGACATCTTCGATGCGTTTGATCTGTCCACCATCAGGGGCGACGATTTGTGATACGTGTAAAACCGCCGGTTTTCCGATGCCAATATCGATGACCGCACCGGCCAGACGGACTTTGATTACTTTTCCTTTGTAGTGCATTTTTGATTCGATTGTGCGGTTTGTATCCGCCACAACACTCATATCCATAGGAACTCTCCACGTTTCGTTTATCAGCGAAGGTTGATTATACTCTTAGCTGGAGGTACTGTCAATTTATTGCGCTTTATTCATACTAGCGGATTAAAATTAATCCTGCCAATCTTATCATACTTAATCTGACTGGTGAAGTATTTCGACGGCTTTATTTAACTGAGGATCTATTTCATTATCAATATCCTCTTGTGTGAACTCTACCACCACGTCAGGGGTCAAACCAACCTGGTTGATCTGGCGGTGATTGGGGGTGAGCCAGCGCGCGATCGTGATGCGCACAGCACCCTGATCATCTTGCAGCGGGATCCAATTCTGCACGGACCCCTTTCCGTAGGTGGTCACTCCCACCAGGATCCCACGTTGGTAATCCTGGATGGCACCGGCAGTGATCTCAGAAGCCGAGGCAGATCCTTCATTAACCAACACCACCAATGGGATATCCGTGGCAAGGCCACCGGGTTGAGAGGTGTAAGTGATCTCTTCACCATTGCCCTGTTCCTCATACATGACGACGCCTTCAGGAATGAATTCAGAAACCACTTCAATGGCAGTATTCAGATAACCGCCACTGTTATAACGCAGGTCGAGGATCAGCCCTTTGGGGTTTTGGGGCAACAGCGTTTGCAAGGCAGCACGCAGTTCAGCCGTGGTGGTTTCACCGAAGGTGCTTAGTGAAATATAGGCAATATCTCCCTCGATGATTTCGCTGGTGACACTCTGAAGTTCGATCTTTTCTCGAGTGATGGTGAGCTCAAAAGGTTCTGCCACATCCTCCCGTTGGATGGTCACAGTTACGCTTGTTCCAGCGGGACCTTTGACTGATTTCAAGACCACACTCGGATCAATACCTGTGACGTCTTCACCATTCACCTTGATCACAGCATCGCCGGTTTTCAACCCGGCGCGTTCCGCCGGAGAACCAGGCATGGCGCTGATGATGGTGAGATAGTCGCCGCCGGTATCCACGTAGGCACCGATACCCTCATAGGAGCCATCCAGCGGAGTGGAAGCCTCAATATATTCCTCTGGGGTCATGTAGGCCGTGTGAGGATCTCCCAAAGAGTCAAGCATGCCGCTAATGGCACCCTGCATTAGCAAGGTGTCGTCCACGGGTTGTTCAACGTATTGTTCATGCACGTATTGCCATGATTCCCAGAAGGGCTCGAAGAGTTTTATCAGATCGCTGGAAGATTCTTCGGTCACTTCTGCATCCGGAGTGACCGGCAGCAGCGCTTGTGCTTCCACTTGTTTTGGGATCAACCAACCGACCAGTATTCCGCCTGAAAAGGAACCAGCCAATAAGAATAATGCTAGAAAAACCAGCAGGATGTTGCGCCCGGTATGATTTTGGTTCATAGTTCTCCTGATCTGATTACATTAGTAGATACGGTTAATCCATGTGTTGTTGAGAGTCTTCTTTTTTATACCTGGCAACCTGGTTTGATAGAGCCTGGTATTGATCGTTTTCCTTTTTCAAGGGATGTTTCAGAACCTGACCCGCGTCGGATAATTTATCGATCCAATTGTCTTTCCTGGCTTTTTGTTTTATGCCGAGGAATAATCCCAGATTGAGCGCCAGAATGAAAACAGCCATACCGATCATAATGACCCAACCGAGTGTGGAAATTTCTTTAAACACGATCCACCTCGCAGGTTTCAACAGGCAATACATTGGGAAGTTCTTCAAGGGATTGAACGCAGGCATCCACCGGGTTTTGTAAGACACTAACGCCAACCTGGATGGTCTTCATGCCAAGCGCATGTGCAGTGACCAGGTTGCGATAGGCATCATCCACCAGGACGCAGCGAGTGGGATCAAGGTTCCCGGCGAGCCTCAAGGCAGTGACGAAAGCTTCAGGTTGAGGTTTGCACCAGGGTTTGATGGATTGGATGTCGATGATCATTTCGAAAATGTCCTCGATACCCAGCGTTCGTAAGACTCTTCTGGCGTGACCCAGATTGGCGTTGGTGAAAATGAGCTTGCGTTGCGGGTATTGAAGCAGGGTCTTTCGTAGCGCCAAGTTCTCAGAGAGATACTCTTCGATGGGGATGTCGTGTACGTAATCCAAAAAGTCAACTTCCTCCACCTGATATTCGGCCACCAATCCGCGCATGGTTGTGCCATGCAGATGAAAAAGTCTTTCCCTTTCCATAGCGGCTGAATCGCCAGGGATGGACAGCTTCTCGATCATGTATTGTTCCATGCGTTTGCCGATGGCCTCCCAAATGCCCGAGGTGGGCAGATAGAGGGTATCATCCAGGTCGAAGAGCAGCGTGGTTTGAGACATGCTGAAAAGTATACTCGTAATTGTGAAAATTGGAATCAATGAATCTCCAACGGTAAGTCAGATAAACCAGATACATTATAATTAGCTCATGTCGATAAAAATTCTGCCCGATGAAGTAGCATCACAAATTGCCGCGGGGGAAGTGGTTGAACGGGCTTCTTCAGTGGTAAAAGAGCTGGTAGAAAATGCCATTGATGCCGGAGCGAATCGCATCCTGGTCCGCATTAAGGAAGCCGGGAAGAAACTGATCGAGGTTTCAGATAATGGCAAAGGCATCCAACCCAAAGAAATGCAACTGGCGGTGACGCGCCACGCCACCAGCAAACTCTCGAACGCTGAAGACCTGTTTCACATCCAAACCCTGGGATTCAGAGGCGAAGCACTGGCTTCCATGGGATCAGTATCGAGGATGAGCATGACCTCGCGTGCCGAAAATGAAACCAACGGTGCCAGGATCGTAGTGGAAGGTGGAAGAGTGGTTTTGGCAGAGACTGCCGGGGTGCCGGCCGGCACGGTGGTTGCGGTGGCTGATCTCTTTTTCAACACACCAGCCCGTTTGAAATTCTTAAAAAGTGATCAAACTGAAAGACAGCAAATAGAAGCTTTGGTAACGCGTTATGCCATGGCTTATCCGCGGGTTTCTTTCCAATTGGAAATGGACGGCAAGGGGGTATTTCGAACCACTGGCAATGGCAAACCACGAGAGATCCTGGCGCAATTGTATGGATTTGATCTGGCTAAACAATTGCTGGAGGTTATTTTTGAAGATGAAGGGGTCAAGATCAGGGGGTTCATCAGCCCGATCTCTGTCAACCGTTCCAACCGCAAGGAGATCATTTTCTTTGTGAACGGCCGCTGGATCCAGGATCTGGGGCTTTCAACCGCCTTGATCAAGGCTTATCAAACCTACCTGATGGTGGGGCGTTTTCCAATGGCTTCCTTGTTCATCGAGCTGGCGCCAGAAGAGGTGGATGTGAACGTGCATCCGGCCAAATCGGAAGTGCGTTTTAAACAACCTGATCTGCTCTTTTCAAGTATTCAACGCGCTGTCAAACGCGCCTTATTGGCTTACTCCCCTGTGCCGCAGCTGACACCGACCCAGTGGAACAGCGGAGGTGGATCTCAACTACCGGAACCTGCCTGGATCAACGCCAGGTTGAACTGGGAGCGGGAACAAGGATCAGCGGACGTTTCACCGTCAGATGACCCTGGCGCAACCGAGGCTGAAGCAAGCATGCCCTCTCCAGCGATTGGAAGAATTCCACTCTTGCGGTTGGTCGGGCAGATTGGTGGTACCTACCTGGTGGCCGAAGGCCCTGATGGACTTTACCTGATCGACCAACATGCCGCCCACGAACGGATCTTATTTGAAAAAATGTCAGAAAAGGGTCTCAAGATCGAGTCACAAAGCTTGCTTCAGCCGGAGGTGGTTCAGTTTTCTCCACAGGCTTCCCGCTTGATCGGTGAGAGCCTGGAACTCTTGAACCGGCACGGTTTTTCTGTGGAAGAATTTGGTTTGAACACCTTTCGAATTTCGGCCTTGCCTACCTTGTTTAGTCGCGGCAATCCGCAGGCGGCTTTGCGTGCCATTGTGGAAGATTTCGAAGAGGATGAAACTCCGCTGCAAGGAATGATCGAAGACAAAATGATCGCGCGTATTTGCAAACGTATGGCTGTTAAGGGCGGGCAATCATTGTCTGTTGAAGAGCAGGTATCATTGTTGCGGGATTTGGAAAATTGTGTCTCACCGCGCACGTGCCCGCACGGACGGCCGACCATGATCCACCTATCTGTTGATCTGCTAGAAAGACAATTTGGGCGGCGCGGGGCGAGATCTTCTTAGCCTGTTCCAGAGATTGAGATCTCCTTCATCAATAAGGGAAAGAATTTCGCGGCATCCATCCGAATCACCAACGTGGCTTGATGGTCAAGTGGGGTGGCAGTGAGGTTGTTGATCAGCAGTTTGCCGCCATGATCGAGCGTAATTTGGGGGATGGATGAGGCAGGGTAGACTTCAAGCGAAGAACCGATCACCATTATCAAATCCGCTTTTTCAGACTCCCTTACGGCTTCTGTCCAGGTCCACTGCGGTAAAGCTTCTTCAAAAAGTACGACCTCGGGTTTAATAACCTTGCCACATCGGTCGCAAAGGGGAATGTTGATCCCTTTTTGAAAAAGTGAGAAAACCTCCTTAGCTGCAGACTGGGTATTACAGGCAGGGCAGGTGAAGCGCATGGCCGTGCCGTGCAATTCCATGACTTTTTGAGATCCCGCTTTTTGGTGTAAACCGTCAATATTTTGCGTGATCACGGTTTTTACCAATTCGAGTTTTTCAAGGTCGGCGATGATCCGATGGGCAGGATTGGGTTGCGCCAGCCAGGAAGTCATGAAAAGCGGACGAAACCAATCATAAAAAACAGCCGGTGTATTGAAGAACGAAGAGGCTGAAGCCACCCGCATGGGATCCAGACGCTGCCAGAGGCCTTCTTTCTCGCCGCGAAAATCAGGGATACCCGAAGAGGTGGAGATGCCTGCTCCGCTGAATATGATAAAATGCCGCGCGTTCTCGATCAAACGGGCGGCATTTGTAATCTGGTTTTCGAGAGAAGAACCTGTCATTTATTGATCTGGTTTTGAATGAACTTTGCCAATTGATCGATCTGCTGCGCCACGAGACTGTCAGGCTGGATGTTGATTAATGGAGATTGGCGCAGACTGACTTGATAAGCCAACTCTGGCGCGGGAGGGATCATAATGGAGATGGGGGTGCCGCCCATGAGTTCGGTCACCTGAGGTGAAGACAACTGTACTTCTGAACGAATACGGTTATAAAGCACCAGGTTGATGGTTCTGCCCTGGCCGGAGCCAATGCTGCGCAATTCATCATACAGCACCCTGGTGCGCCGTATGGTATTGGGCTGGGGTTCTGTGACTACAAAAAGATCTTTGCAAAGACCGCAGATCTTTTCGAACCCGGGCAGGAAAGGTGTTCCAATATCCAACACGACAATGGAACCCAGTTGGGTCAGCGCCTGGATGACCAATAGTAATTTTTCTCCCAGAGGAGCGTAATCAGTATCCAATGATAGGTTCGAGGTTAAAAGCAAGCGAACATCAAAAGAGGTGGTAGTCAGTTGGTTTTCAACTGCCGTGGTCGTGATCTCTGAAGGTTTGAGTTTTAACAAGTTATTCAGTCCAAAATTGGACGAGAACCCCAGTTCCACACCCCAGGTGCCTTGACCAGGTTTGACTTCCATGGCGATGACTTTTGAATTGGTGAGCCGCTGCAGACTGACGGCAAGGTTGAGAGCCAAAGTCGAGGACCCCAAACCACCCTTGCAACCTAAGACTCCAATGGTATATCCAGTCTCACCGGGTTTCGTGACAGGCTGCCTTAAGCGGGTTCTTGAAAGAAGGGCTTTCAAGTGGGCCACCAACTCTGCCGGATGGACCGGTTTGGTCAGGTAATCATCCACACCGGCGTCGTACCCGGCTACCTTGTCATCCACCTGGCTTTTGGCAGTAAACATCAGGATGGGCGTTTCTGCCAAATCAGGATCTTTACGCAATTCGGTGGTGACCTGGTAACCATCCATGTCTGGCATCATGACATCCAGAATGATCAGATCAGGGTGTTCATTGCGGGCCATGCTGATGGCCTGAGACCCATTATTGGCGGCTACGATCTGATATCCCTGCCTTTGAAGCATTAAGCCAACCAGACGCAGGGTTTCTACATCATCATCCACGATCAGAATTTTTTCAGTCATAACTTGTCCTTTAGCCCTTATCCAAAGAGTCTAGCATATTGTGAGGGGCAAATCAAGTTTAATGGGATCAATTTTTCAGATGCTATAATTTTAGTATGGATTGTAAAAAACTTATCCATTTGCTGAGGACACAATGTCTACTCCAAGCGGATTACCTTTTGGTGGTTGGGGTATCTGGCGGGCCAGATAGCCTTTGCCTGTTGGATTTACTATACAAATCAGGCGCGAAGGTGATCGCGGTGCATGTTAATCACCAACTGAGATCGTCGGCTGATCGTGAAGCTGATCAGGTAAGGCTTTTTTGCCAGGGGAGAAAAATCCAGTGCCTGATCGGCAAGTTGAATGTAGCGGAATTTGCACAAGAAAAAAAGGTGTCCACCGAAGAGGCAGCCCGCTTCTTGCGATATCAATTCCTGTTTGAAAAAGCCAAGGAATACACCGCGCAAGCGGTTTTGGTCGCCCATAATGCGGATGACCAGGCTGAGACAGTCTTAATGCACATCCTGCGAGGTTCCGGATTGAGTGGACTAAGAGGAATGCAGATGCACAGCCTGCAGCCCCAATGGAGTGAGAACATCCCATTGGTTCGTCCGTTGCTGACGACAAGTCGCGCGGAGATCGAGGCCTATTGTCTGGAAAATCAATTAAACCCTTCCATCGATGAATCCAACGCTGACGTTCGTTATTTCAGGAACCGTTTGCGTCACAAGCTGCTGCCGGAATTGGGTTTATATAATCCGCAGATAAAAGAACGCTTAATCCACCTGGCTGAAGTTACCCGGGAAGAGGACGATTTTATTCAACAAGAAACCAATACCTTCTGGTGTAAGGCAGTAAAAGAACAAACAGATCAGTACCTATTGTTTTCTCGATCCATTCTTCAGAACGGGCACGAAGCCTTACTCAGACGGACGCTTCGAAAAGCGATTCAGGTCTTGTTACCTGAGCAAAGGGATATTGATTTTTCATTAATCATCAGAGCGGCCGATTTTACTCGAGGCAAGATCAACCCCACTCATTTACGGCTATTGGCAGATCTCGAACTGGTCAAGTCAGGGCAAGATGAGTTGATCTTATGCCATACCGTTGACCCGCTTTCTAATCTATGGCCACAACTGCCCGATCAAAAATCCATCCCAGTCGACCTTAATGGCCTGACCCCGTTGGGGCAAAGTTGGCAGATCGGATGTTCACGAGTGAGTGAGAAACCTGTTTTACCAAAAGACCCGATGTCTTGTGTGGTGAATGCAGAACAGATTCAGAAACTGACAGTGTGCGCGATGCAACCAGGAGAACGCTTTACGCCTTACAACTTGGGCGGCAAATCTATCAAGCTGGGGGATTTTTGGACAAAGCAAGGATTGCCTGTGCGGGCTCGCCAACATTGGCCATTGGTCAAAGACCAGCAGGGCAGCATTGTCTGGGTTCCTGGTTATCAGATCTCAGATGAATATAAGGTCACATCCGAGTGTCATGAGTTCCTGGTGCTTTGGCTCGAAAAAGACAAGTCAGAAAACTAAGAGGCTTGGGCAAGTTGACGTAACTTCATGCTGATCTCACGCCACTGGATTTTTGAGATTCCAAGTTTTTGCCTCAACTCGTCCTTATCGATGCCGGATTGCCAATCGTTCAAAGCAGATGTCCAACGGCACATGTCAAAAGAGAGATGTTTTTCAAGACCGGCTTCTTTGCCGAGGTCTTCAAGCAAGTATTCCAAGCGTCGGGGAGACCAGGGAAAAACCTGTTCATCTGGAGCGTATTTTGCAAGGTAATCTTGGAACACTTCCACCCAGTCTTGCGGTAAATTGATCTTGCGTTCTTTATATCGATTGGCGCTGCTGGCGTAACGGACATAAAAACAAGCATTTTTTGGATCTTCGAGTTCGAGGTGGTTCATCTTCAAGGCCAGACATTCGCCTTTTTTGATCCCAGTCGAAAGAAGTAAGGTAACCAGCACATAAGAGCGCGGGTCTTTCTTGCTTGAATTCCGCTGGGTTGTGGCAGCCTCGATGACTTTTAATTCCTCTTCGGGGGTTAACACCTGCGGCAATGGACTGATGACACTCTGTTGGAGTACTTTTTCGGCGGGGTCAATGGAAAGCCTGCCGGATTGGGTCAACCAGCGAAAGAAGGATTTAATAGAGGTGATGCGGCGGGAGAGACTTTTAGGGCTGCAGGGAACCCCGCGTTCTTTCTGGAGCCATTCGAGGAATCGGTTAATATCATTGGCGGTAATACTGCCAATGGTAATATCGGGGGCAAAGAAAGACGAAAAGAGGTTCAGATCGCCAATGAAGGCTTTGATTGTAAATCTAGACCGGCCCTGATCGACAAGGAAAATCTCCCATGATCGAATGGCGGGTAAAAAAGTGGTATCGCTGGTGATATGAATTTCAGGAAGATTTGTCATGGCTTTCACCTGGGGTATAGATTTCGCATAGCCTAATGTATGTTTAGTTTACAAGGATTTTTGGGGATTGTCAATATGTATTATTGGTAAAAAGCCTGCCGAATGAGCTCTCCAATTGAGACAGGGTCAGGAATTAAAACCATATACCCATTTTCAGGGACGATATAGTTGGTCACATTGGCATAAGAGATTGAATAACGTTTTACCAGAGATTGATTGGACATGAGTTGACTCGAGAAGGGCAAAATCCTTAATACGGTTGCAAGATCTAGGTTGGTATCCACGCTGCTGATGAAGAGCTGGTAAAGTTCGGCTCCCCGATTAACAGCATCAAGGCTCATCACTTTTTGAAAAATGGCTGCCATCACTTCTTGAGCTCTACGCGTTCTTTCAACATCATTGGAGGTATTTCTTGAACGTACATACCACAAGGCAGTAGCACCATCCATGTAATTGGCTCCAACGGTAATGGAACAGTATTTATCCACTGCCTGGGGTAGGTCGCAAGTGTCATAAAGTGCGGCCCCGGCATAAACAGTGATGCCGCCCAGGGTATCTACAATGGATTTGAATCCATTGAAATTGGTCATGATGTAGTAATCGAGAGTGATGTCAAAGTTATTTTTAAAGGTGTCGACGGTAGTTTGAAAGCCACCAGACGGAAAAGCGGCATTGATGCGGTTCATGCCAAGCCCGGGGATGGTGACATAAAGATCGCGGGGAAACGACATCAAGGAGGCTGTGCCTTTATCTGGGTTGAGGGATAGAACCATCAGGGTGTCGGTGCGATATCCCTGTCCCGGCCTAAAGTCGGATCCCATGATGAGGATATTGATTTGACCGGTTGGACGGGGTAACCCGAGATGGACTGAATTCGCCAAAGTGGGGGTCGGTAGCAACGTGGGGGTGGAGCTGGGTTCGGGGGTGTTGGTTGGGCTGGCGGTTGCGGATGGCAGCAAAGGCTGAAACGGGGTTAAGGTTGGTCCACCACCATGGCCAGTCAATATGGATGGTTCTTGAATAGGTTCAGGAGTGGTTTGATTTGGGGCGGAAAGACTACAACCAACAGCCAGAAACGCCAAGATCAATAAACCGGCAACGATTTTTTGCATATGGCAATTTTACTCTTGCATATGAATGCTGATAAGGTTTGTTAACCTAAGCGGGCGTGACATTGACTGGCAGCCGCAACCGGATGAGCGAGCCGCTAGATGGGATTGAAAAGATTTCCATCTTTCCTTGCATTTCTTCTATCATTTTCTCTGCTTTTACCAAATCTTTCAGGTTCGCGCCAAAACCTTCGAGTTTAATCTCCATATCCTTGAATTCGTTTAAATTGACCGGCAGCGGTCTTGATTTGGGTGAGTCCAATCCGCCAGATTGGATGCTGAGCAGCAATTGCGGGGTCTTTTTCCCTTTAAGAATTTTTAACCCAATCGTAATGATGCCTTCCTCCGAAATGGCATTGAAACCGTTTGTAAAGAGAATATTCAATACCCTCTCAAAGGATTCCTGGTCACCCACAAAAGGAAAATCTTCTTCTTCGAAAGCAACTTTTAGAGTAATGGCTTTGTTTCGAATTAGTTCAGCATAAAGGGCGAGTGTCTCTTCGATCACCGTGACGATCGAAAAGGATTTCATAAAAACCGTTTGATCCACCGATGTTGTGGCAGTCTCTGCATCAAGTTTCTTTAAAATGTCTCCCATTTGGTCAACTGAAGTAGATATGCGTTCAAGGAATCGTTTTTGGAAGGTGCCAAGTATGCCCACGGATTCACCCGAAAGCAGGTCCAGATACCCCTGGATGGTGTGCAGAGGGCCTTTTAGTTCCTGTAAAACAGGTCGGAGCACCTGGCTGCCATCCAATTTCACGGGTTGGCTTTCGAGAGAAGCCTGTAAAGCGGTATTCTTCATGTTGGCTTCTGCCAGCGAGTTCTGCAGGCGGGCGATCTCTTCTAGGGTTAATCGCAACTCAGCTTCCAGATGAACGACCTCAGAATTCTTTTTGGGAAGAGATGACAAGGGAGAGGAGTTTTCTCCCAAGGTGGTGTTTCTGTTTGAAGTAGTTGAAAATTCTAAGGGCATTGGTTTATCCGAATAGAGGTCTGACTATGAGTTTACCAGAATCCTCAGAGAATACAAATGAAAATAACTTCGTGGAGAATCCTGTGGAATCACGTTGACAATCCAGAATTGTTTGATAGAATTAGGACGTAAATCGGCCGAAGTGGCGGAATTGGCAGACGCGCTACGTTCAGGGCGTAGTGGGCATTACGCTCGTGAGGGTTCAAATCCCTCCTCCGGCACCATGAACCCGTGGATACTTATCCACGGGTTTTGTCTTGTCTGGGGCTAGAGATTAGTGTAAGATAGAAGATATGGTAAGAAAGCGTAGACTTCCTAAAATTCCGTTTAACTTGAAAAAGGCGGGACTAGCCTTGTTGGCGATTGTTCTCTTCTTTTTGGTAATGGACTTGAACAACCGATTAAGTGAGCTTTCGCGATTAAGCAAACAACAAGAAAAAGCGTCCACAGTCATTGCGGTCTTACAGGCTACCTTGAGCAGCCTCGACACGCAAGTGGCATATTCTGTGTCCGAAGGGGCAGTGGAAGATTGGGCTTATGAAGAAGGGCACATGGCCAGGCCAGGTGAGAATTTGGTGATTCCACTGGTTCCACCAGGCACGACCCCAATAGTGGAAGTGAATCCTACGCCCACCCCGACCAGTGTTGAAAACTGGCAGGTTTGGCTGGCGCTCATTTCTGGCCGGTAATCAATCCAAATTTCTGCGAACAGCGATCATGGTAAGGTCATCTGAAGGCGGCTCACCGTTTCGGAACTTTTCCAATATCTCTAGAACTGAAGTAAGCATATTTGTCACTGAATCATGGGGAATCTCGAGTAAGACCTCTTGCAAGTGTTTCTCTGAAAAGAGCTCTCCTTCTTCTGAGAAGGACTCGGTAACCCCGTCCGTGTAGATCAAGAGGGTATCACCCGGCTTGAGGGTGATCTGTTTGTCTTTATAGGTGGCGTCTTGGATCACACCCAGGGCAATACCGTCTTTTTGCAGTGGTTCGATCTCATGTTTCTCATGTCTGATGACCAGGGGCAGGTTATGACCGGCATTAGCATAATCCAAAACATCTTTTTCAGGATTCAACAAACCAAAGAACGCCGTCACAAACATACCATTTTGACTTTCGGATTCAAGAAGCTCATTCACTCGTTCGAGTATTTTTGCAGGGGAAGATACGTTTTGAGCGATGGCACGGATGAGCGTGCGCGTGACTGTCATATATAACGCCGCCGGCATACCTTTATCTGCGACATCCGCGATCACGAGTGCAATGTGTTTATCCTTGGTCTCAAAAACATCGTAAAAATCACCGCCAACCTCGCGAGCGGTCTGCCAGCGGATATCTATTTGCCAGTCCGGATGGGTGGGTAAATTTTCAGGCAGAAAAGCTTTTTGGATCTGCCGGGCCAATTGGAATTCGCGTTCCATGCGTTCGCGATTCACCAGGTCTTTTTGCATCTGTTCGTTTTGGATGGCCAGGGTGGTTTGTTGTGCAACACCCTTGATCAATTCCAGACGCCTGGAATGGTAGGCGGGCAGTACATTGGTTTCTTTTGCGACCAACGCGCCGTAGACAACCCCTTTGACGGAAAGCGGCACTCCCAACAACCAATTCTGTTGGCTCGCGAGTGACGGATCTTCAGCATTGATGCATTTCAGGGTTTTCCATTGCTCAAACGGGATTTCAGGGTCATCCAATGGGCATAAAACCAAGCTGCCACCGGTCATGAGATCGTCCAATAATGGAAAAGTGCCTGGAGATATGATCTGGTTCAATAGTTCCTGAGTTTGCGCATGTGTTGGAGCAATGGCCTGTGAAGCCACATAATTAGAGGTCTTTTCATCTTTTAGATAAATGGCGCAGGTTTCAACACCGATCAAAATTGGCATGAGATGCACAATGGTATCAAGAATATCATCCAGTTTATTTTGACTTACCACTGCCTGGGCTACTTGCAGAAGTACTGTGGTGATATAGGCTTCTTCCTGGCGATTCTCAATCAAGCGGATGTTTTCGAGCGCGATGGAGGTTTGCCGCGCAATTCCCTGTAAAATGGCCAAGGTTTGATCGTTGAAAAGATTGCGGATGCCAAATTCGCCCAAACTGTCATGTGAAACCAGAAAACCTCCCAATATCTCGTTATGTGAAATTAATGGGATGAGCACCATCGTGCCGGTTTCAGGGGACAAAGTCAGGCAATCCATGTTTAGTTCAAGGGCAGGATCAGCAACAAAAACAGGTTTTTTCGACAATCGCATCTTGAGTAGGGCAATGGATTGGTCATCATGGAAGATCTTTTGGTCCTGACCAGGAGTAAACCCATACCAGGCTTTCAGGTGAAATATCTGGTCACTATCATCAAAGATCAAAAACGCACATTGATTGATTCCGACCAACAAAGGCGTCAGTCGCACCATAGTGGATAAGAGATCGCTGGCATTGTTGATGGTCTGCATGGCTTCGGCAACCTGCACCAAAACCGTTGAGGACCAGGCGTCTTCTTGAGCGCGAGCGTATAACCTGGCATTTTCAATGGCTACGGCAGCATAACTGGCAAAGGTGGAGGCGATCGAAGCTGCTTCAGAACCATACCGACCGGCGGCATGGTGAGCCATGGTTAATGCGCCTATGGCCACATCACCTGATAACAGAGGCACTGCAATGGATGAATAGTCGGGTTGAAAACCGGCGGCTGCCCCAAGCGGTCCGAAAGGGTCAGCCTGAGAACGGGTAACAGGCTCTTTCTTCTCGATCGCCATATCTAGAAATTGTTTGACAGCTTCAGATTCTTCACGCGCTTTAATGACTTGAGTGCGGTTAACCCCGCGGACTGCCGCCAGGTGAAGGGTTTTATTGTTTACTTCAGTATCTTGCTCATCCAACAACCAGATAGCTGAGGCATCACAAGGCAGGGTTTGTTCCAACTGAGAGAGGATCTTTTCGAGTAGGGCATCCAAAGCGAGGTTTGAAGAAAGCAGACCGGCAACATCTTTGAAAATCTCTGCCACTTTACGCCGCCAGTTTTCAGTGCGAAAGAGGGTGGCATTTCGGATGGAAAGGGCGATGCCCGCCGCCAAACCCTCAAACAGGTCAAGTTGACTTTGATTGAATTTATCTGTTTCATTGGATTGCAGATCGAGGATGCCCAAAACATTTTCACCAAACTTTAATGGGATAGTCATTTCGGATTTGGTTTCGTTGGGGGCGTTTCTTGAAGGTTTAAACAGGGGTTCCTGGCTGACATCGTTTGCCAGCATGGATTTGCCGGTTCGGGCGACATTGGGGATCATGCCCAGGGGGGAATCCAAGTCGAAGGCGAAAGAGTTTATCTTGAGTTTCTCGGCGCGTTTTCCACTGCCAGCCTGAAAGATGATCTTTCGACGACCGGTATGGACGGTGTAAATATGCACCAGTGGGATGGAAAAGCGATCATGGATGACATTCACGATCTCTTTCAGTAACTCCTCAAGATCGAGGATGGAAGTAAGAGCCAGGTTGATCTCGGCAACCGCCGCCATTTGTTCCGCGCGTTCTTCCAATTTTTGAAAAAGCCGCGCACCTTCCACCGCCAAAGCAATGTTATCCGCTAAAGACCTCACCACTAAAAGATCTGTTTCATGAAAGGCATTGATCGAGCTGCTTTGTACGTCAAGCACGCCCAGGATGCGATTTTCAACTAAAAGGGGTAGAACCGCCTCTGATTTTGTATCAGGCAAGCCCTCATAATAACGATAGCGCGGTTCCTGGGTAACGTCCTTTGCGATAATCTCACTGCCATATAAGGCCACTTCTCCGATCAAGCCTGAACCAAGTGTGACGTTCACGAGAGGGCTGTCCATCGTGGGCATACAATCCAGAGAGCTGGCTCTGAACTTGAGTTTTTGTGAACCCTCTTCAAGGGTAAAAAGCGCAACGTGGTAATAATTGAAAGAGCACTGTATCAGGTTGGTCACCCGTTTGCATAATTCATCCAGGTCCAAGACGTTGGCAATTTGTGAACTCACGGAGCGTACCAAGGCGATCTGGTCGTAACGCCAGTTCTTTAAAACCTCCTGCCGATTGACCTGCATTGAAAGTGCTGCAAAAGAGGATAATGCCAAAAGTTGTTGTTTCTGATCATCCGTGAAGGGGTTTTCAAGTGGCCGACTGACATGAAGTACACCCAGGGTATTCTTGTGGGTGATCAAGGGAATGGCAAGCTCGCAGTTTTGTTTATTCTCAGATTGAATAAATGAACTGGAGTCAAGCATCTTGTTCTCTGCCCATGCCTGGTGAACGATCAGGGGCGCTTGCGCAGTGGGCAGGGTTTGGATCTCGGGTTCACCTGGCAAGGGATAATAAGGTTCTCCGAGCCACAACTTTGCTGAGCAAATCAACTCATTTGCAACCCTGTCTGCAAATTTTTGTTGGATCGCCAATGCGTTGGGCTGCATTAGCAGTTCTTCTCCCAAATTTAAGAAATGCTTCCAAATGGGCAATTGTTCTCCAACCGCGTTCAACGATTGGTCAACAGGTTTCTTTTTGATCAGTGTCAGGCGATTTCGATCAGGCAAGAAGTCAAAGTGAATGTCATCCAATAATTGGCACATCATAAAGATGCCCAAACCATGATCTTGACGCTCATCCAATTCAGCGGATACATCGGGGAGTGGTACACAAGAAGGATCAAAAGGTTTGCCGTGGTCTTCCAGGATGATCTTGATCCCGTCCGAAAGGGGTTCCACGGAGCAAATAATCTCCCCTTTACCTTCGCCTGCGTAGGCATGCTCAATAATATTAGAAACAGCCTCATCAACGGCTGTTTCTATGGCAAACAAATCTGCTGGATTGAACCCGATTTCTTCAGCCGAATCTCTAACGAAATCAGCGATTTCAGAAAGGCTTGCATAGTAACCGGGAAAAGTTTTGGAGGACATTAAAAAGGATTCTTAGAAGGACCCCACCGCCGCAAGCACATCCGGATAGATCTTAAAGATGGCAGTAAACCCGGCAAGGTCAAACACTGAAAGGATATTAGAGGATAAAGAAGCCAAAACCAGTTCACCCCGGTTATAACGTTTGCAGTTCTTCAGGGTAGAGATCAATACTCTTAAACCCGCGCTGGAGATGAAGGTGAGCTCGCTGAAATCCATCACGATCTTAAATCGATTTTCCTGAGTGATCTTGTCAAGTTCATCAATCAAAGCAGGAGAAGTGGCACTATCGAGCCTGCCGATCACCTTAACGACATCACAGTGTTTATAATGTTGTGATACGATTTCCATGGCACTTGCCTCCAATTTGGATAGGTTTCTTTATCAGTGTTGCTATTATATCATGCACAACTATTTGATAAAAACCTTGACTTTTTTTATGGTATGATGTTTTTTGAGTGAGCGAGGGATGACACTCGAGATATTACAAAAATCCATCAATTTTTGAAAGTGATTTGATAAAGAGAAAAACAGGATTTAATATGAGCGGAAAAGACACTCCACAAAATGTGATTAAGAAATTTGAAAAACGCCAAAAAATGATGCCCGTTTTACTGGGCGTCCTGGCAGGTGTTTTAGTGCTGGTGGGTGTGGTCATCATCGTCATTGTGTTGAATGGATCGAAAAAACCTTTCTTATCAGGTTTGTTTGCCACCAAAACCCCCACAGCGACGGTAACGGCAACCCCGACTGCCACGCAACCATCTCCCACACCATCCTTAACTCCGACTGAGACTTTAACCCCAACCCCCGAGGCCACCAACACGGCTTCAGCCCCATATCAATATGTAGTTAAGGAAAACGAAGATTGTTGGACGATTGCTTATTTAAATGATGCTGATCCTCTTTTGTTGCAAATATTGAACAACAAAGACAGCAGCTGCATCCTGACCCCAGGTGAAACCATTTGGATCCCCGCACCAGGTCAAAGATTGCCAACCCCCACCCGTGTGGCTGAAGATGTTCCCAATGGAACAGTCTATGAATATACCATCCAGCAGGGAGACACCCTGGCGATTATCGCTGACTACTTCCGTAGTACTGTGGCTGACATTCTCTTCCGCAACCCGGATATCAAGGACCAGAATGCGATCTCCGCGGGGCAGGTGATCAAAGTGCGGGCGAATATTGCCACACCAGTGCCCACCACCCGGGCAACCAGCACGCTTTCTTCAGCGGTGACGCTGACGCCAACGCCGACGTTGACACCCACCAAACAATAGCAAATTCTAAAGACACCCTTCTATTGAAGGGCGTCTTTTTTATCACCAGACAGGATTTGATGAAATGCCCAGATAGCCAGATCCAGCAAATCAGGGTCTGTTGGGGCATTATCGATGAATAACCGAATCGCAAGATTTCCTTTTTGGCTTGGGTGGTTCCTGAGAAAAACAAGCGCGTTACGCACCAGACCTTTCCATTTCGGCCTGTAGAGGGCGCTGTGTTGCAATTGGGATCGCAGCTTTTCAGAGTCTGACTGCAGTAGGTCGATCAGCTGGTCTGTTGACCAGTCAGAATTGGGCAATGTGGATTGTAAAAATTCGGCTTTTTGATTCCACGGACATACGCTCTGACAAGCATCACAGCCGAAGAACCAATTTCCCGCCAACGACCGCAGGTCTTCTGGAAAGGTCTCTTTGTTCTCAATGGTCAAGTAGCTCAAGCACCGGTTCGAATCAATGGTACGGTCAGAATTGATGCAGCCAGTCGGGCAAGCTTCGACACAACGGTTGCATGAGCCGCAGTAATCGTGTTTAAAGGGAAGGTCAGTTTGCAGGGCATGACCAATGAACAACTCTGCCAACAAAAGCCCTGATCCATGAGAGGGAGAGACCAGGCAGGAATTCTTTCCGATCCAACCCAGACCGGCTCTCGAAGCAAGCTCACGTTCCAAAATTGGGGCGGAATCCACAAAACCAGTCACCTGTGTATCGGAATCCAGTTCACCTCGGATGAACTCTTTGAGAAGTTCAAATTTCCTGCGAAACAGCAGGTGATAGTCTTCTCCATGGGCATAGCCAGCCACCCAGGCATCCTCTTCAGTTCCATGTATATGAAGCGGATAGGGCCAAGCCAGGCATAGGATCGATTTCACCCAGGGTTCAAGAAGGGTGGGATCTCTTCGTGATTCTTTATGATATTGAGAATTCAGATACTGCATCTTGGCTTGATTGCCTTTCTCCAGCCAGGTTTCATAACGGTGGTATTCCGCCAGGGGAGAGGTATCTGTGAACCCGCATAAAGAAAAGCCAAGGCGGGCTGCCTCGGCTTTGATTTTTTGTTCCACGGTTGTTTGTGGGTGATCTTTTTGTAGCATGGTGAAATACTAAGGCGTGGTAGCGGTGACTGTGGGAGTGACGGTGGGGGTTCCAGGAGTGGAGGCAGTCACGTTTGAAGTGGGGGTAGCGGTTTCATTTCCAACAGTAAAGATCAAGCTGAGGGGTTCTCCAAAAAGGAGACCATTGGCGCTGTACATTCGCCACCAGCCGGTATACGTGCCGAGCGTGGTGGGCGCCGTAAAGCGGACGGTGACCTGAACCAGTTCACCCGGAGCTACCTCTTTATTTAGTTTTACATAGAGGACTGCGGGCTGGGGACCTTCCAGATAGATGAGTTGATATTCTTTCGTCCAGGTGGTGGTGCCGTTATTCCTGATTGACCAGGTCTTATCAAAAGTAGTACCCGGTTTAATGATCGAATAATCTGGGATGGTGATGTCATTATCATAAGCGGCATTGTCGCCAGTAACGCCCACGGGTAAGGTTTTTGTTTTCGTTGGCGTGACCATTAGTGGATCTATGGTGGGGGTGGCCGGTTCGGGGGTAGCGGTTTCTGTGGGGGTCGGCGTTGGGGTGGCGCTGGGAGTCAGCAAAAAGACCCTGGTTAACTCGGCTTGAACGGTGTTATAGACCTCAGTGATTTTTAAACTGGGATCTTCGGTTGGGGCAGCCTTGGCACAGGCGCTTATCGCGAAAAGGATAATGGCTGCCACCGAAACTAAAACAATTTTTCTTTTTGAAACCATGAGAAACAAACCTCCTTAATCAAATAGAACACTCCATTGTCAAGCAGGTTTCATTGACTGTCAAGAGTTTTATGAGCAATAATTAATGCTGTGAAGGAGTTTTAGTGTAAAAAATCCAAGGGATCAGGTGTGGTTGGTGCAGCTGAAGAAAAACCATTTTTTCCATTGAAGGTGACAAAATTTACCGTTCCGGGGGCAATGGTTATGTTCATGCGATACCATTTATTGCGATACAACATTGAGATTTGATACTCACCAGCAGGGATATCACCGATCACCAGATTTTCTTGAAAATAATCATCCGGATGGATGCTTTTTAATGGAGCGTAGGTAAGAAGATCATACGTTCTGCCTGACTCCAAGGATTTGAGTGTCAATTCCTGGGTGGAAAGTAGATAACCATAGTCATTTTTTAAAGTACCTGCCAACACCCCGCTGCCAATTGGCGGAACAAGCCACAATTCAGGATTCTGAACACGACCGCCTTGTGGATCATCCACTCGAACCTCAAAATGCAGATGCGGTCCACTGGTATTGCCAGTCATACCAATTATCCCTATAGGATCACCAGCTTTGATGATCTGCCCATCTTCCACGTCTATTTCATCCAGATGGGCATAGACGGTGTAGACCGTTTTGTCTTGGTAGCTGAAATTGTGCTTGATCATCACTGCCAGGCCGTACGGATCTTCAGTGTTGCCGGCGCCGTACATTAGGCCGTAACCTGCAAAGATCACCTCACCATCGCCGGCTGCCAGAACCGGCTTATGTAAGGGAGAAACGATATCAACGCCGCTGTGCGCGGTGTCATCGTCAGGATAATAGAAACCGTAGCGGAAATCAGGGGATGGAGAGGAATTTGTGTCCACGGCGATGGGACGAGTGAAGTAAAAGTGGTCGTGGGGACTTAATGCCAGGGGAACGGCATACAAGGCTGGGCGGGATTCATCCTCCGGTTGGGGATTATATTCTGGAAATTCAGGTTCTTCATATTTCGGGGTGGGAGTGGCGGTTTCATCAATAGCGGTTGCCGCGGATGGAAACCCCGTCATGAACCAAACCAGGCTGGCGCTTGTTGCCAGGATTATGATCATGGCCGTCTTGCAGAACCATCCAACGGAAGACTTGCTAGAAATGGAAGAGAGTGTAATTTTCATTGGCTTTTTTCTATGATCAACTGCACCTGGTCGGATGAGTAGACCTCCAGCAGGGCTTGCTTCCAAGTTAGACCCTGACGAAGCACGAAGGTGTTGAATTGAATTCCAGGAAAATATGAACGCCAGTTATTCAGCGATGGCAGCCTTTCCCAGCCAAAACGCAAGGCCAGATCGGTGAAATCCATCCAATAACCGGCGGGGGGGGCTGCAACTTCACCACCGTTTTCATAAGCCAGTGGATCGCCCGAAAAGCGGGCATCAAAATTCCAAACACTGGATTGGATGGGTTCACCGCATGTGCCGTCTTGGACTTTGCATTTTAACCAAACTCGCCAATAAGTTTCGCCCACGAATTCTTCCCTGGTCACCACCATCCATTCAGCTTCATATGGGGCCATGTTTAATGAAAACGCGCGGCCGGTGAACAACCAGTTTTCCGGAATGTCAGGCATTGAAGTAAAGGTGGGCGGAAGAGTGGTGTTTTCAAGGATGCCCAGCACATCCCAACCGGTTTTTTCTTGAGTAAGAAGTCGCAATTCATTAAAACTGTCGTCAACCGCATCTGAGAGGGCGGTTTGCGGGGCTGTCACATTATCGAGTGGCACCAGACTGCGCCGTCCACTTTCATCTGTGGCGGAGGGCATGTCAGTCCACAGAGGGGCGGGTGCCGAAATCTGGTTTTGCGCCAGATAGGTTTGAATGCCCTGGGTGGTTGCACCAGCGCGCCAGTCGTAAGAGGACAGGCTGGCAGGCATTGGAATTGGAGGGAGTAACAGCCGTTGTTCGGTTGAGGAGTAAGCGACGATCTCGGTTTGATTTGGGAGCGCGAGGGTTACCAGAACGCCGCTGCCATTCGGCAACCAGACGGGGTTTTTACCTTTGCCAAGCAGCACCGGAACAGCTTCCGGATCCCGGACATCCAAAAGCAAGATGTCATCACCGGTTTGATGGCGACTAAATGCCAGCCACGCACCATCTGGTGACCAGGCTGGATGTGAGAGATCAGCATCGCCGATGCCAATCATTTTCACAAATAATTCCTCCGCACCTCTTAGTCTTGCCAACCAGATTTCATTTTGACCTGATCTATCAGACACAAAAGCAATTTGACTGCCATCTGGCGACCAGGCGGGTTGAAAACTATTGGAAGACCCGTCGGTTAATTGGATCGGGGCTTCAGTTGGATCACTGGCCGATTGAATGATCAGGTCAAAATGTCCGTTTTGATAAACATCGTAGACATAATACTCTCCATCGGGTGACCAACAAATGGAACCTACGAAAGCGCCGATATTGGTGACCTGTGTGATGGAGTACTCTAGCAAATTAAGGACATAGAGTTCTCTTGTGCCAGAGCGGTTTGAGGTAAAAGCGATCTTTGTGCCATCGGGACTGACCACTGGAGAGTCATCATCCCAAGCATCAGCAGTCAATCGAGTGATGGGCAGGTAGGAGGGATGGTAAGCAAATAAATGTTCATATTCACCATCAGCCATCGAGAAAACGATCAAACCCGCGTTCGCCGCATCCGAGCTTTGGGTTTCAGGAGGCAGCAATGTGGCGGTTGTGGTTGGCAGTTGACTCGAGTCAGGATTTGTATCAGGGGCAGTGAAGGAACCAGGCGCCGGTTGGGGAGTGGTTGTTGCAAGCGGCATTGGTATTTGAGAAGGTAGATTGTCACCTTTTTTGCAGGCGCTTATCAAGATACTGATACAAACGAGCATGATCAGAGTTCGCCCAAATGAGAAGGAAGGTTTTTTTATCAGCATATGTCCAGGTGGCAGAATTGAAATATTGCATCCTGTATTCAGGATGCAATATTTGTACCGATTTTTTTACCTAATCTTTGGTTCAGTAGAGCTTAAGGGGCAGGTATTTCGATGTTTTTTGAATCAACCAGGTTTTGCGCGATAAAGATTGAGCCAGTCAGGGTTAGGGGGAACACAGGATTTTGGGTTCGAAAATGCAAAGTAAATTCGATATGCTGATCAACGGTGCCCATGATCAAGGCGTGGGAGATCACCTGATTGGTGGAATCCTTCAGCTCCAACTCCAGGTCGAGGATACCTTGGTTGTCTACCAGTTCAATAGTTACCTTAATCCTACCGCCATCGAGTAGGTTTCCGACCAATGTTCGAATGGACGCAAGTTTTTTGTTTGGATCATTTGGTAATTGATCGCTCATTCGCCAGCCGCCTCTATGGAATGATCTTTCTGGCTTCGAAATAAAAGCGCTTTTCATGGGCTTCTCCCATGGAGAAGGTTTTTCTCGGCAGGGACCCATCTTTGATCACGGTTTTGAAGAGATCGCTTTTGGGCATGCCGGCCAGATAGAATCCCGCATTACCTTTTTGCATCGACAAGGATAGAACCGCTTCATCGCCGTGGACGTAATCAATTTCGGCCATGGGTTTGGATTTTTGCCATTCATCCAGGAAAGCCTGCAATGAGCCAACTGGCAGGTTGTATTTTGGTTCTTTGATCGTGACCAGTTGAAAACTGTTGTTGTCAATCATCCCGAAATGGTGATCAGGACCGGCAGCGTTTCTAACTTTGGCGATCATGTGTTGGGCGTCTATCATTTCTTCAAACAATACAGCGTTGCCAAAGTAATCCCGTAAGGCCTGGGCAGGGTCGGCCGTCAAACCAAAAAGCACGCGGTGTATAGGTTCAAATTCAAGAGCCTTGTCGTGCACGTTTTCAACTTCTACTAAAGCGTAGCGGGCGGGGTGATCCATGCCCACGAAAGGTTTCAATTGTTCCCAACAGGCTTTGGCGGTGGCCAAAGAGTGATTGCCATCACCTGATGCAAACAACAACACAGGGGTGTCGGCGGGGAGGTTGTATTTCTTGGCGAAAACGGTTGGTTCTGCCAGGGCTTGCAACCCACGCATGATCTTTTCCTCGAGGGTGGGATCATCAATAATACGGCCAGTCAAATGTCCGCTGGATTGCATGAGGTCAAAGTCATAAGCCACAGGCAGGGTAGCCTTTTGTTTTTCAACCGCGCCAATCACCTGATCTTGGGGGTCGTCAATCAACATTAAAATATGCGGCAGCTCGAGGGGGGCGTTTTCACGGATCTTGATCCGCGGGGGCAGCCGGTTAAGAATGGTGCCTTCGGTTGCCCTGATCAAGGTTTTGGAGCCCTTGTTGTAATCATAATTCTCGAGGTCAAGCGCGAGGATCAATCCGCGGCGGGTTCTGCCATCCACGCTGCGTTCGACGTAAAGCATGCCTTGATGGCTTGTGAGCAGACCTGAATCCAGATAGTTGGACATGGATTGTTGGATGTTTTGGATGCGTTTAGTTTCATCGGACTTACCCAAAAAAACCTCGGGGAAGATGAGGTTGAGGGTTGAGGGTGAGGTTCCCACAAAATCAGCAACTTGCTGCCAGTATTCCGGCTGGGAGGTATATTGATCACAGGCGATCACGGCCCATTTTTGAAGGTCCACCTGTTTATCAGGAAGAAGAATTTCAGGAATTTGAAAGCCCAATGTTGGGAATGTTTTCATTAATTACCTCGTATAGTTGATAAGTGAATTTTACCAAAAATGGAACAATAAAAGACCTGACAGGTCTCTATTACCTGTCAGGTCTTTTTTGAAAGACAATATTACATTCCAGCCATGTAGGCGAGCCCGAGAGCTCCTGGGCCCGTATGCGTGCCCAGCACTGGGCTGATGTTGGTGATTACCGCATCTGTAACAAGCGAAGTGGGGATGCGTTTAATTGCCCGCTCAAGCAGTTGTTCGGCTTCATCTGGGGCGTTGCCATGGATGGCGCACAAGCGTACAGGCGACTGGTAATTTGCAAGTTTAGCCTCAACCAGATCAAGCAGACGGTCAATGGTCTTGCTTAAAGTACGCACTTTCTCGACAGCCTCGATCTTTCCATCTCGAATCTCAAGCAGGGGTTTCAAGTTGAGCATGTGCCCCATGAATGCCGCCGCGCCTCCGATGCGACCACCGCGGTGCAAGAATTCGAGCGTGTTCACGGCAAAATAAACGCCAGTGTGTTTGATCGATTCAAGCGCCACGGCTTTGCATTCTTCAAGGGTTGCTCCGGTTTCAGCCATACGAGCGGCGCTCATCACTTGAAATCCCATGGCCATGCTGGTGCTCAAGGAATCAACCAATTCAATTTTGGCTCCAGAGAGAGCTCTTTTGGCCTGAATCGCCGAATCCAGCGTGCCTGATAATTTGCTTGAAATGTGAATACTTAAGATGTCGTATCCCTGTTCAACAAGACTTGTGTAAAGCTGTTTGAACTCTTCAGGGGTCGCCTGTGAGGTGGAGGGCATATTCTTATCGACTGCCAGACGTTCGTAGAATTCTTTTGGCGAGATATCAATACCATCCCTAAGGATCTGACCATTCCAAATCACCTGCAATGGGATCGAGGATACGTGGTTGCCATTCATTAATCCCGGCGGAATATTGGCAGTGCTATCTGTTACAACAATCACTTTTGACATAATGGTTTCTCCAATTGATATGGGCTAATTTCTATTTTGTTGACTATAAAACCCAAAATTGAGAAATTGGTTGCTCACCATAATTTTGATTGAGTTGATTGGATTCAACCGGTATCTGTTTTTAAATATTGTGCTAAAATTTCTAAACGTTGTACTATTGAAGGGAAAGCAGGCTTATGATCACAACTTTTACTTCCATGAAGGGCGGCACTGGTAAAACCACCATCACTGGATTACTGGCAAATTATTGCTCACAAATACTTCATAAACGCGTCATCTTAATAGATATTGATCCGCAGGGCGGATGTTCCACCTTGTTCCTAGGACCTGAAGCACGTGAGATCATCGATGGAAAATCAACCCCCACGATCTTTAATGTGCTTGAAACCGTGCGTGAAAACAACAACGCCAGGGCTATTGTGGCAAAAGCCTTGGTGAAATCTCCGTTCAATGAGAACATTTTTGTCCTTCCTGGCGATTACCGTGTGACTAGTTTGATGAGCATGGGAGAAACACCGGAACTGCTGAAGTATGCCCTTGAAGATGCCAGTTTTGCACAAGACCTTTTAGTCATGATCGATTCAGGAACTTCACCTTTCCTCGTGAACATGGCCATCTCTGCTGTTACCCACCAGGTATTCGTCCCTTTAATGTTATCCGTACAAAATCGCAAACCCACCGCTGATACGATCCAGCTTGTCTTGCGCCAACGCAAACACCTGGGAGGAATTATCCCGGTGGGGATCGGTAATTCAAAATGGGAAGAGAATTCAATGGAGAGTTGGAACGAAAGATTAAAGTCAACTCCATTACTTGCCAACTCCCGCATTTTAAAAGGAATTCCGTATTCCAAAACCTTGATCCATAGCGAGTGGGTGAATCAGCCGTTTCCTGAGCGCTTCATTCCAATATTTGAGAAGATCGCCGAGTGTGTGCTGAACGAAAACGGAAAAACCAGCACAGAAGAAGCTCACAACGAATAATCAAAAAGACCGCCTTCGGGCGGTTTTTTGATCCTTAAGGGCATGGAGCGCTTGAGAAGGATTTTGGCTGGGATAAAAGGATTCGAACCTCTATTTCCTCGTCCAGAGCGAGGCGTCCTGCCATTAGACGATATCCCAAAAGGCTGGCGAAGTAAGATTCGAACTCACATATATGGATCCAAAGTCCATTGTCCTGCCATTAGACGATTCGCCATCGTATTCCTAAAATAAAAAAACCAGCCGAGCTAGGACGTCTCGGCTGGTTTCTTTTCAGGTGAAAAAAAATCTTACCAACGCAAAACGCCCAAACAAGGTTGGGTTTGCTGTTGCTGTTGCTGTTGGAAGATTATGTGTTTCATGAGAATCATTTTACCGCATTCTTTTAGTAATATCAAGGTTATTTTATGAAAATTGACACAAAAAATTGCTTGTGGTAATATCTTAACCAGGTTAAATAGGGCTTAAGGATCAAAAAAGAATTGACTTTCCATACCGCGCGGAAAAAGTGAAACTGGAGGATTAATCATGTCTCAAAGCGATAAAACTGTACGTGACGGCGTTCTGCTGGTGGCATCTTATCATTTCCTGTTGGCCATTCTTTCACTTGTGGGAGCTCTTGCCATCGTCATTTACGCGATCGTGCCAAGCTTCAGCGGTGTAGAGTCTGCCAACTCGATCTTCATCCCCATCGTGGGTGTCATCGTCGGCATCTTCCTGGCCATCTTTTACGGGGTCACCGGTTCCGGCTTGATCGGTTTGAAGAATTCAGCCCGAATGGGGGCCGTTTTTCTGGCTCTGTTTGGAACCATTGGCGGCTTATTCATCCTGATCGGTGCTGGAATCCCCACGGTTACCAAGCTGCTTCCTGACATGGCAGCAGTAGCCGGAGTGATCATTGGCGGTCTATGTGGATATGCTCTGCTCACCATTCTCGACCTGGTTGTTTTAGCCTTTATGTTCAATCGCAGGGTTCGTGCATTATTCTATGGTGAACCATATACGCCCGACAAACCGACTGCCTCCCTTTCAAAACGGCTGCGCTCGACCTTCATCGATGAAGAAGAGGAAGAATACGAGGAAGCCGGACCGGCGCCAGTAAAAACTGCGCGTCCAAGACCACAATCTCAAGCGCAACCACAACCCCAGGTGAAACGCGAACCTGTTGTGGTCAGAAGGAACCCACCGGAAGAATTAGACGCTCCAGGTGACCTTTTTACTGAACCAACTATCAAGAAATAATTGAACTTCAATTGCCGTAGAAAATGAAACCGGTTTTCTACGGCAATAATGCTGCCTATACTTAAAGGTATCCAAAATCAGGCCAAGATGCGCAGACGAGACGAATTCATTCAGCCACTAACCAGTTTTTCTGTTTTCATAATGCTGGCGGTAAAAGCATTTGTGGCACTTGTATTTGTTTTCACCGTTTTGGCTGCGGGTTTTAAGCTTCAACAAGTTGCCCTGCTTGAAACCCAACAAGATACCCAACCAGAAACCCCGGTCGCCGTGGAAGTTCCTAGCTCAGTGATCGCTTCGGCTCCTCTGCCGCTGCTCGAATATGGGAACGCATTTGATTTCGATGCCACGCCTTTACCTCCCACCCAGGCTCCAACCTTGACGGGCACTGCCACAACACAGCCTACCGAAGCGTTCACACACACTCTGACACCAACAGATACACTTACAGCAACCGCAACTTACACAGCGACTTCAACAGCCACCACCATGGCTTCGGCTACTGCGACCACCGCCGCAACCGCAACTGCCACAGCCACACCAACGTTGATGATCACCACCCGCCCTACCAACACCCCAAGTGTTTTAGTAAGCGCAACCCCCAAACCTTCAGCCACAACTCTTTCAGCGACACCACCCACTACTTATTCCGCCAAGACCCCCGCAGCAGGTTCAGGGGTAATCCTGGCTGCTTCGCCCCTAGAGGGGATTGATGCATCTGAATTAATCAATATTATCAGCCAACCCTTTGAGTTGCCCCCTGCAGGCGAAGACTCAGGGCATCATGGTGTTGATTTTGCTTTCTGGCAGCGTGGCGATTTGGCCTCAATTGAAGGTGTGCCCGTTTTATCAATCTTCTCTGGCAAAGTGGCTTCGGCATATAACAAGATCCGCACTCCGTATGGCTATATGGTGATTGTTGAAACCCCACTTACCAATCTTCCAACAGAAGTGATCAATGCCATCAAATTACCCGAGGAATCTCAAATTCCGACCAATCCCAGCAACCGTTTAACCTGCCCGACAGGTTTTGCTGATTGGTGGGATACCAATTCACAATCCTTGTACGTATTGTACGGCCACATGCGGGATGTGCCAGCCGTAAAACTCGGTCAAACCGTAAAGATGGGCGATCTGTTGGGTTACGTCGGCAATACCGGCGCGTCATCCAACCCTCACTTACATCTCGAAATGCGCATTGGTCCTTCTAATGCGGTCTTCAATAGCATGGCGCATTATGATGCCACCACTACCGACCAGGAGCGTCACAATTACTGCAGTTGGAGAGTGAGTGGTACCTTTGATTTGTTTGATCCAATGTTGTTATATGGAGGAACGGCAGGAGATTGATCTGACATTTCCATGTCTTGACCGAAGTCCTCTTCCAAGCTAAAATCCAACCTGTTTTTACCTGAGAACGGAATTCCGGATTATATAATCAAATGTTTGAAAACCTGACCAGCCGCTTGAATGAAGTTTTTCAACAACTGCGCCGCAGAGGCAAACTCTCGGCCGCGGATGTTGATTCAATGATGCGTGAAGTCAGGTTGGCACTGCTCGAAGCTGATGTAAATTACGGCGTGGTGAAAGATTTTGTCGCCAGGGTACGTGAACGCGCAGTTGGCGCTGAGGTCTCCAAAGCATTGAACCCTGCACAACAAGTGATCAAAATTGTACATGAAGAACTGATCACCACGCTGGGAACGGCCGAAAAGTTAAACTTGAGCGGGGTTAAACCCTACGCTATCATGCTGGTGGGTCTGCAAGGTGCAGGTAAAACCACCGCTGCCGCCAAATTAGCCCAAAAATTACGCGCCGAAGGTGAGCGTGTATTGTTGGTGGCAGGCGACCCATACCGGCCGGCGGCTGTCAAACAGCTGCAGACTTTGGGAGAAAAAATCGGAGTTGAAGTCGTGGCGGACACGGCGGTCAAACCGCCTGAGCTGGCTGCCAGGGCTTTTGATAAAGCCCAAAAAGGCGGCTACTCGGTGGTCATTATCGACACGGCCGGCCGTTCACAACTCGACCAGGCGCTCATGGATGAACTTCAGGCGATTGCCAAAAAAGTAAAACTGGTTGAGACTTTATTGGTGGTGGATGCCATGATCGGCCAGGAAGCCCTGAACATCGCGCAAGGTTTTCGCGATCAAGTCAAGATCACAGGTTTGATCTTTACCAAGATGGATGGCGATGCCCGCGGTGGCGCGGCAATTTCCGTGCGCAGCGTAACTGGTGTGCCCATCAAGTTCCTTGGAGTGGGTGAGGGAATTGACGCCCTTGAATCTTATGATCCTTCCCGATTGGCTTCACGTATTTTGGGAATGGGTGATATGATTGGACTAATTGAAAAGGCGGAGGCTGCCTTTGACCAGAAAATGGCCAAAGATCAGGCAGGCCGAATGCTCAAGGGCCATTTCAACCTTGAGGATTTTGCCGATCAACTGAAACAACTTCGCAAGATGGGACCGCTGTCACAAGTGATGGATATGTTCCCCGGACAAATGGGGCAAATGGCCAAGAAAGTGGATCCTGCCGATACTGAAAGGCAGATGAAACGTACTGAGGCCATCATCAATTCGATGACCATTAAAGAACGCAGGGATCCTGACCTATTAAATGCTTCTCGCCGCCGCAGAATTGCCAGCGGCGCGGGCACGGATGTTCAAGAAGTCAATCGCTTGATCAAACAGTTTCGTGATGCTCAGCGGTTGATGAAAACGCTTCAAAAAACGAACGGGAAGGGACTTTCCCGATTGTTCAAGTGATCAGAAATGAAACGGCGGTTTTGCGCTTCCTTCGGCGCTCCCCCAGCCAACGTGGAGTTTTGGAGTCACGCATATTTGATCATTTTTAGAGAAACAGGAGATTTTCAATGGTTAGAATTCGTTTGCGCCGGACCGGCCTAAGGCACCAACCCAGCTATCGCATCATTGTGGCAGATATCGAGAGCCCCCGTGATGGAAAATTCTTAGAAATTCTCGGCAGTTACAACCCCACCACCGAACCGTTTGCTTTTGATGTCAAGGAAGACCGCGTGTACGAGTGGATGAAGAACGGTGCCATGCCGAGCGAATCTGTGATGAAGCTTTTCAAAAGCGTTGGTTTACTTGAGCGCTACGAGCGCTTTAAAAAGGGTGAGAAACTCGAGACCCTGGTTGAAGAAGCCACCAAGGCCTACGCGGATCGTGCCGCCAAGATCAAAGCATAAAGAATAATGGATAAGAGACAGACTTCATCATATCGACCTCCGCGCATCAGCGCGGAAGGAGGAAATGTGAAAGAGCTGATCGAATATATTGCGCTTTCACTTGTTGATGATCCTTCACAAGTGATCGTTTCTCAATTTCGCAATGGCGGGAGAGAGAATCTCGAATTGCACGTTGCCAAAGAAGACATGGGACGTGTAATCGGCAAAAGCGGTCGAGTGGCCAACGCCATGCGCGTGTTACTGCGAGTCGCTGCCGCCCGCGAAGGCAAACAAGCCACATTGGATGTTGCCGAACCACGATGACGAGCGGTCTGAATTCTTCTTCATCTTCGCAACCAACTACAGGCTCGCCCCAGTCGGGCGGGCCTGTGTTCTTGACCATCGGTAAACTGCAGCGAACCCATGGCGTAAAAGGGGAAATGATCATGGATGTTCACACGGATTTTCCAGAACGGATCAAACCCGACCTGCAGGTCTATGTTGGACAAAACCACAAGCAATACACAATCGCTTCAGTGCGGCCAAATGGTGACAAACTATTAGTCAGTTTTAATGGTTTAATCGATTGCGACCAGGCAGCCATCTTGCGCAACCAATTGGTATTCATCAAAACGGTGGATGCGAATCTGCTCCCGGATGGCGAATTCTACCATCACGAGATTTTAGGAATGCAAGTCATTGATGAATCCGGCACCGTGATTGGGACAATCCAGGAGATCATGGTTACCGGAGCAAATGATGTTTATGTTGTGATCACAGAAGACGGTAAAGAATTATTGCTGCCGGCCATTCGAAGTGTGGTGCTTTCCATCGATAGAGATACCAAAAAGATTACCGTCCGCCTGCCTGAATGGGACTAAGGGGATAGGGGTGGATTCAAAAGCATATTGGGTGGGATTCAATCTGGTTAAAGGCATCGGAGCTGTTCGATTACGGCAGGTGCTGGATTTTTTTGGCTCACTTGAGATTGCTTGGAATTCTCCAGCGGATGGTTTGCTGGCAGCAGGATTAACTTCAAAAATCGCAGAAAACCTGCAACAGGTGCGAAAACAAGTAGATCTAAATCTCGTCATGTCAAACATTGAGAAAAAGGGCATCAAGATCCTGACCTGGGAGGATGCTGATTACCCGCGCCGGTTGAAAGAGATCAATCAACCACCACCGGTGCTATTCATTGATGGCAGCATCAATGTGGAAGACGATTGGGCTGTGGCCGTGGTGGGCACCAGAAGGGTCACACCCTATGGCAGGCAGGTGGCTTCAGAGATCTCGCGTTACCTGGCCCAAAACGGAGTAACCGTGGTTAGTGGCCTGGCGCGGGGTGTGGATGCCATCGCGCATCAATCCGCGCTACAGGCTGGGGGAAGAACCATTGCCGTGTTAGGTAACGGCGTGGATGTAGTCTATCCCCCTGAACACGCCAGACTGGCTCATGAGATCATAACTCAAGGGGCACTGGTGAGTGATTATGCCATTGGCACCCCGCCAGACGGGGTGAATTTTCCACCGCGCAACCGCATCATTTCAGGGCTGTCGCTGGCTACGGTGGTCGTCGAAGCTGGTGAGACCAGCGGGGCATTGATCACCGCTGAATTTGCCGTGGAGCAGGGGCGCGATGTCTTCGCCGTGCCCGGTAGTATTTTGGCACCGCAAAGTGAAGGAACCAACAAATTGATCGAACAAGGAGCTCGTCCATTATTGAAGATGAGTGAGATCCTGGATGTGCTCAAGCTGGAACAAATTCCAGAAAAACAGCAAGCCCGAAAAATGAATCCACTGAACCCAGTGGAGAAGAAATTGCTAACCAATCTCTCGCATGAGCCTTTGCACGTGGATGAAATATGTGCATTGTCAGGGTTGCCTATCAATGAAGTTTCGGCTACACTCACGATGATGGAATTGAAAGGCTTGGTTTCACAAGTCGGCGGCATGAATTACGTGGCCGCCAGAGAATTAAAAGGTGCATATTCAACCAATGTCAAATCTTGATCATTTTTACGCAGTCATCATGGCAGGAGGCGGAGGCACACGATTATGGCCGCTTTCTCGTAAAGCCTGCCCGAAGCAGATGCTTAGACTTTTTGACGGTAAATCATTGTTCGAAGTGGCTCTTGACCGCCTGCACGGTGTATTCGATCTTCAGCATATTTTTGTGGTTACGGTCAAGGATCAGGTGGATGAGTTGAGCAAATTAGCCCCTGATCTGCCCATTCAGAATTTTTTGATCGAGCCCATGCCGCGTGGCACCGCGGCAGTGGCGGCCATGGCGGCCGCTGCCATTAAAAAAGTGGATCCCCAGGCCACCACCGCGATATTGACTGCAGACCATTTCATCCAGAGCGTCGCTGATTTTCACGAGATCCTGGTGAATGCCTATGAGATTGCTCAAACAGATGTTTTGGTCACTCTTGGCATTCAACCGACGTTTCCTTCGACTGGATATGGCTATATCGAGAGCGGAGAATCGGTTTCTAACATTGAGCATATCAGGGCGTTCAAAGTGAACGCCTTTTTTGAAAAACCCACCGAAGCCCGGGCGGTGGAGTTTTTACGAAATGAAAAATTCAGCTGGAATTCAGGGATGTTCATTTGGCGAGTGGATGTGATCTTGAAAGAGATCAAACGCTACATGCCGCAGTTGTTCGCGACCGTTGAAACACTCGATCCACTTCTGTTGCAGGATCACTCAAAACCAGAATTTGTAGATCATTGGTCTCAGATCAAACCCCAAACCATTGACTATGGTATCATGGAAAAATCCGAGCGGGTGGTGGTGCTGCCCGCCAGCACTCTTGGTTGGAACGATGTTGGAAGTTGGGATTCTCTTTTCGAAGTACTAACTCCCGATTTAAATGGTAACATCGTTATTAATGCCAGGCACGTGGGTATGGAGACAAACGATTCACTGATCTTTTCAACTTCAAAGGATCGTTTGGTGGTAACCATAGGTACCCAAAACATGATCATTGTCGACACCCAGGATGCGATCCTAATTTGCCCAAGGGGTGAAAGTCAAAGGATCAAGGAATTGGTGCAATATCTTAACGATCACCAATTCACTCAATACTTATAGGTGGAAGTGGTATGGAAGCATATTGTGTAAAATGTAAGACCAAACGCGAGATCAGCGAAGCGGTCGCAGATTTCAATGCGGTAGGAACACCCGTGACCCGGGGTAAGTGCCCTGAATGCGGCACAAGTATGTACCGCATGGGCAATAGCCCGGCACACGCAGGTTTGCAAAAACCCGCCAAAAAAGTTAAACCTCGCAGTGGAAAACTGGTGATCGTGGAATCCCCGGCCAAAGCCAAGACAGTCGGACGTTTTTTGGGCAAGGGTTACACGGTTAGAGCCTCAATCGGCCATGTACGCGATCTGCTGCGTTCTGAACTATCGGTGGATGTGGAGCATGATTTCACTCCCAAATATCGTGTTCCCAACGAAAAACGTCCGGTAGTTAAAGAGCTGAAAGCACTGGCCAAAGAGGCTGAACAGATCTACCTGGCAACAGACCCTGACCGCGAAGGTGAAGCCATCGCCTGGCACCTGATGGAGGCGGCTGAAATTGATCCCAGCCTGTCTCATCGGGTGGTCTTTCATGAGATCACTGAAGGAGCCATTCACGAGGCTTTTTCCAATCCCCGTGATATTTATATGGAGCTGGTGGATGCCCAACAGGCACGTCGGATACTCGACCGATTGGTTGGTTATTCGATCAGCCCTTTGTTATGGGAAAAAGTTCGCAGCCGCCTATCCGCTGGTCGAGTTCAATCAGTGGCTTTGCGCTTGATCGTGGAGCGCGAGCGTGAGATCGACGCTTTTGTGCCAGTCGAATATTGGTCGATCAAAGCGGAATTGACCCCGGACTTAAAAAAGTCAGCCTATATGACCAAACTGGCAAAAATCGATGAGGTTGACCCAGACCTGACAAACAAAGAGATAACTGAAAGCTACCTGGCGGATATTGAAGAAGCCAGTTTTGTGATCGGCAAGATCAAAAAGAGTGAGAGAAGGCGCAAACCCGCCGCACCCTTTATCACCAGTACCTTGCAGCAAGAGGCATCTCGCAGGTTGGGTTATACTGCCCGCCGCACCATGATGATCGCGCAGCAGCTTTATGAAGGTTTGGATCTGGGTGAGGGTGGTACCACTGGTTTGATTACCTACATGCGTACTGACTCGACCAATATTGCCGAAGTCGCCCAAAACGAAGCCAGAGCTTACATACAAAAAAACTATGGCAAAGAATTTGTGCCTGGTACCCCCCCGCAATACAAGACACGCGCCCAATCGGCACAAGAAGCCCACGAAGCGGTCCGTCCCACCTCGGTGATGCGGCTGCCTGATGCGATCAAAGCCAATTTGACCTCTGAGCAATTTAAGCTGTATCAGTTGATCTGGCAGCGTTTCGTGGCCTCACAAATGGAATCCGCCGTATACGATACCATCTCGATCGATGTGAACGCGAATGGGCACGATCATAAGTACCTGTTCAGGGCATCTGGTTCCACCATCAAATTCCAGGGGTTTTTGGCGGTCTATGAAGAGACCGCGGATGAAGACCTCAAACCTGAAGATGGTGAAAACGTGCGCATTCCTGCCGGTCTTGAAGAAGGTCAAAAACAAAACCTGATCAGGTTGCTGCCGGAGCAGCATTTCACCCAGCCGCCGCCCAGATTCACTGAAGCCACCTTGGTTCAGGTGCTCGAGGAAAACGGCATTGGCCGTCCTTCCACATACGCCCCGATCCTTTCAACCATCCAACAACGTGGATATGTCATCCGCGAGGCGAAACGACTATCTCCTACCGATACAGGCTTTACCGTAAATGATCTGGTGGTGGAACATTTCCCTGAGATCGTAGACCTGGGTTTCACCGCGGGAATGGAGGAAGACCTGGATCACGTCGCTGCCGGTGAAGTTGCCTGGCAAAAGGTGATCAGTAAATTCTATTCTGAGTTTGAACCTCAGGTAAAGAAGGCTCAGTCAGAAATGCCAGTTACCAAGTCGGAACCCGAGAAAGTGGGCCGAACGTGCCCAACCTGTGGTCATGATCTGGTCATCCGTTGGGGTAGATTTGGAAAATTCATCAGTTGTTCGAGCTTCCCATCTTGTCGTTACACCGAGGCCATCCTCGAAAAGATCGGGGTGGTTTGTCCAAAAGACGGCGGGGAGTTGGTTTTAAGAAAAACCCGAAAAGGTCGCATATTCTACGGATGTTCGAATTATCCAGAGTGCGATTTTTCCAGTTGGAAGCGGCCAATATCCGCACCTTGTCCAAAGTGCGGGGGATTATTAATCGAGGCAAATAAAAAAGAAGTACAGTGCACGGCCTGTTCTGAGAGTTTCTTGATCGAAGAAATCAGCGCGTCAAACCAAGAATAGGCATGAAAATTGCATCTAATAGGTGTGAACATCGAAGGCTTTCGATGGGTTCGCACCTATATTTTTTTTGGTTAGCGCCAGGGCAGAAGTCCCTGCAGGAGTACAAATATGGACAAGATTAAATCGCTTTTGTCTCGCCCCCTAATCACCGGAGCTGCTGGTGCAGTTGTTGGTCTTCTGATCGGATGGCTGTTGATCGGATGGTTGATCTGGCCAGTAGAATGGACGGATGCGGATGCCAGCAAGCTGCGCCAGGATCTGAAGGACCAATATAAATGCATGGTGGTGGATTCTTACAAGATCAATCACGACGCAAACCTGGCCGCGGCGCGCCTGGATTCATTGGGAGAGAATATCCAAACTTCTCCATATCTGTTGGATACCTTGCAAACAGGCGGATGCAATTATTTGCCAGCAGACCCTGATATCATGTCTTTGAAATCTGCGCTGATGGGCAACACTACCGGATTAATGCAACCCACTGCCCAGGCACAAACCAGTGGACAGGTTACACCCGGATTGCTGACAACGACCACACCCAATACCACTCAACCTAAAACGAAGAATTCCAGCGTGGTTTGGATTTCAGTCTTGTGCGGTTTGTTCCTGTTGGTAGGCGCGGCCCTGGTCTACTTTTTATTCATCAGAAATAAGAAAAAAGGCCGGATTCCTGAAGCAGACATGAATGAAGAATATCTGGATGAAGATTCTTCTTATGCCAACCAAACCGTCCCCACCAAGACCGTACCTGCCACCCCCGGACAGGCAAATGCGGGGCCAGCCGCACATTTTATGACCACCTACGTCATCGGAGATGATTTGTATGATGACTCCTTCAGCATCGACGCGCAAACTGGTGAATTTCTGGGTGAATGTGGTGTGGGTATTTCTGAAACCATCGGTGTTGGCGAACCCAAGAAGGTGACCGCGTTTGAAGTTTGGTTGTTTGACAAGAATGATATTCAGACCGTTACCAAGGTTTTAATGAGTTCACATGCCATGAATGACCCTGCCATCCGTCAACGGTTGGCTTCAAAGGGTGAACCCATGCAGGTGGAAGCCGGTCAGCAGATCTTGCTTGAAACAGCCACCCTGCAACTCGAAGCCCGTGTAATCGAACTGGTCTACGGTCAGGGGGCTCTGCCCGCCGGTAGCTTCTTCGAACGTCTGACCCTCGAAATCGCGGTTTGGCCAAAATAAGTCTGATTTACATTGTAAAAGGCCGTCCAATAAATGGACGGCCTTTTTTTGTTCGCTGTTTTTATTGAATTTCAATAATCTTGAATTGAATTGGTCCGGCTGGGGTTTCTGCCGTGACTATTTCACCACATTTATGCCCCATGAGAGCAACGCCAATTGGAGAACTATAAGAGATGCGGCCTTTGGCAGGGTCGGCTTCTTGCGGGCCAACCAAGAGGTAGGTTTCTTTGGGATCAGAGCCTTCCTGGATGGTCACTTTTGAGCCAATATCCACCACATCTTTGGGCTTTTCATTCTCTTCAATGATCACGACATTGCCCAAGATCTGGGTCAGCTCTTGAATGCGTCCCTCGAGAAAGCCTTGGTCTTCTTTGGCTTGTTTGTAATCGGCATTTTCCGAAAGGTCACCCATTTGAATGGCTGAACGCAGGCGTTTTGCCAGTTCCTGGCGGACAGGTCCACTTAACTCAGCCAATTCAGCCCTGAGTTTTTTCTCGCCTTCTTCAGTCAGATAATACACTTTGTTCATTCAGACTCCATAGATTATGTTTGAATTTCATTTTAATGCGCGTCAGGGTAGGAGGGAAGGGTCAAACAATTTCGAATATTCATCCACCGCGAAACGGTCTGTCATTCCGGCCAGGTAATCACAAATGGTGCGTTCTTTGCCTTTTTCCTGGATCAGCGATTGAAATTGGGCTGGAAGCATGGAAGGTTCGTCCACGTAAGCAGTAAATAGATCGGTGAGGATCTTTTCCGCTTTTTTATGCATACGCACCACCCGGTATTGATGATACATGTTTTTGAACAAAAAGTCCTTGAGAATACGATTCTTCTTTATCATTTCTTCATCAAAAGCTACCACATTGAAGGGCAGTTCCTGCAGTTCCCGTGATGATTTCACTCCGCTGTTTTCGATTTTCTCTGCGGAGCTTTTGATCATACTGTTCACTTGCAGGCCAGTCAACTCACGGATGATCAGGTGACGCTGTAAATCGTCCAAGCCGCATTGAGAAGTTTTATACTTCGATGATACGATCTCCCATAACTCTATACCTTTGAGCATGTCTGGGGTAATAATGCCTGAGCGTAAGCCGTCATCCAGGTCATGGGAGGTGTAAGCCAGTTCGTCGGCCACGTTGGTGATCTGCGCTTCGAGGTGCCCTCGCAGATCAGGGTCATAATCCAGCACGTCAGTCTTGTCATATTCGGTTTCGTGCTTCAACATTCCCTCCAGCACTTCCCATGACAAGTTCAATCCTGGGAAATCTGGATAACGTCTTTCGATCTCAGTGACAATGCGATAGGAATGGTGATTATGGTTGAATCCACCGTGATCTTTCATCAAGTGATTCAATGTGGATTCACCAGAATGACCAAAAGGAGGATGCCCCATGTCGTGTGCCATGCAGATCACTTCTACCAGGTCTTCGCAGGCGCCCAGAGCGCGGGCGATGCTGCGGCCGATTTGGGTGACTTCCAAGGTGTGGGTCAGGCGGGTGCGGTAGTAATCACCCTCATAATTGATGAACACCTGGGTCTTGTATTCCAGGCGGCGAAAAGAGGTGGTATGCAACACCCGGTCGCGGTCCCGTTGAAAACAGGTACGGTAATCAGGCTCTGATTCAGGGTATTTGCGGCCTTTGGATTTTTTTGCATGGCTGGCATAAGGAGCAAGAAATTTCTCTTCGCTGGATTCCTGATAAGCGCGGTCGTAGATCATGATTCATCCTTTCGGCTAACTGATCCTGGTTCCAGGGTGACTGCCAAGCAGAGAAGAATAAATGTTCCCAGGTTGACTGGCAGAAAATATTTGTATTTCAAGACCTGGTAGTTGGCTCACCAGGTTGCACATGGATTGAACTTTTGACAGCATGCCTCCGGTGACATCCTTGCTTTTTGAGCCGGCAATACTGGTGAGGCTGACTTGAAAATCTTGTGGATGGATCTCTGAGATCAAATCAGTACAGGTTGGAAAATCCATCCAAACACCTTGTTCCATTCCACTTAAGAGAATTCGTGATGGACGCATTTGAAATGCCAACCAGGAAAATAAATCCTCAGTGGAATAAATCGTTCCGCCCATTTGCTGATCCAGAACGACATCACCATAGACTACCGGGATAAGGTGATTATTCAGGGCCGTTTTGATACCGTGAATATCCCAACTGGTGATCTGATGCCCTGCGCTTTGGATGGCAGATAAGGGGGAAAATGTGATCGCGTCAAGACCGGCAAGCCGCAATCGTTCCATCACGATCTGGTTCAACTGCCTGGCACGTAAAGCCACCTCGCAAAAACCTGCCCAATCTTGAGGCGTCTTGACGCCATTACGGGTGCCATATTGGTGCGCGGCATGATGCCCAAAGGAACCAGAGCCATGTCCAAGCAGGAGGGAGAGGTTTTTATCCTCTCGCAGCGCACGATAAATCTCGGCGGCTGCTGAATCAATACTCTCGATCAAAGCCGTGTTGGGCTTATCTTTATCGGTAATGACCGATCCGCCTAGCTTGAGAAAAACGATGTCTGGCATGACTTTATCCTCGAGCTGGAACATGCGTGGTGAGCACGTTGACCGCGCCAGCGGTTTTGAGCGCCTCTGATATGCGCTCAGTGTTTTGTGGTTCGACCAATGCGATCATGTTTCCGCCTTGACCACCGCCCGACAATTTAGCTCCAAGGGCGCCATTTTGTACGGCTGTTTCGACTAATTGGTCTAGGGCAGGGCAGGATACTCCCATTTCTTGCAAAGCGGCGTGGTTTTGATTCATAAGACCGCCCGCAGAGGCAAGCTCACCATGTTCCAAAGCCGTTCTGATGGAAAGTGATAACTGGCCTATGCGTTCAAAAATAAACAGAAATTTTTCAGGTTCAGCCAGGTAATGTAGTTTCACTTCCTCCACCACTTTGGCGGTGGCGCTTTTAATGCCTGTATCCGCAATTAACAGGTTTAACGAAGTTGGAAAATCGAGGAATTGGATGGGGTGGTCTTTTTGGAAGAACACAGGTTTTTCATATGTGATCACAGTGTTATCGATGCCTGAGGGTGAACCGTGATGGATCTTTTCGATATCGAAAGCGATCTGATTGACGGCCTCGTTATCCAGGGGACGCCCAAGGAAGGTCGAAAGTGCTTTGATCATGGCCACGGAGGTGGAGGCACTGGAACCCAAGCCTGCCGCGGTGGGTAAAGTGGAATGGATCTGGATCTCACATACCGGCAGGTGATCAATCTGAAGAGTTTTTAGAACCAGCTTGATCGTGACACGGATGGGGTGTGTGTCAAGCAGGCAGCTTAAATTGCATTTCAAAGCGATATTCGGTGCCGTGATCAGGGTCTCATCGCTGCTTGCAGTGGGGCGGGCAAGGACCGTACATTTGGTTTTCGCGTTAAATACCGGAATGGCGATGGCGGGCATTCCATATACTACCGCATGTTCGCCGCAGAGGATGATCTTGCCCGGAGCCGAGCAGGAGATGGCAGGCATAGGGATTCCCTAAAAAAGGTAAAAAACGACCATGACGGTAATTGCCCACAATAAGATGGTGATCTGCAGGGGGCGGTCTTTGAGCAATAGTTCTTCAGGTTCGCCGCCCATTTTTTTGATCTGCATCAGCGAAAGATAACGGAAGATGCCATAGATCACAAAGGGTATGGTCAGCATCATGGCGTGATTCTCTGGCAGGTTGGGGGCCGAAAAAGTGTAAAGTGAATAGGCAATTATGGTGGTAGCTGAGACGACCGTGATCAGTTGATCCACGAATTCGAGAGAATATCCGCTCAATACTTTGCGGTGAGACTGGGTGTTATCTGGCACCAACACCATCAGCTCCGCCCTGCGTTTACCAAAACCGATGTAAAGAGCCAACAACGTGGTTACTACGTAAAGCCAGGGTGAGAAGCGTTCAACATGGATCACCGATACACCAGCAGCAACTCTGAGTACAAAACAGGCGGCGATCACCAAAACATCAACCAGCGGTACGTGTTTCAACCACTTGGAATAGGCCAGATTAAGCACAAAATACACCAGGCAGATCACGAATAAGGCTGGTGAAAGCAGATATGAACCAACAAAAACAACGGAGAGTAATAAAATGCCGATCAATACGGCTGCACGGATGGGTAGTTTACCTGAAGCAATCGGTCGATTTCTCTTGATGGGGTGATTGCGATCAGCTTCAACATCCATGATGTCGTTAAACAGATACACGCTGCTTGAAAGCAAGCAGAATAAAACAAAGGCCAGCAGCGTGGGTTTAAGGGATTCCAATTTAAAGAATTGCCTATCGAATACCAATGCGGCAAACACAAAGGCATTTTTGGTCCATTGACGGGGTCGCATAGCTTTAAGGATGTATTTAAGCATGAGGATAATATATCACAAGTTGGTTTTAAGAATGTAAAATAAACAAATGGAAAAAATCCGCTTGGATGTACTCATGGAAGAATTGGGGCTGGCCGAGAGCCGGTCCGCGGCGCAACGCATCATCATGGCGGGAGAGACCCGGGTGAATGGACAGGTGGTCTTGAAATCCGCGGCCAAGGTGAACCGGGAGGATAAGATCGAGGTGGAATCACCTCCGCCGTTCGTCTCAAGGGGCGGTGAAAAACTGTTGGGGGCGCTGCAAGCTTTTAACCTGGTCAACTTAACGGGCAAGGTCTGCGCGGATATTGGGTCCAGCACGGGTGGGTTTACCGACTGTCTGCTGCAGCACGGTGCTGAGAAGGTGTTCGCTGTGGATGTGGGGTACGGCATCATGCATTGGAAGTTGCGCAACCATCCCAAAGTAGTATTAATGGAACGCACCAACGCCCGTTATGTGGAGGGTTTTGAAGAACAGATACAGTTGGTGACCATCGATGCTTCCTTTATTTCTTTGCGGACCTTGCTGCCGACGGTGAAGAAATGGTTTACCCAAACTCCTGGCGAAGTCGTGGCCCTTATCAAACCCCAATTTGAAGCGGGCAGATCAGATGCTGCCAAAGGGGAAGGAGTGATCCGCGATCCGGCTGTACACCGGCGCATCCTTGAACAGGTACTCTCCTTTGCGATCAGCGAGGGTTTTGAGATCGCAGGATTGATCCGTTCACCTTTGACCGGCCCCAAGGGAAACATTGAGTTCCTGACATATCTAAAAATACCTGCCTCAGAACCAGGCACAAGCTCTTCATGGATCGATAAAGTGGTAACTCTCGAAACCTCTGGTTCTGAAATTGAAAATCACACGTAGAGCAACCTTCACTATTAAGGTATACTAAACTCCGATTATGACCGCGAACACGATTCGAAATTTTTGTATTATTGCGCATGTTGACCACGGAAAATCCACCCTGGCCGACCGTATGCTTCAACTTACCGGAACAGTTTCTGACCGTGAGATGATGGAGCAGGTGTTGGATTCGATGGACCTCGAACGCGAAAAAGGGGTCACCATCAAGGCTTCGGCAGTCAGAATGAAGTATGTTTATCAAGGCCAGGAATACGAACTGAACTTGATCGATACTCCAGGACACGTGGACTTTAACTATGAAGTCAGCCGTGCGCTTTACGCCTGTGAAGGCGCCTTGTTGGTGGTGGATGCCACCCAGGGTATTGAAGCACAAACCCTGGCAAATCTTTACCTGGCTCTTGATGCCAATCTGACTATCATCCCGGTGATCAATAAGATTGACCTGGCATCGGCGCAACCGGACGAGGTGGCCGAAGAAATTGAAGCTCTCATGGGCGTACCTGCAGAATCGATTGTCAGGGTGTCTGCCAAAGAGGGCATCAATGTGGAAAAGATCCTGGATGCCATCTGTGAGCAGATCCCACCACCGCAAGCTGACCCGACAGCACCCCTCCAGGCACTTATTTTTGACTCCCATTATGATTCTTATAAGGGAGTAATTGCGTATATCCGTGTGATGCAGGGTACACTGACCTCAACCAGTACGCTGCATTTGATGGCAAACAATAGTGATCTTAAACCTGTGGAGATCGGTATTTTTGCTCCGGGCATGACTCCCATCAATGAACTGCTGGCAGGTGATGTGGGGTATGTGGCCACCGGCTTGAAAACCGTCAAAGAGTGCCGGGTGGGCGATACCTTTACCCTGACCAGTCAACCAGCTCCATATCCACTGCCTGGTTATTTGCATCCAAAACCGATGGTGTTTGCCGGTATTTATCCGGTGGAGGGTGAGGATTATGGAGATCTGAAGGACGCTCTCGAGAAACTTCAGTTAAATGATGCTTCACTGGTGTTTGACCCCGAAACTTCGCAAGCGCTGAATTTTGGTTTCAGGTGTGGATTCCTCGGATTGTTTCACATGGAGATCATACAGGAGCGTATCGAACGTGAATACGACCTGGATATTGTGGTCACAGCACCCTCGGTTGAATATGAAGTGGTGGTTAAGGATAATGAGATCCTCAGGATCTCCTCTCCGGCAAAACTGCCTGATGAAAACGAGATTGTTGAAGTGCGCGAACCTTGGATGCGGCTGGAGATCATCACGCCTACAGAGTTTTACGGCACCATCATGGATCTGGTGACCAATCGCAGAGGCACCTTCATCAATCAAGATTACCCTGCGCCTAAACGGGTGCAATTGAATTATGACATTCCGCTCTCTGAATTGATCGTGGATTTCTTTGACGATTTGAAATCTCGCACCCGCGGTTATGCATCCATGGATTATCACTTTTTGGATTATCGAGCCGGCAACCTGGTGAAATTGGAGATCCTGGTGGGTGAAGAACCTGTGGACGCGCTGGCTGCCATTGTGCATAAAGAAGATGCCTACCACAAAGGTCAGGCGTTGGTTACGAAACTTAAAGCTCTCATTCCACGTCAATTGTTTGATGTAGCCGTTCAGGCCTCGGCCAGCGGAAGAGTGATCTCAAGGGCTAATGTCAAAGCCATGCGCAAGGATGTGTTGGCGAAGTGTTACGGTGGCGATATCACCCGCAAGAAAAAATTGCTAGAAAAACAAAAGAAAGGCAAACGCCGCATGAAGATGGTCGGGAATGTTGAAATCCCGCAGGAAGCGTTCATGGCGGTGTTACGACTGGGCGACGAATAATGCAGTCAAAAACAAGTGGATGGAAGCAACTTTTGCGCTGGCTGCCGGGGGTTCTCATCAGCCTGATTGCGATCTACGCAGTGCTCAAATTCATCAAGGTGGACGACTTGAAGATGGCTTTTCAGACCGTCAAACCCAGCCTCATTGTTATTTTGATCCTCATCCAAAGTGCCGGTTTGCTCATTCGCGGAAAAGCCTGGCAGGTAATCCTTGGCCAGGGGGTTGATTATAAAACAGCCTTTTTTGGAGTGAACATCGGTTACTTTCTTAATAACGTCTTGCCATTTCGAGCGGGTGAATTGGGCAGGTCTTTTTTTGTAGGACGCAGGACTGGCAAGGGAACTTTTTATGTTCTCTCCACCATTGTCATTGAACGGGCTTTTGACATCGTTTTTGCAGCATCCTTTGTTATTTTGACCCTGCCTTTCCTGATTGGAATGGATTGGATCAAACCGGTGGCGACAATTGTACTGGTGCTTGTGTTTGCTGCGCTGTTGGCGCTTTTTTTTCTGGCACGAAATAAAGAAAAAGTGATTGATTGGACCAACCGCATCACGAAACCAGGCAAACTAATGAATTGGATCCTGCCAAGAATCCAGAATATTATTGATGGTTTCTCCCTGCTGACCAAACCGACACAGTTTCTATTTAGTTTGATGTGGATCACAATTAGCTGGGCGGTGTGGGCTTTGGTTGATTACTTCCTATTGGAAGCCATTCTACCCGGAGCGCCCATCTGGCAGTGTCTATTTTTGGCGGGAGTCATGGCGTTAGGCGTGGCCATTCCATCCGCGCCTTCTGCGTTAGGTGTGTTTGAAGCTTCATTCGTAGCCGCCATGGCGATCTTGGGCGCACCTTCTGGCACGTCATTGGCTTACGCACTCATCATGCATTTGGTGCAATTTTTCACAATTGCGATTTTTGGAGTTTGGGGTCTGATCCGCGAGGGGATGGGTTTTTCGAAAATTCTCTCAACCATCGGCTCTAACAAGTTAACCACTGAGACAACAGACAATCAAGGGGAGGGATCATGACAGGCTTTACACTCATCACGGGTGGAGCAGGTTTCATCGGCTGTAATTATGCCGCCCGCTGCCTGCAACGCGGCGAGAGAATTCGTATTTTTGACAACCTTTCTCGCGCTGGCGCCAAACGCAACCTGGAATGGCTTGAGCAACTCTACGGTAAAGGCTCATTTGACCTGGTGATCGGCGATGTGCGCAATGCCGAAGAAATTCAAAAAGCCACCAGGGATGCCTCTCGTGTGCTGCACCTGGCTGCGCAGGTGGCTGTGACCACCTCGGTAACCGATCCGCGCAACGATTTTGACATTAACGCACTTGGAACCTTCAATACACTAGAAGCGGCACGCCTTTCAGGAAATAAACCTGGATTCGTGTTCGCATCCACCAACAAGGTTTACGGTGGCATGGAAAATGTGCGCGTGGTCGAAAAAGAAACGCGTTACGATTATGCCGATCTGCCTGAAGGTGCCTCTGAGGAGCAGTTGTTGGATTTCCATTCTCCATATGGCTGTTCAAAGGGCTGTGGTGATCAATACGTGCGGGATTATTTCAGAATCTATCAGTTGCCTACCGTGGTTTTTAGGCAATCCTGCATCTATGGACTGCGCCAGTTTGGTGTGGAAGATCAAGGATGGGTAGCCTGGTTCATGATCGCAGCCGTCACCGGCCGACCGATCTCGATCTATGGCGATGGTAAACAGGTTCGCGACATCCTGTTCGTGGATGACCTGCTGGATGCCTACGATTCCGCATTCACGCGCATGCCGCAAGTAAGTGGACAGGTCTTCAACATTGGCGGCGGACGGGCCAACACAATCTCCGTTTGGGTGGAATTTAAGCCCATGCTTGAAAAGCTGCTGGGGCATGAGATCGCCACCACGCAAAGTGATTGGCGGCCTGGCGATCAACCGGTGTTCATTTCTGATATTCGCAAAGCCAGGGAGCATTTACAATGGTTCCCAAAAACCAGCGCCGAAGAGGGTATCACGCATCTGTTTAAATGGGTCAAAGAGAACAAAGACCTTTTCTGATCGATATATGAAAATTCTAATTGTCTTAACTTATTACCGTCCTCACATCAGCGGATTGACCATCTACGCTGAACGACTGGCGACTGCGTTTGCCTCCAGGGGGCATGAGGTGACGGTTTTCACTTCGCAATTTAAGAAGGAGCTGCCCAAAGAAGAGGTCAAGGATGGTGTCAAGATCATCCGCGCGCCGGTTTGGTTTCGATTAAGCAAAGGCGTGATCATGCCCACCTTCGGTTTTCAAGCTAATAAATTGGTGTCCCAGGCGGATGTGATCCAACTACATTTGCCGCAATTCGATGCCGCGGGTATTTCGTTTCGCGGACGTTTGCTAAAAAAACCGACCGTCATCACGTATCATTGCGATCTGCATATGCCGCCCGGCTTGTTCAACCGCCTGGCGAATATGGGTGTGACGTTTATGAACCGGTTAACGGCGCTTTTTACCCACCGCATCGTTACCTATACCCAGGATTATGCTGAAAACTCCGCCTATTTGCGGCAGTACCTGAACAAACTCACGATCATCCCACCGCCTGTGGTTCTTCCCAGTGTGACTCGTGAAGCAGTGAAAGAATTTGCCCAAACACATAACCCGCAAAACCGCCACCCGGTCATCGGCATGGCCACCCGTTTTGCCACTGAAAAGGGCGTTGAAGTATTACTACGCGCTTTGCCAAAAATTTTACAGGTATTCCCGGATGCACTGGTGCAATTTGTGGGCACCTACCATAAGGTATTGGGTGAAGAGTCTTATTTTGAAAGACTTAAACCGGAAATCGAGAAATATGAAGCCAGTGGTAACTGGCAGTTCTTGGGTGAACTTAACCCTGAAAAAATGGCCATGTTCTATCCAAATCTGGATGTATTAACCGTCCCCAGCTTAAATTCCACTGAGGCTTTTGGTTTGGTGCAGATCGAAGCCATGATGAACGGTGTGCCGTGCGTGACATCAAGTCTACCTGGGGTGCGGCAACCAGTCCGCACGCACCAGATGGGAGAGATCTTTCCCATCGGTGATTCTGATGCTCTGGCTGAAAAACTGATCAGCGTCGTGAAAAATCGAAAAGCAATTCTCGAAGGCAAACGGGATTTTTCGCGTTATCGACCTGACAGCATTGCCCAAGCCTACGAAACCCTTTTTGAAGAAATTCAACAATCCCTGTGAGCATTGCGGAGTAATCAGCCCGTGAATAATCCGATTGATCAAAAAACAACACAATCCACAAAATCGCAGAAGAGAGCCTGGCTATGGGATGCCCTCATTATTGCTATTCTGGTGATCGGGGCATTTTTAAGGTTTACCGGAGTTAATTGGGATACTGATTACCATCTGCATCCAGATGAACGCTTTTTGACCATGGTTGAAAGTGCGATCACTCCAGTGGATAATCTCAGCCACTATTTCAACACCTCTGTGTCGTCGCTGAATCCAAATAACAAGGGTTATACCTTTTATGTTTATGGAACATTGCCTATATTTCTTGTGCGTTATGTCGGTGAGTTGGTTGGGCATACCGGCTACGGGGATATTCACCTGGTTGGAAGAGTACTTTCAGGGGTTTTTGACCTGGGCACGATCTTCTTTGTTTTTTTGATCGGCCGCAAGCTCTACAAAAACACTAAATTGGGACTTTTTGCCGCCTTATTCTCGGCCATGTCCGTGCTTCAGATCCAGCTTTCGCATTACTTTACCGTAGATAACGTGGCCAATTTCTTCGCTTATGCCGCCATCTATACCGCGGTTTGCATCATGATGGCTGAAACAAGTCCCATGGTGATAAAGGAGGGGGAACCACGTTGGCGTCAGTTGCTCACCCAAGGTCATCACATTGGTAAATACGCTGTTTTTGGAGTGTTATTTGGTATGGCCTTGGCCTCAAAGGTCAGCATTTATGCCCTGGCTTTTCTGTTGCCGATCGCGGCCGGCATCTATTACTCAAAAATGGATAAAGAGAAGCGCGACGTTGAGATTGGGTTTATCTTTAGAAACTTGATCTTGGCTGGTGTACTCGCGTTTATTGCCTTTCGGGTTTTTCAGCCCTATGCATTTATGGGACCTGGTTTTTTTGGCATCAAGATCAATCCGGGATGGATCAGCAGCCTGAAAGAACTTAGCATTATTAGCAAGGGGGATGTGGATGTGCCTTATGCCCTTCAATGGGCAAGCCGCCCGCTTTCTTTTGCGCCGTCCAATTTAATCCAATGGGGACTTGGGCTTTCACTTGGATTGTTGGGTATTTTTGGTTTTCTGTGGATGGCCTGGCGCATAATAAAAGGTGATTGGCACAAGCATTTGCTTATTTGGGGATGGGCCGCTTTTGTACTCGTCAGTCAATCACTGGCCTGGGTGCGCAGCATGCGATATTTGCTGCCCATTTATCCAGCTTTGTGTCTGATCGCGGCCTGGGCAATCTTTAAGCTTTGGGAAAACGGCGCAGGGACTGTTAAAAAGGTCACAAAAATCAATCTTAACTGGCGCAGAATCCTGGCAGCCACCGCTGCGACGGTGACCCTGGTAGGAACCGCTGTCTGGGCTACGGCATTTACAAGTATCTATACCCGTCCGGTTACCAGGGTGGCGGCCAGTGAGTGGATCTATGACAATATCGCGAGTGCCATCGAATTGCCGATCTCTCTCTCAAATGATGAAATGGTGATGCAACGCCTATCGTATCAAAACACAGTTTTGATCTCTTTAAGTCAGCCCTATACCTACGGATTCTCGGTTGAAAGTGATCATAAACTGTCAAAACTTACACTTGAACACGTGCTGTTTAGTTTGATGAATAATCCTGGAATGTCGGCCAACCCCGAATCCATAACGATGCTGGCAAAGGTATGGGCAGGTGATAAGGCAGAGGGCAACCTGCTGGCTTCCGCTTTGCTTCAATCCAATTTTCTGCAGATCTCCGATCCACGGGGTGAGTCAGCTGGTTTGGTTTTTGATCAGCCGCTTCAGTTAAAGGCTGGCAAACGCTACACGGTTGAGATCTCTGTCATTGAGATGAATATCAACCTTAAGCTGGATGGAGGTGCCTGGCTTACATTTGAGGATGAGGGTCAACAAATTAGGCAATACCTTCCGCCGCCAGCATATCGGGTTACTGCTTCCACACCTTATCAATTTCCGTTTTATCCACAAGTATCAGGAACAATTTCCACCATCCGTCTCAATCGGGTTGTGGATTTGCTAAAGCTTGACCAGGATGCCACCCTGGGTGTTTCGATCTCTAACCCGGGTCAGTCTGAAGAGCCGATAGCGAGTGGACAGATCAGTAAGAATTTTTCAGCGGTTTTAGATCCCCGTGGAGAAGAAGCCCTAATTTATTTTGATCAACCTGTCCAACTCGACTCGAGCATCATGTACACAATTGCCTTCACGGTGGTGGACGGCGCAAGTGAGCTGGCATTCTATAACCAGGCGCCTGCCATTGAAACCACCTGGGATGACGCGCTGCCCTTAAGTATGTTCGGTTATAACCTGTTTGGTTATGAAACCGGCATATATGGCAACGTGCGTAACATGGAACTTTATTATGATGACACGCAAACCAAGAAAGATCTGATCTATACCACTCTTGATCAAACGGACGCCATTTTCATCAGCTCGAACCGGCAATGGGGAACCATCACCCGCGTACCTCAACGCTATCCATTCACAACTGAGTATTATCGTGCCTTGATCGGTTGCCCGGTAGACAAAGACCTTCTGTGGTGCTACCAAGTTGCCGAACCGGGTATGTTTAATGGGGAGCTCGGCTTTGAACTGACCGCAGTATTTCAATCTGACCCTACCTTCTTGGGATTAACGATTAATGACCAGGCAGCTGAAGAAGCTTTCACGGTTTATGATCATCCCAAGGTGTTGATCTTTGAGAAGACCGATGCATATGACCCCTCCAAAGTACGCCAGCTTTTAGATAAAGTGGATATTTCTGCGGCTATTCGTATGACGCCCGGCCAGGCCAGTCGGTTTAATGGCAACTTGAAGCTAACTGAAAATGAGCGGCAGTTGCAGCAATCCGGGGGCACATTCAACGAGCTATTCCCCGCGGATTCCGCGCTCAACACCCAGCCCTGGTTGGCGGCTGTAATTTGGTATCTGGCGATTGGATTGTTGGGCTTGATTGCCTATCCCATCGTCAGGGTCGTTTTTCACGGTTTACCTGACAAGGGCTATCCATTCAGCCGGTTGGCTGGAATGATCTTGATGGCTTTTTTCACCTGGCTGGCGGGATCCACCTGGTTCACTTTTTCGAAGTTGACCATCGGGATGGTCTTGTTATTGCTATTGGCTGCAAGCAGTTTTCTCGCTTTTCGGCAGCGTTCAGAATTGTTGGAAGAAATCAAAACTCGAAAGAAGTATTTCATTACAGTTGAAGGGTTGGTGTTGGTTCTTTTCCTGATCAGTCTGGGAATCCGATATGGCAATCCTGATCTGTGGCATCCGTGGAAGGGTGGGGAAAAGCCCATGGATCTTTCCTACTTCACCGCGGTTTTGAAGAGTACGGTCTTCCCGCCTTACGATCCGTGGTACGCGGGTGGTTATATCAACTATTACTATTTCGGATTTGTGCTGGTAGGTGTGCCGACCAAGCTACTGGGAATCATGCCTGCCATCGCCTACAATTTGATCCTGCCAACCTTGTTCGCGTTGACTGGTATTGGCGCTTTCAGCGTAGGCTGGAACCTGTTTGCCAGAAAACGCAAGAGCACTGATGAAGAGGAAGTCAGCATCAAAGCCAACACACTCAGGGCGACCTTCGCGGGTATCGTCTCGGTCTTCACTGTGTTGGTCATGGGAAACCTGGGCACGCTGCGTATGCTCTGGCAGGGTTTACAGCGCCTTGTAGCCCCAGGCGGCATCATTGATGGTGCGAGTTTTGGGGATCGCTTCATTTGGTTCTTCCAGGGACTTGGCAAGTTTATTGGCGGCGCAAAGCTACCTTACGCGATCGGCGATTGGTATTGGATTCCTTCAAGGGCGCTGCCCGGCGAGGCCATCACCGAGTTTCCATTCTTCACCTTTACTTATGCCGATCTGCACGCTCACATGATCGACCTCTCGATCACACTTTTGGTGATCGGATGGGGTCTGGGTTTGTTGCTTGGCCGGTGGAATTGGCGCCAGGAGAAAAGGCTCAAGCCCTGGTTCCTGTTCGCTGCCACTTCATTGTTTGGTGGGATGGCGATCGGAATCATGCGGGCTACCAACACATGGGATTTCCCGACCTACTTGTTGCTATCTTGTTTGGTTGTGCTTTATACCGTAATCCGCTACGCGGAGGTGCCAACCTGGTTGCTGACCGGGCGCGCGAATTGGCTGCGTAAATCAGTCTATTGTGCCGGGATTCTGGCACTGTTGGTCGGTTCAGCCATGCTGTGTGGACTGCCCTTTACCAGCAAGTATGGCCAATCATACGGCAGCATTCAGCTTTGGACTGGTGATCATTCACCCATGGCCTCTTACCTGGTGCATTGGGGTGTGCAGTTGTTTGTGATCATCACCTGGTTTGTATGGGAGACCCGTGAATGGTTGGCGTCTACCCCCTTGTCATCGTTAAAAAAACTTCGACCGTACGCCGGTTACCTGCAAGCCTTGGCCGTGCTTTTTGGTTTACTGCTGGTGTTGATCACGATCCTGGGGGTCAAGATCGGCTGGCTGGCCGGCATCCTTGGCGGATGGGCGTTGGTGTTGATGCTGCGCCCTGGACAGAGTGACAGCAAACGCCTGGTCTTTTTTATGACCGGCACAGCTTTGTTCCTCACCTTGTTTGTCGAAATGTTCGTGTTGGTTGGTGATATCGGCCGCATGAACACGGTTTTCAAATTCTACTACCAGGCATGGACCTTCTTCGGATTAAGCGCCGCCGCGGCGCTGGTATGGCTGATCCCGGCGGTATCCACCCGTTGGAAGTCTTCTGTTTCCGCAATCTGGCAGGTAGTGCTGGCACTGTTGTTGTTTGGGGCGGCTTTGTATCCGATCACGGCGGCCACCGATAAGGTTAGAGACCGCATGTCCGCTGAAACACCTGCAACCTTGGATGGACTTGAGTTCATGGCAACCTCTGATTATTACGACCAGGATGCCATTCTGGACCTCGACAGAGATTACAAGGCCATTTTATGGATGCAACAAAACGTAAAGGGTTCTCCTGTGATCGTGGAAGCCAATACGGTCGAATATCGTTGGGGGAATCGCTTTACCATCTACACCGGTTTACCCGGCATTTTAGGTTGGAACTGGCATCAACGACAGCAACGGGGATATATTGATTCGAACGAGATCGCTGTTCGCCTGGAGCGGATTTCCAGTTTCTATCAAACCACAGATCTTCAAACAGCTCTAGATTTCTTATCAGACTATCATGTGAAATACATCATTCTTGGTCAGATGGAACAGGCTTATTTTCAAGGCGATGGCTTGAACAAATTTGACCAATATAACGGAAAATATTGGAAAGAGGTTTTTAGTGAGCAGGAAACGGTCATTTATGAGGTGATCGATGGAGATTGACCTTGGTTGACCTACTTCGATTTCTAAGCTGGTACATTGCCATCAGCGTGATCGGTTGGCTCAGTTTTCCGATTGCTTTTCGATTTTTTCCAAAATTGACCAGCCGCGGATTCGCACTCACCAAACCGTTGGGGCTGCTTCTGTGGGGGTTTGCCTTCTGGTTGCCCGGCTCGCTTGGAATTCTGCATAATAATCTGGGCGGGGTGCTCCTGGCATTCGTGTTGGTGCTGGTGTTGGCCTGGCTGGCAGCATCCAAAGGTAAATGGCAAGAAATGGCCAACTGGCTGCGAGCCAACAAGAAGACCATCATCACCATGGAAGTACTCTTTTTGCTCGCTTTTGCCACGTGGACGGTAGTGCGGGCTGCCAACCCGGAAGTTCGCTATACCGAAAAACCCATGGAATTGGCGTTCATTAACGCGATTTTACGATCTCCAACGTTACCGCCGCTTGATCCGTGGCTCTCGGGATATGCCATCTCGTATTACTATTTTGGGTACGTGTTGATCTCAATGTTGGTCAGAGTGACAGGGGTGGCATCTTCCGTCGCATTTAATCTGAGCGCGTCGCTATGGTTTGGCATGACCGCACTGGCGGTCTACGGTGTGGTCTTTGACCTGCTGTCTTCCCGCAATGCCCCCCGGACTGAACCCGATTCACAACAGATTAAGAAAGCCAGGATTGGCGGCTTCTTGGGACCATTCTTTGTTTTGATCGTCAGTTGCCTGGAAGGCGCTCTGGAGTTCATGTACTCGTGGGGCTGGTTCTGGAAGGCGGACGCACAAGGCGGATTAACCTCCAGATTTTGGAGCTGGTTGGCTGTTCCGGAATTGGATGTGGCTCCTGTACAATTCTCGTCATTTCCAACACGTGTGGATAGTTATCTGTGGTGGCGCGGTTCGCGCGTGATTCAAGATCTGACCCTTTCGGGCAACCGGATCGAGGTCATTGATGAATTCCCGTTCTTCTCTTACTTGCTTTCAGATCTACATCCGCATTTGCTGGCCATGCCCTTTGTGCTGCTGGCGGTTGCAATTTGCTTGAACGTGTTTCTCGACCGGGAGAGTTTGTTCTTCAAGACTAGTTCGATCATCAAATGGCTGGCCAAGTGGGAGTTTTGGCTGACTGCCCTGGTGTTGGGCAGTATGGCGTTCTTGAATACCTGGGATTTTCCGATCTATGTCGGGCTGTTCTGCCTGGTCGTGACTTATCCGCGGATCATGGAATTAGGTTGGGGTTGGTCAAGAGTGTGGGATTTCATAAAAACCGGACTGGTAATTGGCATCACTGGCGTGATCATTTTCCTTCCGTTTTACGTGGGATTCAAGTCACAGGCTGGCGGCATTTTGCCCAGCATGGAATACATGACCCGCGGGGTTCACTTTTGGCTGTTCTTCGGCGCATTATTGATCCCGATCATCATTTGGTTGATCCATCAAATTGGCCAGATCGAGCGACCGAGAGGATCCTGGAAGTCGATGAGTGTCTCATTAACCATCATCGCGGGTTTATTGTTAACCTCATTGTTGTTTGGCATCTTGATCCTGGGTGTCGGACAAACAGGAACCGATATGGTCGAATCGGGGATTCCCTGGATGATGAAGATCGGTGCCAAGTTGGAAATGGCATCAGCCGGATTTTCAGGTTTGCATGAGAACGCGGCGATCGGGAACATCGTCAGAGAGGCTTTACTACGGCGGTTGAAAGCCCCGGGTACGTGGCTGACCTTATTACTGATGCTGGCCGGGGTTTGGACGATCCTGCAGAATAAGGCTGCCAAAGCTGCGTTGCAGGTCTCTGAAACAGAGGAGCAACAGGTAGTTCCGGAAGTTTCTTCCCGGCAGACGCGTAACTTTGTAGCTTTGCTGATCCTGGTGGGGATAGGGTTGACGGCTTTTCCTGAATTCTTCTATTTGCGAGACCAATTTGGTTGGCGCATGAACACCATTTTTAAGTTCTACTTTGAAGCCTGGATCTTGTGGGGAGTCGTGGCAGCCTATGCCAGCGCCGAGCTGATCTCCAAGCTGAAGGGGATCAAGGCATGGTTGTTCAATATCACCTGGATTGTCGTATTAGTTTGCAGCCTGGCTTATCCAACAGTCATGATCTTGAATAAAACCAACAACTTTAATCCACAGATGTGGACGCCAAATGGAGCGGTAACTTATTGGACATTGGATGGTAATGCCTACATCAACAACGCCAATGCCGAGGAATACGCCGCGATGCAATGGTTGAATGAGCAGCCGCTCGGGGTGGTCGCAGAAGCGGTGGGCGGCAGCTATTCTGAATTCGCGCGCATTTCCACCCGTACAGGCATGCCCACCGTTTTAGGCTGGCCTGGACATGAAGGGCAGTGGCGTGGAGGGTATGCTGAAGTTGGCAGCCGTGAGTCAGACATTGAGACTTTGTACACCACCGATGATTGGCCGACTGCCCTTAATATAATTCAACGCTACAAAATCCGGTATATTTATATTGGAAATACCGAAATGGTTAAATACCAGGTGAATTTGGAAAAGTTTACCCAAAACCTGCCCCTGGTATATGCCAACAACGGAGTCAGTATCTTTGAAGTTCCGGATGAAGTCGGAGTCATAAATCCATGAAACTGGCAGATAAAATTAACACCTTTGTCACGCGTCATTTTGCTCTTTTGATGGCCAGTGCTTTTATGATCGCATTGCTGCTCAGACTGGTATCCCTTGGGATGCCATCGCTGAATGACGTTGAAGCTCAACGCGCTTTGCAAGCCTTGTCACTGGTAAGAGGAGAACCCACCAGTGTAGGTGGCCAACCGGGTTATATCGGGCTGACCTCGCTTTTTTTCTTAATCTTTGAACCCAGCACATTTCTGGCCAGGTTTATGCCCGCCGTTTTTGGGGCTCTTTTGGCTTTAGTACCTTGGTTATTCCGACAGCAATTTAAGGATCTTCCCAGTGTGTTGCTGGCATTCCTGGCCGCTTTTGAGCCAGCCTTGGTGGCCCTGTCACGCAGCGCGGATGGCACCATCATCACCATCACCTGTTTGCTGGCCGCTTTTGGATTCCTCTTGAACCGCAAACACATTTTGACCGGGATCAGCCTGGGACTGGCTCTAATTGGCAGTGAGCAATTTCTGGCGATGATTGTGACCTTGTTGCTGGCATGGGTTTTGGCTTACTCTTCAGAAAAAAAAGAGGAAGGGCTGCTCGATGAGATAATTCGCGATTTAAGCAAAAAGTGGTGGAAGCTTGTGATTGCAGCAATATCCACGGCCTTGTTGGTTTCTTCAGTGTTTTTTCTTTATCCAAAAGCGATCAGCGGCATCGGTTCCACAGTGGTCGATTATTTCAGGTCATGGAATTTCAGCCAGGGCATCGGAGTCAGTACCTTCTCCTTGATCCTGCTGGTCACGCAATTCCCCGCGTTGATCCTTGGCGTTTGGGGACTGATCAGCGGCTTGATTACCAAATCCAGGTTCATCCGGTTTTTGGGTGTGTGGTGGGTGATCAGTCTATTGCTTGGGTTCTTGAATCCATCACACAACGGATTAACCCTGGCTTTGATCAATGTACCGTTGTTTGTTCTGGCGACTTTGAAGATAAACACCCTGATCGAAAAAATAGAAGTTCAATCGATCATCGTGGTGTCAATTGAAGGAGTGATTTCCATCAGTCTGATCCTCTTTTCGGTGTTGAATTTCTTGAACCTGGTCAATTTTCCACCCACTGATGCGATCATGCTGCGCAACCGGTTATTAGGCAGTTTATTGCCATTGGCTTTGTGGGCTGCCTTTAGCATGTTGCTGGCCTGGGGATGGGATTCGATCTCAACTCGCAGCGGAATACTTCTTGGGATTGGCGTACTGGCTGGCGCCATCCTGGTTGGAGCAGGCTGGAAATCCGCCGGGTTGGGATTCTACCCGGAAAATGAGCTGCACACGAACGCGCGTTATGTGATCGGAGCGGATCGTATTTTGCAGACCAGCAACGATCTTGCCAGATGGAATAGCGGTGTGGCAACCCGGATCGACGTGGATCTGGTGGGGTTGGAATCCGCCTCGATACGTTGGATGATGAGGAATTTTGAGAAAGTCACCCAAAACCCGGTTTTTCCATTCAGCACAGCTCCATCCGTGGTGATCTCGACACAGGAATCCCTGCTGCAAACACAAAGCTTGTACCGTGGGCAGCAAGTGGAGTGGGCAGTCCAGCCTGATTACTCGCAATTGACCTGGAGAGACTGGTGTAAATGGTTCTTCATCAGGCAGATTCCACAACAAAAAGAAAACGTCATCATATGGGTGCGTAACGATCTCATTAAGAGCGGCGCCGCTCAAATTCAATAATCTGAAGGAAGTGTAATGTCATTAATTAACTTAATTGCCATTGATGGTCCCGCCGCTTCAGGCAAATCCACCCTGGCGGAAATCATCTCAAAGAGACTGGGATATTTTTATTTTGACACAGGCGCCATGTATCGGGCTGTAACCCTGGCTGCGTTGGAACGTTTTGGAAATGTTGACAATGAAGAGCAAGTGGTTGAACTCGCTGGTAACATTCAAATCGATGTGCGCCCCTCAACGGTAAATGACGGCCGGTCGATGGACGTTTTGGTGGACGGCAAGGACGTGACCTGGCAGATCAGAACTCCCCAAGTGGATCAAAAGGTTTCAAAGGTTTCGGCTTATGCCGGAGTGCGGAAAGCCATGACTGAGCAGCAGCGGCGCATCGGGGAGCGCGGTCAAATGGTGATGGTGGGTCGCGACATTGGCACGGTTGTTTTCCCTGACGCGGCTTTTAAGATCTATCTTGAGGCATCCCCTGAAGAAAGGTCCCGCCGCAGGTATGCGGAAATCCTTCAAAGAGGCGGCAGCGCCAGCTTCGACGAGATCCTGGCCTCCATCAAGAAACGGGATGCGATCGATTCGTCACGTGAGGTGGCACCATTAAGTGTCGCGGCAGACGCTCACATCATTGATTCTGATGGTAAAACCATTGACGAAGTTGTGGAAGAAGTACTCAAAATCCTGACACAGCCAGACAAAAATGTTGCATAATTAGATGGAGTATTCCTTTCTTTGGAAGACCGCATGATTGCCCGCTGTTGATTCTTTCAAGGAGTGTTTATGTGTGACACCTTCGTAGCCCTCGGCAATTCCACCAAAGATGGACGCGTATTATTTGCCAAGAATAGCGACCGTGAGCCCAACGAGGCACACGAATTAGTGATCATCCCACGAGCCCAGCATTCTACGGGTGAAAAACTAAAGTGCACCTACATCGAAATTCCACAAGTTGAAGAGACCTTTCAAGTTCTATTAGCCAAACCTTTCTGGATTTGGGGAGCCGAAATGGGGGCTAATGAATTTGGGGTGTGCATTGGCAATGAAGCGGTTTTTACCAAGGATCCATACGGCAAAGAACCCGGTTTGATCGGGATGGACCTGCTGCGGCTGGGATTGGAACGCGGTAGAACCGCCCAGGCTGCCATGCGGATCATCATTGATCTTCTCGAGAAGTTTGGTCAAAGTGGAAACTGCGGTTTCGCCCACAAGTTTTTCTACCATAATAGTTTCTTAATCGCCGATCCTGATGAAGCCTGGATACTCGAGACTTCCGCCAAGGAATGGGCGGCTGTCAGAGTGGATAATGTCGGTTCGATCTCGAACGCTATCACCATTGATGACCATTGGGATCTGGCTTCAGATAACCTGGTGAAACACGCCGTTGAAATGGGTTGGTGCAAGGACGAGTCAAAATTCAGCTTCAGTGGCTGTTATTCAGAGCCGTTGTTCACGAAATTCAGCGACGCCAGGCGAAGGCAGGTCTGCACAACACTGCTACTTAAGAATCAAATCGGTCAGATCGATCCCGCTGCCATGATGAGCATTTTACGCAATCACAACGATCACGGAAAAACCGATTGGTCTCCCGAAAAGGGCATCACTGGCGCGGACGTGTGTATGCATGCCGCTTGGGGGCCAATTCGCGGCAGCCAGAGCATCGGCTCAATGGTTTCGAAGCTTGACCGCAGTGACAGCGTGCATTGGTTGACCGGCACTTCCGCCCCTTGTACCTCTCTTTTCAAGCCGGTTTGGTTGGATAGCGGGCTTCCAGATCACGGAACTGCTCCCAAAGGTGTTTTTGATGAGACCTCTTTGTTTTGGAAGCACGAATTTATCCATCGTCTGATCTTGAGGGATTATGCACAACGTATCGCTTTGATTAAACCATCACAGGCGAGTTTTGAAAAAGAAATGCTTAAAGAAACCGAAGAAAACCTGACATCATCATATAATCAAAGAAAGATCTTGTCTGAACGATTTTTTATTGAGGCGGAGGAGATCGAAGCGGGTTGGTTGAGGGCGATTAAAAACACAATCACAAAACATAAAAATCCACCGTCTTATCGCAAAGCATGGAATGTTTTTGACGAGCAGGCCGGATTGCCAGATTAATCATTACTGGTCAGGAAAGCAAGTATACGAGAGATGGTCGCAACGTTATTGGGCAACACCCCCTATATTGATCTGCCTTACCATTTTTTAGGATGGTTGGGGTGGTTCGGGTTGGCCGCCGCCATCTATTTTGGGATTCGCAAGAAACTGATGATGGTGCGCTCCAAGAAATTCTGGACGATCTTTGGCATTTTAATCCTCTTGGGCATTCTCTTTCAATGGTTTCTTGGGGTGAAGCTTCCGTGGCAGAATACTCTACCGCTGCCAAACACTACCCGAGATCTGGCTTCGCCGGCGATCATGTTCTTCAGCGCGCTACCGTGGATTTTGGCGGCTGGCATGCTTGGATATTGGCCGGCAGTGGCGGTTGGTTTTGTGAGCGGGTTGGTAAACGCTTTTTGGAACACGCATAACCTTTTCACCCCGCTTGAAACAGCCTCTTTGGCTTTACTTGTCTCTTATGCCATGAGGCAAAATTTCCGCAGCCGCCTGTTTCAATGGCTGCGAAAACCCTTTGGCGCTTCGATCGCGGTGGCCCTACTATCCATTCCCATTTTCCTGGCAACCACTTTCTTTGGCACAAACGGTTCACTGGCTGCCCGGTTGGACTTTGCTTTCACCCAATCCTGGGTGATCATACTGGTTAACTCGGTCGAGATCATTTTTGCGGGCTTGCTGTTGGATCTGGCATTGGTGACTCGTTCGCGCAACTGGATCCAAGTTCGATCTTTTGTGCCTTCACCTTATGAAACCAGTCTGCAAGCCAAGGTCTTCTACACGGCTCTGCCAATTATTTTTGTTCTGTTGTTGACTCTCGCGATCGCGGACTGGATCGTGGCAGGCAAAGCGGCGCAAAGTATGCTTGAAAGCCGCTTAAAAGGAACCGCTGAGATTGCGGCTGAGAACATACCGTCGATCGTAGAAACGGGTCAAGGCCTGGTCCTGGATATGGTGGCCAATAATATCCCATCTGAGAATGCCGAAAGTGCAGCGGATTATCTGAAAACCAAATTGCGGGCGCTGCCTTTCTTCTCACAGTTCTACTTGTTTGACCTTACCGGCGCGCCCATTACGGGGTATCCCGTTTCTGATATTGGTCAGTACAGTATGAGTGCGGAAGAGCAGGCGGCGATCCCTCTGGCGCTGAATGGGGTTCCCATACAACACTATGTGATCTCATCCAATTCTGGAGAAACTTCCGCCCAGATCGTCTTCATCGCGGCAATACCAGATGAGTACGGACTTGCTAAAGGGGTGATTGCCGCGCGCACCGATTTTTCGGTGAATCGCTTCTCGCAACCGGCCTTGCTGGCTTTGAGTGAGATTGAAAAGGCAGGCGGCGAAGGCGTGATCCTCGACAGTCAAAATCGAGTTTTGTACAGTACCAATCTGAGCCAGGTGCTATCAACCTATCAGGGGCAGGTACCTGATATTTCCTCTTATTTCGAAGACACCGGCGGAACTGGCACCCGGCGCATGGTTTATGGCTCCATCTCGGAGGGCAAGGACTGGAAAGTGCTGCTTTCACTGCCCGCCAGTTATGCCCAGGACCTGGCGCTGCAAATTGCCATACCTCTTTTAGCCATCTCGATTTTGATTTCGGTTGGAGCATATTTGCTGCTGCGTTTCATGGTGGATTCTCTTTCAAAATCACTGGTCAAACTGGCCAACCAGGTGGATGACATCGCCAAAGGCAGCCTGGACCAGGCAATTGAGATAAGAGGTGTGGATGAGGTTGGCCGGCTGGGAGCAGCCTTCGAAAAAATGCGAACCAATCTTAAATCCAGGCTGGATGAACTGGACGTGCTGTTGAATGTGTCAAAAGGAGTGGCTTCTGATTTTGAGATCGGCAAAACTTCAGCACATTTGCTTAAAGCCTGTCTGGCCTATGGAGCTGATTCCGCCCGCCTGATCCTCGAAAATGGTTACCTCTACGGATTTGACGAAGACACCATTTGTTATTCGACCGGACCTCAAGCTGAAGATTATGCCGAATTTGACAAGTTGTTGCTTGACCAAATGGGATCCGACAAGGTGCTGGTGATCCCTTCCAAGACTCGCATTCGCCGCATTGGCGGGATCAAGACTCTGCAGATCCCCTCGGCCGTGGCAGCCATTGCCCTCGCGGATGAAGGCCGGCACTACGGTTTGCTATGGATCGCATACACCGAGCCCCATCGGTTTTATGATGAAGAAATACATTTTCTCGATACCATTGCCGGGCAAGCGGTGTTGGCAATATCCAACTCGTCGCTTTTCATGAGCGCAGAAGTGGGCAAGAAACGTTTGGAATCCGTATTATCCTCGACGCCTGAACCAGTGTTGGTGGTGGGTGAGACCGGCAGGCTGCTCATGGCCAATGAAGCCGCCGAGAAGGTGGAAGGGTTGATCTCCACTGAAGAGAGCGAAGTGCCGGCCGGACAGATCATGTCGTCGGAGTTCATGGATTTTCTAAGAAACAACCGTGAAATGCAAGGGCAGAAAGGTGAGATCAATATCCTTGGCAAGACGTATGAGATCTCTATCTCAACTGTCACGGTCGAAGAAACCAAAGTGGGCACGGTGTGTGTGCTGCGTGACATCACCGAATACCGCGAGTTGGAAAAGATGAAATCAGATTTTGTGGCAACTGTCAGCCACGATCTGCGCGCTCCCATGGGGATCGTACGAGGTTACGCCACCATGCTGCAAATGGTGGGTGATTTGAACGAACAGCAAAAAGATTATGCCGGCAAGATCATCAACGACCTGGATGTGATCGACCAGATGGTGGATAAGTTATTAGATCTCGGTCGTATTGAATCAGGCGGTACTTTACGTCTCGAAAAAGTAGCCCCCATGGAACTCTTCGATGAGGTGGCAAAGATCCTGCAGCCGTTGGCAACACAGCGCAAGGTTCAATTCATGCGAGAATTGACACTGGCCCAAAACCTCGAGATCGAGGTGGATAAAACTCTGTTGCAGCAGGCGCTCTATAACCTGCTTGAGAATGCGATTAAATTCTCTCCACTGGGCGGACAGGTGGCTTTACGCCTGCAAGTTAACCCAGAGGCGGTCATCTTCGAGATCCAGGACCACGGTGCCGGGATCGCCCCTCTGGATGTTGAAAGAATCTTTGATAAATTCAACCGCAATGGTATCAAGGAAGGAACCCCCTTAAAAGGTTCTGGTTTGGGGCTGTCTATCGTGAAATCAATCGCGGAAAGGCATCACGGCAGGGTATGGGTTAGAAGCACTCTTGGAAAAGGCAGTACTTTCTCACTCCAAATACCCATCCGTCAGACAAAACCCGAAAAATTCAAGAAATAAGTATTGCTATTTAGCGGATACGTGGTATACTTTTTGGTTGCATGAAATTTATGGACTTCACCCCTTAATCGATCAGCGCAGGTATTAATACCCATGCGCTGAAACGCGTTTAATTGCTCCAGGATTCCCGATAGGAGGCGTTTAGTGGAAACAAAAAGTTTAGTAGCACTTCGAATCAACCTCGCATCCCCAGAAACCATTCGCAGTTGGTCATATGGCGAGGTTCTCAAACCTGAAACCATCAACTATCGTCGTTTGCGCCCTGAAAAAGACGGCCTGTTCTGCGAGGCGATCTTTGGGCCTTCTCGTGATTATCAGTGTTATTGCGGAAAGTACAAAAATCCGCGCTACAAGGGAATCATCTGCGACAAATGCGGTGTTGAAGTTACCCGGGCATCCGTAAGGCGCGAACGCATGGGGCATATCGATTTAGCCACCCCCGTGGCGCACATCTGGTATACCCGCCGTATTCCTTCTTATTTGGGCCTGTTGCTGGATATTTCCCGCCGCAACCTGGACCGTGTGTTGTATTTTGCCCAGTATATTGTCACTTTCGTGGATGATGACGCCAGGCAAAAAGCCCTTAAACGCCTTGAGGATGAGATCAACGATTCAGAGCGTGCCCAGGCCAGCCAGATCAACGCCAAGATCCTGGATGCCAAAACCGCCCGCGACAAGAAGATCGCAGAGCTCCAACAGAAAAAATCAGACATCGAATCCAAGGCTGATGAGCAGACCGCTTCCAGGCTTGAGCCTGTCATCCAAGAAGGCCAATCCTTGGAAAAACAACTGACCGAGAAAATGGGTCAGATCTTAAAGAAAAAGATCTTTTTCACCGCCGCTGATACGCTGATCGCGGATGTGGGAGACACAGTCAACTCCAAACACATTGCCAGCGTGCAAAAAGCCGTCAAGGAAAGCCTTGAAGAGATCGAAAGCGAATTCAAGAAAGAATTGCAACGCGATCTCGAACAGATCAAGATGAGCATTGAACAGGTCAAAGCCGAGGCTGATGAGGTCATGGAGACCCTGCGCAATTCGCTTGAGGATCAATCCAGTGTCTCACAAGATCAAAATGCCCGCCTGCGAGATGAACTGCAGGAGCTGCATCCCTTTACCTTCCTGACCGAGAGCCGTTATCGCGAACTCAAGTCCCGCTGGGGACAGGTCTTCCGTGCCGATATGGGTGCCGAAGCCTTTTATGATGTGCTGCGCCGCCTTGATCTTGAGAAACTGTCTGCTGACTTGTGGACAGAAGTGCGCACCTCCAAGAGCAAACAAAAACGTAAAAAGGCAACCACTCGTCTTAAAGTGGTTGAATCCTTCCGCCGTTCAGGCAACCGCCCCGAGTGGATGATCCTGACTGTACTGCCGGTGATCCCTCCCGACTTGCGCCCGATGGTGCCATTAGATGGTGGACGTTTCGCCACCTCTGATATGAACGATCTCTACCGGCGTGTGATCAACCGCAACAACCGTCTGAAGAGACTGTTGGAACTTGGCGCGCCGGATGTGATCGTGCGTAATGAGAAACGCATGCTCCAGGAAGCAGTGGACTCTTTGATCGATAATTCGCAGCGTGGCAAGGCATTATCGCGCCGCGGACGCCGCGAGTTGAAATCTTTGAGCGACATGCTCAAAGGCAAAAAAGGACGCTTCCGCCGCAACTTATTGGGCAAACGCGTGGACTACTCTGGTCGTTCAGTGATCGTGGTTGGTCCTCAATTGAAACTCTACCAATGCGGCTTGCCCAAATCCATGGCGCTTGAACTATTCAGGCCTTTCGTGATCTCACGCCTGGTCTCTCACAGTTACGCCGCCAATGTCAAAGGCGCCCGTCGTTTCATTGAACGCAACCGCCCCGAAGTTTACGAGGTGCTTGAAGAGGTCATTAAAGAACGCCCCGTGTTGCTCAACCGCGCCCCGACCCTACACCGTTTGGGAATCCAGGCTTTTGAGCCGATTTTGATCGAAGGCAGCGCCATCCAGCTTCACCCATTGGTCACCACCGCCTTCAACGCTGACTTCGATGGCGATCAAATGGCTGTGCATGTGCCCCTTTCTGAAAAAGCCGTGCGTGAAGCACGAACTTTGATGCTCTCCTCCAAGAACCTGCTTAAACCTGCCGATGGTGAACCGATCATCAGCCCGGGCAAGGATATGGTGTTGGGCGTTTACTACCTGACCATGGAGGACAACCGTCCGCACAAGGGTGATGGACGCGTTTTCGCTGACATGGATGAAGTTGAACTAGCCTACCAGTTGGGACAGGTTGAGTTGCACACTGATGTGACCGTACGCCTGCACACCTGGTTCAACGATAAACACGACCGCCTCGAAAAATCAGAGGTGAGGTTGATCAATACCACCGTTGGCCGCGTGCTCTTTAACCGCATTCTGCCGCTGGAAGTTCAATTTGACAACCGCGTGCTCGAAAAGACCGGCATCAAGAACTTGATCGCTGATGTTTACGATATTTGCGGCGAAACGGTTACCACCGAAGTAGCTGACAGCATCAAGGATATTGGTTTCCAATACGCCATGAAATCTGGTGTCACCATCGCCGTGGCGGATATCTCCGTTCCGGAAGAAAAGGTTCAGATCCTTAGTACCGCCCAGGGTGAAGTCGATCAGATCAACAAGGGTTACCGCCGTGGTTTGCTAACCGAACAGGAACGTAATGAACAGGTGATCAAGGTCTGGCAAGACACCACCAAGGAAGTAGCTGATGCCGTTCGCAAGCATATGGATCCCAATGGTAATTTATCCACCATGGCCAGCTCAGGTGCCACCAAAGGCGGCTTTGGGCCAATCGCCCAGTTGGCTGGTATGCGTGGTTTGATGGCTGATCCCGCGGGCCGCATTATCCGTCTGCCGATTACTTCAAACTTCCGCGAAGGCTTGACCGCCCTCGAGTATTTCATTTCCACTCACGGCGCACGCAAGGGTCTTGCTGATACCGCTCTGCGTACCGCAGACGCCGGTTACTTGACCCGCCGCCTGGTCGATATCGCCCAAGACATCATCATCAACGAACACGATTGCGGTACAGAAGATGGTATTTGGATCCGTAAGGAAGATGATGTGGCCGGACAGAACCTCGGCGAACGCCTTTTTGGACGTACTCTGGCCGGGCGTGTGGTCAACCCGAAGACGGGAGAGGTCATTGCTGACCGTGGCGACCTGTTGGATCATGAAACGATCCGCAAAGTTGTGGCCTCTGGTATAGAGAACGTGTTTGTGCGCTCTCCAATGACCTGTTCCTTGATCCACGGCATTTGTGCCAAGTGTTACGGCATGGACCTGGGCCGCGGTGAATTGGTCACTCTTGGTTCAGCTGTGGGTGTTGTGGCCGCTCAATCCATTGGCGAGCCTGGCACGCAGCTTACTCTGCGTACCTTCCATACCGGTGGTGTAGCCGCAGGTGGTGATATCACTACTGGTTTGCCCCGCGTGGAAGAGCTTTTCGAAGCCCGGCGTATGCCGAAAGGCGAGGCCGTGGTGACCAGCATTGCTGGTATTGCCAGCATGATGCAAAGCGAACGCACAGGCGATCAACGTATCGTACGCGTGGAACACAGTGAAATGGTTTCTGATGAATATGAGATCCCTGCTGATTGGACCATCCAGGCCAAAGATGAAACCACGGTTTCGATGGGTGACCTGATCGCTGATATGGGTGAAGCCCAGATCAACGCCCAGCACAACGGGCGTGTGAGGGTCGAAGGTCGCAAGGTATATGTGGCTTATGAACAACGCGAAAGTGAAGAATATGAAATCCCAAGCACTTCTCGCTTGATCATCCGTGATGGGCAAAAGGTGGAAGCTGGTGAACCTCTCACCGAAGGTTCCATCAACCCGCATACCATCCTTAAGATTAAAGGCCGCGAAGCTGCTCAGCTTTATCTGATGACTGAGGTCCAAAAAGTATATCGCGCCCAGGGTCAGAACATTAACGACAAGCACTTTGAGGTTATCATCCGCAAGATGGTGGGCAAAGTGCAGATCATTCGCCCAGGTGACTCTCATTACCTCCCCATGGACGTAATCGACCGTCTTGAGATCAAAGCCGCCAACGAAGCCTTGATCGCTGAAGGCAAGCAGCCTGCACGTTATGTTGAGATCTTGTTGGGCGTCACAAAGGCATCCTTGAGCACGGATTCATTCCTCTCAGCGGCTTCCTTCCAGCACACCATCAAAGTATTGGCAGGTGCTGCCATTGCCTCAACGGAAGATCCGCTGTTTGGGCTGAAAGAAAACGTTATCATCGGCAAGCTTATCCCTGCCGGTACTGGTTTTGTGCACGGACGTTTTAGCCCGGCAGTCGAACCAGTGGTTGAAGCAGTCGAGACCGTTGAAGCCGAACCAGTCGAACCCGCTGCTGAGTAGTTAGGTCAACAAGATTAGCCCGAGTATCCCACAAGATACTCGGGTTTTTTGTTAAAGAATTCCTTTTTTCAAGCGGGCTGGAGTAAACTTAGAGAGGTTTTTAAACTACATTTCTGGAGCAGCATATGGACATGGGAACCGTTAGAAAAATTGATATCGATCACGAGATGCAGCAAGCCTATCTCGATTATGCCATGAGCGTGATCGTTGCCCGCGCCCTGCCCGATGCCAGGGATGGTCTAAAACCGGTTCAACGCCGCCTTTTGTATGCCATGTATGATATGGGTGTTCGTCCGGAGAGCGCTTATAAAAAGTCCGCGAGGATCGTAGGTGAAGTCTTGGGCAAGTATCATCCCCACGGCGACCAGGCGGTTTATGAATCCATGGCGCGGCTTGCACAAGACTTCTCGATGCGTTACGCCTTGGTAGATGGTCAGGGGAACTTTGGCAGCGTGGATGGAGATCCACCAGCAGCCATGCGTTATACCGAAGCCCGCATCACGCCTTTCGCATTGGAACTTCTAAATCAAATAGACCGCAATACAGTTGATTTTGACCGTAATTTTGATGACACACTAAGTGAACCAAATGTACTGCCAGCTGCCATCCCCAATATGCTGGTCAATGGGGCCACCGGTATCGCGGTGGGCATGGCCACCAGTATTCCACCTCACAACCTGGTTGAGACTGTAGACGCTCTGGTGTATCTGCTTGAACACTGGCAAAAACTGGATGACATCACCGTGGGTGACCTGATGAAGTTTATTCAGGGACCGGATTTTCCAACCGGCGGCATCATCCTTCAGGAACATGAACAGAATGAATTACAAGCCGCGTATGCCACCGGGAAAGGCCGCATCACCCTGCGAGGAAGATTGCACTCCGAAGAAATGGCGCGCGGCAAGAGCCGCATCATCGTCACCGAATTGCCATACATGGTTAACAAATCCAGTCTGATCGAACGCATCGCGGAATTGACACGTGAGGGCAAGCTGGATGGCGTATCTGACTTGCGAGATGAGTCAGACCGCCATGGCATGCGCATTGTCATCGAGCTTAATAAGGCTGCCGATGAAGATGGTACACTGCGGGCGCTTTACAAGCACACTCCATTGCAGGTTACATATAGCATTAATTTACTGGCGTTGGTGCATGGAGAACCCCGCCTGCTTTCTTTGAAACAAGCATTAAAAGTTTTTATTGAACATCGCCTCGAGATCGTGAAGAGGCGCAGTGAGTATGACTTAAAAAAGGCGGAAGAACGCATCCACATTCTGGAAGGCTTGCGTGTGGCCTTGAAGAACCTGGATGAGGTGGTCGCCTTGATCCGCGCTGCCCAGGATACTGATCAGGCGCGTGAGAGATTGATGAAAAAATTCAAGCTAAGTGTTCTTCAGGCGCAGGCAATATTGGATATGCCGCTGAAACGGCTGGCTTCGTTGGAACGCAAGAAGATCGAGCAGGAATACAAAGACTTGCTTGATCTGATCAAGGAACTGCAAAGCCTTTTAAAATCTGAAGCCAAACGCCGGCAGGCAGTGATCACAGAATTAATTGAGATCAAGACGAAATATGGCGACCGACGCAAAACCCAGATCGTAATGCTCAAGCAAGGCAAGGTGGCGGCTGATCTTTTGACGGTCAAGGAGATAACACCCGTTGAAAATGTGTGGATCGCCCTGACAAAAGAAGGACGTATCGCGAAGATGTCTGACAAGAACCCTCCTCGCTTGGGAGGCAGGGAAGCACCAGTGGCGGTAATCAAGACCGATTCTCATCAGAATTTATATTTGGTTTCAAAAACCGGAAAATGCGCTTGTGTAGCCGTGCAGTCTTTGGGGATGGTTGAAGAAATGGAGTCTGGCGCAGAAATCCACCGGGTAACCTCTTTCGCTGAGGGTGATGTTCCGGTGGCAATGTTCTGTATTTCACATGAACAAAAGAAGTCAGAAACACTTTCCATAAACACCCTTAGCCGTCAGGGGATGATCAAGAAATCCCTGGTCTCAGAACTACCCGGCCCCTCTTCCGACTTGTTTGTTCTCTCCAAGATCAATGAAGAGGATGAGATTGGTTGGATCTCAGTGGTGGATTCAGGCACGAATTTCTTGGTTGCCACCAGGAAGGGAATGTCGATCCGTTTTGAAGATGGCGAGGTGAGGGCCATGGGGCTGGTGGCTGCCGGTGTGAACGCCATCAAGCTGGCGGCAGGTGACCAGGTGGCTGGAATCGTGGAGATCAAAAAAGGGTGCGAAGTGTTCGCCGTCTCCTCGGATGGTAAGGGCTGGCGCATGGCTGAAAGTGACTTCCCGCTGCAAGGCCGTTACGGCCAGGGAGTCAATACTTGTAAACTGAAACCAGAGGCTGAAATCGTGGGTTTGGCGGTTGGAAAAAAGAACACCCAGATCGCATTACATCTGAAGCGCTCCGCGGCCAAGATCATCCGTTTAGATGAGATTGAAGTCTGCAAGCGTGCCACCAGCGGAAAGAACCTGGTGGAACTTAAGGCAGGCGATGAAATCCAGCGCGTGGTTGGAATCGCCGACCATCTGCCCGTGCAGGCTCCAGCGGCAAAACCGGTTCAACAAAGTCTCTTATGAGACAGTGAAATGCGTATAGTGATAGACGATCTTGCCGCCCTTGATTCCCAGGGTGTCGCTGCCATCGTACACGTGTCCGCGGTATGAATCGCAGGTCCAGGTGAAGTGCCTGGTCTCGTTGTTTCCGCTCTGGCTGGTAACGTGGAATAAGCCGTCATTGAGCCGGTTGGTCAATAACTGTCCGTAAAAACCACGAATGTTGGCTTTTCCCTGGATGGTTTGTTCAGCGGTGATGTGAACGGCCTCATCGTCATACAGGTCAAGTACCTTGTCGTAATCCATGCTGTTAAGCATATCCATATAACGGTCAAGCAGGTCGGAACTTGGAGACATGGGGGCGCTGGGGGCAGCCCAGGGATAATTTGCGGCTTGATTCCAAACATCAGGCAAGTTCTTACGGGAGTCATCCCATGAATACACGTTTGCTCCGGTGCAGCCCAATGATTTGGCTGTATCCATGAAAATTTTGATTTCCGCGCCAGTTGGTTCCCAGCCCGATTCGCGAAAAGCGGCGCAGGTGGGGATCATAGGGCGGTTGGGGTTCATGGCCTTGAATTCATTAAACGAACGGGTCAGATCATATGCCGGGTTGTGCGCCTGGATCCAATAAACCTGCGGCATGTTATAGTCGCATTTTTCGAGAAAAGCGGCATAAGGGAAGTTCCCGTGATACGAAGGCCAGCGAAATGTGCTGAGTGCCACCGGTGTGCTGGGGATGCCTTTGCGAAGTTCAGTCATGAAAGTGCGGGCTACGGCATCACGGCCTGCCTGGGTGTACTCTGATTCAGCATCCACGACGTAACCATCCAGGTTGTACTTTTTACATTGAGAAATGGCGATGGCTGCCTCACCGATCGGGTTATACCCATAGATGTAGTGCCAGCCCCAAACCAGGATGCCTTTGGCTTTCAAAGCGTCCACTACCGGTGGTATGAGATCAGCCCCCGTAGTCTTATTGATATTGTAAGGCGAAGTACTGTCTGCGATCTTGATCAAGACATGTGAGTAACCGCAGTTCTTGGCGATTTCCGCAATGGATTGGGCATTACCGCCTTCACAATTGGGAATTTTCCAGATCCAAATGCCTTTACCTTGAAGTGTCATGGTTTCCTCCGTCTTCCTTACAAATCAATCATGCGGGTGATAAAGTACCTTCCAAATCCAATTCCCTGGCAATTTCACGCATGGCTTGAATCACATTGGCACAATGTTCCCATAAAGGAACTCCAAAATCAGCCGCACCACGTTCCATTTCTTCGCGGTTGGTTCCTGCTGCGAAGGCTTTATCTTTCCATTTCTTTTTTACCGAACTGGCCTCAAGATCGTAAAGTGATTTTGAAGGCCTCACCAGGGCAACCGCCGTGATCAGGCCAGTGATCTCATCACAGGCATAGAGAGCTTTTTGAAGTTTTGTCTCGCGGGGAAGCTGTAAATTATCGCCGTGGGTGAGTATGGCTTGAACAATCTCTTCAGGCACGCCCTGCTCACGTAGTAAAGGCGCCCCCAATAATGGATGTTCAGCAGCGCTGGGGTGAACTTCCCAATCAAAGTCATGCAGCAAACCGGTGACCGCCCACAGATCTTCAGGTTCTCCAAGTTTGCGGGCATAAAAACGCATGGCGGCTTCCACCGAAAACATGTGTTTGATCAGGTTTTCGTTTTTCACATAATTACGCACAATGGTCAAAGCTTCATCACGTGTGGTCATTGTTGAGTGCTTTCATCAGTGAATATCGGTTCAGGATCTCCCAATACTGGCAGGGGGTGGCTTACCCAAACTTGCCATAAGGCAACCAGGGTGGCGGGCAGCTCACGCGTGTTCCATACCAGGCGGGAGTACTTTCGATAGTATTGCATATCGGCTGGTACACCAACCGCTTTCAAACCGAGTTCGTTACAGGTAAATAAAGCGCGTGGCAGATGGTAACGCTGAGTGACCAGAATCGCTTCCTCGACGCCAAAAATATGTGCCGCTCTATAACAGGTGTCGTAGGTGCGGCGGCCAGCGTAATCCAGGACGATGTCAGCTTCAGGCACACCCAATGAGATGGCGTAGGCTTTCATTGCGCCAGGCTCGTTATAATCCACGAAGCGGTTGTCACCACTCATCAGCAATTTATCCACCTTGCCGTCAAAATAGAGCTGCACAGCGGCAGCCACCCTGTCTTTGAGGACGGGCGACGGGGTTCCGTCACGCTGTAAACCCGCTCCAAAGACGATCGCCACCCGAGATTTTTCCACTGTTTCAAAGGTCTTGATTCTGGCAGCGGAATAAAGCTCGGTGAATAAGCGTGGTAGTCCGAAAAATACTACGAACGCCAATATTGCCCAAAGGATTAAACGTAAAAACATTTTCACACTCTTCTTTATCATAGCAAGAATTGTACCAATCTTTCTTTGAGAGGATTTGTCAGCCAACCAAAAACCTGATCACGAAGTTCATCCCCAAGGTTGGGTGTAAGCAGGTTCAAATGCGAAAATTCCAATGATCGGTCGAATATTTGGTTCTTAAAAGTTCTTGCGCAAGGTCTTTTTCAAAAACCTCAGTTGGCTGTTCGATAAATTTGATCTCAAATTCTTCTGAAAAGGCTTCGAGCATGGCTTTTGAGATGACATGCCAGGGGAACTCTTGCCCCGTCACTTCTTTCAAAGTGACCGCGCGGTCAAGCAACCCTGTGGCTGATAATTTCCGCTCCTCTTCTGAGTCATATTTCAAGACCTGAGTGATGCGTGTCAGATCTCCAAACAAGGGCAGGGAGCCGTGCTGGAGCACACCGCCTGATTTACGCGCCTGGGCGGAACCGATCATTTTCTTTTTTTTCCAGGTGATCTCAAAATTAGAAGGAACCCTAAAACAGACTGGATTCTGGTCAGGAGCTTGACCTGAAGGCGTGTATTTCTCATCTGCCGCAGTAACGACGCCCAATTTTTTCAACCCTCTTTGAAGCGCGGTAGAAAGACGGTGATAACTTTCCAACAGGCTTCCTGAAACGGCAGGTTCATCCACGGGAGCGGTGACCGAATAGGTAAATTCATCAGCATGCAGGATGGCCCGTCCACCAGTCGGACGGCGAACCAGATCCCATCCCAATTGATACAGTCTATCCATATCCACATCCGCCCAGGGTTGTGAATAACCCAAAGACAGGGTAGGGATCGACCATGAATAAAACCGCAGGGTGGGAGGACTGATCTTCTGAGAGACATGGTGAAGTAGAGATTCATCCAGTGCCATGTTCCATGCGCCGGAAGTCGGAGTTGTTTGGATCAATCGCCAGGTGTGTGTCATGATAATAGCCAGCCTGATTTTGAATTATAACGTATCCTTTAGTACCCCCAATAATAGACCGATTCTTTTGTGAGTTCCAAGAGAGTAATACCCCAGATGAGCAATGGGGTATTGGTTCTGGTTATTGTGAAGCGTTATAATGATTTTGTCGATCATGTTGCACCATTTCTATTCCTGGAGAAAAGATGTTTAAGAGACGCAGGTTGTCAGTGGGTTGGTTCTTCCTGGCCATCATTCTATTGGTCATTCTGGTGATCGTCGCCAAAGATAAGATCATCCCCGCCGGGAGTAAACCAACTGAAACCGTTGAGGCTGTTGCCACTCCAACAAGTGTAGTCAAGGATCTGACCTGGTGGGAACATGCCGTCGTCTATGAGATTTTTGTGCGTAGTTTCTATGATTCCAACGAAGATGGAATTGGCGATTTTCAGGGGATCATTGAGAAGCTGGATTATCTCAATGACGGTAACCCTGAAACCAGTACAGACCTCGGAGTAACTGCAATTTGGCTGCTGCCGATCTATCCATCTCCCAGCTATCATGGGTACGATGTATCGGATTATTATGCGGTTAATCCACAATACGGCAGCATGGACGATTTCAAGCAATTATTGGATGAAGCCCATCAACGTGGTATTAAAGTGATCATTGACCTGGTGGTCAACCATACGAGCACCAAGATCGATTGGTTCCAACAGGCACTGGATGAGAACAGTCAGTACCATGATTGGTATCTGTGGTCTGCCACAAACCCGGGTTACGCCGGACCGTGGGGTGAAAGAGTCTGGCATCAAGCCTCCAACCGGTTGTATTATTACGGTGTATTTGACAGCAGCATGCCTGATCTCAACTATACAAATGACGCGGTTTCGAATGCCATGTTGGATGTAGCCAAGTTTTGGGTTGAGGAGATTGGTGTCGACGGATTCAGGATTGATGGAGCCAAACACCTGATCGAGGAAGGTGAGATCCAGGCGAACACCGAGTCGACCAAGACCTGGTTTTCGAATTTTTATGATCGATACAAACTTTGGGATCCAACACTTATGACCGTAGGGGAGGTCTGGGAACCTTCAATTATCGCTTCCGGCTATATTAAAAAGCAGTGCTTTGACATGGTGTTTAATTTTGATCTCTCCACTGCCATGATATCAAAAATAATACTGAAAGATGGGCAAGGGATCTCCACAAAAATTGTCTCTGAGGCAAACCGCTATCGAAATGGGGGAATGGGTACTTTTTTGACCAATCATGATATGAACCGGGTAATGTCTCAGTTCAGCGAAGATGAAGACATGGCCAAACATGCGGCTGCCATTTTGTTGACCATGCCTGGAACGCCCTTTATCTATTATGGTGAAGAGATCGGCATGACAGGCACCAAACCCGATGAATTGATCCGCACACCCATGCAGTGGAGCGCGGCAGCGGCGGCAGGCTTTTCGGAGGGTCATCCATGGGAGGCGCCTAACGTCAATTTTAGTGATTTTAATGTCACTGACCAATCTGGCGACCCTAACTCGCTGCTTTCGCTTTACCGCTCATTGATCCATCTGCGTCTGGAGCATCCAGCCCTGCTTAGCGGTGATTACCGTGCCGCGCGGACGGAAAACAAATCCCTTTACGCGGCTGTCAGAGTACAAGCAGAAGACGTGGTAGTCACGCTCGTCAATCTCGACGACGAGATCATCGAATCCCCAGTCTTTGAAGTGTCTGGGGGTTTACCAGCAGGAGTCTTTAAAGCCAGTGTGTTGTTCGGCGGGGAGGAAAACACATTTGAATTGACGATCACGGATGTGGAAGGTGCAATTGAGTTCACGCTGCCGTTTCCTGTTCAAGCTCACCAAAACCTTGTGATTGAGTTGATCCAACCGTAAAATTGCCAGTAGTCTAAAAAGATGAGAAAATGAAGTATTCCATTATTTATCGAGAAGAGACATGATCAACAAACCTAGTGAACAGAACAATGAAACAATTCAATCTTCCCGACCGACAATCGAGATCGTGCTTCCAGATGGCCGGGTTTACACTGGCCAGCGGGGCGCAAACCTCGAGACCCTTTTACAGTTGCTGCCCGAATGGGATAATCCGCCTGTAATGGGCGCGGTGGTGAATGGGGAGCTGCGTGAACTGACCTATACCGTTCAAATGGATTCCCGCATCCGGTTGATTACCATGGGTGACGACGACGGCGCCAGAATCTACCGCCGTTCGATCACTTTTCTATTGGAAGCTGCCTTCGAAGAGCTGTTTCCACAAGCGCATATGACCCTCGACCATTCGGTTTCGGCGGGGGGCTATTACTGCCAGGTGACCAGCGATGATGAATTCACGGAAAATCAACTAAAACAGTTGAAAACCAGAATGTTGGATCTGGTAAAGCAAAATCTGTCATTTGAACGTCAGAATGTTCCTCTGGAAGAAGCCATCCGTTATTTTGACTCTAAAGGACTAAAAGATAAAGTTCAATTACTGAGATACCGTCAAAAAGAGTATCTGGTTCTTTACAGCCTTGGAGATCACCAGGATTATCATCATGGCTACATGGTTCCCTCCACTGGTTATCTCAAGTGGTTCGATCTGGAACTCATGGGTGAAGGTTTTGTGTTGCGTTTTCCACGGCGCAATTCTCCCAAGACCATAAGCGGCATGTCCAGCTACCCTAAATTATTGGCTACTTTTAGACAATACGGCAACTGGCTGCATCGTCTGGGAATTGAATCGGTCGGGGCGTTAAATGAATCCATCGAGGCCGGTAATATCCGCGAGATCATCCTGGTGTCAGAAGCCCTGCATGAATTACAGATAATTGATGTCGCGCAACACATCGCTGAGAAATCAGATGAATCCAGGATCATTTTGATCGCTGGTCCATCTTCTTCAGGAAAAACCACATTTTCGAAGCGACTCTCAGTTCAGCTATTGGCTCACGGATTCTCGCCTTTTCCAGTTGAAATGGATAATTATTTTGTTGACCGGGAGGACACTCCTAAAGATAAGCATGGGCGTTATGATTTTGAAAGTTTGGGCGCCATGGATACCAGTCTGCTCTCAAGCGATTTGAAACGTTTGATTACAGGTCAAGAAGTGCAACTTCCCAAGTATGATTTCAAAGACGGAAAACGAAAAAACGGAGAGGTCGTTCAACTCAGGAAAGATCAGATGATCATTCTGGAGGGCATCCATGGATTGAACCCCAATCTTCTGCCCGGGATTGACCCCAATACCACCTTCAAGATCTACGCTTCATGCCTGACCCAGTTAAACCTCGATCGTTACAATCGCATTTCCACCACGGATACCCGTTTGATCCGCCGTATCGTGCGTGATTCGCGCGAAAGGGGATATACAGCCCAGCAAACCATTCGCAACTGGGATATGGTGCAGCGGGGTGAGAAAAACAACATCTTCCCGTTTCAGGAAAATGGCAATAAACTTTTTAATTCCGCCCTGGTCTATGAGCTTTCGGCATTAAAACCATTGGTGGAGCCGTTGTTACGCCAGGTGGCATTTGGCACCCCCGAATATGTGGAGGCCAAGCGTCTGCTTGCCTTTTTGGAATGGTTCCTGCCGGTGGATAATCAATTGATCCCCGACAACTCCATTCTCAAGGAGTTTATCGGGGGATCAATCTTGGATCACTTTAAATTGTGGACGCCGAAATTCGAATAAATCGGATTTAGTGTTCGACCAATTTGGTTTTGAGAAGTTTCCCCAACCTGGCGATGCCTTCATTGATTAGGTCTGGTTGGGTTGAGGAGAAATTCAAACGCATGGTGTTCGATCCACCGCCGCAGGCATAAAAGTTTTCACCTGGCACGTAAGCCACTTTTTGCGCCACCGCGTCTTTGAAGATCTCGATGGTATTAAGGACTTCAGGGACCGTGACCCATAAGAACAGCCCGCCCTGTGGGTTCGTCCAGGTGACGCCGTTGGGCATGTGTTCTTCCAGTGATTCGATCATCACATTGCGCCGCTCGCGATAGGTATCCTGGATCAACTTGACATGGCGATCAAGGTATCCATGTTGGCCGACTTCATGCGCCACGATTTGGTTGAAGGTGGACGTGTGCAGGTCAGCGCCTTGTTTCGCCAGGATGAGTTTGTTGATCACCTCCACGGGGGCGATCACCCATGCCAGGCGGATGCCGGGAGCAAGGATTTTTGAGAAGGTACTCAAGTAGATGACGTTACCGGTATAGGCATTGGTCTTGTCGCGCATTTGTGAATCAAGAAGTTCAACCGGGGGCAAATTATCACCCTCGTAACGCAATTGACCGTAAGGATCATCTTCGATGATGGGGACGCCGTATTGGTCAGCCAGTTTGATCAACTGCCGGCGGCGTTCCATGCACAGGGTCACACCAGTGGGATTTTGAAAGTTTGGTAAAACGTAAATAAACTTGGGGCCTTTCCGCAAAGCCTCTTCCAAGACACGGGTATCCATGCCGTCATCATCCAATGCGACAGGGATGTATTCAGCGCCGTAGGCATTCCAGGCCTGGATGGCACCAAGGTAGGTGGGGTTTTCCACCAGGATGCGGTCGCCATGATTGATAAAGATTTTGCCAATCAGGTCAAGCGCTTGCTGTGAGCCTGAGGTAATCAATATATTTTCCACGCTAACACCAATGCCCAGACGGTTGGTATGCCGCGCAATCATTTCTCGCAGTGGAACGTAACCATCCGTGGTGCCGTATTGCAACGCTTGCGCACCTTGATGATCAAGCACGTAGTTGCAGGCTCGTTTAAACTCTTCCACCGGGAATACATCCGGGGCTGGAAGACCGCCCGCAAAAGAAATCACATCCGGTTGTTCGGTTAGTTTAAGCAGTTCCCTGATCGCCGATGCCTTCATGCGTTGTGTTCGTTGGGCATATCTGAAATCCCATGGTGTTTGCATAACCGGTTTTACTCCTTTTCTTTGGCCTGAAAGAAATTAAGCAGTTGGAAAACGGCTAACAACGACTGCCGGAACAGGCAGGGTTACCCTTGAACCTGATGATAGTTCGGCAGGAGAAATTGGTGAGATTTTTGACGCGCCCTGGTAAACAAAAATCGGCGTGCCTTCCACCGCGCAGCGTATTTCTACAAAAGCCTGCCCGGTCAAATATCCTTCTTTGTCAATGGCGCAACTGGTTACCTTGCCAATGACTTTGCCTTTGGCATCAAGCACGGGGTCGCCATTGTGTGCCATGCGGATTCCTTTTTCGTTGAAACGGAAGCGCACCACGATTCCAGTACGGATCTTTTCTTTCTCAATGAAGGCATCCCGTCCGATGAACCAGGGTTTATAGGTTTTGACGTAAGAACCAAAACCGGCTTCAGAGACAGAGAAGTTGTCTTCTCCACCCATCTCATGGCCGTAAAGGGGCAGGCCGGCTTCGGTGCGTAGTGAATCTCTGGCACCCAATCCGCAGGCTTTCATACCAAGTGGTTCACCCGCTTTGCGCAGGGCATCCCATAGGGCGGGAGCTTTATCAGGATGAACAAAGAGTTCAAAGGCCATTTTCTCGCCGGTATAACCAGTGCGGGAAACCACCAGGTCGAAACCGCCAATGACAGCTTCACACAATTCGGTTCGTTTTAGTGCTTTTACCTTTTTTGAAGTAGCAGCGTCGCAACCCAGTGAGAGCAATATGTCGCGGGATTTTGGTCCCTGCAGCGCGATATCGACGCGCATATCTTCGCCTGCTTTTGGATCACGCAAGTTGCGCAGGGTTACTCCGGCGCCGTATGTTTTGATCCAAGGACGTTTCGAATCGATTAGCGCATTGCCTTCACGCACGGCGTTCAACCAGGCCCAGTCTTTGGCATCATTTGAGGCATTGACCACCACCAGGTATTTTTCTGTACCCCGGCGATAGACCAGGGTATCGTCGATCACGTCCCCATTGGGGAAGAGGAAATGGGTATAGCAGGATTCACCCACGCCCAACAGGCTGATGTCATTGGCGCACACTGTTTCAAGGAAGGTGGCAGCCTGGGGGCCTTCCGCCTGGAAGACGCCCATATGCGAGACGTCGAACAAACCCGCCACCTGACGGCAAGCCAGGTGTTCTTCCACAACCGAGGTGTACCAGACCGGCATTTCCCAACCGGCAAAGGGGATGATCTTGGCCCCCATGCTTTTGTGGGTGTCATACAAACTGGTGCGGAATAACTCATCGGATTCCTTCTCCTGCCATTGGAAGGCAGGCAGGGGTGAACCAGATTGGTCACCTTGACCGATGAAATATGGTTTATGACTGATCTCAAGGTTGCCTGCCGCCTGTACGGGTTCTACATCAACCCTCTCAATCACGGAAATACTGCCCGGAATACGGCGGACGGGATCTTTATCAAAACTGATGTAACCTTCAGCAATATCGCGCAAAAATGTGGCTGCTGCCCCGAATTTCTCTTTGGAGAACGAAAAGAGGTATGAGTCACCTTGATAGGCAAGCGTGCCTTCCACAATCCCCAAAGGAGTGGAAAGAGATGTTTTTTGAGTTTGGCCGTCGGTTAGTTTTTCAATGTCGCTGCTGAAGCAATAGGTCGCGAACTGGTGCAGGTTGGGTCCGCGCAACTCTAGTGTGGCGAGGTCGCCTTTGGTCATGGACTGGTCGTCCAGGAAATAAAATTGCGGATAGCCGTTTTTCTGATACTCTAGGTCAGAGCCTGCTTTTTCACACAAGGTTCTGACCTTGATCTTGGCGTCTTCTAAAACCTTGAAATCCACCTTGGCGCGCTGTACCAGGCCTTTTTTGGTGTTCACCGAGAAGGGCGTGATGGCTTGCAGCAGGTCAGCCATGATATCGGCAAGTTGTTGCATGTCTTTTTCATCCAATCCGCGCTGGGTCATCCAGGGGGTGCCGAAGCGGATACCGGAGGAATTGTTGGCGGTTTTGTCGCCGGGGATGGTGTTGCGGTTCAAGACGATGCCGGCCACATCCAAAATTCGGGCGGCCATGTCTCCAGATAGGGTGGTGCCATCCGGACCGACCACGGTTTTGCAATCCAGGTTGGCGAGGTGGGTGTTCGTGCCGCCAAAGGGAATACGCATGCCGCGTTCTTGCAAGCGCTTGGTCATGGCAGCGCAATTGCGAATAATCTGCTGCTGCAGGGATTTAAACTGTTCTGATTTGGCGATCTTAAAGGTGGTGGCCAATGCTGCAAAAACGTGCACGTGAGGGCCGCCTTGTTCGCCTGGGAAAACACCTTTATCGATCTTTTTGGAGAGCGCAGAGTCCGTAGTGAGGATGCAGGCGCCGCGTGGACCGCACAGGGTCTTGTGAGTGGTGAAGGTCACCACGTGGGCATAATCCACCGGTGAAGCGATGGTCTTGGCGGCGATCAAGCCGGCAATGTGCGATACATCGGCCAGTAGATAGGCACCCACTGAATCGGCAATCTCTCTAAAACGTTTCCAATCAGGAACCCAGGGATAAGACGAGTAACCGCAAATGATGACCTTGGGTTTGTTTTCGTTGGCGATTTGGGCGATCTTTTCGTAGTCGATCTTTTCGGTTTCTGGATCTACATTGTAATGTGAGACCTTGTAGAGCTTACCCGAGCGATTGACGGATGATCCGTGGGTCAGGTGGCCGCCGTGCAAGAGGTTCATACCGAGGATGGCGTCACCGGGTTGGATGAGAGCGTTGTAAACCGCGTTGTTGGCAGGCGCGCCAGAAAGGGCCTGCACGTTGACGTAGATCTGATCGGGGCCATATTTCTCGGTGGCAAAGACTTCCGCGCAGCGGCGGCGGGCCAGTGACTCCACCAGGTCAGCGTATTCAACGCCTTTGTAATAACGGGGGTCGGCGTTGCGTCTGTAATAGGTCAACCGGGCAGGGTAATCCAGAATCTCACCTTCTTTCATCAGGCGCATTTCTTCGTCAGGATAGCCTTCTGCGTAGATGTTCTGGAAAACCGATCCCAAAGATTCACGAACGGCGGCAGGGGCGGTACTTTCAGAAGGGATCAAAATCAGTTTACGAAATTGGCGTTCTTTTTCGTAATCCGTAAGTTTGACAACTTCCGGATCCAGGTCGGCGAGTGTTCCACGGAATAAAAAGTCTTTCATCAAAAAGTCTCCTCGCATTCTATTTGTCAAAACCTAAAGCACCACCTTGAGATGACATTGAATTGCGCATCTGTGGGTGGTCTGTAAAAAAAATCTCTCTTCATTCGATTCTCAATTACCAGCGAAACAGGCAGATGGGAATGATTTTAACCGTACAGATACTATTATTTTAGTCTTAAGCAACGGAAGGGTCAAGTTGAACGTATGCTGACTTGACCCTTCCTTACAATCGTAACCTTACATTGGGTCTGAAATTATTTCAATTCCTGATCCAACCAATCGGTCATGGTCTTCAAGACTTGAGCTTTTTCGGGTTCATTATGCAGTTCGTGATAGAGACCTTCCCACAACTTAAAGGTGATCTTGGAAAGAGGAGCGCCACTGGCAAAAGCTTTAGTCATGGGAGGACTGACAATGTAATCTCCGCTGCCTTGCATGAGCAAGAGCGGAATGGGGAATTCAGCGGCGTGGTCGATGATATATTTTCCGTTGTTGATCAGATCCAATGCCCAGCGCGCAGAAATTTTTGGGTGCACCAGCGGATCGGCGGAATATTTCTTTTCAACCTCGGGATCACGCGATAAACCCGATTTTTGTAGCCCATTATCCATCTGGGTGGCTGGCAGCAAATTGTAAAGTAATTTTCCCAGCGCAAGTTTTGCGGGTGGAACAGGTTCGGCTGTGCCCAAACCCGGGCTGGTGACGATGGCACCCTTGAGATTCGGTTTTTGGGTCAGGCAATAATAAAGTGTCAGATTGCCACCCAGGCTGTGACCATAAATGAAAACAGGGACGCCAGGGAAGTGTTCTTTGGCGAGGTTGATGTTTTGCGTGATATCTTTCATGAGGGCATCATAAGAGGGAGAATGCCCTCTCACGCCATCTGACTTGCCATGACCGCGCAGGTCGAAAGCCGTCAGGCTATATCCCTGGGCGGTAAAGGCTTCAGCCACGTGCGCATATCTGCCGGAATGTTCTCCAAGGCCGTGAACCATGGCGATGGCTGCTTTAACCGTTCCTTCGGGTTTCCATTCTTGGCCAAAGATCTTGACTCCGTCCGAGCTCGTCCACTCATATTCAGAATGCTGCATTCCATTCCTCCGCGAACAAAATTTGTCTGTCATGATTGGTGGATTGAATTTATAATTTCAATGCACGGGTTAAGTGTAACGCTGCCGTTTATTTAATTCAAGCGTGCAGATTCTCAAATTTCAATAACCTTCAGGATAATAGATGACCATCAATGAAACTAACTTACGTACACAAAAGAAACCCATCGGCTGTGGGTTGTTGATCCTGGCAGGATTGGGAACGTTTTGGATGATTACAGCTTCTGTTGTGGATCTATTTCTTAATTGGCTGCTTGAACAAACCATGTTTGAGACTTCTGTGGCTGTGGCTGATTTTCGCTGGGTCAATCATGCCATATGCAGCATTCTAATGCTATTGGCGGCAGGCATTTTGGCATTGACTGTCAAACATCCTCGCATCAAGAAAATGTTCAGCTTGTGGATGTTGGGCGCGATTCTGGCTGTGTTCGCCATCCCCCTTAAGATGGTATCTCTCAGCGCGCAGAAAAACACTGCTCTTCTGCAATTGGCTGCATTGGCAGTTTTGGGAGCCGGTTTCTTGCTGGTAAAAAATAAAATATCGAAATCCAACCCTGAAAAACGGTCCTCTTTCAATGGTATCCACATTCTGTTTTGCGGTTTCATCTGCGTTCCATGGTTTTTATGGGGAGCTTTGGGATCGGCAACAGATACTATTTTAGAGCTGCTGGTGGGTATTCTCTTCGCGTTTGTGGCTGTTGAAATCACCTTCACGGTTTATCTTCAGCCTGGGCAATTTTCTGAAGACGGAGAACACAGAACAAACGTGTTTTTAGATGGAGTCGTGGTGGCGGTTTTTCTATTGATCATGACGGCTGCATTGGCACATAATGGTTCCCAACAAATGTGGGTATTGACGGTGCCCATCAGCGGTTGGTTGTTGGCGTTGTCAGCCAAAGGCGATCCACAAAGGCATGAAAAATTTGAAGCGGGAGTGCTGCTAGCTTTATTGGTCGCGTTGCCGGTGCTTTTTTTTGACATGGATGAATTGTCATCCATTTATACAGGTGGTAAGGGTGAGATCCTTGATCTGGCACTGAAATCCGCCTGGTTCACTTTGATCGGGGTGATCACTTATACTTCCTTACGATTTACTGCCCGCAGGTCAAACCGCGGGATCACCCTCTCAAAAAAGGTTCATCTATTTTTGTCAGGCATAAGTGTAGCAGGCGCTGTGATCGTCTACCTGGTATGGGGACAGCCCGGTTTTTTTGGCGATTACAAATTCATCGTGCTTCGAGAGACGACCGACCTAACACGAGTTGAAGAGATCTTTGATTACGAAGATCGAAAAGAAGCGCTTTATTCGGAGCTCATTAAAACTGCAAATGACAGTCAGCAACCTCTACGTGAGAAATTGGACCAATGGCATCTTGCTTATACCCCGTATTATTTGTTGAACGGCATTGAGGTGAAAGACGATTTGATCACCTCCATCCTGTTCAAGAATGATCCCGCCGTCGATCGCATACTTGAAAGCCCGCGGTTGAGGCCAATCTCAGAACACAAAACTACTGCCTCTGAAGATGTGGTGGAGGTTCCTGTCGCACCTCTATGGAATATCAGTATGATCCATGCGGACCAGGTGGTTGCAAAACTGGGTGTCACCGGAAGCGGCATCATCATCGGTCAGGCAGACAGCGGCGTGGATGGACATCATCCCGAATTGGCCGCGGCTTACCGGGGTGTTGATTCGGGGGATGATTACAACTGGTACGACCCCTGGAACAACACGCCTTTCCCAAGTGACCATTCAGGGCACGGCACCATGACCCTGGGTGTGGTTCTGGGAAGCCATGTCGGGGTTGCCCCGGGAGCGCAGTGGATCGGTTGTGTAAACCTGGATCGAAATTTGGGTAATCCGGCGCGTTATCTGGATTGCATGCAGTTCATGTTCGCACCGTTTCCACGTGGAGGAGATGCCTTCACGGATGGTGACCCAACTCGGGGAGCCATGGTAATCAATAACTCGTGGGGATGCCCGGATGTTGAAGGCTGTGATGCGTTGGTATTCGAAACCACGGCCGCCGCTCTGAAGACCGCCGGTATTTTTATGTCTGTCTCGGCTGGCAATAGCGGGTATTATGGCTGCAGCACGGTTACTGATCCACTCGCGATTTACAGTGATGTATTCACGGTGGGATCGATCAACCAGCAAGGTGAGCTATCTGATTTCTCATCCATCGGACCGGTATTGGTGGATGGCAGCCAACGCTCCAAACCTGACCTGGTAGCACCAGGTGAAGGAGTGTTATCATCCATCCCAGGTGGTGGGTATGAGGTGGCGGATGGCACGTCCTTTTCTGCTCCACATGTGACCGGCGTCGTAGCTTTGATGTGGTCCGCCAACCCAATTTTGATCGGAAATGTGGATGCCACGATGGCGATCTTACGCGAGTCAGCTACACCGTATCATGGCAGCTTACCCGCATGCGGTGCAGAAAGCAATGCTGTTGGATCAGGCATCTTGGATGCCTATAAAGCAGTCCAGTTTGCTTTGGAATATCAATAGATTTTGGAGTATCCAAAGGAAAAGAAAAGGGTTTTATATATTGAGTGAGATGAAAGAGAACGACATAGAAGACATCACTGATGAGAACGCGGTTTCATTAGCCTGTCAGGGCAATCCAGAGGCGTTTAGCTACCTCTACGAGAAAAACGTGACCCGCATCTATAACTATGTCTATTATCGAATCGGTTCCGCCACTGATGCAGAAGATCTCACTTCGCGTGTTTTTTACCGGGCATTTGGGCATATTAATGGATATGTTGAAAAGGGAGTTCCTTTTTCCGCCTGGTTATACCGTATCGCGCATAATTTGATCGCCAATTGGCATCGTGATAATATGCGCCGCAAAGAAGTACCACTGGATGATCATGTTGATCTTCCGGTGCACACCGATCAACCCGAGAAACTGCTTGAGAAGAATCAGGAGACAGAACTTTTGTTGAAAGGGATACGAAGGATCTCGGCAGACAGGCAGCAATTGATCTTGTTGAAGTTTTTGGAAGACCTCTCCAACGCTGAGATCGCTCAGATCATGGGGCGCAGCGAAGGTGCAATTAAAAGTCTTTATCACAGAGCGTTACTGGCACTTCGCCAGGAAATGGACGATATTAGAAATACGAATGAGTAATTAAAAGGGTGAAAAAATGGAAAGTAATTTGGAACCAGTCAGAAATTCAACACTCAATCTTGAGAACAAGCTTTCGAATTTGCTTAAACCCGTCAAGCCAAACCCGATCTTTTTGAAAACCTTGAAGGCCAATCTTTCTCACAAGTCTTCCATTATTTTGGAGACTTCAAAAAAGAAGGTCAGCATTCTGGTGATCGGCGCGGGCTTGTTTGCAGGTGCGCTGGCCGTTTGGCTGATTGGGCGGATCAAAAAATCAAAAGAGTAAGCGTTTATTGCACGATATTAAATTTTTGCAAAAGCTGTGAAGTGGATGGTTCCACCAGCAGGGATCCATCGGGGAAAAGGATCGTGGGAACACTCCGGCAATCATTGTTTACACTTTTAACAAAGGCTTCAGCTTCTTTATCCTGGTCAATATCCACCCATTTATATTCGATCTTGTGATCGTCGAAAAACTTTCTAGCCCGGCGGGTATCACCGCACCAGGTAGTGCCGTACATGATGATTTGGTCGGTTTGATTATTCATTTGGCTGCTTCCATTTCATTTGATAGGGTGTTGAGTATTTGATCTACATCCGCGATCAGGTCAAATTTCTCGGGCAGATGATATTGAAGGTCTACGCGTGTGGTTAACCGCTCAAGACAATCGTGAATAGAGAATGGTACCAATAAACGTACCCGGGCGTCTTTGATCAGTTCGTTTAATGAGAGATCCATTAGAGGAGAAGTGGATCTTCTTAACCAGAAGCGGATAGCCAACCCGGCTGCCCTGCGTGCCAGCACTCTGGATTTTCCTTCAAAGCCGCCATCCCTGGCTAGCCTGGCTTGTTTTAGTTCATTCACGGCGCATGACAACTCCATAGTATGATTTTACCGTTGAATTTGTGATTGGTGAGAAGAAAATAGGTTAAAATCACTGCATGTCTACCAACATCGTCTTCATGGGTTCACCTGAGTTTGCTGTTAAGATCCTATCCGCTTTAACCGAAGATTACACGATACGAGGAGTGGTAACCCAACCTGATCGTCCAGCTGGACGGGGTAAGATCATCACTCCTCCACCAGTAAAAACTCTCGCCGCCCAGCTTGGATTGCCTGTTATTCAACCTGAAAAACTACGCGACCCGGGGGTGTTTGAGCAGCTGCAAGCCTGGGATCCGGATTTGATCGTGGTGGCGGCTTTTGGCCAGATCTTGCGCCCGAAAGTGCTTGATCTGCCAAGGTTTGGCTGTATTAACGTTCATGCATCCTATCTTCCACGCTGGCGCGGTGCCGCGCCTATCCAGGCGGCCATTTTGAACGGTGACGAATATACTGGCGTGACCATCATGAAAATGGACCCAGGGATCGATACGGGTCCGATGCTTCGGCAAGAGAAAGTGACGCTTGAAAAAGATGAAACGTTGGCGTCACTCAACGATAAACTGGCAAATGCCGGTGCCACTTTGCTTATGCAAACTCTGGTTGGATATTTGGAAGGCTCCATTCAACCGGTTGCTCAACCTGAAACCGGTGAGACTTATGCTCCCATGCTCAAAAAAGAAGACGGATTGTTGGACTTCACTTCTTCGATGATCAACATTGACCGTAAAGTGCGCGCGTTAAATGATTGGCCTGGAACTTACACATTACTCAATGGACAGCCTTTGAAGATCAGAAAGGTTAGCATAATGCCAGGAACTTCAGACAACGCGGGGAAGCATTCTATAATTGATAGACTGCCAGCCATAGGCACCCCGGATGGTTGGGTCAAATTACTTGAGGTTCAGCCCGCGGGAAAAAAATGGATGTCTGGGGCCGATTTTCTTCGAGGTATTCAGAATTGGCAGTTGGATTAAATTGACGGACTCTATGACCAGAAAAAAACTAAACGTGATTTGTTTCGGTATGGGGGCAATCGGTACATATATTGGCGGCAGCTTGGCTGCCAGCGGTGCCAATGTGGTTTTTATCGAGAAAGAAGAATACATCGCGGATGCTGAACGCAAGGGGATTCATCTTTTGGTTGGTAAGAATGAGATTCGTCTTCCAAAAGTGACTGTGACCTCCAAAGTTTCTGACGCATTGGCAATGGCCGAAGCGGATGTTGCCTTGCTGGCCGTGAAATCTTTTGACACTCCTTCTGTCATGGAATCACTAAGCGGCTTTGAAATGATTTTTCCACCAATCCTATGCCTGCAAAATGGGGTTGAGAATGAGACCATGATTGCCCGGCGTTTGGGTGAAGACCGCGTGATCGCGGGCACCATCACCAGCGCGGTAGGCCGTTCCGGGCTTGGAGACATCCGACTGGAAAGATTGCGCGGAGTGGGTATTGAGAAAGGTCATGCGCTTTCAGACACGATAATTGATTGGTTTAACCTGGCGGGGCTCAAGGCCAAAGGTTATCGCAGGCGGGCGGACATGAAGTGGTCCAAGATGCTCACCAACCTGCTGGCCAACGCCACCTCCGCCATCTTGAACTGGACCCCCGCGCAGGTATATTCAAACCCAATCACCTGGCGTATTGAGCTTGAACAAATCAAAGAAGCGCTTTCGGTGATGAAGGCCATGCGAGTGCATTTGACAGATCTTCCAGGCACACCTACGGTGGCCTTGATGAGCTTGTTAAAAACCCTTCCGGCTGGGTTAAGTCAACGTTTGATCGGATTGCCACTGGCCAGGGGAAGGGGGGCGAAAATGCCATCTTTTCATATCGATCTTTACGCAGGTAAAAGGATTAGTGAAGTGACCTTTTTAAACGGTGCGGTGGTCCGTTTTGGTGAGAAGGTGAATCGACCATCCCCGGTTAACGCGAAATTATGTGATTTGCTTGAAAAAATGGCTGCTGGAGAGGTGGATAAAACCGAATTCGCTGACCAGCCTGATAAATTGGATCAGTGGATTAGGGGGTAGATCATGAGTGTTCCAGGCTGGGTGCAGGACAGCGTCTTTTATCAGATCTTTCCAGATCGCTTTGCAAACGGCAGCAGCCAGAACAACCCCAAATCCATGCTGCCCTGGGATGCCAAGCCGACCCTCTTTGGGTTTCAAGGTGGTGATCTTAAAGGTATTCTGGATCATATGTATTACTTGTTGGATCTGGGCATTAACGCCATATATCTTAATCCGATCTTCCTCTCTCCTTCAAATCACCGCTACAACTGCATCGACTACTTTCAAATAGACCCAAAGTTGGGTTCGAAGTTGGAGTTCTTCACCCTGCTGGATGTGGCACATCGGAATGAGATGAAGGTGATCCTTGATGGGGTGTTCAATCACTGTGGGAGAGGATTCTATGCATTTAACGATATCCTCGAAAATCAAGCGGATTCACCTTATCTGGATTGGTTCCACGTCCAAAAATTTCCAGTGGATGCCTATTCTCCCGGAGAAGCCACCACCTATGAGGCCTGGTGGAAGTATAAAAGTTTGCCAAAATTCAATACCTCAAACCCGGAAGTACAGAAATACATCCTGCATGTGGCACGCTACTGGATCGAGCAGGGAATTGACGGCTGGCGTTTGGATGTACCCAATGAGATCAATGACGATGCCTTTTGGTTGAAATTCAGGCAGGAAGTACGTAGCGCCAACCCGGATGCTTATCTGGTGGGCGAGATCTGGGATGGTGACGCGCGTTGGGTGGGGAATGAACATTTTGATGGACTGATGAATTATCCTTTGCGTGAGAATACGATTGGCCTTCTGACAGGCAAGGTGAGTGTGACAAAATTCACCAAAGAAAGCCAGCGTTGGTTGAACCTCTATCCAGCTGAAAATTGCCATGCGATGTACAACCTGTTGGGCAGCCACGATGTCGAGCGCTACTTAACCCTGCTGGGCGGCAACGTCGCAAAAGCTAAATTGGGATACTTGTTTACCATGACCTATCCTGGAGCTCCTGCCATTTATTATGGAGATGAGATCGGCTTGCTGGGCGGGCCGGATCCTGATTGCAGGCGTACTTTTGAATGGGAAGAATCCAGGTGGAACCTGCCCCTACGCGATTGGATCAAACGTTTAATCCACATTCGTAAGACCAGGGTATCGCTACGCCGTGGAGATTATCAGGTGATCTCAAGCAATAACGAGTTGGGTGCCTTTGCCTATTCACGCCGGACGGATTATGAAAACACATTGGTGGCAATCAACATTTCTGACGCCAAGGTGGATTTGGAGATCGATCTGGTCGCGACAGGTTTAAAAGGCAATGAACGCTTAAAGAACATATTGGCCGCGGATGAATACGCGGCGCATGATGGCAAGGTGGTGGTGACTCTGCCGCGATTTGGCGGCGCGATCTTGATCCCGGTGGAACAGAGCTAACTATGCAGAAACCTCCAGACCTTACAATCCAAAACAAGTCTGCGGCTGTAAAAAAGAGTGTCCCTGCAAAAGGCGTAATCGTTTTACTATCGATTCTATTTGGGATATCTTTACTTGTCACCCTGGTTTCGTTGCCCCTAAAGGCAAGCCTTTTTAACCAGGAGTTCTTTTTGCAACGATTTGAAAGTCAAGACCTTTATCAGAACCTACCTTCTCTTATCGTTGAGTCAATCCACGAAAAGCTGAGTGCTAATGAAAAAGATGCCTTTATCAGTAATCTCTCGCGTGGTGATCTCGAGAATCTAGTTATGATACTTATTCCTGACGGCTGGTTGGAGCTTCAAACTCAGGTAGCACTCTGGTCTGTCCTGGATTTTGTAAATCTCAATAGTGATGACATCTTTTATCTCGTTGACCTTAAGCCGCTCAAACAAAACCTGGATACACCCCAGGCACAACAGGCCATCGTAAGCATGATCACTGGCCTGCCGGAGTGTTCAGGAGACCAGATGAACCTGATCGTGGCCGCCATTCAATTGGGGCAGGGTGGATTCACCTTCTGTAATCCACCAGTGAGCGACCTGCCCGTGGTGGATTTTCTACTGACTCCCGTCACAAATGAGATCAGGTCACGCATCCCGGATGCTATCCAAATTCCGTCTGACACAGGCAGGCAGTATTTGCAGGCCTTTCGTTCATCGGTTGCTTATGGTTGGTATTGGTATTTTCGCAAGAGCCTGGAGTTTTTGCCCTGGGTGAACCTGAGTTTGGGGTTGTTGATCTTTTTGTTTTCTCTGCGCCGCGTGAAGTGGATGATGACAGGGTTGGGAATTCCGCTTGTGATTACTGGTTTTCTTTCCTCAATCCCCTGGTTCTGGCTGTTGATCAACAGTAACAATCTGGCTAACCAATTGGTCACCATCTCTGGTTTTTCAGAAATGCAACATTCCGCACAGGTTATTTTTAGGATCGCTCAGGATATTTTAGTTGCAGTCAGTAAAGTTGCTCTTGTATACACCGTGGCTGCGCTCTTTATGGGTTTGCTCTTGCTGGCAATTGGCTTGTTAATCAAGAAAAGTGACTAATTCTTCTTTTTCGGTTCAGTATACTTCCGCTGCCATTCGTATAGAATATTTAACGCTTCCAACGGGGGAATGGTATTTAGATCGATCTGTTTGAGTTCCTCCAACAACGGGTTGGTTTCAGGGAAGAGTGCCATTTGAGTGGAAGGTTGGGCTTCGATCTTTACGGCTGAACCGGAGCTTTGTTGCAGCTGCTTCAAGATCTCGTTGGCCCGCGTGATCACCGGGCGGGGAACACCAGCCATCTGTGCGACGTGGATGCCGTAAGACCGGTCCGCTCCGCCGGGGACGATCTTGTGTAAAAAGACCACCTGGTTGCCGGTCTCACTGACGGCCACATTATAGTTGCGGACACCGGGCAGTAACTCGCTGAGTTGGGTCAATTCGTGATAATGAGTGGCAAAAAAAGTGCGCGATTTCAACCGCGGATGGTTGTGAAGGAATTCCACCACCGACCAGGCGATGGAAAGTCCATCATAAGTGGAGGTGCCGCGGCCAATCTCATCCAATATGATCAGGCTGCGGGGTGTGGCGTGATTGAGGATGTTGGCGGTTTCGATCATTTCCACCATAAAAGTGGATTGCCCGGCGTGGATCTCATCTTGTGCGCCAATGCGAGTGAATATGCGGTCCACCAGGCCGATCCGGGCGCGACTTGCGGGGACGAATGAACCGATCTGGGCCATTAAAACGATCAGCGCGACCTGTCGCAGGAAGGTGGATTTGCCGCTCATGTTTGGGCCGGTAATGATGCGAATGATCTCACCCTCTTCCATTTGAATGTCATTGGGCATGAATCGTTCTTCGTGCAGGGTGGTTTCCACCACGGGGTGCCGCCCGTCTATGATCTCAAGTGATGTGTCATCGCTGATCTCGGGCATAACGTAATTCTCGAGCGCGGCGATCTCTCCCAGGCCGGCCTGGGTATCCAGTTCGGCGATACTGCGGGCGGTATCCAACAAGTGGGGGACCGAAACAGCGAGCTGTTGGCAGACTTCTTTGAAAAGGCGCAATTCGATCTCGTGAATGCGCTCTTCCGCGTTGAGCACCAGCGATTCATATTCCTTCATTTCGGGGGTGATATAGCGTTCGGCATTGACCAGGGTCTGCTTGCGGATGTAATCCGCGGGCGCCTGGTTACTATTACTGTGGGTGATCTCAATGTAATAACCAAACACTTTATTGAATCCTACCTTTAGCGTGCGGATACCAGTGCGCTCACGTTCCAGGCTTTCAAGATTTGAGATCCACTCGCGGGCGTGCCGCGACATTTCTATCACATTATCGAGTTCCTCAGAATAGCCGGCGCGGATGATGCCTGTGTTGGCCAGGGTACCCGGTGGGTCATCATCAATCGCTTTTTGCAGCAGATCGAGGGCTTCAGGGCAAAGGTGCAGATTAGGCAGAATGCCAGCCAGGGCTGTTTCATTGATCGGGAGGATGTTTTTGATCTCAGGCAGGCGCGCGATGATGGAACGCAGGGCTACCAGGTCACGCGGCAGTGCGTTGCCTGAGGTTACACGATTGGCGAGCCTTTCAAGATCGCCCAGGTGCTGCAGCAGGCTGCGCAGTCCTAACCTGACCATGGAGTTCTCAAAGAAAAAGCCTACCACCTTCTGCCGGGTCTTGATCATTTCAAGATCCAACAGTGGTTTGCTGACCCACTGACGAATGAGGCGGTGCCCCATGGGGGTGATGGATTGATCAAGAATGGATAATAGTGAGCCGTTGATTTCTCCGCGGCGGATGGTCTCAGTGAGTTCAAGGTTGCGGCGCGTGGCGGCATCCAGGGTCATGAATTCGGCAGTGGAATAGGTTGAGATACCGCGCAGCAACAGCAGAGAGGAAGGTTGCGTGTCTTTTAGATATTGTAAGATCACCCCCGCAGTGTGGATGGCCATGGGCAGATGTTCCATGCCGTAACCGTCGAGGGTGGAGACTTCCATGAGACGTAAGATGGCTTCGCGGCAGCGGCCGGTCTCGAAGCGCCAATCTGGCAGACGGGTGAGGTGGCCATGGAAGGCTCCGTTCAAGTTCAACGATTCCGGGCAAAGCACTTCGGCCGGGTTCAAGCGGATGATTTCAGAGCGCAGATCGTTGAGAGGATCTGCGCTGGTGGTCTCAGTGGTCTGGAACTCACCGGTGGAAATATCCACGTAAGCGATACCGAAGCGATCTTCATGACAATCAACGGCGGCCAAAAAGTTATTACGGTCGCTTTTTAATAAGGCTGGTTCAAAAACAGTCCCTGGGGTGACCACGCGCACGACTTCTCTCGGGAAGATTCCTTTGCTGGGCTGGGTTCCCACCTGTTCGCAGATGGCCACGTGGTAACCCTTGTCGATCAATCGGGAGAGATAATTATCCACCGCGTGATAAGGAATGCCCGCCATGGGCACGCGGTTTCCCTTGGCCACACTGCGGCCGGTCAGAACGATATCCAGTTCGCGCGAGGTGATCTCGGCGTCTCCATCAAAAGTCTCATAAAAATCCCCCAAACGAAAGAACACAATGGTATCAGGATATTTTTTCTTGATATCCAGGTATTGCTGTCGGATGGGAGTAACATCATCTGCCATTGAAGATCCATGATACAGAAATTACTTGGGTCGTTTTCATCTCTTGTCACCCTGAAAACCCCAAATTTCTTGAATTATATCTCAATTAGGTTTGAGCGTTTTAATTCTCGGTTTACGAATCCTGTGTATAATCAGATGAATTGGTTTTTAGGAGAGACACATGGAAGAAACGCAAAAAAAGGATGCCGGGATATTTGAAGGTGTAGAACTGGGTATTGGGACCTGGGCTTGGGGAGATAAACTGGTTTGGGGGTTTGGAAATCAATACTCCGATAAAGATGTTTCAGAAAGCTTTCATGCCGCAGTCGCGAATGGGGTCACTTTTTTCGATACTGCTGAGGTTTATGGGCAAGGAAAATCAGAACGCTTTTTAGGCGAGTTGATACCGACTGCCGGGACGAAAATTCAAATAGCGACCAAGATCATGCCCTTTCCATGGCGGTTCTCCAAGGATGCCTTACGAAAGGCCTTACAAGCCAGTTTAAACCGTTTGGGTGTGAAAAAGGTGGATCTATACCAAATCCACTGGCCAATGCCGCCAGTAAGCGTTGAGAGTTGGATGGCTCAAATGGCTGAAGTGTACCAGGAAGGGTTAATCTCAGCCGTGGGTGTTTCCAACTATAACACTGAGATGACCAAGCGAGCCTTCGACGCATTACAGAAAAAAGGTATTCCACTGGCTTCAAATCAGGTGGAATATCACCTGCTGGAAAGGCGTATTGAACAGAATGGATTGGTGGATTTTTGCAAAGCGAATAACATTAAGATAATTGCGTATAGCCCGTTAGCTATGGGGATCCTGAGCGGTAAATACACACCTGAAAATCCACCCAAAGGCACACGCGCGGCTCAGTTCAATCGGCCGGTTTTGGAAAAGATCATGCCATTGATCAGAATGCTCAAAGCAATTGGGATGGACCATGAAGGCAAGACGGCATCTCAAGTAGCCATCAATTGGTTGATAGCCAAGAACACTTTACCGATTCCGGGTGTTAAGAATATTGGCCAGGTTGAACAAAACACCGGTTCCATCGGTTGGCATCTGACTCAAGAAGAAGTTGAACGTTTGGATGAAATGAGTGACAAAATCGCCACAGCGATCTCAAAGGGTTAAAAGGATTATTTATTTATGAGTGACAAATCACAGATCGAATACTTGCCTTTCCATGCCGTCAATGAATTTATGCGGGATGATTACCGAATGACAATTTTGCATGAGGTGTTCAACGGGCTGGAAAAGTGTACCTCCATGCAGCGCCAATTAATTTTGCGCCTGTTCTCAAAGGGAATCCAAATTCCGGGATTTCGCAACAGCAGCCTGGCTCCGTTGGGCATGAAGATCAAAAATAGCACATCCTTGTTTATCAAATCAAGTGAGTTTTCCGCCACCATTATGGAATGCTGGAGCAATCTGCATCCTGAGTTAAAAATGATCATGTTAGCTCAATTGACCGAACATGGTTGGAAACCACAATCCGCTGACACTGACCGCAGTTTGCTGCCAGGTTTTCAGATTGATTGGCCAAAGAAGGATACCTTCGAGGTACTGATCAAAGAAGTCCGCGAATCACACCCAGAGATCAGTGAAAGTGACGATGACATCAGTTTAATGGCAGTCTGGATAGGCAATAAGCTGCCTTATAATCTTTTTACGGAAGAATCAAAAACGGAAGCATAAAAAAATCCCCTGGAAAGGGGATTTTCATTTGCGAGTGTTCCTAGTCGACAAATTCAAGATCCTGATCCTCTAGGTTTGAGATCTCTCCCTCGGGGATCACCTCGATAGCCCCAAACAACATGGATTGGGTGGCTCCCACCATATGTCTTTTGATCAATTCAAGCATGGCTAAAAATGTGACCACTATTTCCACCCGATTGTCTTTTTTGGTGATCAGGTTTGAGAAGGAAAGTTTACCTTCTTTTTTTAAGGTATCCAAAATAGTATTAATCTTTTCACGGATGGTGATACGCGGAAAGGTGACCACCTCGCTTAGGGGCGGCAAATCATTGCCATTGCGGAAAATTTCGCCTGCCACCTTGATCAAATTTTCAAGGGTTAACTCGCTTAGATCAAGTTTGGCAGAGACCTGTGTACGCGGTGAAGTATCCAATCTGAGATAGGTTTTTAATCCTTCGATTTCGCGCTGTTCCAAGTAACCTGATAATTCTTTAAAGCGTTTGTAAATGATCAGTTGTCTGGCAAGGGCTTCACCAGGGTCTTCTTCAAGAGGAACTCCAGGGATAACTGGCCGTGGTAGAAGCGCTGAAGATTTGATCTGCAGTAATCGGGCGGCAATTACCAGAAAAGCTGAGACTTCCGCTGCGTTTTGTTCTTCCAAATGATGCAGGTATTCAAGGTATTGGTCGGTCACCTGAGCCAAAGCCAGGCGCGTGATATCCAACTCGGCCCGCTCGATTAACTGCAACAGCAGGTCGAGAGGTCCCGAATAGAGCTCAGTATTGATCTGATAAGATTCAGATTGATGGCTAGCGATTTGAAAATCCACGCCGTAATTATAGCAGAATCGCTTCTGACCGCTGCTTTTTTTAGGATTTCCGACAGGCGCATTATAATTGGATCATTCAAAAAGTAGATGGGATTAAGTATGACAATAGTGGCTTGTTCGCGCTGTAAGAAGCCTTACCCAATCGAAACGCTGCCATACCGCTGTAATTGCGGCGGATCTTTTGATTTTTTGGAATTTCCAAAATATACCCCTCGAACCATAGGGAGGGGTTCAGGGTTATCTGAATTTTCACACTTACTCGGGTTAGCAGACCGGGAGAACCTGATCACACTTGGAGAGGGTAATACTCCCTTGTTGACAGCGCGGATTGCCGGTCAGGATGTGTTCCTAAAAATGGATAACCAGAATCCCACCGGTTCGTATAAAGACAGGGGTACGGCAGTTTTAATCAGTTTCCTGCGCTCTCGAGGGGTAACCTCGGCAGTTGAAGACTCCTCGGGTAACGCTGGTGCCTCTTTTGCCGCTTATTGTGCCAGAGCGGGTATTCGAGCGCGTGTATTTATCCCAGCATCGGCTTCAGGCCCCAAGCGCGCCCAAATCGAGGCTTATGGTGCCGAGCTGGTACTGGTTCCAGGGCCGCGCCAGGCAGCCGCCGAGGCGGTTTTACGCGAGGTGGAATCAGGGGCGGTATATGCCAGCCATGCCTGGATGCCCTTTGGTTTACCCGGAATTGCTACAATGGCTTATGAGATCGTAGAGCAGCTTGGTCAGGCGCCGGCAACTCTCATCGCTCCTGTGGGGCATGGTGGATTACTCTATGGCTTGATGAGGGGATTTGAATCCATGGCGATGGCTGGGGTCATTCATCATGAACCCGAGTATATCGGTGTGCAATCCGCGGCATGCGGGCCAATTACACACGCCTTTCAGAATGATACGTTTCAGATCGCGGATTTCGCATCTTCGGAAACAGCGGCCGAAGGGGTCAAGGTGACTCAACCAGTCAGGGCAGGTGCCATTTTACAGCGGTTGGGCCCCGGCAGAGGGCGAATGATCTCCATCCATGAGAATCAACTGATGGAAAGCTGGAAAGCCGCTGCCTGTCAGGGAATTCATATTGAGCCCACCTCTGCGCTGGTTTGGGCTGCAATCAGTGAGAGTAAACAAGATTTTAAGACTCCGGTGGTTGCAGTAATTACAGGTTCAGGGTATAAATCTAGTATCCAATATAAATAGGAATAATTTGTGCGCGAACCACTCTGAGAGGGTGGCTGGCGCTCTCCTTATTCCGGGAGACTTACTTGAACGCTCAGTCGCCAACACCTGATCTTGAGACACCACAAGAATTTGCGGCTCGTTTATTACCCGGTTTTAGAAATCTATTACTTCTCAGCAGAGCCCTCACACATCGTTCTTATCTCAATGAACATGCCGAGGCTCTTGAAGACAACGAACGGCTGGAGTTTTTAGGCGACGCGGTGTTGGATTTTATTGTGGGGGCCTGGTTATACAACAAGTACCCTGAAATGCCTGAAGGGGATCTGACGCGCATGCGTTCAGCGTTGGTCCACACTGCGCAGCTGGCTGAATTCGCACGCAATATTCAACTTGGTCAGGCCATGCGTTTGGGGAGGGGTGAATCACAGGCCGGCGGAAATGATCGCTCGGGTTTGTTGTGTGATACGTTTGAGGCCGTGATTGGAGCCATCTACCTGGATCAAAACATTGAGGGGGTCTTGAAATTTATTGAACCCATGCTCATCACCGCGGCGGAAGATATCCTCGAAAACCATAAGGACGAAGACCCAAAGAGCAAATTGCAGGAATGGGCTCAGGGCAAAGGTTACCAGGCACCGCAATACGTTACACGCAACACTTCTGGTCCAGATCATTCGAAATTATTTGAAGTAGATGTTTACATCAATGGTAAAGTGAGCGGCAATGGGGCAGGTTATAGCAAGCAAGCTGCCACCAAACAAGCAGCCGTGGATGCTCTGGATCGCTTAGGATTACTCGAAAACACCCAAATGAGGACGAGAAAGATTTCATGAAGCCGAGATTAAAAGCCCTTGAATTGCATGGATATAAAACTTTCGCCAGCCGGGTTCAATTTGAGTTTCCCGGTAACATTACAGCCATTGTAGGCCCAAATGGATCTGGCAAATCCAACATTTCTGACTCGTTGCGTTGGGTGCTGGGTGAGCAATCTTATACCTTGCTTCGTGGAAAAAAGACTGAGGACATGATCTTTGCCGGCTCTGATCAAAGACCACGCGCGGGCATGGCTTCAGCGACCATCACATTTGACAATGAAGACGGCTGGCTGCCCATCGATTATTCAGAGGTCTCGATCGCCCGGCGGGCTTTCCGGGATGGCGGTAATGAGTATCTGCTCAATAAGCAAAAAGTGCGTTTGAAAGATGTGTCAGAACTGCTTGCCCAATCTGGGCTGGCTGAACGCACCTACACCATCATTGGACAGGGTTTGGTGGATGCCGCGCTTTCACTCAGGCCTGAGGAACGCCGCAAATTCTTCGAAGAAGCGGCTGGAATTGGCTTGTTCCGCTCAAGGCGTGAGGAATCCATCAACAGGTTGGATTCGACTCGGCGCAACCTGGAGCGCGTGCAGGATATCCTCTCAGAACTGGAGCCACGCCTGCGCAGTCTCGAACGACAGGCAAAACGCGCTGAAGAATACGAACATGTGGAAGCCGATCTGCACGTGTTACTGCGCGACTGGTATGGCTACCACTGGCAGAATACTCAAAAAGACCTGGTTCGAGCCAAAGAAATATTAAAAAACCAGGATGAGAAAGTAAAAAACGCGCGAGATAAGCGTTTGGACATTGATGAGAAAGTATCAATTGCCAGAACGAGGCTTTTAAAATTACGCGAAGAGCTCAACCAGTGGCACACTGAATCTGCTGGAATTCACTCGAATCGTGAGAAGATCAGCCGCGACCTGGCCGTATTGGATGAGCGTTTTCGCTCCCTGCGTGATCAGGAAGTATCTCTCAAAGGGGATCTCAACAAGAATGAGGAACAATCCGCGGTTCAAAGGGAAAAACTGGACTCGCTCGTAGAAGAAAAGAACCGACTGTTAGTCGATTTGAAAGAAGCCCAGGATCAATTGACGATAGCTCAAAGCCAATTGGATGCCAGGCAAAAAGACAGACAGAAAATTGAAGACCAACTCAGGCAGGAAAGGCGCAATCTGTCTGAGGCGGAATCGAAACAGGTGCAGCACAAGGCACATCAACGCGAATTGAGCGCACGCCTTGAGTCACAAACCAATACCCAGGCTAGTTTAACCACCAACATCAATAATAGTGCCGCTGCCCTAAAAGAAGTGATCAGGCAGCGGGATGAGGCGCAGAAAAAACTCGAGGTTAGCCAGCTCAACCTGGAGGAATTGCAAGAAAAAGCCGCCAAGCATATTGACGAATTGCACAAAAAAGAAGAGGATGAAAAAAACTATTTCCAGGAACTGAACCGACTGGAATCAGAACACACACGCCTGCGGGCGCAGTTGGATGTGCTAGATCAAGCGGAGACCACACTCGCGGGTCTGGCAGAGGGCGCGAAAAATCTGATTCAGGCAGCCAAGATCGGAAAATTAAAAGGACAATTTAAGGCCATCAGTTCGCTCTTTGAAGTTCCAGCAGAACTTGAAGTGGCCATTGGGTCAGTATTGGGCGACCATCTGGACGCCATTTTACTCGATGCAGCCACCGACCCGGAAGAAGCATTGGAATTCCTGGATCTGGACGCCAATGGACGGGCTGTGATCATACCTTCGAGTCTGTCCAGGAATAGCGACAATTTAAAGTCGATCAAAGATGTGGATGTGATCGGCGTGGCCGCCGACCTGGTTGGCGGCAGCAAAGATGCCAAGAATTTGCTTTCACTACTATTGGGTCAAGTTCTGGTGGTGAAAGACAGACAAGCCGCCCGCCGTCTGGTCGCGAGCCTTCCATTGACCGCTCGGATCGTAACCCTTAAAGGCGAGGTCTTTTTAGGATCGGGCGTGATCATCGCTGGAAAGGACAAAAGAGCAGCACTGGTTGGCCGTCCGCGGCAGCGTAAGGAATTGCAGATACGCATTGATGACCTTGAACGCCAATTGGATGAACACGAAAGTAACTTTTCGAAACTACGGGATTCTATCCAATCCCTTCGAACTGCCAGGCAGAAGGAAGAGGTGGAATTACGCGCGAATCGGCAAGAGATCGATACCAATGAACGAGCCTACCAGGCCGCTTTACGTGCTTTTGAACAGCAGAATCAAAAAAATGAATGGAACCAGTCCCAGTTGGGGTTGATCTCTGGTGAGATCGAGAAAACCAGGCGTGAATTAAGCGAACTTGAGCAGTTGATCAGCTCTGGCACCGAGAAGATCAATCAATTCAACAATTCGATCCGCGAAGTAAACAACCTGTTGCGTGGAGTCGTTTTGGAGGAAGTTCAAAGCCAGGTGGTGCACTGGAACACTTCAGTGGCAGTCATCTCGCGGGGTGTGAATGACGCTGAAAGGCGCCTGGCCGAATTCGATCAGACGGTTAAGCAAAACCTGACCAACGTGACCAACATCTCCCAGCGGTTGGAAGCCATTGCCAGGCAGCTGCTCGAATCAGAAAAACAGAAGGAAGATCTGCAACAGCAAGAAAAAAGCTTGAATGAATCCATCGCGGAACTTCAAGTTAAAATAGACCCGGCTGAAATAGAATTATCAACGCTTGAAACCCAGTATTCCAAACTACAGGATGATTACACCTTTGCCCAACAGTCTGAGACCAATACGGAACGTAACAGCACTCAGGCACAACTGGAAGTGGCGCGCATTCGGGAAAGTCTGGAGAATCTGCGGCGTAAAATCGAAGAAGATTTTGGGCTGGTGATCTTGGAGTATTCAGAAGATATTACCGGACCGACGCCTTTGCCACTGGAAGGGGTAAATCAGCTCAACACCTTGACCGAGATTCCACCCGGTTTGGAAGAATCCATCAACCGCCAACGGGCGTTGCTGCGCCGCATGGGGGCGATCAACCCGGATGCCAAGGCGGAATATCATGAAGTGAAAGAGCGCCATGAGTATTTGACCGGTCAGATGTCTGACCTTACCAAGGCTGATGCCGACCTGAGGCAGATCATCAGTGAACTTGATGATCTGATGCGCAAGGAATTCCGTACTACCTTTAATGCGGTGGCTGCAGAATTCAAGATCATGTTCACGCGGTTGTTCGGCGGTGGTTCTGCCAGGCTGATCCTGACTGATGATGAGAATCCGACTGAAACAGGTATTGATATCGAAGCCAAACTGCCTGGAAGGCGCGAGCAAGGATTGTCATTGTTGTCGGGTGGTGAACGTTCGCTGACGGCGGTGGCGTTGATCTTCTCCTTGCTCAAGGTATCTCCGACCCCGTTCTGCGTCATGGACGAGGTGGATGCCATGCTGGATGAGGCCAATGTGGGCCGTTTCACCGAGTTGTTGAAAGAATTAAGCCAGGAGACTCAGTTTATCGTCATCACCCACAACCGTAATACGGTCCAAGTGGCGGACGTGATCTATGGCATCACCATGGGACGGGATTCCGCCAGCCAGGTGATCAGCCTGAGACTCGATGAAATTGGCGAGGATATGGTGAAGTAATATTAAAGAAAAAGCTGCGATATTCTCGCAGCTTTTTATTTTAAGATTAAGGGGGAATTATTGAGCGATCCGATATTCCGCGGGGATGGCCGGGGAATTGGGGATTACGGAAGCCCATAAGTTGAATTTCTTGCTTGCGGCAGCAGCGATCAACTCGTTTACTTTTGCCTGATAGGCATCACTCTTTAACTGATTCACAGTTTCCTGCGAGCGTTGTCTGATCTCATGGCCGAGACTTTGAATGATGTGATAACCAAATTCAGTCTTGACTGGAGCGCTGACCTCGCCAACTTTTAAGGCATAAGCGGCATCATCAAATTCCTGAACCATCATACCGTGGAAGAACCAACCCAGATCACCACCGTTGTTGCTGTTGGAAGTGTCCAGGGAGAATTGGGCGGCAAGGGAACCAAAATCTTCCCCCGCGTCTAATTTTGCGAGAATGTCTTTGGCTTCTTCTTCAGTTTTCACGAGGATGTGACGTGCCCATACCATGTCTTGTTCACCAGCGACGTCTGCGGTGACAAGATTGAAATACTTTTCGATGTAGAGTGAAGTTCGGATGTATTCACGAAAATCAGCATCAGCAAAGGCTGCCTGGGTTTCATAGTTGGCCATCACGGTGGCATAGCGGTTGTTAAAACCATCGAGCGTATATGGTGTGGCGGTGGGGGGGACCAGAGTGGCTGTCGGTTCGATGGTGGGGGTGTTCGTTGGAACAGCTACGGTAGCCGTGGGGGTGGCAGTTTCAGCTGGAGTTTCGCTCTCGGTTTCGGTCGCTTCAGTCTCAACGGCATCTTCAGCTTCAGGTGTGCCGGTAACTGTTGGTTCTAGCGTGGCGGCGGGTGTTTCAGTCGCAGTGGGAACCAAAGTGACCATGGCAAGTTGAGTTGAAGACAGGGTTGAGGTTGGCTTGATCTCAAAGGTCGGAGCAGGTGTGGGGGTACCATTCTCATAGAAACCAAATTTTTCTTTGATCACTTTTGAGACTTCTTCATCGGTTACCGTAATGCCAGCATCTTTGGCGGCTTGAATGATCAACTTCTCATTGATCATTTGGTCAAGCGTATCGCTGCCAAATTGAACGTAATCATCCAATTGGTTTTGAACTTCAAGTAACTGATCTTGGAAATATGCGCCAAAACCTGAAAGCTGGTAATTAACAAAATTGTTGATCAAATTGGTACGATCAAAGCTGACCCTTTTGCGAAATTGTTCAACTGTGATTTTCTGGTCATTTACAGTGGCAACGGTTCTTCCACCAAGGAAGACTGTACGTTGCAAGATCCCCCAAGTGATAAGCAGGATAATAGCTGCGATCACGATGATGAGGCTAAATAATAAAACCTTTTGTTGTTTTTGTTCTTTTTGCTGGCGAGCCAGGTGTTTCTTTGATTCAAATTTCTGTTCTGGTTGTTGTGACATAGTAGTTCCTCGCTCATTTGAACAAAGGGCATAGAGAGTGATTCTCCATGCCCTGATCGTGCTTGAATAGACCTAGCGAATTGCGTCTGTCCAGCGATCTCCCGTGAAGGGGAGAATGGCAATGTGTCGTGCGCGTTTAACGGCAACAGCCAATGTACGTTGATGCAGAGCGCAGGTGCCGGTTTGACGTCTTGGGCGAATGCGACCATCTTCGGTTACAAAACGGCGCAGCATGTCGACGCTTTTGTAATCGATTTTGATCGATTTATCGGCACAAAACTGGCAAATTTTTGGTTTAGCGACAAAACGTCGGTTTCCCGAAAAACGTTCGCCTTCTGTGAAATTTTCTTCTGACATAGTAACTTACTCCATTAGAACGGATACTCTTCATCATTTAGCAATTCAGGTTCTTGATTTTCATTTGTCGATTGATTTGAATCATGTCGATCACCCAGGATCATCATTTCAGAAGCCACCACTTCAACACTGATGCGTTTGCTGTTGTCTGAATCTTCCCAGCGCCTGGTTTGTAAACGGCCTTCAACGTAGACTTGCTGACCTTTCGCCAGATATTGTTTGCAAATCTCGGCAAGGTTTCCCCAAGCAACAACATTGAACCATTCTGTTTCGTTATGCCGTTCACCATCGGTAGTATTCCAGGTTCGGTTCGTGGCAACAGTGAAAGTGGTAACTGGTCGGCCGGAGGGTGTGTATCTCATTTCTGGATCGCGACCAAGATGACCGATGATCATTACTTTGTTCAAATCTCGACTCATGTCGAACTCCTTACTATGCCTGTTCCTGTTCCGGTTGAGCTGCTGGTTTTTCGACAACAGTAATCATGAACCGCATGACGGGTTCAAGGAAACGCAAGAGACGTTCGAGTTCAGCAGCAAAAGCGGGTGCAAAATCTGCGGTAATCAAAGCATATTGGCCGTCACGTTGTTTATTAATTATGTAGGTTAAACGACGTTTTCCCCACACATCCAATTTCACAAGCGCGCCGCCGGCAGCTGTGATCCAACCTTGAACCTTTTCAATTACTTCCTTAAAAGCGGTTTCATCGAGTTCAGGGTGAACAATTAGAACTACTTCGTACGTACGCATTATGGATTCCTCCTTTCCACGGGTTTGCCCTTGATGATTGCCGTAGGCAATCTCAAGAGCGGAAAGGTAGCAGTGCAAGTATTCTGCTTACCAAGAGATGATTTTACCATAAAAATCAAGCATATTGAGGGATTAATCAAGGGTTTGATCAATTTCCGCTGCTCTTTCTCTTCGACATCTATTTATGAAGCAAAGTTCTTTGATGAATTTCTTGTAATAAAAAAAGCAGATTATAATTAGCCTTTCGTGTTACTGAAGGGAAGAAACTTGAATAATCGTTTTCGTATCATCGCTGACTTTTTTCGCGACCCTGAATATTATCGCCAGTTGGTCCGATTGGCTTTTCCGATAGCGCTGCAAAACCTGGTTACCTCATCTTTAAACATGGTTGCGTTAATATTTATCGGCCAGCTAGGAGAAACCTCCGTGGCAGCGGTGGGATTGGCTAACCAGATATGGTTCCTTTTAAATTTGGTGGTTTTTGGTGTGGTGAGCGGAGCCGCCATGTTTGTGGCGCAGTTGTGGGGAAAGCAAGACATCCCCAATATTCGGCGGGTGGTGGGGCTAACTTTTAAATTGGCAATTTTTGCAGCCACATTGTTTTGGATGATTGCGGTCTTTTTTCCAAAAACTGCCCTACACATTTATTCAAATGACCCGCAAGTAATAGCGATCGGAAGCCGTTACCTTTCGATCTATGGTTGGTCTTATCTTTTCTACGCTATCACATCTGTTTATAGTGCGTCTTCCCGGTCCACCGGAAACGTCAGACTGCCTTTGTTTGTCAGCACCTGCGCGCTCGGCCTAAATGTGGCTTTAGCTTATCCTTTGATTTTTGGCATCAAAGGCATTGGATTAAACGGGATGGGTGTGGAAGGTGCGGCAGTTGCGGGGCTGATTGCCAGAGTTCTTGAGTGCTTTACGATCCTCATCGTCATTTATCGCGACAAGTTGTCACCAATCGCAGCCTCCCTTAAAGATATTTTTGAGTTTAATGCGAAATTCCTGGTGGCGGTTATGAAACCAGTAGTTCCAGTGATTATGAATGAGGTTTTATGGTCATTTGGGATCACTACTTATAATGTTATTTACGGGCACATCGGCACCAATGCGGTAGCGGCTATCAATATTATTTCAACCATAGACCAAATGGCTTTTGTCCTCTTCCTTGGCGTGGGTACTGCAACTGCCATTATGGTGGGGAATCAGATTGGACAAGGCAATGCTGAGAAAGCGTATCACTACGGAGGCCGGTCTCTCTTGATCCAGGGATCAGGGGCTATGCTTATGGGGGTATTGGTCTATTTCATCGCAGGCGGGGTTTTTCAATTTTACAAAGTGGATGCGGCGGTTATTGCTGACGCGCGCATGATCCTCACTGTGTTATCTGTTGGTCTATGGATCAAAGCGTGTAACCATGTGATTATCATTGGAATATTAAGATCCGGCGGGGATACGCGGTTTTCCTTGATACTGGATGGATTGGTAATCTGGTTTGTGGGGGTACCGGCGACCGCTTCGGCAGCATTCTTGCTACACCTGCCCATCTACCTGGTTTATGCTTTCACTTTTAGTGAAGAAACCGTGAAATTTATCGTTGGTTTGCGAAGGTACTTTTCGAAGAAATGGATCAACGATCTGACCCAAAAAGTTGCTGATATTTCACTTTCTTAGCTTAAAGAAAAAGACCCCGAGTAAACGGGGTCTTTTGGTAGAATCAATAAGACTCTTCAGTATCGTCTTCTTCCCAGATCTCCTCATCCTCTTCTTCGTCAAGCTCTTCCCATTCTTCCAATTCGTCTTCTTCAGTGTCCCAATCATCTTCTGTCGCAGATTCAGCATTTGCCGAATAAGTTTTGCAACCAGTGTCTGGATCCAATTCAACCATCCCCGCGCTACAAATTCCTTCGTCTAGAAAAGCGCAATCCAGGTAATGACACTTAATTCTTGGCATAAATAAAATCCTCCTGTTATTTTGTTCGATACTGATAGTGTTTCAACTGAACAACGGTTGTGATAAATATCAAGGTCATGCAAACTGCTGATATAAGGCACCATTGGCAAACTGCATGAATAACAAAAAGTTCAAGCCAGGTCAAAAAGAGTGAATACAAAAAACCGAAGATGCTAACTCCAAAAATGACATAAAAGGCATATTTCTTTGTGAAACGATTCAAGTTTTCAAAAAGATAACAACCGATCAAGGTCAGGTATGCAAGAGCGCCAAAAAGAGCGATCGGTATTCCCCACATGGTTGACCACCGGCTATTTTGTACTCCCTGGCAATCTCCCAATCCGGGAGTGCAATACAAAAGGGCAGGTGAATACTTAACGATGACGAGATAAACAGAAACCAGCAAACCGATAATAGATGCTACGAGTGCAACAACCGTAATTTTCTTCATTTCCTCTTCAATATTCTGTTAGGGTCACTAATCGGCTGCGATTTTACCCTAACCTTGGCGATTCGTAAAGGATAAACGGAAAACCGATTACCCGGGTTTTAATCGATGTGCCTCCATCACATTGGGTAAATTCTCAATTTTTGTTAAAACGCGAGATAACTGCGCGATGTCAGAAATCTCGAGCATCAATACCATGTTTGCCTGGTTGTGAACTACATTTAACTTGATATCTCTAAGGTTGATGTTCTCATTGGTCAATAGAGATGAAATATCACCCATTAGTCCCTGACGATCGTAGGCTTTGATCTGAATTTCAACCGGGAAAGTCAATTTTGGTTCACCCCACGAAACACGTACAATCCGGTCATGATCAGTCATTCGTAAAATATTTGGGCAATCCTGACGATGTATGGTCGCTCCTCGACCGCGTGTGATGTATCCGATGATCTCATCGCCGGGGACTGGATTGCAGCATTTGCCGTATGTGGTGAGGATGCCCTTGAGCCCTAACACTGACACGGCGTTGTCGGGTGTGGTTTTTGGTTGGCCGAGGGAGGGCTTGACAGCCAGCACATCTTCTTGAACCTTGTCACCTTCTGATAACAGGTTGACCAAGTGTCCGATGGATATATCTCCACAGCCCACAGCCACGTAAAGATCATCAAGTGTGCGGAAATCAAAGTTGACGGCCAGTTTTTCGAGGTTGACATCTGCCATGCCAAGGCGACGGAGTTCCTTCTCGAGAATATCGCGTCCCTGGGTCAGATTTTGATCGCGATTTTGATGTTTAAACCAACTGCGGATTTTGGAACGCGCACGCTGGGTTTTTACCAAACCCAGATTGGAGTTCAACCAGTCTCGTGAAGGCCCGCCTTGCTTGGCTGCAAGGATCTCAACCTGGTCACCGGTTTTAAGGGTGTACTCGAGATTAACCAGTTTCCCATTGATCTTCGCGCCCCGGCAGCGGTTGCCGATCTCGGTATGAACATGATAAGCAAAATCGATGGGGGTTGAACCAGCCGGCAGATCGATAATGTCACCTCTGGGGGTGAAGACATACACTCGATCCTGGAAGACGTCGGTTTTCATGCCATCAACAAATTCGTTGGCATCTTCGACGTCTTGACGCCATTCCATCAGTTTCTTCAGCCAGTTAATGCGCTGTTCGTATCTTTCATCATGCGGCCCTTTTTCTTTATATTTCCAGTGGGCGGCAATGCCAAATTCGGCGTTCTCATCCATCTCGGCAGTGCGGATCTGAACTTCGAGAGGCTTACCATCATCATAAAGTACCGCGGTATGCAGGGATTGATAGAAATTATCTTTTGGCCCCGCAATGTAATCGTCAAATTCATTGGGAATGGGGCGCCAGTGGGTGTGGATCACACCCAGGGCGGCGTAACAGGCTGGAATGTCCGGTACGATCAGGCGCACGCCGCGCAGATCACGCACCAGCTCAAAGGGCTTATTCTTTTCAAGCATTTTTTTGTATATGGAGTAGATGTGTTTACTGCGTGCAGAGATCTCCACATTTACGCCGGCTTCAGAGATCAATCGTTTCAGCCTGTCGCTGATTTGCTGCATCTGACGTTCTCGCTCGATGCGTGTCTCAGAAAGGTTTTGCGCTATTTCTTTGTATTTTTCTGGATTGGTATACCTGAATCCAAGATCTTCAAGCTCCCATTTTAACTGCCAGATCCCCAGGCGATTGGCGAGGGGAGCAAAAATATCCAGGGTTTCTTGAGCGATTCGGCGACGTTTCTTCTCGGGCATGTAACCGAGCGTGCGCATATTGTGAAGGCGATCGGACAACTTGATCAGTATGACGCGAATATCTTCCCCCATGGCCAGGAAGGTTTTACGTAAGGTTTCATTGGCCAGATCGCGCCTTCGATCCCTGGCAAGTTGAGAATCCAACAGACCATCATCATTTTCAGTGTCTTTGGTGATCTGTTCAAAGATTTCGGCGTCATGTTGATCTGCACGTGAGACTCTTGGCAGGTGGGTTAATTTAGTAACGCCATCCACCAGACGGCTGATCTCGGGGCTGAAATCACGATGAATATCTTCAAGCGTGACATGCGTGTCTTCGACGGTATCATGCAGTAGGCCCGCAGCCACTACCACTGGCTGTACATGCAATTCGCAAAGAATAATCGCTACTGCCACGCAATGGGTAAAATAGGGTTCACCGGATGCGCGTTTTTGGCCTTCGTGGGCTGCTTCGGCGTATCTATAGGCGCGGATGATCATCTCTCGATCAGCCGCTGAATAAGAATCAGGGATGTTTTCGATCAGGTTTTCAAGAAGCGGAGCCAGTTTTTCAGAACTGATCATTGCCTGTACCTGCTAAAAGAATCGCTATAGTATATCATTTTCAAGAGCAATAATCAGCCTTTTAACAGTTCATCCAGGTTGATGTCAAGGAAAGTATTTACCACCCGGTCAGCTAAAGAGAGATCCATGCCTCGAGTGATCTCATTGGGAATGGCAATGCTGTAAATTCCGGCGGCATGAGCTGCTTTGATCCCGTTTGGAGAGTCTTCAAAGACTATCGTTTGTGAGGGCAAACACCCCAATTTATTGGCTGCTAATAGAAATAATTCAGGATTTGGTTTCACCTGTGTTACATCTTCGAAAGTACACACTACTTTGAAAAACGGACGAATACCCAGGCTGGATAAGTATCCTTCCACCCAGTCTTTTTTAGAACTGGACGCGATGGCCATGGGTAGGTTTATTTTATCTGCAGCTTCCAGGGTTTGAAGCACTCCAGGTAAAAGGGATTGTTTTTCAATCAACTGGCGGGTACGCGAAAAGATCGTGGAGTTGACCTCCTGCGGATCAACCAAGCCATTGGTCAATTGGTGAAGATTTTGAGCTGGATTAAATTTACTATTATCAGTACCAATAATCCTGCCATAATCTTGCATGGTAAATGAAAATCCATATTTCTTGTACAACTCAACCCAAGCCATGAAACAAGGCATCTCAGTATCGATGATCAAACCGTCAAAATCAAAAATCAACCCTTTTATGCTCATAATATCCTGTTCAATGCGGTGGATTACTTCAACAATTCCTGTCCTGCAAAACTACGAGTTGGAGAAAGGATTGCCAAAGTGTCGCGGTCCTCAATGGTAACCGAATTTTGAATCATGCGCGTCAGTAATTCTCCACAGGCTGGGCCAAGCATGAATCCCTGGCCGCACAGACCCACACCCAACAGGAAATTGCTGATTCCTGGAGCCCAACCAATGATCGGAAAGCCATCGGGGGTCATGGGGTAGAGCCCACGCCAGGTGCGGCGGACGCGCAGGTTCTTCAAACGAGGCATGATCTCGATCATGCGACGCGAAACCATTGGCAGAAAACTGCTGGTTTCATTCACATCATCCCCCCAGGCGTTTGGGCTTGGGGTGATGCAAAAGATGATCTGCCCCGTGATGTGCTGATAGAAATAATAATTGGATGATCCCACTGCAGGACGGATATCCACGATCATGGGACCTAAGAATCGCGCTACCGGTTCAGTAATGGCGGCCTCATGTGAGTCTGGCCTGACGGGCAGGTCAACCCCGGCCATTTTTCCCACCTGGGCGGCATATGCCCCCGCAGTATTGATCACAAAATCGGCGGAATAATCACCCCGGTTGGTGGTCACTTTTCTAACCTGTCCGTTTTCAACACACATTGAGAGAACCGCTTCTGAGAAATGGAAAACAGCGCCTTTTTCAATTGCGTGAGTATAGTAGGCGTGATTGGTCAAAAGAGGTGAGGCGCTGCCATCATGCGGTGAATAAGTTCCTCCGATCAACCCCAACGGATTCATATCTGGAACCAGTTTGAGAAAATCAGATTTGTTAAACCAGTCGTTTTTCAGTCCGTATGGCTTTTGAACCTTCAACAAGGCCTTGAGGGTTTGCTCCTCTTTTTCAGTGTAAGCCACAAAAGCATAGCCGCATTGGTCCCATTCGATGTCATCACCGAATTGCTCTTTAAACGTTGAAAAGATCTCGATGCTGCGTTGGCATAAATGGATCTTAGCCTGGTCGGAATGCGTCGCGCGAATACCGCCAATGGCGCGCTTATTAGATCCCTGCCCGACGCTAGGCACGGATTCGAGCACCAGCACCTTGTATCCGGCCGCGGCGAGATAATATGCGGTAGGGGTGCCCAGTGAACCGGCACCGATGATGATCACGTCAAAATGTTTGGAGGTTTTACTCACACATCCCTCTTTCCTTTTACGCCAGCCAGGATGCCCAAAGGCACCTCCACAAACAACGGTCGCTTGGAAAGACCGGTGATTTTATCAAAGGGGATGCCCTCCTCGCGGAACAAGCGCCGGATCAAAGCATCACAGGTTTTTGCTCCACAGGCGCCCATGCATGCCCGGGTGACGGTCTTAATTTCATTGATGTCTTGATAACCCTTACGGATCAAGTCCCTGATTTCGCCGGCGCTGACATGTTCACAGCGGCAGACGATGGTGTCATCAGCCACGTGATGCACGTATTGATACATGGGCTGGGTGATGCGTGAAGACTGGATGCGGATTCCAGCGATATGGGGTGCAATCTCTTTATTTGCTTCCACTTGAATGATCATGGTTCGATCGCTGCTTTTGATGCTGTGAATATCAAGGATTTCGGTATCTCCGAGTGAATGACCCTCGGTATCCAGTATCGTCACGATGTCATCTCTGGTGACCACTTCACTGCTGAACTCGTATGGGATGGAAATGATTGGTTTTTCAGGGTTGGCGCGGTAATCCACCAGGGTGATAGCCAAGCCGGGGCATCCTGCCACGCATTTTTCACATACTTCACAGCAGTAGTTGTTACCCACAAAGGTGGGCACCGCGCGGATATCCTTCTTATCCACCACGATCAGTCCGTGCGGACAGAGCGAGGAACACGGATCACAAGGGATCTCCTGGCTGCAATGAAATACCGGCATCACACCCTCCGGCAGAATGCTGAGGTCTTCTTCGAACACGTTGCCGGGGCGCGATTTCAGGATCTCACCAGTGCGATACCAATTCCTGGGGATCTCTCCAACGGACTTCCCGATGGATTTGGCGATTTCGAGACCTTTGATCTTGCCTGAAAAAATAGCCGCGGACGCTTCAGCGATTTCTTCGGCATCTCCGGCAACAAAAACGTTCATGCCGAAATCCTTGCCTTTTTGGTAGAACTCGGAGACTGGATCAAGCCCCACCGCAATTAATACAGCGTCACAGGCAAAAGATTTTTCTGTCCCTTCGATGGGGATGAACTTCTCATCTACCTGGGCGATGGTAACTGATTCCACCTGGTCTGAGCCGTTGGCGCTGAGAATGGTGTGCGAGTTGTAGATTGGCACTCCCATGCGCACCAACTTGTCTTTGTGAACTTTATAACCCCCGCACTCAGGCAGGGCTTCAACCAGGCCGACCACCCCAATGCCTGCCTGTAAGGCGTGATAACCGGCAATCAGACCCACATTGCCGCCGCCCACGATGAAGAGTTTCTCAGCCGGTTTCACCAGGTCGCGGTTGACTAGCGTTTGAAAGGCACCCGCGCCATAGACCCCAGGCAGGGTATTGCCTTTGAACGCCAGGAATTTCTCACGGGCGCCGCAAGCCACCAGCAAGACCTCGGGTGTGACCAAAATGTATTGGCCGCCTTCTCTTAGAATGCCTACCTTCTGATCACTGAAAACGGCCAGGCAGGTGCTTTGCAGCCAGATCTCGATCGAAGAGTATTGCCTGGCTTCATTTTCAAGGATGGTGGCGATGTCAATACCTCGGGTACCGGCATACACCGCGTCTGCTGAGCCAAAAAAGCGGTGAGTCTGGAGCACGAGTTTGCCACCCAGGCGGTGCTTGTCATCCACCAGCAGGGCATGCACACCCAGTTTGCCAAGCTCGATGGCCGCGGATAGTCCTGCTGGCCCGCCGCCAACGATCAAAACCGGTACGTTCATCTCAGGGATGGGGTTAAAAACAGATGGACCCTTTTCGACAGGTAATTCAGGCAGGGTGTTGTTGGGCAAGACCTGCATACCTGGTTTGATGATCTCCATGCATGATTTGACGGGTTTGCCGTCTGCGATCACCATGCATTGGGCGCACTGTCCATTGGCACAAAAAATCCCCAATGGGGATCCGTCTTTGTGATGGTGGCCAAAAATTTTAATGTCGTTGGCATACAATGCTGCGGCAATGGTTTCCCCTTCGTTGGCGTTCAGAGTTCGATCCTGCCAACGAAAAGGGATGCTATTTTTTTGGGGTATTGGTAAAATGGGATGTTCTTTGATCCTGTTATCAGACATGGTTTCCTTTGAACCGGATTGAAGGATGGTATTAAAGGCTTGTATAATGAAAAACAGGTTGAACTGTTTGAATTGTACCAAATCCTTTTCAACCAAGTGTATGAATTTTTACCTGATTTCATCACGTTCTGTCATGAATTGGTTGGCTTGATGAAAAATCGTTAAAGGTAAGTAATGTGGAGGAAAGATGAAACGAATTGCGGTATTAACCAGTGGCGGTGATGCTCCAGGCATGAATGCTGCCATCCGCGCGGTGGTTCGCACTGGTGTGGCCAAAGGCTGGGAAGTTTTTGGCGTAAAAGGTGGATATGAAGGTCTGATCAACGGTATCTTCGTACCGATGGGTACGCGGGATGTCGGAGGAATCTTGAACCGCGGAGGAACGATCCTTGGAAGCGCACGCAGCGAGGAATTTAAGACCGAGAAAGGACAGCTGCACGCCATTCGCTCTCTGAATGAGGCGGGCATCGAAGGGCTTGTGGTAATCGGAGGGAACGGCTCACAAACCGGCAACTACCATTTGCATCAACATGGGTTCCCGGTGGTGGGGGTGGCTTCCACCATTGACAATGATCTCTACGGCTGTGATGTGACCATCGGGGTGGATACCGCCTTGAACATCGCGTTGGAAGCCATCGATCGTTTGAAAACAACCGCTTCTTCACATCAACGCGCCTTTTTGATCGAGGTCATGGGGCGCAAATGCGGCTACCTGGCATTGATGGCTGCCATCGCTGGCGGTGCGGAGAGCGTGGTCTTGCCAGAGTTTAACGTGGACCCTGAACACATCGCTGAGGTGTTAACTGTCGCTTATGAAAAAGGAAAACAGCACGCCATCGTGGTGGTGGCCGAAGGCGCCAAATACAACGCGAATGCCCTGGACGCTTACTTTACCCAGCATCGAGACCGGCTTGGTTTTGACTTGCGTGTCACCATTTTAGGACATACCCAGCGTGGCGGAAACCCCAGCGCCATTGATCGCATTCTGGGAAGCAAACTAGGGGCGGCTGCCACAGATCAGTTGGCCAAAGGGAATTTTGGGGTGCTGGTTGGAGAAATCAAGGGAGAGATTACGACCACTCCACTTGAGCAGGTGGTGAATCACCCCAAGGAGTTGGATCGCTCTCTGGTTGAGTTGGCAAAAGTGCTGGATTAGTACTTATTTGAACGCGAATTACTATAAAAATCTCCCGAATAATTTCGGGAGATTTTTATATGACTATTTATTGGATTTCAACCAGGCCTCGATGAATCCGTCCAGGTCACCGTCCAGCACGGATTGGCTGTTGCCGACTTCAAACTCTGTCCGGTGATCTTTGACCATTTGGTAAGGATGCAGCACGTAAGATCTGATCTGGCTGCCCCATTCCGCTTTTTGATAAACGCCGCGCAGGTCAGAAAGCTGCTTGTCAGCCGCTATCTGCGCCAGGTCGAGCAAGCGTGAGCGCAAGACGCGCATGGCGTTCTCTTTGTTTTGCATCTGAGAGCGTTCGTTTTGGCAGGTGACCACAATTCCGGTGGGAATGTGCGTAATGCGGATAGCCGTCGAATTCTTTTGCACGTTCTGACCGCCCGCACCGGATGATTTGTAACTCTCAATTCTGATCTCGTCTGGATTGATCGCCACCGTGGGATCTTCCTGAACGGCTTCGGGCAGAACTTCAACCTGGGCAAAGGAAGTGTGACGGCGGTGAGCTGAATCGAAGGGGGAGAGCCTTACCAGTCGGTGCACTCCTTTTTCAGCTCGCAGGTAGCCATAGGCATAACTGCCACTGATCATGATCGTGACTGTTTTGATGCCAGCCTCTTCGCCTTCTGTCTGGTCAAGGATATCGGCCTGGAAACCTTTACGTTCACACCATCGCAGATACATGCGTTCCAGCATGGCCGCCCAATCTTGTGCGTCTGTGCCGCCTTCGCCGGTGTTAATGGTCAAAAGTGCATTGCCGCGGTCGTATTTTCCACCCAGCAGCGTGGAGATACTGAGACGGTCCAGTTCCTGGCTGATCTTATCGACTTCGGTGGTTAGTTCACCATCCATGGAAGGGTCGTCCATCATGGAGAGTTCAAGTGTATCTGTAATACGCTTTTCGAGCGATTTCCACAGATTGATCTCATCCTTGAGCTCAGCCAGACTCTTCATCACTTTTTGAGCCTGTTGCGGATCATCCCACAGGTGAGGGTCTTCAGATTTGGCTTGTAATTCTTCAAGTTGAAGCTGTTTATTGCCTAAGTCAAAGACGCTCCATGAGGGCATGGATGTTGGATTGATGTTCTTTAAGCGCGTTGGTGAGTTCTTCCATTGAGAAAACCTCTTCTATTAACCAGGTAGAATGTTATTGACAAAAGCTTCAGGGTCAAATGGCGTCAGATCTTCGGGCTTTTCACCCAACCCGGCAAAGTAGATCGGCAAACCGAGTTCCTGTTGAATGGCAAAAGCCATGCCGCCGCGGGCGGAGGAATCCAATTTGGAAAGAATGACCCCATTAACATGCACCGCTTCTTGAAAGGCTTTGGCTTGATGCAGGGCGTTTTGACCAGTCGTGGCATCCAACACCAGCAGCACCGCATGCGGCGCCCCAGGCATGGCTTTGCCAACCACGCGATACACCTTCTTTAATTCTTCCATAAGGTTGTAGCGGGTATGCAAACGACCTGCCGTATCGATGAGGACCAGGTCCATTTTGCGGGAGATGGCTGCCTGTACGGCATCGAAGGCTACAGCGCCTGAATCACTGTCAGGTTGACCCGCGACCACGGGCAGGCCTAACCGATCTGCCCAGACTTGAAGCTGATCGATGGCTGCGGCGCGGAAGGTATCCGCGGCGGCAAGCAGCACTTTTTTGCCTTGTTGGGAATAGAGTTTCCCCAATTTCGCAGCCGTGGTGGTTTTGCCTGAACCGTTGACACCCACCAACAGCACGACGGCGGGTGAAGCCCCTTCAATGGGCAGATCCTCGGGAGTTTTTAATAATGAAAGCAGTTCTTCTTTCAGATGAAGCTGCAATTCTGCGTTTTTGGTGAGTCCCAGTTCATTGGTCTTATTCTTAAGATGCTTGAGGATGTGTTGGGTGGTGGCCACCCCCAGGTCAGATTGGATGAGCAGTTCTTCCAATTCCTCCCAGGTATCCGCTTTGATCTCGGTGGCACCCACCAATGCAGCAATGCGCCCGAAGGTTGATTTTCGGGTGCGGTCGAGACTTTCTTTCCATTTAGTGAAGAGATCTGCCATAGGTCGAAATTATATCATGCCCGATTTGAGTTAGCTTGGTTCAGAGGCTAGCTGTCCACAGCCGGCGTGGATGTCAATACCGCGGCGCAGACGGATGGTGCAGGCGACGCCGTTCTGCTCAATGACCGATTGAAAGGCAAGCGCTTTATCATGTGGAGTGGTTTTGCCTGAATATTTGGTGGTTGGGTTGAGAGGGATTATATTGACGTGACACAACATGCCTTTCACCAGAGAGGCCAATTCCAAGGCATCCTTTTCTGAGTCATTCACACCGTCGATAAGTGCCCACTCGAAGGTCAAACGACGGTTGGTAAGCTCGATGTATTCACGGCAAGCCTGGATCAGTTCGAAGAGTGGATATTTCTTGGCAACCGGCAGGAGGCTGGATCGCAATTGGTCATTGGCAGCGTGCAGGCTGATGGCAAGGTTGACCTGGCTTTTCTCTTGGGCAAATCGCAGGATCATAGGTACCAAACCAACTGTGGAGATTGTGATGCGCCGTGCACCCAGGTTAAACGCGGTTGGATCATTTAGGCGATCAATGGCAGACATGACTGCTTCATAGTTGTTGAAGGGTTCCCCCATGCCCATGATGACCACGTTGGTGACGTTATGTGCGGATTCCTTGAGTATGCGTGCGAAGCGCAGTACCTGTTCCACGATCTCACCTGAGCTCAGGTTGCGTCCGAATCCCATCTGGCCGGTGGCGCAAAACACACAGCCCATGGCGCAGCCTGCCTGTGAAGAGATGCATAGAGTTTGGCGCACATCGTAATGCATCAAGACGGTCTCAATGGATTTACCGTCGGGTAACACAAACAGGGATTTGATGGTTTCCTGGTCACTGGAGGTCAGTCGTTTTGCCTCAACCAGGTGGCTGAAGCAAATGTGCTCGTCCAAGGTGCGGCGAAGTTCTTTTGAAAAGGTGGTGACGTGTTCAATGTCTTCGACCAGGTTCACATAGAAAGCCTGCCATAGCTGCCTGACACGAAAATCCGGTAAGCCGAGCTTTTTTAGCTCGGAGGATAGTGCCGCAAAATCCAAATCGAAAAAGTACGGCTTATTTTCCATCAAAGGCATCTAGTAGAACGGATAACTCATCCACCACCAGGTCTGGGTGCGGCTGCCAGGCATCTGCTTCAGCCTGGGTGGAGATGCCAGAGAGTACCAGGGCGGTCATGCAGCCGGCTTTTTGGGCGCCGAGAATGTCTGTTTCAAGACGGTCGCCAACACCCATGGTTTCTGCGGGTTTGGTGCCTAATCTATCCAACGCGAAGTCATACAGGGTGGTGTTGGGTTTTCCGGCGATGATGGGGTGCACATCGCTGGCGGTTTCAAGCGCGGCCAGGAGCGCGCCCGCGCCGGGGATCAGCCCTTCAGGGGTTGGAAAAGTGCGGTCAGGATTGGTGAAATAAAAAGGGATGCCGCTGCGGATGAGCAGGGTGGCGCGTTTCATCTTCCAGAAGGTGATGTCGCGGTCCATGCTGCCGATGACGGCCAGGCCGGGTTCTTCAGAATGGTAAAAACCGGCTTGCTGCAATGCAGTCGATAGGCCAATTTCGCCCATGATGTAAACAGGTCCGCCCTGTGGAAAACGTTTTTTTAAGAGGTAAGCTACACCCATGGAGGAATTAATGATCTGTTCTTCTTTTAATTGCAGACCAAAACCAGCTAGTTTTTCTACGTACTGAGCTGGAGTGCGGGTGGCATTATTAGTGGCGCAGAGCACTTTCAAACCGGCTTTGTCAAAGCGGGCAAATATGGCTGGTAAATCACCGATGGGTTCGTTCTCTCGCCATAATACGCCATCCATGTCGAGGATGAGCGCTTTTACAGGTTTCTGGTGTACAAATAACATGAGTCCTCTACAAAACAGACCGGATGCTGCCACCCGGTCTGTGATTGTTTTTTACTTCTTCTCTTCCGGTTTCGGAGGAATAAGCACCTGATCCACCAGGCCGTATTCCACGGCTTGCTGGGCATCCAGGTAGAAATTGCGATCGGTGTCATGTTCAAGGGTTTCCAATTTTTGACCGGTGGTCTCAGAAAGAATACCCATCAAACGTGCTTTGAGACGCAGAATCTCTTTGGCCTGGATCTCGATATCCGAGGCCTGGCCTTCTGCACCGCCCAGCGGCTGGTGCATATGGATGGTGGCATGCGGCAAAGCGTACCGTTTGCCCTTGGTGCCGGCGGCCAGCAGCACAGTGCCGAAGGAGGCGGTCACACCCACGGCCACGGTGCTGATCTTGTTGGGGATCATTTTCATGGTGTCGTAAATGGCCAGACCGGAGTAGATTTGTCCGCCGGGCGAGTTGATGTACATCTGGATATCGGCATCGGGGTCTTCACGGCTCAATACCAGTAACTGGGCAACCACGGCATTGGCGACCTGGTCATCAATGGCGGTGCCTACAAAGATGATCCTTTCGCGGAAGAGCAGGGAGTAGATATCGTAAGCTCTTTCTCCGCGGCCCGATGATTCAATAACCATCGGAATGACTGATTTGAAATTGGGGATTTCCACTTTACCTCCGTAAAAATCCAATGGTTGGTTATTATTCGGCTTTATCAGCGGCTGCTTTTTTGGCAGCTTTTTTCGGCTTGGCAGTTTCATCTGCGGCGGCGGCTTCAGCCTTGGGAGCGGCTTTCTTTTTCGCGGCTGGTTTGGCTTCTGCGGCTTCTGCTTCTACTGGTTTGGCGGCGGCTTTTTTCTTGGGTTTTGCTTCAGTGGTTTCGCCTTCAGCGGCAGCCGGGGCGGATTCTGCTTCACCGGTAGCGATGGCTTTCAAACGTGCCAGCACCTGACGGTTGACCAGGCGAGAAGCAGCCTGCATGGCCAGGTTGTTGGCCACACGTTCATTCTTTAACTGTTTTTCAAGTTTTTTGAAGTCGTTGCCCTGCATCTGCAGTTCCTGCAGAATCATGGTCATTTCATTCTGCAGATCTTCATTTTTGACCTGGATCTTTTCAGCCCTTGTCAGTTCATCCATGACCAACGAGCGTTCGAGGCGTTTCTTGGCAACCGGTTTGATCTCGTTCTCGAGCCAGTCTTTTTCTTCCTTCTTAATGGTTTTGAGATAGGAATCCAGCTCCATGTGCTGTTTGGAGAGATCTTCCTTGACGGCTTCAACCACGTGTTCCATCTCGTGCTCGACCATTTGCGGCGGGTACTTGATCACAGATTGGGCAACCAATTCATCCATCAGATCTTCAAACCAGGTGCTTTCATATTCTTCACGGTTGCGAAGCTCAAGCTGTTCTTTGATATTTTCGCGCAGTTTCTCTGCGTTCTCGAACTCACCAACGGTCTGGGCAAAAGCATCATCAAACTCGGGAAGATGGAGCGATTTGACACTATCGACTTTGGCGTGGAACTCAACCTTCTTACCGCGCAATTTTTCATAATTGGAATCGGCGGGGTAGGTATATTTGATCACTTTTTCATCATTGGCAGCCAGATTCACCAGGTTGTCACCGAAACCGGCGTAGGGGAAATCACCGCGTTCAGAATCGCTCTCGCCAATGACCAATTGCAGGGGGCTGTCTTTGAGCAGCTCAGGTTGGTCACCTTCAGCAGGCTGTTGAATGGTGGCGTCCAGTTTGATATAAACCAGATCACCTTTTTGAGCGGGGCGATCCACTGGTTCCGCAGTGGCATAGTTCTTCTTCAGGCGTTCGACGAATTCGTCCACGTCCTTCTTGGCAACCGCTTTGAGGGTGTATTTTTTACGCAGTTCGCGGTAACCGGCCAGATCCACAGTCGGCTCCAAGGGCACCACAAAGGTGAACTTGAGGGGATCCTTCTTGGAAATATTCTCAAGCGTTCCCGGGGCGGAGGGTTCGATCTTGGCTTCGGTGAGAATTTGAGGATAAACATCCTCCACCATTAATTCGATGGCTTCTTCTTCGATGGCCTCCTCACCGTAGATGCGTTGGATGACTTCAAATGGGGCTTTGCCAGGTCTGAAGCCGGGGATCTTGCCTTTTTGTGAAATACGGCGCGCGGCCTGGTGTTTGTATTTGTCAAGAGCGGAAGGTTCAAATTCCGCAGAGACTCGCTTCTGGTGATTTTCGATTTCCTGGGTTTCGATTTTCAAGGTGACATCCTTATTTGTAAAAATTTGCCTGTGGGGAAAGAGGGACTTGAACCCTCACGCCTCGCGGCACATGATCCTAAGTCATGCCTGTCTGCCAATTCCAGCATTTCCCCAGACCAGAAAATTATAAGCGAGAGGGTGAAGGTAGTCAATTGAATCTGTTGAACTCTAATAATTCTCATATGTAAAATATTTTACAAATTAGGGTTGGGAAGGAATAAGCAGATCAAGACACCCGGTTGAAAAAGGTCATTCTGATTTTCTGATGATTACCTGGTTACTTTAAGAACGATCATCTGATGTGGATCTGACTATTTCAAATTGTCCCATTATCTTTAATGGCGACCAGTTGTGGCTTATTTGGACACTGACATTTTTGAATTGTTTATGGGAATAAAACTGCTACGATTCATCTCAAGAACGATAATCTGGTTTAGTCTCTAATTTGGGAATTAGAAGAAAAAAATCTGCGAATTGCAAATTCGCAGATCGATAACTAATTATTTTGATGGATGGGGCGTTCAGGCTTTATAGGTCCTCAACCAGGTTTTTGCACTTTCTGCATCCGAGAAGAATCGAACTCCTTGGGCACCAGTAAAGCGCTGGTAGATATTGACAATTGCGGCTGTACCAGCGTCTTTTCCCAATACTGCGCGCGGTTTAACGCTTTTATGGGATTTGGCTTCTTCTTCCACCTTCTTTTGTTCAACTGCGCTGTTCTTGGTCATTTTTCGGATGTCAACGATGTAGCCGATGTATTTATCCTGTTGAGACTCATACCATTTTTTACTTTCAGAGATCATTTCTGATGCCAAAAACTCACCCTCAACTTCGATCCAGACAATCTCATTATCCAACCACGACTTGATCATATTTCCTCCAATTTATTGTGATTATTGATAAAACGTTAATAGTTAATCAGTTGATAGTGGTTTTTCTTTGTTTTGAAAGTGTTATGAACAGTAACACTTTACATCCCACCTCACTTGTTAACATTATCGAAAAGAAATCATCTAAGTTTAATTTGTTGCACAATGCACAATATTATAGGGTGGGGGCAATTTGTCCCTATTTGAGGTTGAAATAAACCACTTGTCAACCTTCAGTCAAAGGATGACCAACAAGTTGCTTAAGTTGGGTCTAAAAAGATCAGAGCTAGAATACCTCTTCAATTAGATTATGTGACCAATCTTTATTACTTAACTACTGTATTGATAGATCTGTAAAAAAACTTGTACTATAATCACCAAGTTGTATATTTCTAAAGCGAAAACGAGGAAAGAAACATTGAGCAGAGTTTACAATCCGGATAGCGTTGGTAAGGACCGCACCCGCCTATCAAAGGGGATCGTGCTGGCGCTACGTGAATTAATGAAGCAAACTGAACCAAACGACCTGACCAAGGACCTAACTGCTTTTGTCTCGATCGCATTATCTGAGATCAGCGAGAACATCGATACCAGCGTGGACGCCTGGGAAAAACGCGGATATTGGGTCAAGGCTGACAAGTTTCGCCTCGAATGGGAATGGGCCGGCAACTGCGCCAGCACCTTGAAGAAAGCTTTATTGGCTGAAGACTGGGCTACAGTGGCGGTTACCTCTGCCAAGATTGCTCAAAAATTAAACAAGGTGACTGTGCCTGAACATCACCGCTTGGGCACCCCCTGGGTGGGAGCCTGGAAAAAACTAAGATCATCGTAGTTGGTCAGATGAGTTATGAAAAGCTGAACAAGGAATAATCCATGGATGCAGTTAATACCTATCAGATTTTTGATTGGCTGTGGACCTCAGGACAAATCTCAGATAATGACATATGTCAGCTTCAAAAAGAGGGGTTTGACACAGTGATCAACCTGGCATTGCCCACTTCTTCCAATGCTTTGAAGAAGGAGGGTGAATTGGTGGCAAACCTGCACATGAACTATATCAACATCCCGGTAGAATGGGAGCTGCCAGAAGTGGTGCAGTTCAAGCTGTGCGTGGGTTTACTGGAACAACTTCAAGGAGCCGGGCAGAAAGTCTGGTTGCACTGCGCGTTGAACAACCGGGTTTCGGTGTTCGTCTATCTGTATCGAAAATTGATCCTGAAAGAATCTGAAGAGATCGCCCAATATCCGATGCGTGAGATATGGGAGCCGAACATGGTTTGGCGTGAGTTCATCGAAGAAGTAAAACAGGATCCTACCTTGCAAATGTGATTGTTGGAGTAAATGATTTCCTCCTAGAAAAAATTTATTAAATTGAAAAAGTAGGGACACGGCGCGCTGTGTCCCTACTTTTTGGTTCATGTGTGGAGGTAGTTGATTATTTTGCTTTGAGGATGATACGGGCGTCGGCAACCTTGAGGCCTTGGCCTTCTTCATAAACCAGCACCGGGTTGGCATCTGATTCCTTGATCTCATCCTGCAGGTCGTAGATCATGCTGGAATAAGAGCAGATGGCATCAGCCAAAACCTTGCGATCTTTGGGTTTCTCGCCGCGGGCACCAGCCAAAATGGCAGCACCCTTGATCTCACCGATCATTTCTTCAGCCTGTGATTTGGCAACCGGGGTGACACGGAAGGTGACGTCTTTCAAGACCTCAACAAAGATGCCGCCCAGGCCGAACATGACCGTCGGGCCAAAGGCAGGGTCGTTGACCGAACCGAGAATGACCTCGGTGCCCCAGGGAGCCATTTCTTGGATTGCGATGCCGTGAATATCAGCGTCGGCTTTGTAAGCCTTGGCATTCTTCATGATAGTCTGGAAGGCTTCACGAATGCCAGTCTCGTCCTTGATGTTGACCTTGACGCCACCAGCATCAGACTTGTGCAAAATGTCAGGCGAGACGATCTTGAGCACCAGCGGGAAACCAATCTTCTTGCCAAGCGCGACCGCTTCATCTTCAGTTTTGGCCAGGGCAATGGAGGTCACGGGCATGCCATAAGCCTTAAAAACTTCCTTGGCTTCGATCTCGGTCAGAGAATCGCGTTTATCAGCGCGAGCCTTGTTGATCACTTCAAGAGCGGCCTTCTTGGCTTTCTCATTGGTCTTGTATTCACCGCCGTTCTTGGTTTCTTGAAGGCGGGCATATTCGCGCAAGGCAGCCATGGCATTAACGGCCACATCGGGTGCGCCAAAAGCAGGGATGCCGTTCTCAACCAACCAGCCCATGGCGGCGTCGGATTTTTCACCACCGACAAAGGACACGGTAATAGGTTTGTTTTTGGCACCAGAATCCACTACGGCTTTCTTGATGCTCTGGGCAATTTCCATAGGGTTGGTCATGGCGGTCTCACAGTAGAGAACTACCAGACCGTCGGTCCATTTGTGCGCGTAGGAGAATTTTGTGGTTTGATAATACCAGTCATTTCCTGCCATGCCAGTCATATCCACCGGGTTCTTGGCGGAACCGAATTCAGGCATGTGTTTCTTTAACTCTTCCTGAACGTCAGGGGGGGCAAAATGCAGGGGAATGCCGTATTTCTCAGCCGCATCAGTGGCTAAAACACCTACACCGCCACCGTTGGTGACGATAAGCAGGTTTTCACCCTTCATGGGGGGCTGTTGAGAAAGGGTCAAGGTGCGGTTGAAGAGGTCGTTCAAGTCCATTGCCTGGATCACACCAGCCTGTTTGAAGGCAGAAGTGTAAATTTTGGCGGCACCGGCGAGTGAACCAGTGTGAGAGGCTGCAGCGGCCGCGCCGTGGGCTGAGACACCTGATTTCAGGGCTACAATGGGTTTCTTGGATTTGCGAGCGGAATCGATGAATTTACGACCGTTCTTCATACCCTCAATGTAGAGTGAAACACAGGTGGTGTTGTCATCTTCATCGAACCATTCGATCAGGTCCGCAAAATCCACGTCGGCCATGTTACCTATGGAGATGAGTTTGTCAAAACCGACTTTGCGAGTGTAGGTGGCCATGTCGAGGGCAATTAAGAGAGCGCCTGATTGGGTCACTAATGAAGCTTTGCCAGGCAGGGGCAGTCCGGGGGCAAAAGAACCGTTGAACTTATCAGAGTTGGAGAGTGACCCCACGATATTCGGGCCCAAAATGCGCATTCCGTAGCGGGCGGCGATCTCAAGCATCTGATCTTCAAGATCCTTGCGGCCAGATTCGCTGAAACCCGAGGTGATGACGATGAGGCCTTTGACACCCTTCTTGCCGCATTCTTCGGTAACTTCGGCCATGAACTTGGCCGGAACAGTGATGATGGCTGACTCAATGGTGCCGGGAACCTGTTCGATCTCAGGATAGACTTTCAGTCCCAGGATCTCGGTGGCGGTGGGGTTGATGGGGTAGATCTTGCCGGAATAGCCGCCTTTGATGAGATTGTCGATGACGGTGTAGCCGATCTTTCCTGGTGTAGAGGAAGCTCCAACCACAGCAACAGATTTTGGGCGCAACATTTTGTCTAGTACATGCTTATCCACGATTAACACTCCTTAAAAAGATGTTATGTATTCTCAAAATTATGTTTTAATCAATCCAGCACACGGATTGAAGGTTGACAAGAGTTTTTCACAAATTCATTTTACGCATATTTGACTCAAACAAAAGTACTGATTTGCCGCATCATTCGTCATATTCAGGATAGTTCTTATGACCTCATTCAGTAATTCACTGGCTCCCCTGGAAGGTACCGGATTTCCTGTTCAATCCATCGCGCGTATTTTACACGCGGCCTTACACGCAGCCGATCCATTTGAGTGCGTGGAGCGGAACCTTGATTGCACAGCGCAAGAAGTGCGTGTTGGGGGCAAAACCTATTTATTATATCCCGACTCGCGAGTTTTTACGGTGGCAATTGGCAAAGCCAGTCTTAAAATGTTGGAGGCTGCCTGGCATGTATTGGGTAACACATTGGCGGGTGGAGTCTGTGTTTGCAAACACAACACAATCGATAGCACCACGATCGGCCGTGTTGAAATCCTGCAGGGCAGCCACCCCGTGCCTGATCAATCGAGCGTGGATGCGGCCATCAAGATCAAACAAACCTTGTTTGGGCTTTCGTCTCATGACTTGGTGCTCCTTTTGATCTCTGGGGGTGGATCAGCACTGGTCTGCCTGCCCGCCGAAGGCGTTACCCTGGGTGACATTCAGAGTGTGACATCGGCATTACTGAGTTCAGGTGCTTCGATTAATGAGATGAACACCGTGCGAAAACACCTGGACTTGATCAAAGGTGGCGGGCTACTAAATATGTCCGCGCCGGCACAAGTGGCAGCATTGGTGATCTCGGACGTGGTCAACAGTCCGCTGGATGTGATCGCTTCCGGGCCGGCTGTGCCCGATCCTTCCACCTTTCAAGACGCGGCACAAATTCTTAAAAGGTATCTTTCTGCAAATGAGATCCCGATAGCAGTTATGGAGCGGATCAATCAGGGCTGCCAGGGGCAGGTTGCGGAAACCCTCAAACCGGAGGATGAATTGGCGCACCTGGCAACTCATACCATCATTGCCAGCAATCAGGTTTCGGCCGAAGCCGCCTTGAAAACAGCCCATGACGAAGGCTTTCAAGCAGAAATTCTGACTTGTGAACTGGTTGGAGAAGCCAGGTTGGCGGGCGAAAAGCTGACTGACTGGTTGACAGTCAAAGATACTATGGAAAAACCATATGTTGGGATCGCGGGGGGCGAAACCACGGTTAAGGTCAGGGGGCAGGGGTTGGGCGGACGCAACCTTGAAGTGGCGTTGGGGGCAGTCAAGAAGATGGAACGGATGAAAAAAGCGCTTGTAGTAACCCTGGCCACGGATGGTGAAGATGGCCCCACGGATGCGGCCGGGGCGTTTGTAACCTCAGATACTTCACTTCGAGCCAGGCAATTTGGTCTTGACGAGGAACAATTTCTTGCCAACAATGATGCCTATCACTTTTTCGAAAAGGTGGGCGGCTTGATCCGCACCGGGCCGAGTGGCACCAACGTCAACGATCTCAATTTCATCTTCAGATTCTAGACTTTTATTCCATATACTTCAGGGTTGCAACAGTATGGCAGTGCCTCTCCAGCCAGGCCGGCTTGGATGTTTTCAACGGTCATGCGCGCCATGCGTTTTCGTGTAGTGGTTGTGGCACTGGCGATGTGCGGGGTAATGATCACATTGGGTAAAGTTAAGAGCGGATGGTCTTGCGGAATCGGTTCTGGGTCAAAAACATCAAGGGCAACCGCGGCCAGACGGCCTTCTGTCAGGGCGTGAAAAAGCGCCTGGTGATCAAGCATGGCACCCCTGGCGGTGTTGATCAATATTGCAGAGGGTTTCATCATGTCAAGCTGGGCTTTGCCGATCATGCCCCGCGACGTTGGAGAAAGATAGGCGTGCAGGCTGATGAAATCCGATGTGGACAATAACTCATCCAATGGGGTGTAGCGGGCATAAGTGATCAGATCATTCTCAGGTTTTTGACGAGGTTCATAGTATTTCACCTGCATGTTGAACCCAGCCGCTCTTCTTGCCACGGCTTTGCCGATGCGCCCAAAACCGATTAATCCCAGAGTAGCGCCGTAAACATCCGCTCCGCATAAGACATCGGGCCCCCACGGACGCCAGACATGATCCTGAACTTCGGTGTGACTCTCAACCACTCGCCGTGCTGCCGCCATCAGCAACGCCCAGGTAAAATCTGCCGTAGTTTCGGTGAGTACGCCGGGTGTGTGACCAACAGGGATCTTCTGGGTGGTAGCCGTAGCAACGGCGATGTTATCCACCCCGACCGCCATCTGGCTGATGACTTTTAGGTGATGACCAGCTCCAAATGATATGAGAGGATCGTCGATTCGGTCATTTAACATGCAAATCAGCGCGTCTGTATCAGCCATATTGTCCATAATCCAGGAATATGGCGGCGGTTCCGTTGAAGGCCATATCTGGGTTTCAAAGGAGTCGGTGAGTGATTGCAGGATGTCTGGGAAGAAGCTGCGGGTGATCAGAATTTTCGGCGCGGCCATGATCCTCCAAAAATATGAATGATCCGATCAGTTAGTGACGAGATCAGGCATACCTGGCTTTGATTGAGGGAATCAGGTATTCATCGAAGGCTCGTTTTTGATCGTAATCGGGTTTCCAATCCCAGTCTCGGGCTGCCGGGCTGTCATCCACTTCAGCTGGCCAGGTATCGACGATGTTCTGACGGGCAGTATCAGGCTTGAAGGTCACTTCGGCAGCTGGAAAAGCCTTTTTGACCTGATCGTAGAAATCTTGGGCGGTAGGGCTGAAGCTGGTGACGTTATAAACTAGTTGGGTTAATCTTTCACGGGGGGCAGCCTCGAGCATCAATAACGATTTGACAGCATCCGGCATGACCATGAAAGGCAGGGTGGTATCAGGGCGCACAAAACAATTGTAGGGCAGGTTTTGCGCGGCGTGATGCAGCATCTCCGGCCCATAATCACTGGTTCCGCCGGTGGGAATGGTTACTGAACTGACCAACCCTGGAAAACGCAGCGCGCGAAAATCAACTGTGATCTTGGTGTGATCCGCCGCCAGTTGACGATAATTATTGGTGTAGTATCGGCCTAGATGTTCGCAGTAAAGTTTGTTGCAGCCGTACATGGTGATGGGCTGGTTGAATTTCTCTTCCGAGATCTTGCCGGCTTTACGTTTGGCTTCCAATCCCGGCAAGCCGTAAGCGGCAATCGAGCTGGGATATATGAATTTGACCGGCCGGCCTTGCCATGAGGATTGCTCCACGGCCAGACGCAGCAGGTTCAGGGTGCCTTCCACGTTGACGCGGTGGGCGGTTTCAGGGTTGTATTCCGCTTTGGTGGATAGAATGGAAGCCAGGTGATAGATGGTGCGGATCTCGAACTCAGATACCAAACGGCCGAGCAGCATCAGGTCAAGAATATCACCTAGAATAAAACGTTCACAATAAGGTCGTAACAAGTCGTCAAGTGGGGTTACATCCATGGCGACAATGCTGTATTTCTTCTCTTGACCCAGGTGGGCGATCAAACCGTGGCCGATCTCTCCATTCGCTCCCGTAATTAACACGATCTCTTTTCGCATATTTCCTCTCCAGTCTTATGTGAAAAATTAGGCTTGCGTTAATTTGTTTTGCTTTGATCCATCAATAATTAATATAGCATCCAATTTAAAATTTGAACCTTGAATATCATAACAGAATCCCATGACACAAAGCATAAAAAAAGGTTCCGGTTTATCACCGGAACCTTTACTAGATCATACAGCTTTTGGGGATCGTTTGAACCAGGTTTTCCATTCTTTCTTTTCCCACACCACCAGCAAGGGGGCTGCGATGAAAATGGAGGAATAAGTACCGCTCAAAAGGCCGACTAGCAGAATGACAGCGAATTCACGCAGGGTGACGCCACCAAATAGTGCCAATGAGAGCAGGAAGAATTCCACGGTCATCAACTGGGTATTAATGGAGCGTTGCAAGGTCTGGACGATGGAATGGTTGGCCAGTTTCTCGAAATCGAGTTTGCGATATATGGAACTGTTTTCGCGGATGCGGTCAAACACCACGATCTTGTCTTGCACTGAAAAGCCGATGACGGTTAAAACTGCCGTCAAATAGAGCGAATCCACCTGCCAGCCAAAGAATTTTGCGCCGTAACCAGTCAGTGCCAAAACGATCAGTACATCATGGATCATGGCGATGATGGCGCAAATGCCATAGCGGAAGGCATGAGGAACACCGCGGAAGGAATAGGTGATGTAGATCACGATGGCCAAAGCGGCCAGGCCAACGGCTTCGAGCGCGCGGCGGGTGACGCCTTGCCCAATGGATGGACCAACCGTATCCGATTTGATGATCACGGCATCACTGCCAGCGATGGTTGCGAGTTCTTTGAGCACGATGCCGCGCACTGTTTCATCCATGGCGGATGATTTGATGATCAATGTACCCTGATCCGTGGTTTGAACCTGGGCATCGGTGATCTGATTGGCATCGTAGATGTTTTTCACCTGTTCAGTAGTTGGGAACACACCGGACGGAAAGCTGACTTCAAGGTAGGTTCCGCCTTTGAAATCAATTGAAAGCGGCATTCCGTTGATGCCCAACAAGATCAAACCTGAAACGATGATGAGTAAGGATAAAGCGAAGAAATAGTAACGTTTACCAAGAATGTTAAGCATTGGTTTCCTCCTACGCCCCAAACCATTTTTGATGGCGGGCAGGATTGATGAATTTGATCACAATGCTCAAGAAGTTGCGTGTGACCACAATTGCTGTAAAGAGTGAAACGATCACGCCCAAAGCCAGGGTTAAGGCGAAACCTTTGACGATGGTGGCGCCGAAGGCGGATCCGAACCAAAAGAGGATCACGCTGGTGATAATGGTGGCAATATTGGAATCGCGAATGGAAGGCCAGGCGCGCTTCCAACCGATATCAATGGCTTGTTGCAGAGTACGTCCGTTGCGAAGTTCCTCTTTAAGGCGCTCGAAGATCAAGATATTAGCATCAAGCGCGCTGCCCGTGGAGAGTAAGAAACCTGCGATGCTGGGCAGGGTCAGGGTGACGGGAATGAGTTTGAAAAGCGCAAAGGTCAAGCCAGCATAGATGGTGATGGAGAGCACGGCCACAAAGCCAGGCAGACGGTAGTAAATGATCATGAATAGAAACACGATCGCGAAACCGATGGCACCGGCAAGTAAGCTTTTGTTTAAGGAATCTTCACCCAGGGTCGGGCCGACGATGCGGGTTTCAACCACTTCAACAGAAGCGGGCAGACGGCCGTAACGCAGGGTAACCGCCAGATTATTGGCTTCTTCGGAGGTAAAAGAGCCGCCGATCTGACCACTTCCATTAATCGAAGCGCCGATGGAGGGGCAGGAAATAACTTTTTTATCCAGCACGATGGCCAGGTATTGGTTGATATGGCTGCCGGTAAACTCTTTGAACATTTGTTTACTTTCGGCAGAAACCTGAAACGGGATTACGAAGTTGCCGGTTTCGTCAACAGTTACAGAAACATTCTCAATTTCTGAGCCAACCATGACGGTATGAAACACAAAATCAGCAGGTTCCACTTCGCCAGAGTCATTGAGGGTCGGGGTAATGAAGTCATCAGGGTTGACCTGTTCAGCTTGGCCGTGATCGGTGTTAATCACGGTTCCTTCAGGAAGAGGAAGACTGCCAGCGTACACGAATTCGAGCAGACCGGTCTGTTTGATGGTGGCAATGACTTCTTCGGTGTTGGTGAGGCCGGGGAATTCAGCCAGAATATACTGATCACCTGCTACCTGGAAGTTATTTTCGGCAACACCCAGAGCGTTGGCACGGCTTTCAAGAACCGAGGCCGTGTCTTCAAGGGCCTGTTTATCAACCGTGGTTCCGGCCTGTGGGGCTAACAGCACTTGCATACCGCCTCGCAGATCGAGGCCCATGACTGGGTTCAAAGTTCGGTGAAAATCACCGATCTTGATTCCGGTGGCGCCTTCAGCCCGGGGAAGATCAACCCAAACAATTGCCGCGACCAGAAGAAGGATGAGGATAAAGTTTATATAGCGACGATCCATGTGCTTCGTGACCTCCAATACAAACAAATTCCAGCTCACGCTGGCGGGAACGAAGGGATTATACTCCAAAACCGAAAATAGGTCTCTTTAGTTTATGAGGGAATTGATCTGGCCAATGACGATCTCAGCCAGCTCAGTGGGGCTTAAGGAATCAGTGGTAATAAAAATGTCAGCAAATTGTCTCGCGTTTTTCAAACGGTCAAGCTGAATTTGAAAATCAGTCTGGGTCCAGTTTAGTTTCTTTCGCCGAAGAGTGGTTTCATAGGTCACATCCAGATAAACCAGAATATCAGGGTTGCTCAGGCGTTTCCACATGTCTTGCACGTAAGAGTGTTCCTGGGCGATATGGCGGCAGTGATAGCCCTGGTCTGTAAGTAGTTTGATCAGAGTGGATTTGCCAGAGGCACAAGGGCCAACAATTCCAATTAAGGGCGGTTGTCTCATCTCTTGTCAATCAGGGTGAGCAATCAATCCGTTCGCGGCAAAGTGGAGGTTAACGCGGTGTTTGAACAGGCGGAACGGGCAGGCGAATGGACATGCGCCTGATCTGGTCAGTCTCCGTGGCTACCGAGCGCAAGACCACCACACTCATGTCATCATTGGGACGATTGTTATCCAGGCGGATAGCCTGTGCCAGCAAGGTATCTGCCATGAGTTGGGCAGATGGATTTTCTTCTTCCAATAACGATTGCAGGGTGGTGCAGATGTCAAATTGTTGGCCGGTGCGATCTCCGGCATCGCGGATGCCATCTGTAAAGAAAACAATGGTGATTCCGCTCTCGAGGGGGAATTCGGTGATGGAAGGTCGCACATTGCGGGATGTGCCGATGGAGTTGGAAGGGGTGGAGAGGCATTCCACCTGATCGTTGCGGGCTATAAATAGATTGGAAGGGTTGTTGCGGGAGATGACAATAGTGCCCGTTTGCAGGTCAACAGACAGGATGTTCAGGGTAGCAGTGACTTTGCCGGCACGTTCAGTAAAGAGGGCATCCGATGCGGCCCTGGCGGCAGCGCCATCGCGAACCCCTTCGGCCAACAGGCCGATTACTTTGCGGACAACAAGCGTGGAAATACTTTTTGCCCCCCTACCTGAGGTTTGTCCATCAGATAAAACAATGGATACGCCCCCGTTGGGTCTTTCGACCACTTCGAGGGTATCGCCACTTTCAGAAGTGGCGTACTTGTTGACCTTGGCCATTCCGATGTGGATTTCCATAAAAAGATTTTACATCAAGTGAAAATGGTTAGGCAAGTGATTTTTATAATGATTGGTCTGAAAACATCAAAGGTCAGATTCTACAGTCCTCTGCCATGTTAACTTATTCAAATAAGAATCAATAAGTTTTTATCACTAACTTCAATATGCCGCCATATGTGTGCATGGATTCATACATCTTCGCAAAATTTTCACTTGCCAAGTGTCGCGGAAGTCCACTGAAAGACCACTATACTGCTAGCGGATGACGGCAGTGATGTCTTCCGTGACGCGGAGGTCGAGATTATTCATATATTTTCTCTTATCCCCTTGGTGATAAACCTAAAACTAGATCCGTAGTATCTGTCAAACTGCTCAAACCGAAACAATCATTTGCTTTATGTGAGTAGTTACCTATAATTATTGAGAACAGGAGGAATGAGATGAATATTATCTGTGGAATTTGTGGTGAAAATATCAGTGTTTCAGATTCAAATTATTATGAAGAGCAGTGCGGGAATTGTGGAGCATACAATAAAGTATTTCCGCATTTTATCAAAGAGAACAATCCAACCCCTGAAATGAAAATGTTCAGTGAGTACCTGAATTATCCGCCAAACGATGTCTGTCAATTAAGTGCTGAAAATCAAAAGCGATATTTCAAAATATTAAAAGATCTCCCGGAATTTTTTTCCATGGAAGAACTATACCATGCCATAAATTTTGTTTATGCCATAAATAATGATCAAGGCATACCCTGGCTTGGACTGGTTTCAGATAAGGAACAACGGTTTCCTGCCAATGTAATTGCCATGGAAATACTTGGAAATTCCAAAAATATCCAGGCATTATATGCGCTATTATCGAATTCCTCATTTGGATATCTGGGTGAGAGTTTAAAAGATCCTTTACCTGGTGGCGGCCTTTTTTCAATGGTCATTCAAACAGCGGCTTCCACTTCACGTAACAAGTATTCAGATATTTCATATTGTGAATTATCTGTGGCTCCATTTGTTCCTGGGCAGTTAATGGCCGCGGTGCCTGAGTTGATCCGGAAGGTTCAATGCGAGCGATTTAGGATCAAGAAAGCATGTGAAATGATCGGCAGATTTGGAATAACATGCATGCCGTCATTATGGAATATCCCCGTTGATAAACATAAACGCTTGGAATTTGAAGTCCTGATCGCCTTGATCCATCTATCTATGGGGATGACGGATCAACGGGTTTATTCAGCCATGGATATGATGACCATGAAGCAAATCAAACAAAACGGCGATTACGCTGCGCTTATACTATCGGCTGATAAAATGGTTGAATTCTCGGTGAAAAATCCAGATAACAACATTTATCACACAATCATTCAGCGCTTGCTATCTCATAAAGATAACCGGGTGCGTATTGGAGCCGCCAGCTCAATTTTATATCAAGATTTTGAGAATTTTACTACTGCAGCGCTGGATGAGGCCATTGCATTCCTTCCGATGATGAAAAATGCGATCAATTTTTCGGCTTATATCAAGCATAACCCAAAAGCCATGGAGCTTGTCAACCAGAGTTAATTCATCATGATTTTCCATTGGTATTTGCTTGACGATTCAGACTGTCAAGCGTATAATCCTACAGCCTGTCAAAATGAATGACGGGTAAAGGAATTTTGACAGGAGTTAACGATGGTTCCTCTTCCAAAACGGAAACTTTCAAAAGGTCGTCGAGATCGCCGCAGGAGCCAGGATGCGCTGGTAGCAGCAAACCTGGTGCAATGCAGTAATTGCGGTGAGATGCGCTTGCCCCACACGGTCTGTCCCAATTGCGGACATTACCAGGGCAAAGAGGTGATCGACCTGGGCAAAGAAACCAAGAAAAAATAGCAGCGACTCATGAGAAATAACGGACTTCAAAGTCCGTTTTTCTTTTAACACCTAATGACATCATAAATTCTGGGGAAGATACAAAAAACTAATCCACATCCTCATCGAGAAGGTTGTTTTCTGCAACCGGGGGAGCATCCGCCACAAAGGATGCGTAACGTGCCATCAGCCTGCCGGGGATGAGACCCTGGATGAACTCACCTTTGCGGTTGTGTTCGATACGATCGATGTGACCCTGTTCATGAAAGAGCGAGATCAATTGACCTTCACTGTAGGGAATTTGGACAGAAAGCTTGGTGTAATTCTCATACAGTTCGCCTTCAATACCCCGCAACAGGTCCGGCATATTGATTCCGCGCAGGGCTGAAATGGCCACCGCGTTTGGGAATTCCACAAGGGCAGTTTTGGCTGCTTCCGGATCGGGAAGTTGATCCACCTTGTTCAATGCCACAAGCATGGGGATGTGTTCAGCCTTGATCTCTTTGAGAGTTTCTTCGACTGATCGTGCTTGTTCGAGTGCGTTGGGATGAGTCACATCCACTACATGGATGAGAAGATCGGCTTCTGAGATCTCTTCAAGGGTAGCCTGAAAAGCGGCCACCAACTGGGTGGGCAATTTTTGGATGAAACCGACAGTATCGGTGAGCAAGGCTTCGTGGCCGCCGGGGAGTTCGATCTTGCGCGTGGTGGGGTCGAGGGTGGCAAAGAGTTGATCGGCCACCAGCACTTCGGCCTTGGTTAACTGGTTCAACAGGGTGGACTTACCGGCGTTCGTGTAGCCAACTAGAGAAATCAGCGGGATGCGGGAGCGTTTGCGTTGAGCGCGGTAACGTTGGCGGTGTGCCCGTACTTTTTCAAGCTCTTCCTTGAGAAACTTGATACGTTTGCGGATCTCACGGCGGTCCACTTCGAGTTGGGTTTCTCCAGGACCGCGCAAGCCTACGCCACCGACAGATCCGGCACGTCCGCCGCCGCCGCCTCCCTGGCGCGCCAGGTGAGTCCAGGCTCGGGTCAGCCGGGGCAAGCGGTACTCATATTGGGCGAGAGCCACCTGCAAGATACCCTCGCTGGTGTGAGCATGTTGGGCAAAGATATCCAGGATCAGGGCGGTGCGGTCCACCACGCGCACATGCGGACCGAGCTTATCTTCCAGTTCGCGTAAATGGCGCGGGGAGAGTTCGTTGTCAAACAAGACCACATCTGTTAAAGTTTCTTCCACCAGGGCCATCACTTCTTCGAGTTTGCCTGAGCCGATATAAGTGGCGGGATGAGGGGTATCCAATTTTTGCGAGGTCTCGCCAACCACTTCCAGGCCGGCAGTTTCAGCCAGCCGTGCGAGTTCGGATAAAGAATCATCCAGCGAGATCAACGAGGGGTCGTGACGGAGTTCCACGCCCACCATGAAAGCACGTTCACGTGGGGCCGTGGTAGGGGTAGATTTTTTTGTGCTCATTTATTTTCCATTAGTCCAGTGGACGATGCGCTGCATGGCTTCGCGCATGCGTTCCGTGTCTGTACCCAGCGAGATTCTGAGATAACCCTCGCCATGCGGGCCATAAACCACACCCGGGGTGGTGCTGACGCCGGTTTCTTCCAGCATTCTGGCGCAGAAGGCTGTGGAGTCTTTTTCACCGTTTGGCAGGGCAGCCCAAACGTAGATGGCGGCTTTGGGAGCCTCAAGTTTAAAACCTGCCTTGCGCAAGCCATCCACAACAATATCGCGGCGCTGTTTGTAGGTCAGGTTGCGTTCCTCCAACCAGGTTTGATCGCCGGTAAGCGCCGTGACACCCGCAGCATAAATGGGCGCGAAGCTGGAGCTATCCATCTGGCTTTTGTAATTGAAAAGGTAGTCGATGATGTCGGCATTACCAACCGCCATACCTAAACGCCAGCCAGCCATGTTATAGGTCTTGGAGAGAGAGTTGAATTCCACGGCTACGTCGCGTGCACCGGGAATCTGCATCAGGCTGGGGGCGTTGTAACCATCAAAGCATACGTCCGCGTAGGGGGCGTCATGGGCGATCAGGATGTGATTTTTGCGTGCAAACAGAACCACTTCTTCGAAGAAATTCATGCTGGCAACTGCCCCGGTAGGGTTGTTGGGGTAGTTCAACCACAGGATCTTGGCGCGTTTGAGGATGTCGGCAGGAATGGCGTTCAGGTCGGGTAAGAATCCGTTCCTGCTCTCTAACGGCACATTATAGATTTCCGCGCCGGCGATGATGCCGCTGGCGCTATAAACCGGGTAGCCGGGGTCAGGCACAATAGCCACGTCACCCGGGTTGAGCACCACCTGGCTGAGGTTGAACACACCTTCCTTTGAACCGATCAGACCGATGACTTCCTTGTTTGGGTCAAGCGAGACCTCAAAGCGGTCCATGTAGTAATCGCAAATGGCCTGGCGGAATTCCGCGGAACCGCCAGTGGGGGTGTAGGCGTGAGTATCAGGACGGCGGGCGCTTTTAACCAGCGAATCCACGATAAAGTCGGCAGGTGGCAAATCGGGTGAGCCCATGTCAATGCGGATCACATCCATTCCGGCTTTCTTCAAGGCGCTGATCTTGGTGCCCAGTGACGCAAAAAAGTAGGGCTCAAAAGAAGAGATACGGTCGGCGGGTGGGATGAAGGCATTGGTTTTTTTCATGTAGTATGGTTCCTTGTGGTTTGACTTATTGCCTATTATCTCATGAATATATAAAAAAACGTTTTTTCTTGGTATTACTGTTGAGCCAGCCATGTAAGCAGGGTGTTCCCAACAACGGACAGGCTGTCTTTGGAGACTTTTTCAGTGACGTCCAGAGTGGTGTGCCAGTAGGCATAATCGAAATCAATGATATCGATGGCGCTAATTCCGGCATCCAAAAAGGGAGTGTGATCATCCAGCATACTGTAACCTTCGCGGTCGATAAAGTAGTCTCCATACCCTAAGCGCGCGGCGGTCTGCCAGATGGAATCGACCAGGTCTTGAGATGAGGTCATCTCACGATAGATGTTGAGATCCTTGTCACCGATCATGTCAATGATGACCACGGCGTCCGGCTTGGTAGTCAGAGACTCCGCGAAAGCACGCGACCCAAGGATCCAATCCCAACCTTCGATGCGGCCCTGATCTTCGGCATCGAAAAAGACCAGCCAGACTGTTTGATCGAGGTTCCTGGGCAGCACCCTGGCCATTTCTAGCAGCACGGCCACACCTGAAGCGCCGTCGTTGGCGCCGGGTACAGGCTGAGTTTGATTTTCGAGCAGAGGGTCGTGATCAGCTACCAGACGCGAATCGTAATGCGCACCGAAAATGATCCAGGGCTCACCGCTGCCCCGTTTGGCGATGATATTCTGGATGGGATGCCCAAGGCGTTCGGTTTCTTGAATTTCAACCTGCCAACCAGATTTCTTTAGTTCCGTTTGTATGTACTTGATTACCAATTGGTGAGCTTCAGAGCCGGGAGTGCGTGGACTGAGTTCCATTTGAGCGACCACGTCTTGTAAAGCTCGCTCGGCATCAAACATCATGTCAGCTGAGTTCTCATCTTGTCTGAAAAAGACCGGCACAAGCAACACTAGTGCCAGCAGCAGGATTCCACCCAGTATCAGCAGATTCTTCCATTTTTCACTCATCGGAACCTCCCGTTGAAATGGAATCCATGAAATATCTCACGGAGTTCATGGCTCTTTTGGCGTAACAGAACCCTTTTTCCTGTTTATTGCGGCGCATGATCTGTAATGGGGTCAGCAGCCCCATGTTGGCTTTCATGGGTTGAAAACGACTTGGGTCGGCATTGGCTATGTAATGATGCAAGCCGCCAATCATGGTATCCAATGGGAAGGTAAGCAACGCTTTACCCTGGATGTATCGGGCGGCATTCAACCCTGCCAGTAATCCCGAGGCGATGTTACCGAGATAGCCCTCAATTCCGGTGATCTGGCCGGCAAAGAACAGGCCTGGCCGATTGCGAAACTGCAAGTTGGACTCCAAGAGCCGTGGTGAGTTGATGTAGGTATTGCGGTGCATGGATCCGTACCGCACGAACTCGGCCTGTTCCAGACCGGGAATGAGCCTGAAGACCCTGGCTTGTTCAGGATAGGTCAGGTTGGTTTGAAAACCAACCAGGTTGTAAAGCGAATCGGCCAGGTCGTCTTGTCTGAGTTGCAGCACGGCGAATGGCCGTTCCCCACTATGCGGATCACGCAGCCCGACCGGGCGCATGGGGCCAAAAGTGAGCACCAATGGATCGCGCCCGGCCATCACTTCCACTGGCAGGCAGGCTTCAAAGAAAGCGGGTTGATTGACCTGCACCCCTACATTGATCTGGTTTTCATTCTCTTTCAGTGGAATTCGTTGGGCGGAAAGCAGCGCATTGAGAAAGGTGAAATACTGCTCCTCTGTGAAGGGGCAGTTGATGTAATCTCCGTGTGGATCGGTCTCGTACTTATAGCGTGAAGCGCGAAAAGCGACCTTCATGTCAATGGAAGACATCGTCACGATGGGCGCAATAGCATCATAGAAGAATAGTTGATTTTCACCGGTCAGCCTATTGATGGCATCGGCCAACTTGGAGGAAGTCAAGGGGCCTGAGGCGATGATGGCAGGTGAGTCAGGGATCTCAGCCACTTCTTCTCGAATGACCTTGATCCGCGGATGACCGTTGATCTTTTCGGTAACTAAAGCAGCAAATTGCTCTCGATCCACGGCCAGGGCGTCACCCGCGGGGAGGGAGCTGGCTTCAGCGCATTCTACCAGCAGCGAACGCAGGATCTTGCACTCCTCCTTGAGCAGACCGGCAGGTCGGTTGCGTAGCGTGGAACCAAGCGAGTTGGAACATACCAATTCAGCCAGTGAATCGGTGAGGTGAGCTTCAGTTTTGTTTTGTGGTCGCATTTCATAGAGGATGACATTAACGCCCGTTTGAGCTGCCTGCCAGGCAGCTTCACAACCGGCCAATCCTCCACCAACAATCGTTAACGGTTCCAATTCTGTTCTCCTCTTTGGGCCTTATTCTACCATTTTGGTCAAAAAGTCGTGGCATAGAAGTTGCACCAAAACCTAAAATACGCTATACTCTTTAGAGAGATAGGAATAGCCCATGTTACAAAGACCAACCACCAGCATTCGACCCATGACCACGGCGCATCTTGCTCAGACCATGACCCTTTTGAGCCTGACCGCCGAAGAGTTGCAGCAGGAAATTGACAATGAGTTGGCTTCAAACCCGGCTTTGGAGTTGGTGGAGGAACGTCGCTGTCCAACCTGCCACCGACTACTTTCGGATCATGGTAAATGCCCGTTCTGCAGCCTGCCTGCCAACATGGAGTCCATTGAACCGGTGGTGTTCCTTTCGCCGAGAGACGAGTTTATCTCCAAAAAAGATTATGTTGATACCAGCATGGTGGATGAGCCCTTCGCTCCTGAAGTGGAAGAACTGCCTGCTTACGTATTAAAACAGATAGCCCCCGATCTGGATGTAACCCAGCGCGCCCTGGCGGCTTACCTGCTTACTCATCTGAATGAAGATGGTTTGCTAACCACCAGTCTGCTCGAAGTGGCCCGCTATACCCATGTCAGCCTTTCGGAAGTAGAAAAGGTCAAGAGCCTGATCCAACGCGCCGACCCGGTGGGTGTTGGTTCCAACACCCCACAGGAAGCGTTGTTGGTTCAGTTGGAAGTGCTGCGCGAGACCAACGGCAACGTCCCAGAGATAGCTGAACGCTGCATCCGTGAAGGCTTGGATCACCTCAGCCATCATCAATATTCTGAACTGGCTCACAAGTTCGGGGTACCTGTTAAGCAGATCACGCACGCGGCACAGTTTATTGGTGAAAACCTTTATCCTTTCCCGGCGCGCGCACACTGGGGAGACGTACGTCAGCCAGCGCATGAAGAAACCCAGGTTTTCCATCAACCGGATATTTTGATCAATTATCTAAATGATGATCCTGACAAACCGTTGATCGTTGAGATCATCATGCCCATTAGCGGTACCCTTCAAGTGAACCCTATGTTTAAACAAGCCATCAAGGAAGCCAGCGAAGAGACCAAACCTGAATTGAAAGGCGACCTTGAAAAAGCCTCCTTATTCGTAAAATGCCTGCAGCAGCGCAACCATACCATGGAACGCCTGCTAACCCGGGTGGTCAGCCTGCAGCGTGATTTCATCCTTCACGGCGAGAAATATCTTCGGCCAGTCACACGAGCGCAGATCTCCCGTGAGATGGAAGTACATGAATCCACCATCTCTCGCGCTGTGGCCAATAAAGCCGTTCAGCTGCCAAATAAACGCATCGTGCCGCTGGCGGAATTCTTTGACCGCAGCCTGAATGTTCGTAGCGTTCTTAAAGAGATCATTGAAAATGAGACGAAACCCTACAGTGATTCAGATCTGGTGGATCTGTTGGCCGAAAAGGGATTTGAAGTTGCCAGACGGACAGTTGCCAAGTACCGCGCCATCGAGGGGATCCTTCCAGCTCATCTACGTAAGGCCATGGCCAAGGGAACATGAAAAGTTTCACTTCACAACTGGCATCCAACCTTCTCGGTAAGGCCGCACCCGGCGCAGAAGAGGTGTTCGCACTCCTGAATATGCAGGATGAGCCTTGCGCCCTGGTGGACCTGGTGACAGACAGGATCCTTTTTTTAAACAGCCGGCTTATCAAGGCCACCTCTTTTTCAACGGCGGACTTGCGTGAAAAAAATTTTGGCTTTCTATTCCCAAACCTGAATCCCAAAGACCTTTCTTCTGGTGACATCAAAGATAGTGATGTCAATCGCAGGGGATTACCCCCCATTAAAGCTAGACTGCGTTTTGATTTCATTGGGCTGGATTCGCACTGGGTGGTCATCCGGTTGTTGGCACACCATGAACAGGAATCTGAAGCAGAATCGATCATTGAAAACCTGATGAATCAGTTGATAATGCTTAACCAGGTTTCTGAAGGCACAAATGTCAAAGATGTTTTTCCACAGATCATGCGCCTGATTTGCCTGATCTTGAATGTGGAGACTTCGGGGCTTTACCCGGCTGAAAATTACCAGGTGCCGACTCTCAACCGCATATGCTTTCATGGTCGAAATTTAGACCTGCCCGAAGAACTGCCAACCACTGACTTGATGAAGCTCAATGAACCTTTGATCTGGGCCAGGGGCGACCGGGTCATCACCGACATACATCGTCACGCGCATCAGAATTCAGTAGATTATGTGGCCACGGCACCTTTAAAACTGGATGATGCTACTATTGGCATTTTGGCGGTTTGCGGACGCGGGCAACTGCCGGTCGAAATGCGAATGAGCATGCTCCAGTATGTTTCATTTCATATTTCCAATTACATTCAAAAATCCAGTCTGACCCGAAATCTTGAGGATCGCATCCTGCAGGATCAATCAAGACTCGAAATAAGGGACATCATCGTGGAACACATGCAGGAGGCCATGCTGGTGCTTGATCCTGAGTTGACAATCACAGAGATAAACCAGGCTGCCGAATGGATGCTGGGCTATGCCGACCAGGAAGTCAAAGGCCAGCCTTATGAGAATGTCTTAATCGGCACAGACCGACTGCAACCAGCCCTTGAAGATGCCAAAAAAGGCAATACAACCCATAACATTGGAAAAGCCGAACTCAACCGGCGTAACGGACAGTCCTTCGCGGCGCAGATCAAGGTGATTCCTGTCATGCACGGCAAGAAAGTGCACGCCATCCAGATTCTGCTGTCAGATATTAGCGAGAATGAACAGCAAAAGGCACTCACCCTGCAGCTTGAAAACCGCGCCCTGCTGGGTGATTACACAGCTGCCATTGCGCACGACTTGCGTAATCCCATCAACAGTATTTTCACCGGTATTCAACTTTTGGGCATGAAGCTCGGTCCTGAAGACCCCAACCAGGAGATCGTCACGCGAATTCAAAACGACTGTACGCGTTTAAACAATCTGCTAGAAAGCCTGATGGCTTCTGTTAGACCCATCGATCCGAAAATCGAGATCATTGATCTTGATGTGTACCTGCACACCATTGCGGATCGCTGGCGGCCGAAGTTTACCAAGGTGAATGTAACCCCCATTTTAACTGTGGAACCTGGATTAAAAAAGATCAAGGGCGATCCCCGCGCGTTGGACAGGGTTTTCACCAACCTGATCACGAATGCCCTTGATGCCATGACCGATAAAGGCGACACCCTGGCGATTTCAGCAGTCATGAGCACCTCCAAGAACGCGCCCAGGAACGTGGAGATCAGTATCTCTGATAATGGTCCTGGCATCCCCGAAGACGTCAAGGAACACCTATTTTCACCCTACGTGACCACCCGCAAGAAGGGCACCGGGTTGGGGTTGTTTCTGACCAAGCAGATCATCACTGCCCATAAAGGCAGTATTAGTGTAAACTCGTTTCCAGGCGGAACCGTGTTCACGGTTCGACTACCCGTTGATGATGGAGAGGCATAGATGAGTTATTGTGTATTAATTGTGGATGACGATGTAAACGCCAGGCAGTTCATCGCTGAATTTCTCAAATCAAAGGGACATGAAGTAGCTGAAGCTGGTACCTTGTCTGAAGCCCGCGATCTGGTGCGCAAAGGTGAAGGTGACGCGATCCTGTTGGACGTGCAGCTTCCGGATGGCTATGGGCCTAATCTGATCGTGGAAACCGCTCAGCTGCCGGTAAGACCGCCCATTATCGTGGTAACCGGGTTTGGCGATATTGAAACCGCGGTGGATGCCATGAAGAATGGTGCCACGGATTTTCTTACCAAACCCCTTGATTTTGTGCAGCTTGAAAAATCCTTGAACAAGGCACTCGAGATCGTGGCCATGCGCCGTGAGATTGCACATTACCGCACGCAGCAAATGCAAAAGAGTAATTTCGTGATTGGGCAAACCCCGTTGATGAAAACCGTGGTTGAACAATCCCTCAAAGCCGCCGAAGCCCAGGTTTCGGTAATGATCACAGGTGAAAATGGCACTGGCAAAGATGTTTTGGCACAGTACATTCACGCCAATGGTCCGCGCGCCAACAAGCCCTTTTTGGCCATCAACTGTGCGGCCATCCAACATACGGTGCTTGAATCTGAACTTTTCGGTCATGAAGCCGGAGCTTTCAGCAGCGCCGATCGCAAAAAGCCCGGCCTGATGGAAGTAGCGGATGGAGGCATCTTGTTCATGGATGAGATCTCCTCCATGCCGTTGGAAATCCAGGCGAAGCTGCTGCGAGCCATTGAAACCCACTCCTTCATGCGAGTGGGGGGAACTACTCTGATCAAAGTGGATATCCAGGTCATCGTGGCTTCAAACCGCGACCTGCAGGCCATGGTGAAAGAAGGCAGCTTCAGGCAAGATCTTTATTACAGGTTGAAGAAGATCGATTTGGATGTACCCCCGCTTCGCGAGCGTAAGGTGGATATCCCCGAACTGGTGGGGTTCTTTATTAGAACTTACAATGCCAGCCAGGGCTTGAACATCACCGGGGTATCTCCGCAGGCCATGGAAGCGCTGCAAAAATACGATTGGCCGGGCAACATTCGCGAATTGGGCAACGCCATTGAACGAGCCCTGATCTTCTGCGATGGTGAGACCATTAACCTTGCCGACCTACCCAGAGACATCGCGAACCCATAACTCGAAGCCTAATGGCATAATCCTTGCATCGTATTCTCCAGAATCTCTATCTGGAGGGTACGATGTTTTCTATGACCGTAAACGATTTTCTACTTTCAATGGCCATCGCCTTGTTGGTGAGCGGCATTGTCATTCTCGGGATTGGAGTATACATCCTGGTGGCCAAGTTGATGGGCAAAGAGATGCGCACCATTGCTGATCAAACCACCAAGCTGGCGCAAAAAGGCATCACGGATGACGTGACCGGACTGGTTGGTAATGCCAGAACCTTGATTGAGGCTTTGAACGACATGGTCAAGACTTCAGCTGGTATAGGGGTCTTGCTGATCATCCTTGGTTTTATCCTGCTGGCGGCGGCTTACGCCCTGGTTTTGCGGATTAATTGAGTTCCATTATTAGCAAGGATGGTTTAAGAAGGGAGCCGCCATGCAAGTCATGGAGTTGAACAAAATCCTGGAGCGGGTGGAGTCACAAGACCACATCGCCTGTTTGATGAAAAGCCTGAGAGCAGATGACAAAATATGGGCTTATCTTACAGAACTCAACGACGAGAATACAACCCACATTGCCAACCTGGCGGCAGATCACAAGCTTAATCCCGGAACAGTGGGATTATTGGCTTTTAATCCAGGGTTGGTTGAGACGGATTACCCAAAAACAAAACTTCAGGTATCCACTCTTGAAGAGTGCATGGTCACCTTTGAGGTTTTTGTTCAGCAGAAGCTCCCTCCGCAGTTGCTGGAAGATGCCGCCAAGTTAGCCGTTGTTTTGATCGAGAAGCGTAAGATCACGAATGGTTGGGCGGAAGTTTTCACCGATATTTTCACCAGACAGCACTTGACCAGCGGCCAGGATTTTAAAGAGATATGGGGAAGTTCGCTCGTGATAGCAACTCACCTTGCTGATGACGCTGATGACCTGCTGAACGACCTGTTGAAATTCCATTCGAGCGAGGAAGGTATTCCCTCCCTGGCGTATTGTGCCATTAGTTTGCCGATCAGCGTTACTGAGATGGCAGATAGGTTAGGGGCGATCCTCGAAAACCACAAGCCGGCGACCGTTGAAAAAGTGCTTGCCCACTTACGGTCCATCCACGAATACGAATTGGCAACCGATACCGCTATTCGTATTATTACCAAAATACAAAAAAGCATTTCAGTAGATGTTCATGATCTCGCGTCATTGCAAGAACTTGAACTTGCGTTGCAACAGTCCTTGAATTACAAACAGCTTTCGCTGATCGCACAGGTGGCAGGTGAGGTTGACCTTGCGGAAAATCTCTTATCCAAGGCAATCCACCTGGTTTCTCGGGTATCAGATGGATTGAGAGTTCAAAACCTTTCCATTCTTGAGCAAGCTGGAAAACGCTTTGAGTTTGAGAACGCAGCCAAGAGTGAAGCGTTTTATCACTTTGACGACCCCGATCTGCAATGCGAATTGGCAAGCCTGGGAATCTCGGGACTTGGATCGGAAAACTCACATCCGCTAAATAAACTACATCAGGCTAAAAAGATCAGTCTGGCAGGCAACCTGGAATTGGCAAAAATGGAATGTGAAAAGAGTTTTTCTGATCCCGATGAAAAGGCATTCGAGGTTTTAGCCAGTTATCAACCCCGGTTCAACCCTGTCTGGAAAGGCAGTAAATCCATAGAGTGGCTACTTGAAATGGGCGCCAACGGCGAAGCCGTGAAAGCAGCTCGTAACTTGTTGCAAAAGAATCCTGCCAGCATAGAAGCTTGTTTGATTGCAATTAAAGCGCTGATGGAGGACGAACGCTTTGCGGAAGCTCAACCCTTGCTGGAATGGGTGACCTTGTCGACGGTTGGCAACACTCCCGCGGAAAGAAACCTTGCGGATTGCTACAAACATACCAGCAATCTGAGCAAGAGTTATGAACTACGCAAAACCTTGGCCGCGAACGATCAGGCTGAGATGGAAGACTTGCTTAATTTCGCGGATGCAGCGGTCTTATTAGGCAAGCCAGAAGAGGTTTTTGAGGCCACCGCTAAAGTGCTTGAAATTGACCCTGATAATGCTCAAGCTATGTCTCTGAATGGAAAAGCCTATTCTCTCACCAATGATCGTGAAAAAGCCTCGGAGTTTTATGGCAAAGCCATCGAATTGGGCAGCGAAGATGCTGCTCCATGGATCGGTCTGTCTGATCTGCACCTGACGGATGGGGATGCACGCGCGGCGGTTGCCACGTTACGGAATGGACTATCTGCCAATCCACAAAGCTTGGACTTGAAGCGCAGGTTGGCGGAACTCCTGATGGAAATTGGTTCAGCCACTGAAGCCTTGCCGCTCCTTAATGAATTAGCAAGAAGTTCCAAAGACATACAGGTCAAGGTGTTGCAGGCTGAAGCCATGAAAATTCTTGGTCTCGAGGAATATTCCGACCTGGTGGCAAAACTATTTGAGCAACACCCCCAGGATGAAGAAATCAGCCGGGCTCACGCCGTTGAATTGCTCAAGAAAGGCAAGCGCGCTGAAGCCAAACTTGTTTTGCTGGAGCAGGCTAAAGAATTCAAACCCGGCGATCCGTCAGCTTTGACCTACGCCGATGCGGTGGTTGGCATCGATTTTGAATATTCAGGCGAGATACCAGAATTATCTGCTCAAGATACCTTGCAGGTGCAAAGAATTCTGGATGAGTGCCTTTCTCTTGATGTGGATAATTCGAGAGCGCAGCTGTTGAAAGCCGAATTATTTACCCGGCAAGGTGATCATGAGAACGCGTATAAGGCTTATTCAAAACTTCTAGAAAATCAGTCCGTCATCGATAAGTCACTTTTTGAACGCATCCAGGCGGGCTTCGCACTTTCAGCCGCACTTACTGGCAAAATTGAGTTGGCTTTGGCAGCAATCAAGTCAGCCGTTGAAAGCAGACCGGAATGGGTCGGTTTGCGCAAGGTAATGGCTCGCATTTATGCCCTGGCTGGAGAAGTTTCTGATGCCTTAGAGCAGGCCAGCATGGTGCTCGAAATGGGAAACAGAGTTTTGGATGGCATCTTCTGGTTTATCGATTTTCTAAGCAATCTAGGAAAGACTGAAGAAGCCGAAGCGAAATTGCGTGAGGTCCTGAACGATTATCCAGACCATCTGAGACTTCAAGCAAAAATGGCTGAACTGCTGGTGAAAAATGGTAAACATGAAGAAGCTAAACAGATGGTCGCAAAAATTTCACCCATCCTTACCAGCAACTTGTCGGATGAAGAGCAAGTAGCGGCGATTCATGTGTTTGATCAAACCGGTGATATCGATTCTGCCATATTGTGCCTTGAAGAACGCGCAAAATCAAGCAAAAAGCTGCAACGCTGGCTTGATCTGGCGGGCTATTTGGTAGAACATGAATCGTATGAGAAAGCGCTGGTTATTTTGGGCCAGATTGATGCCGACACCGAGTCCGATCGACTATTGACACTCCTGAAAGCGGATGTCTTAATACAATCAGCGAAAGGATCAGAAGCTTTGGAATTGCTCGAGAGTAATTCCACTGAAAACCATGATCTTGAGCTGAACAACAATCTCTTCTTTGTTTCGGAACGCTGGAAAGAACTGATCAACTCTCCGTACTCCGGGTTACAAATGAAAGCTCGGCTGGCCTTTTCTGCTGGCAAACCCGAACAAAGCCGAATCGCTGCCCGTCAATGGCTCGATCTGGATGCTGATAATTCAGAAGCCTGGATCCTTTATCTTGAATCAAACCTGGCCTTGGGCGGCAATCTTGAAGAGATTGTCAAGATCAATTTGGCTAATGAAATTGAAGCTGATCTTTGTGGGGCTTATTTAGCTTCTTTGAAGATGGATTGGCTGTTGCAAAACGAGCAGGCCATCGACGCACAAAAATGTTATGACAAGTACGTGGTTTCTGGATCATTACCAGTCAGAGCGATCGGTTTGCGATTGAGCCTTCTGTCAGGCCATCTGGCAGAGGCTGAAAACGCATTGGATGAACTGTTGGGGTTAAAAAGTGATATCGATGCGTTGGAAGATTTTCTCAAGATCGGTTTAACACGCAACCTGGTAAAAGCCTGCGTTGATATGAACCGTTGGCAAGAGGCTTTAACCCTGGCTCATGAAGCCGCTCTCAAATTTGACTGGAACGCCAATAGTACACGGCAGTATTTGATGGTTCTTGCCTTGGCGAAGGAGTTTGATTCTGCGGCAAGTCTGTTGTTGCTTGAGGCGCATGCGCCTTACGTCTATTTGCAAGGAATTCATTTCGAAGAGGAATTGGATTGGCTGGCAGGATTATTGAATGGAAAAGCCATTGAAGATGTGGAGCGCTGGTCACTGCGTGGAAAAATGGCAGCATCACCAAACTCAGCCAATATTAAGGCGTTTGCTTTGCTCACTCCAAAGCCGGATGATGTCGCGGCCATGGTTTCAGCATTATCTCAAAATGGACAAGAGACTACTGCCATCCAGGTCGCTAAAAAATTCAATGATAGCGCTCCGATCATGTTCCAGTTGGCAAGGATACAGGCAAATAAGGAACCTGAAGTGGCCATCGAAACCCTTTCAAAGTTGTTGACCATTGATCCGCTGAACCCAATGGCGTCTGTATTGCGGGCCAACCTCTATGAACAGGATGGAAAAACGGATTTAGCCATCAATGATCTGGAACAGGCGATCAGCGACTGGCCAAACGAGATACGTTGGCGGTTAAAAGTGGCCGAGTTGTGGCAAAAGCACGGCAACCTCAAAAATGCAATCGAACAATTGCAAAAGGCTAATGCCATTAAAGAGGGTGATCCCGAAATCACACTGGCTTTGGGAAAAGTATACGTTGAAGATTCCGTACCTCAAAAGGCTGTCGACATACTGGATCCATTTGTTAAAACGAATCCGAATGTGTTTGAAGCGTGGGAAACACTCGCTGAAGCATTTTATCGAAATACTCAAATTGATCAAGCGTTGCAGGCCGCCAAGAAAGCCAGCGAGATCAATCCATATTCCACAACTCCCTATTTGATGAGCGGTAGAATATTGCTTGAAACTGGACATGCCAATCTGGCACTCGAACAGGCGAAAAAGGCAATTCACCAAAATAAAAAGAGCGCTGAAGCGGTTTTATTCCTCGCCCGCGTTTTGATCGATCAAGGCGAAAAGCGACAGGCTCTGGCCGCGTTGGAAATGACCAACCAGTGTGAAAATATCAGCGTGCAAAATATGATCGACCATGTAAATCTGGTTAGGGAGATCAATGGTGGTGCATATGCTAAAGATTTGATTAATGACCTTTCCAAAAAACACCCTGAGAATGTAGAATTATTGAAGCTCTTGGCTTCCGCTCAGGCAGATAATGGCGACACCAGCGATGCGGAACAAACCGCAAAGCGCGCCCTGCAGGTTGATCCGGATGAACCGGAGCTGCATCTCTTTTTAGGCAAGATCAATGCTGAGACCGGACAATTGGATCAGGCTATTCATCACTTGAGTCAGGGAATCACCAGTAAACGGGATGGAACGGATGGTTATCTGTTATTGAGCAAGGTTTATGAGCAGCAGCGAGAATTCACCAAGGCTATTGAAACCCTTCAACAAGCCATGGATAACGCGCCAGACGACACGCGCAGCTATCTGGCCGCGGCCAACCTGTATCGAAACTCGAAAGACTATACAGCGGCAGAAAAAGTACTGCAAAAGGCCATTGAGATCGATCCAAAAGATGTCACGATCCGCAGACAGCTTGGTGCATTATTGGCTTTGAAGCTGGTTCATCACTCACAGGAAGCAGGTTCTCAATCATGATCGCTTACAGTTCAACACCACCAAAAAAGGTCCAGATGATTGACCGCGAACACCTTGTGCGTTTGTTAAAAAATGGGCTCGAGGTCAAATCTTACCGCTTCACGAGACAGGCTGCCCTGGCTTGGCTGGCTTCTTATCAAGGGGACCTAGGTGTGGAACTTTATTATGTTAAAACCCTTGTCAAAGAGGATCGCAGCCAGCAAGCGGCGCAAATCCTAGAAAAGATTTTGCGGCATGATCCCTTATTTGAAGACGCGCTAGCCTTGGGGTTGGAGGTCTTTCCGCAACATAACCTGCAGCTAGCCGCCAAAGCGAATGGGGTTTACCAGGCGCTGGGTGGAAAACCTTCACAGTCCAGCGAGTTACCATCCTGGGGAGTTCAACTCTTGCAGGTCAGGCAGCAGATTGGTAACCGTCAGTTTGATCAGGCTATGCAAACCATCATGAAAGTGCTTGGTGATCCATCTCACCCGGAGTTGGCGGATATTTTACATCTTGAAATCACATCTGTCACCGGTGACGCGGCTTCGGTGCTCAACCTTGCCCGACTTTATCACGCCCGCTGGCCGGAGTGTTTGCAGATCAGCCTGATCCTCTCAAAAGCCTGGATGGAAACCGGCAATGATGATGAAGCTGTCAAATTATTACATCTTTGTGCCGCCAACGATTCTGTTGCCCAGGTGCCCACACGCATGTGGGGACAAAATTTTCCATACCGACCGTTGTATCCCGAGAGGCTCGAGATTGTTTCCAACTTCAGTGTGCCAGCCGAAGTAGCCGGGCGCTTGGGATTGAATATTCTGGCTTCAGGCGGCCCCGATTTCATCCCGGAAACCAAAGAAACGGTGCGCACAGAGGTCAGCAGTTTTGATGGTTACAGTGTGCTGCCGGATGAAGAGGGCGGTTTTCAGGAACATCCAAAGGTGGTGGAAAGCGCTCAACCTCAGGTTCAACGCCGCAAGAGTTCCACCGTGCAGGAAGTGGAAGACGAACTCAAAAAGGTGGCCGCCAGCATCAATCAACCGGTCCTCACCAACACCGATAACCGCTTTCCGGCTTATATCATTCTGACCATGAAGAAGGGTCTTGAAAACCAATATGGTGTTCAAAGCTCCCAGGTGATCTTGCAAGAATTAAAAAAACTTTCCAAAACCATCCAGGAAAAGAATGCCTGGAGCTCGATGGTCTTCATGCCGGATGATCTTGAGATTTGCGGCAAGTACGGCATCACTCCCATTGATTCCATTGATCCATGGAAGATCAAGCTGGCGCTGGTGGATTTGGATAAAGCCTTGCACAAGACTGGTGAACGGATTGGTTGTGTGCTGATCGTGGGTGGTGAGAACGTCATACCTTTTCATAAATTACCAAACCCCACTGACGATTCTGATGTTGAAGTGAAATCAGACAATCCTTATGGTTCGCTTGATACCAACTACTTTGTGGCCGACTGGCCGGTGGGACGTCTGCCAGGTGAAGCTGGCAACGAAGTTAGTTTATTAATGACCCAGATTCGCAATGTCCAGCAGTATCACACGGATGAAGCAGCCATGCAAACCTGGCTGAACCGCATCATCAACATTTTCCAGTTTTGGAACCGGCCGTGGATCAAGCATTTTGGCAACATTGGCTATACAGCCTCAGTCTGGAAGCGTTCTTCCATCGCAGCCTTCAGACCGGTTGGTGAAGCCAAGAACCTGTTTTTATCGCCAAATGGAACCCAACCGGCCTTCATCCCTGGAAAGCTGACCTCCGCGCCCATTGGTTACTTCAACCTGCATGGTGTGGAAGACGGCAGCGAATGGTACGGGCAGAAAGACCCCGGCGATAAAACCAGCGGACCTGATTACCCCGTGGCTATGAAACCCTCCGATCTGGTGCGCAATTCGAACAGCCCACGCATCGTTTATAGTGAAGCCTGTTATGGCGGTCATATCTTTGGCAAGAAAGAAGAAGAATCCATCGCTCTCAGCATGACCGGAATTGGCGTGCTGGCCATGATCGGTTCTTCCACCATCTCTTACGGTTCCGTCAATACGCCCCTGATCGGCGCGGATTTGATGGGTTACCTCATCTTGAAGAACCTGGATGAAGGCCTGCCCATTGGAAACGCTTTTATCAAATCAAAAGTGGAGTTCGTTCGCGAAATGAACCGTCGCCAGGGATACCTGGATGGTGAGGATCAAAAGACCTTGATCTCATTCATTTTATATGGAGATCCGTTGGTGACTTATGACCCCTATCAAGGGTCGAGCAAGACCTTTGGCCGTGAATCCGCACTGCCGGTGGTCAAAACAGTTTGCGACCGTACTTCATTTGATGAAAAAAGCACCACGGTAGCCCCCAAGATGATCTCTACGGCCAAAGACCTGGTTAAAGACTACCTGCCAGGTATTGAATATGCTGAGGTGCGCATCCAGAATCAGCAGGCGCGCGCGTTGGCAGGCGGTAAAAATGTCAATCAACCCAAGCGGGTGGTGGTTTCATTCAGTAAGCAGGTCAACCAGGCTGAAAAGATCCATAAACAATATGCCAAGGTAACCCTAGACCAGCAGGGCAAGATGGTAAAACTGGCGATCAGCCGATAAACTTATGCAACTCCTCGGCCGCGGATAACCTCTCCGCGGTCGTTTTATTTTACGCAGGTTTTCGACAAGGACTTTTTCGAATATAATTCAAGCTACTTTAAAGAAACCAGAGAGATCAGGTGCAATCATGAGCAAACCCAAGACCGGTGCTGAAATCAGACAATCCTTCATTGACTTCTTTGTTTCCAAGGGACATACCTTCGTGCCTTCGGCTTCGCTTGTTCCGGGTGGAGATGCCACCCTTCTCTTTACCAATGCCGGCATGGTGCAATTTAAAGATGTTTTCCTGGGTACGGACGCGCGTCCATATACCCGGGCGGTGAACTCACAAAAATGCATGCGCGTAGCTGGTAAGCACAATGACCTGGAAGATGTTGGCAAGGACGATACTCATCACACTTTTTTTGAGATGCTTGGCAACTGGTCTTTTGGGGATTACTACAAAAAAGAAGCCATTGCCTGGGCTTGGGAACTGCTCACCAAGGAATGGGGAGTGAATCCCGCAAATCTGTACACAAGTGTCTTTAAAGACGATAAAGGCGATCTCCCGACAGATGAAGAGGCCGCAGGTTATTGGAAAGAGCAGCCCAACATGGATCCCAGCCATGTGTTGTATTTTGGCCGCAAGGATAATTTTTGGGAAATGGCTGAGACTGGCCCTTGTGGACCCTGCAGCGAGATCCACATCGACCGCGGACCAGACGCCTGCGATAAGAAAGGCGTTCCCGGGCATGTTTGCGCGGTCAACGGTGACTGCAAACGCTACCTTGAGATTTGGAACCTGGTATTCATCCAATACAATCGGGTCAGCCTGACCCAATTTGACCCGCTGCCTGCCACGCATGTGGATACTGGCATGGGCTTTGAACGCATCGTATCGATCCTGCAAAACAAAAACTCGAACTACCGTACTGATTTGCTTTACCCCATGATCGAGAAGGTTCGCAGCCTGGCCGGCAAAACAGTGGAAGAAATGGACGCCAACTTCACGCCTTACCGTGTCATCGCCGACCATACGCGTACGGTTTCATTTTTAATCGCGGATGGTGTGGTTCCTGGAAATCTTGGACGCAACTACGTCTGCCGCATGATCATCCGCCGAGCAGCGCGTTTTGGCACCAAGATCGGTTTGAGCGAACCCTTCATGGCCAGGGTGGCGGAAGAAGTAATTCGAGTGTATGGTGACGCCTATCCTGAACTGGTTAAGAACCGCGCGACCATCCTGGATAACATCACCCGAGAAGAGAAGCGTTTTGCCCGCACTGTGGATTCCGGCCTTGGCTACCTGAACGATTTGATCGCTGAGATGAAAAAGTCAAAAACCTCCATGCTAGACGGCAAGAAAGCCTTTGAGCTCTATGCCACACACGGCTTACCCTTGGAATTGAGCCGGGATGTCTTGCAGGAAGAAGGTTTGAACGTGGATGAAGCCGGTTTCAAGGCGGCCATGGAGGAACACAAGACCCAGTCAGGCAGCAACAAACGCTTCAACTCACAAGCCGGCGCGAATGTGGATCTCTATCGTTCGATCTTTGAAGATCTGACCGCTAAGAAGGTACTGGATCCAAAGGGTGTTGATTACAACCCCTATGAGTGGCTTGAGCTTGATACCACTCTGGTTGGCTTGATCGCGGATGGAGAGGCGGTTGATTCTGCCGCGGCTGACAGTGAAGTGGAGTTGATCGTCCCAAAAACCGGTTTCTATATCGAAAGCGGTGGACAGGTTGGTGATACCGGCTGGATCCAGGCGGCTGACGGCAGTTGGGAAGTGGAGATCAGCGAAGTCAAAAAGCCAGCCACGGGTGTGATCGTCCACTACGGCACGGTCACGCACGGAAAAGTGCGTGTAGGCGATAATGTCAAGGTGTTGGTGGACCAGGATCGCCGCATGGATATCATGCGCAATCACACCGCAACCCATCTGCTGCACGCTCAACTTCACAAGATCATTGGTGAACATGCCCGTCAAGCTGGCTCACTGGTGGCACCAGACCGCCTGCGCTTTGATTTCACACATCATGAAGCCATCCCGGCCGAAAAACTGGATCAAATTGAGGCCGGCGTCAACCAGGCCATTCTCGAACAGCACCGGCTGGCCATCCGCTCCAAAGCACTTAAAGAGGCCATGCAGGAAGGCGCCATGGCATTGTTTGGCGAGAAATACGGCGAGGTTGTGCGTACCATTACCATTGATGAGGAGAAACCCATTTCTTACGAATTATGCGGTGGCACTCACGTTGATAACACCATCGATATCGGCAGTTTTCTGATCCTCAGCGAGGGCAGCGCTGCTGCCGGCGTCAGGCGTATTGAGGCTGTCACCGGACGCGAAGCCTATGCCATTAATCACGAACGCAACACTCTGTTGCGGAAAAGCGCCAAACTATTAACTTCATCTCTGGAAGAAGTGCCTGCCAAGCTGACCGCTTTGATGGACACCAATGAAGATTTAAAACATGAGGTCAATGAGATTCGGCAGCAATTGGTGAAGACTGAGTTTGACAAACAGATGGCTGCTGTCAAGATAGTCAAAAATGTACCTGTGCTGGCTTGCCTTCTAAAAGAGGCGGATAATGACACCCTGCGTGCCATGACCGATGTCTTTAGAGAGAGGCATCCCAGCGGAGTTGCCGCCCTGGGTTCGGTGGTCAATGACAAGCCGACCATCATCTGCGCGGTGACTGAAGACCTGGTCAAACGGGGGCTCACGGCAGGTGATATCGTTAAGGCCGTGGCCGGCATCATGGGCGGCAGCGGCGGTGGACGGCCGGTTTTAGCCCAGGCTGGCGGCAAGGATGCTGCCAAACTGGCGGAAGCGCTCGATCAGGTAATTCCGTTTGTTGAAAGCAAGCTGTAAATACGAAAGAAGGGATTCATCAGAATCCCTTCTTTTTTTCTAAACAAAACGTTCAACGTGAATTTGACCTGGTTTTGTTTTCGTTTGCTCAACAAAACCGTCCGCGTTTAATGCTTCCATCATGGCGTTTACCATGCCGGATACTCCGCATAGAAACACATGCGTATTCTCGGGTGTGGGTTTTTCTCCCCAGGTTTCAGCCACGGCGCCTGTTTTCCATATATCCTGCACCCAACCAGTCTTGCCCGTCCATGGTACAGGCTCAGCTTCGGGTTTATCGATTGTGGCGATGTACTTAAAGTTGGAGCACAGGTACTGCATGGTCTGCAGTTCAGAGCGGTAGCCAAGATCCCAGCTGTGGTAGGCACCGTGTAAAACCGCGAACCGGCGCGCATTTCCGCATTGCAACTCGGAAGTAAGCATGCTGATATATGGTGCCAGACCGGTGCCTGTGGCCACCATGACAATGTGTTTCTCTTTGGGTACCTGGCCGAGAGTAAAAATGCCGCTAACCTTTGGGCCGAGCCAGATGGGATCGCCCACCTTGAGCGCGAAAAGGCGTGGAGTGAGCCCTCCGTTGGAAACCAAACTGATATAGAACTCCATGTATTCACGATTCTTGGAGGAGGAGGCGATCGAATAGGAGCGTCTGATCAATTGATCAGAATTGCTTGGTGATAGCTCGGGTTCAGACAGAGCGCAGCGTGGCGCGGAACCAGGCAGGCCTAACACTGCGAATTGACCGGCAGTAAAATCTGACAGTTGACCGTCTTTGGAGGCCACCCTTAAGATCATAACGCGGGGTGATAATTCAACTCTTGAGGTAACGAGGGCGTTTAGGTTTTGCTTCAACTTTTTTTCTCCATAATTCTATTTGGGTAAATTATATGGTAAAAGTCATAAAAATTCAAAATTCAAAAGTATAAACAGCAAATGTGCAGATCAATTTGACTGAATCCTCCAAAGGATGATTTCAGGTCTGCACAAGAACCGGGCACGCGGCGCGATGGCGCCTTCCATGCCCAGGCCGCGTGTGATGTAAAGGGGCATATTGTTCACCATGTAACGACCTGAATTGAATACTCTGCCGTAGAGCGAACCAGTATAAAGCGGACCGACCAATGGGAGGCGGATCTGCCCACCATGGGTGTGGCCTGAAAACTGCAAGTCGATCGCGTAGTGGCTGGCGTTTGGCGCCAGGTCTGGGGAATGGTAAAGGAGAAAATTAATGGCCGACGCATCATCATTTTTCAACAAAGCTGCCAGGGTTTGCTCATCTTTATCGGGATGATGGGTGCATGAGACACCCATCAGGTTGAGTTGTTGGCCTTTGAACTCGATGGTTTTAACTGCATTAATCAACCATTGGAAGGGTGTTTCCGCATCCAATCGGGCCAATAGATTTGCTGAATCCACCGCTGGCGAACCACTCACGCCGTAGACGCCCATGGGTGCTGAAAGCTGCTTGAAAAAATCCACCGCGTCCGCTTTGGATTGAGTGTCACTCAAATAAGATAGATTGAGCACATCCCCTGTAAAAAGGATCAAGTCAGGCTGAAGCTCTTTTACCTTGGCGAGCAGCTTTTTCTCCCGCCGGGTGGTGCGTTCAATATGTAAATCTCCCAGATGCAAGATCTTGATGGATGATCCTTGGCCAAGTTTTGAGGTGGTAAAAGTCTCGTGCCGGACGTCGATCCAAAATGGCTCGATATAAAAAGCGTAGACCACCAAAAATGTGCCTAAAACCTCAAAACCGATATTCCATCCTGATGGAAGAAACGCAAACGGGACACGCAAAAAGGCCAACATCAAGACCGTGAGCTTGGTCAACCCAAAGGAACTGCGCGTTTCTGGAAGCAGCGCGATCAAGATCCAATCAACGATGAAAAAGAGTGCCAGCGCGCCTGTGATAAAGGGCAGCTTGTGGGTTTTTAACAATTCAGGCAGCCCCCCTAACAAGGCGAAAGCGATCAACAGCAGATTCATGACCAGCGAGGGCATCTTTTCGAACTTCTCAAGGGAATGCAGCAGCCGGTCAAAAGGATTGCCGGAGCAGCCTGGGAAGAATTTGGTGTTGGCGAAGGAACGGGGTTGAATTTTAAGGTTTTTTATCATGAGACATAATGATACCGCCATGCGCTCCGCATGGCGGTATGAATTTAGAGTTATCTATTGGTTATCAGGAAGCCAACAGCACAGAACCAGGTCTTTAGCAGCTTTGACTTCATCCAGGCGGCCAATGGGCGTGTGGTGCGGGGCTTCCTTGAGCAGTTCCGGGTTTGAATGGGCTTCCGCAGCGATGGCACGCAGAGCCTCTGCAAACGCATCGATTGATTGCTTACTCTCAGTCTCGGTGGGTTCGATCATTAGTGCTTCGTGCACGATCAGCGGGAAGTAGTTCGTGGGCGGATGGAATTTATAATCCATCAGGCGTTTGGCTACATCCAGGGCGTGAACCTCAGGCGCATCCGGCCAGCAGCCTTCCACCACAAACTCGTGCATGCAGGTGCGTTTGTAAGGCAGGTTGTAAGTATTACCCAGCTTGGAGAGCAGGTAATTAGCGTTCAATACCGCGTATTCCGAGATCTTGCGCAGCCCTTCAGGTCCATGCATACGGATGTAGGTATATGCGCGTACAAACATACCAAATTGGCCGTAAAAAGATTTTACCCGGCCAATAGTCTTGGGAGGTTTGATAAACCCATACAAGGGCAGCAGTTCTTCAGTGCCTTCCTCGATGATGCCAACCAGTGGTGTGGGCAAGAAGTCCACCAGATGGGAGGCAACCCCCACAGGCCCGGAACCTGGTCCGCCGCCACCGTGCGGGGTGGAGAAGGTCTTGTGCAGGTTGAAGTGCATGATGTCAAAACCGAGGTCGCCAGGGCGCACGATACCGAGCAACGCGTTGAGGTTGGCGCCGTCACCATAAACAAGCCCGCCTGCCTGGTGCACGATCTTGATGACTTCGAGCACATTCTCATCAAACAAACCGAGGGTATTGGGGTTGGTGAGCATCAAACCTGCCACGGTCTCATCGCACACGGTTCTCAGTTGATCAAGATCCACGTTACCGCGAGCGTCAGAGGGCAGTGGCACCACCTCAAAGCCGCTCATGGCGGAGGTGGCCGGGTTGGTGCCGTGTGCTGAATCTGGAATGAGGATTTTGGTACGTTTTGCGTCTGATCTCGAACGATGATAATCACGAATGATCATCACCCCCGTGAATTCTCCCTGGGCGCCGGCGGCTGGCTCAAGCGAAACACCCGCGAAACCTGATATTTCCTTGAGAGTTTCCTGCAGATCATACATTAATGCCAAGTTACCCTGGATGGTTTCTTCCGGCTGCAGCGGATGGGTGTGAGCGAAACCAGCAAGGCGCGCAGTCTCTTCGTTGATCTTTGGATTGTATTTCATGGTACAGGAGCCCAGTGGATACAATCCGCTGTCGATGCTGTAATTTTTAACAGACAGGTGCATGAAGTGCCTGATGACATCCACTTCGGCCAGTTCGGGCAGGGGAAGATCCGTCCGCATGAAATTCTTGGGCAAATCAGCAAGCGGCACATCCGGTTCAGGGAAGGTAACACCTGTGCGTCCGGGGGACGAAAGCTCATAAATGGTTGGTTCAGTCATGAGACATCTCCTTTAAGACACCGGCCAGGTAATCAACGTCCTCTTTAGAGTTCATTTCAGTCACGCATAAAAGCATATGGTCTTTCAAGGCTGGGCAATCTTTACCCAGGTCGTACCCTCCGAGGATGTCATGTTCAAGCAGGAAGTTGTTGACCTCCTCCACCGGTCTGGAACATTTGACCACGAATTCGTGGAAAAATGGGGAGTCTTTGACCACCGAGAAGCCTGGAATCCGATCAATCACATCTGCCGCGTAATGCGCTTTTTGATAGCACAGGTTGGCTACCTGGCGCAGACCGGTCTTGCCGACCAGGCTGAGGTATATGGTGGCGGCCAGAGCCATCAGGCCTTGATTGGTGCAGATGTTGGAGGTGGCTTTGTCACGGCGGATATGCTGCTCACGGGCGGTTAATGTGAGTACGTAACCACGCTTGCCGCTGGCATCAGTGGTCTCACCGACCAGTCGGCCAGAGAGTTTGCGCACCAGTTCTTTGCGGGTGGCAAAAAAACCGAGATAGGGTCCGCCAAAGGAGAGGGGGATGCCAAGAGGCTGGCCTTCACCAACCACGATGTCTGCTCCCATCTCGCCCGGCGATTTCAAGAGACCGAGCGCGATCGGGTTGGTGGCCACTGCCAGCAAGGCACCAGCTTCGTGAACTTTTAGGGCCAGTTCTGACAGGTCGAAAATACGCCCAAAGAAATCAGGATATTGCACCACTACCAGGGCGGAGTCAGCATCCACGCTTGACGCCAGATCGTGCGGGTTGCCCGGAAGCTTGAAATCAGCACCGAGCGTTTCAATGGAGATATTTTCGTATCCACATAAGTAGGAGCACAATACTTCACGATACTGAGGGTTCAATGCCGATGAAAGGATGATCTTGGGTCTTTTTCCACGGTAGTGGTGGTAAGCCATCACTCCAGCTTCAGCGGTAGCCGTGGCGCCGTCATAATGTGAAGCATTGCTCACTTCCATGCCGGTAAGGTTGGCGATCAACGTCTGAAATTCAAAGATCGCCTGCAACGTGCCTTGACTGATCTCGGGTTGGTAGGGTGTGTAGGCTGTATAAAATTCGCCTCTGCGCAGAAGACTGTCCACAGCGGCAGGGATGTAATGATGATAGGCGCCCGCACCCAAAAACGAGGTCAACTCTTTGACTGTTTCGTTTGACCCGGCATAATCATTGAGTTCAGCCAAAGCCTCCATCTCAGTGATCCCAGCCGGTAAATTCAGCTTGGGGAAGCGGTATTTTTGGGGCACATCATTGAAAAGCGTTTCGATCGAGTCGACGCCGATGCTCTTGAGCATCTCCTCCGTTTCAGAAGGAGTATGTGGAATGAACATTAATGACCTCGAGTCTCGCAGTAATCAGCGTAGGCTTTGGCATCCATCAGACTGTTCAATTCGGCCGGATCCGCGAGTTCGATTTTGATCATCCAGGCTTTTCCGTAAGGATCGCTGTTGACCAATTCAGGGGTGTTTGGCAGAGCTTCATTAATCTCGAGGATTGTTCCAGAGACTGGCACGTTCACATCCGCGGCTGCTTTTACAGATTCAATGGTGGCAACGTGAGTGTTCTTTTTCACAGATTCACCTTGATCTACGGTCACTTCAACAAAGACCACATCCGAAAGCTGATCCTGTGCGTAATCGGTCACGCCCAGGGTGGCAATATTTCCATCGATCGACAACCACTCGTCTGAGTTTGCGTATTTCAAGTTTTCAGGTATGTTCATTTGTCTCCTCCAAAATTGGTAAAAAATTAGGCGCATTCAAAATGAAGTGCGCCCTCTGTCATCGAATTGAGAGAACCATGATCGCCAGAGATGGGATTGATGATTGCTCACATTTCAGAGTGTACCAAAACGGGTCCTTTTACCTGAGAGTTTCATCTCGTTCATGCCTGAGGAGATTTGCCCCTTCGGTGCCGATCACTCGGTCTCTTCCACGTTTTGAATTGAATTGTAACTTGATTTTACGACATGCCCGAAAAAAGTCAATGCGAATACTCACAAAAAACTACGGTTTTTCAGCGATTGGAGGAGCAGTTGGTTTTTTTCGAAGCCAAAACATAAAAAAACCAATAAATCTTAATCCTGCAGCCGCAAAGAGTCCCACAGGTAGTGTGTAGGTATCGGCGATCCACGAGCCGATCAAAGGGGAGGCAATTGCTGCCAGGTATTGAATGCTCTGTGCCAACCCGACAAACAAGGCGCTGTACTCCACGGGGACTACCTTCATCAATTCATCGAAAAACACAAGATCGAGCCCGGCTTGAAAAATACCGGCAAAGGCTGCCACAATCGCGATCTGCCAGGTGGATGTGGTGAGCGCCAAGAAAAACGGATAGAGCGACAGCCCAAATGTGGTGGCTACCAGGATCGTTCTGGTGCCCCGCCGTTTTCCGAGGCGCGTCCACAAGAAATACCCCACGAGCATAACCGCGGTTTGCGACATGTTGATGAAGGAGATCCACTGGTCTGAGGCGTGCACATATCTCACCAGGTAAAGGGGGATGAGTGGCGCTGATAATGAAACACCAGTCATGAAGATGAAACGTTTCATCATAAAAGAGATGAAGGGTTTTTCGGTCAGCACCAGTCTCTTGGTTTCACTAAACTGAGAACGGATCGATCTCGTCTGTTGCAGAGAGGAGGTGGTGTTCAGAGGGATCTTCAAATGGCTCGAATAGTAAAAACTGATCAAGCCGCCAATCGAAAGCGCCATGAACATGATCTGGTAATTGAGCGGAAAAAGCACTTTTTCAAGCAGTTGACCGATGGCGATGACCATGAGGGTCGTGGTGACGCCCATGGTCGACCAGCGTCTGCTCATCAACTCAAACCTTCTATCTGGTCCGGCTACGGCATTCATTACCACTGAAAAAGCAATCGCCACTACGGTTTGCGGCAGGGTTGCGATCGCCCAGATCAAAAGGATCGAATTCACCAGCACTGTTTCGGGGATAAAAAACGAGATAAGGCCGGTTAAAGCGTAACATCCGATCACGATCAAACGGGCGATACTGAACCATTTGACAATATTCGATTGACGCTGCAGAAATCGCCCCAATGGGATGGCCAGCAGCAAACCAGTAAAAGCGGGCATGGCTGACAGCAGGCTCACCTGAAAAGAGGTGGCGTTCAGGTGGGTCAAGAACACTGGCAAAAATGGGGCGGCGGCGTTTGCCAACCCCACCCCTATAGCATCAATTTGAACATTACGAAAATTGCTCTTTACCGTAAGTTCATCCACTGGGTGTGTATTTTCTTGAATTGAACCTTCCACGCGTATACTGCCTTATTGGATCTCAACCGAATAATAATCGTAAAGGGTTATCTGAATTGAATGAAGGTATCAAAAGTCATCATTCTTCGAGGATTTCCACATTGATCACCAGGGTGGTATTACAGCCGGCGTCTTGCCAGGAGCCGAGAAAGATACCTTCTTTATCATAACCTTCAATACTTAGAATATCCCATCCGGTGATTACCACTTTGTCACCATTTTGAATGGAATCCAATTCATGAAGGATCTCATCATCCATTGGGACGGTGTGCAGCAAGTTGATGTTGCCGGATGGTGTCTCGCCATTCTTCGAAATCCAGGTGAAGTGATGATTGGAGACGTTGGTGTTCACCAGGGATGGGTCAGCAAAATCACCGCTGGTGATCAAAATATCGTGGGTTAAAATACCAAATTTGGGCTCGTAGATGATCGAGGCGTGGCGTACTGTGCCCACAAACTTTCTTTCACGATCGGCCTCATAAGATAATTCCCAAGTTTGGCCGTCAGAGCTTTGAATTTTGTGAAACCCATCGCTTACGATCAGTTGGTCAAACACTTCAATTGGGTGACTAATAAAGGATAATCTAATTTTCTGCCAATTTCGCTGAATAAGAACAAGCGCAAGAGAGAGGAGCATCAAGCTCAAAACAAACCATAAGACTCCCTCCCAAGGACTCTTTTTTTTATCTTGCACTTCAATATTCTCTGGTTGATATTCCATGCTTCACTTGATTACACTTCTAAAAGTCGTGTATAATGCCTTAAACTGAAAGGAGTTGCTTATAAGTTTATCTCAAAAACACCTGTTGGAAAGTCAAGCGCATGGACCGGAGCAATCTGGTTGACGAGGATAAGGGTTCTTCACCGCGAGGTGGAGTTAACCGGCATAAGCCGGGAAAATCGAAAGATCAGCGGAAGCCCTTCTGATCATCATTGATCAGCACTTTCCATTATTTCTTGATTACATTGTCGTGGATCTGTTGATCCGTCAATTCATGTTGTTTTGACGACATGAATCTGGTCATTTCATGGAGGTTTACATGTGTGGCATTGTTGGCTACATTGGAGATCGAAACGCAACACCCATCGTTTTGAATGGACTTAAAAAACTCGAATACCGCGGATATGATTCAGCGGGCATCGCCGTGATCACAGATGGTCACATTGAAGTGCGGCGTGACGCCGGAAAACTGGCAAATCTTGAAGCATTGGTGCACAGCCTGCCAATTGTTGGAAAGATGGGCATCGGACATACTCGATGGGCGACCCACGGTGAGCCATCCGCCAGAAACGCGCATCCGCACCTGAGCAGTTCTGGCAAGGTGGTGGTGGTGCATAATGGCATCGTCGAAAATTTCATCGAGCTTAAAGAGGAATTACAGCAAAAAGAGGTGGAGTTCAAGTCAGACACCGATACTGAAACCATCGTGCAGCTCATTGAGATGTACATGAAGGAAGGTATGGATCTTGAGGCAGCCACTCGAACCACTTTGGGACGACTTAAAGGCGCACATGGTGTGGTGGTGATGTCGACCCTTGAAAAAGATAAGATCATTACCGCCCGCATTGGCAACGCCGGCGGAGTAGTGCTTGGTTTGGGTGAAGGAGAAAACTTCATCGCTTCAGATATTCCTGCCATCCTTGAGCATACCCGCCGCCTGATCTTTTTGGAATCCAGGCAGATGGCCATTGTTACCAGGGCAGGTGTGGAGATCTCGACCATTGAGGGTAAAAAAGTAACCCCGCAGGTTTCTTCAGTGGCCTGGGACCCGGTTTCTGCTGAAAAGGGAGAGTACCGTCACTTTATGCAAAAAGAGATCCACGAACAGGTCAGGGCACTAACCGATACATTGGCCGGACGTGTGGATTTTGAGACAGGTACCATCCGTCTGCCGCAGTTGAACCTTACCCCTGAAATTGCCAAGAAGATCAACAAAATCGTCATTACCGCATGCGGCACAGCTTCACACGCCGGTATGGTGGGCAGATCTTTGATCGAACGTATCGCGCGCATTCCAACCGTTTCTGAGATCGCCTCAGAGTTCCGTTATTCTGATCCCATCGTGGATGAAAATACCGTGGTTCTTTCCATCAGTCAATCTGGTGAAACCGCCGACACTTTGGCGGCCATGGAAGAAGCCCGTAAGCATGGCGCCATCACCTGGTCAATTGTGAATGCCATTGGCTCTCAAGCCATGCGCGTCTCAAATGGTTTTATATCCATGCAGACCGGGCCTGAAATCGGTGTGGCTTCCACGAAAGCCTTCACCGCACCCCTGATCGATTTATATATGCTGGCTGTGCTGCTAGCCGACCTGCGAGGCACAATCACCGCTGCTGAACGAAAAGCACTGGTGGATGATCTGCGCTTGGTTCCTGAGCTGGTGGGTGAGTGCCTTGATCATGAGGCCGAGGTGGAAGAAGTGGCGGCTTATCTCAAAGACGCGCGTGACATGCTGTATCTTGGGCGCGGTATCAACATGCCCATCGCCTACGAAGGCGCTTTGAAAATGAAAGAGATCTCTTACATGCACGCAGAAGCCTACCCGGCTGGAGAGATGAAACACGGCCCGATCGCGCTGGTGGATAAAGACATGCCTGTGTTGGCCATCTGCACCAGGGACCCCTGGTATGAGAAAATGATCAGCCAGATCGAACAAGCCAAAGCCCGCGGCGGAATTGTGGTGGCCGTGGCCACCATTGGCGATGAACGCGTAAAATCACTGGTGGATCGAGTATTGTGGGTGCCTGATACGCCGTGGATGCTCAGCCCGGTGGTGACTGTGATCCCGCTGCAGATCCTGGCATATCACATCGCCCGTATGCGCGGATTGGACGTAGATCAACCTCGCAACCTGGCAAAATCCGTGACTGTTGAATAACCTGACAACCGTTGGCTAAACCCCAACGGTTGTTTTTTATCGTAGATTTTGAAGAAAGACTTGAACAATTCACATGGTATGCTAGTCTCCGCCTTACGTATAGCCGAACTTGCGAGGGTGGTGGAACAATCTTATTTGTAGCAATAGATTGAGCAGCCAGTGAAATACTATGTTAAAATTCCTTCAGTAAGGAATACGGCTGAAAGGCTCGGATAGCCACAGCCTTGAAACATCCTGATATGAGGACGTCATGGTCAATTCAGACACCGAAATGCTTTTCCCGTTAAGGGCTATCCCTGCTTTGGCTGACTTACGCGGACCTGAATGGCAAGCCTTGGTGATCAGGTTGACCGATGAGCCGGTTGAGATCAGTGAAAAGGCGGCCTTCACCTCATTGGTGGTCAAGTTGGCTGGTTGCACTGGCTGTAACGCGGACTCCTTCAGGGCAATGCGCGGATGCACCCAATGTGCCCGACAGATCATTAAACGCTTTAAGGGTTCTGATGCTGATCTCATCAAGAATTATAAGGAATGCCAGAAAGAAATGATCACCTACCTTCACAAACGGGATCAGTAATAAAGGAAACCACATGGTAACCAGAGAAAATGTCTTAGAAGTATTAAGTACAGTAATTGAACCGGAACTCCATAAAGACCTGGTAAGCTTAAACATGGTCGAAGAAATTGTGATCTCAACTGATACCGTTTCAGTGAAGATCATCCTGACTACTCCCGCCTGCCCGATGAAACCGAAGATCGAAAGTGACGTGCGAAAAGCGCTTCTAAGTCTGGAGGGCGTGAAGGTGGCAAAAGTGGTCATGGAGGCTCGCGTGCCTTCTGATGGACAAAACCGGGAAATGTTAGCCCTGCCGATCAAAAATGTAGTCGCAATCGCATCAGGGAAGGGAGGTGTTGGCAAATCCACTGTGGCAGTCAATCTGGCTGTTACCCTGTCAATGCAGGGCTCCAAGGTGGGTTTGCTGGATGCCGATATCTATGGTCCCAACATCCCCACCATGATGGGGGTGGAGGGTTTGCCACCACCGATCAATAATCGACTGGTTCCGGCTGAATCCTACGGGGTGAAACTCATGTCCATTGGATTCATGGTGCGCCCAGGGCAGCCCCTGATTTGGCGGGGACCTATGCTGCACACCGCCATCCGACAGTTTTTGGCCGACGTGGAATGGGGCGAGCTGGATTATTTGATCATTGATCTTCCGCCTGGTACGGGCGACGCGCAATTAAGCCTGATGCAGAATATCCCCCTCAGTGGTGGGGTGATTGTGACTCTGCCGCAACAGGTATCCCTCGATGACGCCGGGCGCGGTCTGCAGATGTTCAATGAAATGAAAGTTCCTGTTTTGGGGGTGGTTGAGAACATGAGTTATTTGCCCATGCCTGACGGCAGTAAAATGGATCTGTTCGGAAGTGGTGGTGGACAGAGACTGGCCGAAAAAATGGGTGTACCTTATTTGGGAGGCATCCCCATTGACCCGGAAGTTAGGATTGGCGGAGATTCGGGCAAGCCAGTAGTAATTGCCAAACCTGAAACTGAAGTGGCAAAAGCATTGGCTGAACTGTCAGGCAAAATTGCCGCCCAGATCAGCATCTCGGCAATCACCCGGGTTGAGAAAACCGGAGTTTAGAAAGAGGAAAAATCGTGGCGGAAAAGGGTTCTCCAAACATTGTTGGGGTTAGGTTTTCAAGGGTTGGAAAGGTCTATCATTTTGATGCCCGCAAGATCGATTCTTTGCGACTGGGTGATGTGGTTGTGGTTGAAACCAGCCGCGGCTGGCAGATAGGCGAGGTGGTCGTTCTCGTGGAAGACCCGATCGCGCCGCCTGAAGGTACCTGGAAAAACCTCGATCGGTTGGCGACCCCCAAGGATCTGCTACAAAGACAAACCTGGCAGGCTAAAGAAGTTGAAGTGACAGAAGCAGCACGCAAACGCTCTCGTGAGTTAAGATTGGCGGGCGTGAAGTTCGTTTTGAGTGAGTATAGCTATGATGGATCCAAACTAACCATCTTTTTCAGCACCGATTCTGAAGACAAGGTTGATCTCAAATCCATGCGTTCAGATATGCAGCGCGCCTACGCGCCAGCCCAGGTGGAACTGCGTCAGATCGGTCCGCGTGATGTGGCTAAAGCATTGGGCGGCATGGGCGCGTGCGGGCTTGAAACGCGCTGCTGCTCGAAATTCATCACCGAGTTCAGTTCCATTTCCATCCGTATGGCTAAAGAACAAGGCATTTCACTTACACCAACTGAGATCACGGGTATGTGCGGCAGATTACGCTGCTGCTTGATCTATGAGTACGAGAATTACGTTGAAGCGCGCAAACTTCTGCCTAAAAAGAATAAGCGCGTGATCACACCGGATGGAGAAGGAAAAGTGATTGATGTTTCACCCATCCGCGAAATGGTGATGGTTGAACTACCGGAGATCGGACGCAGGGAATATCACAAAGACGTCTTAAAACCAGCAGAAGAATTGGAAGCATTGGAGAACAAGGCAAATTCAACCAGCGGAGGTCACGGTGGCGGCGGATGTGGACAATGTAACCGGCGTTAAATTTCCCCCTGTTTTGGAAGATTATGAAGGGTGGTCCAAGAAAAAAAAGATCTTGATCGTTCTGGCGCATCCTGATGACCCTGAGTTCTTCATGGGTGCCACACTTTCACGTTGGGGAAAACTCGGTCATGAAATTCATTATGTCTTGCTTACCACAGGCCAAAAAGGCTCGCAGGATGTCAGTCAGACCTCTGAAGGATTGACCGAGATTCGCAAGCTGGAGCAGCAAAATGCCGCCAATGCCCTGGGAGTCAAAAGTGTGCAGTTCTGGGATTATGTCGATGGTGAGCTTGTACCAGATATGAACTTGCGAAAAAGATTGGTGAGGTTAATCCGGCAGATGAAACCTCAGGTGGTCATCAGCAGCGACCCGCTCAACTACTTCCCTGCAGATAACCGGGTCAACCATCCTGATCACCGCGCAGCCGGCCAGGCGGTGTTGGATGCAGTCTACCCCGCGGTGGGTAACCCCATGTTCTTCCCTGAATTGATCAGCGAAGAAGGTCTGGTGCCTGTCAACGTTGAGGAATTGTGGTTTTCCATCCCCGCGCAGGCTAACCTGGTGGTCAACGTCAGCGATTATTTTGAAGATAAGATCAATGCCATCCTGTGCCATCGCTCTCAAATTGGTATGGATGTGGATAAGTTCAAAGAGATCATGAAAACTCGCTGGGTGACAGTAAACGAGCAGTGGCAGCGGGTTTACCTTGAGCGCTTTCGACGTGTGATTTTTGGGAATTAAAATAATCAGATTAATAAGATAATTAGTCGTTACATTTGTCATTATTGACCGTTTTAAGCCTCGTGATATACTCTATTTGTCTGAATAATCAGATAATTAGAGTCTTATCATGGAAAACATACCCACCGCGTACAAACTTCCTGAGCTATTGAAATATCTGGCTTCCATCCCTGAGGGTGAGAATCAACGCATTCCGCCTCTTAGCGACTTGAGCCAGACATTAGGCATCAGTGTGGCTACCTTGCGTGAGCAACTAGAAGCAGCCCGCTTGTTAGGCATTGTGGAGATCAAACCTAAAGCCGGCATCAAGAAAACAGCTTATGGTCTAAAACCCGCTTTACTGGCAAGCCTGACTTATGGCGTGGAAGTCAACAACCGCCTGTTTTGGCAGGTGGCCGATATGCGTAAACATTTGGAAGCTGCTTATTTCGTTGAAGCCGCACAAAATCTTTCAACATCTGACAAAGAAGAACTGGTTGTTTTGGTCAAGCGTGCCCAACAAAAATTGCGCAGCATCCCCAGTCAACTGCCCAACGCGGAACACCGCGATTTTCACTTGACCATGTACCGCAGGCTCAACAATCACCTTGTTTTCAATGTGCTCGAAACTTATTGGGATCTCTACCGCCTGACCGGTATGGATGTTTACACCGACATCAATTATGTTGACCGTGTTTGGCAATTTCACGGCCGCATCGTGGAGCAAATCCGCAGCGGCAATTACACCCAGGGTATGCAGATCTTGCTCGAACACATGGATTTGATCAGTCAACGCGAAAGACCAGCACCGCGACTGTCTTTCGAATAACTTACTCAATAACGGAGACTGTAATCGGGATGAATGATAAAGATTTAGTGGTAAACGATTTTTGCATCACCTTCAGCACAGTCAATGGATCAGGCAGCGCCACTGCCAACACCACCCTCATGCGGACCTTTTTTCGCATGGGGATTCCTGTTTCAGGCAAGAACATCTTTCCTTCTAACATCCAGGGACTGCCAACCTGGTACACTCTGCGCTTGAGCAAAGACGGCTACCTGGCCAGGGTCGAAGAAGATGACATCATCGTGGCCATGAACCCTGCCACCCTGACCAAGGAAGTTGGTTATCTCAACAAAGGTGGTGTTTTTCTGCTGCCTGACGATTTTACCCTTCCTGAAATGCCCGAGGACGTGATCGTTTACCGCATGCCGGTAAAACGATTGATCAAGGAGGCCGAAGTGCCTCCGACCTTGCGAGATTACCTTTCAAACATGGTCTATGTGGGTGTTTTAAGCTACTTGTTGGGGATCGATCTCGAAGTCATCCATGAGACGCTGGAATATCAGTTCAAAGGCCGTGAAAAGCCCATCCAACAGAATTTTAACATGGTGAAAGCCGCGCATGATTGGGCACAAACCAATCTTCAAAAGAAAGATCCTTTCGTGGTGCGCCGAATGCAGGCTAACCAGGACTGCATCCTGACGGACGGTAATACCGCGGCCGCCTTGGGTTCCATCTTTGGCGGGGTACAGTTTGCTGCCTGGTACCCCATCACACCAGCCACCAGCCTGGCGGAATCGCTGATCGAATTCTTGCCGCAATATCGGGTGGATCCTGAAACTGGCAAGAACACTTATGCAGTGGTGCAATCTGAAGATGAACTGGCCGCCATCGGCATGGCCATTGGCGCCGGTTGGGGTGGATTACGCGCCATGACTTCCACCTCCGGCCCTGGTTTGTCACTAATGTCTGAATATATCGGTCTGGCTTATTACGCCGAAGTGCCTGTCGTTATTTGGGATGTGCAGCGGGTTGGTCCCAGCACCGGCATGCCCACGCGGACAGCGCAGGGTGACCTCACCATGGTTAATTTCATCAGCCACGGCGACAAGAACATGGTCATCCTCATTCCGGGTTCAGTGGACGAGTGTTTTGAGTTTGGCTGGCGCGCTTTCGACATTGCCGAAAGGCTGCAAACGCCTGTGATCGTACTATCCGACCTGGATTTCGGCATGAACCTGTGGACCTGTAAAAAATTTAGTTATCCCGATCAACCCATGGATCGCGGGAAAGTTCTTTGGGAGGCTGATCTCGACAAATTCCTGGCCGAGCACGATAACCAATGGGGGCGCTATCGTGACGTGGATGGAGACGGCATCCCCTGGCGCACCCTGCCGGGCAACAAACATCCGCGCAGTGCCTATTTCGCACGCGGAACCAGTCATAATGAAGATACCGGTTACACGGAAGATCCGGAGAAATGGGAAACCATTCTCAACCGTATCGCCAGCAAGTTTGAGACCGCCAAGCAGTTCCTGCCCAAACCTGTTATGGATGAGAAGCAGCGGGCTCCGCTAGGCATCATCTCCTCCGGTTCGGCTGATCCGGCAGTGATTGAGTGCCGCGACCGTCTGGCGAAAGATGGCATTCAATCGGATTACATGCGCATTCGCAGTCTGCCCTTCGATAAAGAAGTGGAAACCTTTATTGAGAATCACTCCCACATTGCGGTGGTTGAAGCCAATCGGGACGGGCAGTTGAATCAACTCTTGACCATGACCTTCCCACACCTGGCTCATAAATTGAACAGTGTGGCTCATATTGACGGGCTGCCATTGAACGCCAAATGGATCGAGAAAAAGATATTAGCGTTGGAGGAGGTGCAAGCATGACTGCTCCTTTGAGTCTTACCAACAAGATCGGCTTGAGCCGCGCAGATTATAAAGGGCTGCCTTCCACGCTTTGCCAGGGCTGCGGACATAACGGAATTGCCGCCCAGATCGTGGCTGCCTGCTACGAGATGAACCTGGTGCCTGAAAAGGTGGTCAAATTCAGTGGTATCGGCTGCTCTAGCAAGAGCCCCACTTACTTCTTGAACCGATCATTTAGTTTCAACGGTTTGCACGGACGTATGCCTTCGCTAGCCCTCGGCGGCCTCTTTGCGGATCACACCCTTGAGGCCATCGGCGTATCAGGCGACGGAGATACCGCCAGCATTGGATTGGGGCAATTCAAGCACATGGTGCGGCGCAATTTGCCCATGGTATACATCGTGGAAAACAACGGTGTGTACGGCCTCACCAAAGGCCAGTTTTCGGCCACCGCTGAACGCGGATTGATGCTCAAGAAGCAGGGCACCAACCCCTATCTGCCAGTGGATATCGCCATGGAAGCGCTCATCAGCAACGCCACTTTTGTGGCGCGCAGCTTTGCCGGCGACCCGCGCCAGGTGAAGGAGCTGCTGAAGGCGGCCATTGCCCACAACGGCATCGCCGTGTTGGATATCATCAGTCCGTGTGTGACCTTCCACAACCACGAAAACTCATTCCATTCGTATAGCTTTGGCAAAGAGCATGAGGAGCCGCTGCATGAGATCTCGTACGTGCCGCCAAAAGAAGAGATTACCGTGGATGATTTCGAGGAAGGCACCACCCGCGAAGTGGCCATGCACGACGGCAGTCAGGTGATCCTCAAGAAGCTTGAAAAAGAATACGATCCGCGCGACCGCTGGCAGGCGCTGCATATGCTTGAAGACGCCCAACGCAACAACTGGCTGGTGACTGGCCTGATCTACGTGGATCCTGATATGCCCTCCATGTTTGACCTTTACAATTTGCCTGAAACACCGCTCAACCGCACGCCCAACCACAAACTGCGTCCCTCGGCACAAGTATTGGAAGAGATCAACCGAGGAATGGTCTAAGCGGTTAATATTTGTTTGTCGACCAAGGAGGATCTTCTCAAGTAGATCCTCTTTGTTTTTTATTGACAACCAATCTTTTATTTGCAATAATGTTAGTATGCTAATATTTAGCAAGCTAATAAAAAAGGATTCTTATGGCAGACAATGATCTTTTTCAATCCCTTCAAAAAACCTCGCGTTTGATGAACCGCCTCACGGCACAGCGCCTTGCCAGGCAGGGCATCACTTCAGGTCAACCCAGGTTGTTGAACTATCTCTTTGACCATGACGGCTGTATCCAAAACGAGCTGGCACAAAATTGTGACCTCAAGCCTGCCACGGTTACACACATCCTGGCCGGCATGGAAAAGGCCGGATTGGTCTTTCGTCTCAATGACCAGTCTGACCGGCGAATTTTACGCGTCTTCCTGACCGACAAAGGCTTAGGCGCTCGCCAAAAGATCCAACAGGTTTTTCACCAGATCGAAAAGGAGTGTTTCAGAGACTTCTCGGACCACGAAAAAGAGCAGGTCTGGCTGGCACTTAATCGGCTGACGTATAACCTAAAGAAACCCAGGATTTAAGGCTATTGGATACCTGATCACTGGTATATTTAGGAAGATATTATTTACATTATTTTCGGTGGGAGAATACATGAAAAAGTTAGTTATTATCGTCGTATTTTTTGTGGTGATCGTTTTATTACAGGGTTGTACTACTATAAACACGCCGACTTTAACCCCCTCGGTAACCATCGCGGTTTCAACACCTACGCCACAGTCCACCAGCATCTCCACAATGATCTCTCAAGCGGACGGAATGCCGATGGTTTATGTGCCTTACGGCAGTTACCTCATGGGCAGTGACGACGGCGACCCGGACGAAAAGCCCATGCGTTCTGTATTTGTCAAATCTTTCTGGATTGATCAGACCGAGGTTACCCAGGAAATGTACGCCCTGTGCGATGACCCGGGCTGTGAAAAGCCGACCTGTACTCTCGACGGTACGAATATGCCCGTGGTCTGCGTGAATTGGAAGAACGCGAATGCCTACTGCCAATGGGCCGGGCGCCGTCTGCCCACCGAAGTCGAATGGGAAAAGGCCGCCCGAGGCACGGATGGCAGTCTCTATCCCTGGGGCAATGACGCCGCCACTTGCGACTATGCCGTCATGGATGACGGCGGCGGCAACGGCTGTGGGTTGGGCAGCTCCCCCTGGCAGGTGGGCAGCATACCTGCAGGCATCAGCCCCTACGGCGCTTACGATATGGCCGGCAATGTCTGGGAGTGGGTGGACGAATGGGAGGAACATGATATGGCCAACGGCGCCGGCCATGTGCTCAAAGGCGGCGGTTATTACAGCATCCCCTATACCGTTCGGCCAGCCAAACGTGAGGTGCTTCACTTGCCCGTCGATAAGCTGGACGCGCTTGGCTTCCGCTGCGCTGTGGATGTGCAGTAAAGTAAATCGTAAGCTGTTAACTATATACCGTTCTTAATTGTTCAAGTTTTAGCTTTTGTTAAAAGTTTACTCTTTTGAGATCCAGAAAAACGGATTGAAGATCATCCGCTGAATCACCAGGAGCGGGTGGCGAACAGGGTGAGTGAAACTTGCTTACCCTGTTCGCGTATATAATTTAGCAAAAGAAAAGAGGGAATCATGAAAAAATGGATCAGTTTGCTTATGGTATTCTTTCTGACAGGCTGCGGCACGGCCGCTAAAATAGAATCGACTCCCGTGGAATCCTACATTTCACCAGCAGCGGATGCCGAAACAGGCCGTGGTTATTCGGACGAATTGATTTCCGGGCAGGTGGAGGAATTCTGGCAGCATTTCTCCTCAGAATATCAAATGACCTTCCCAATGGCTGATTTCAAAGCATTTTACGAAGGTTCCTTTGCTCCTCTGGGAAAAGAGGTGGCCACCCTTTATGAGCTTGCCATGCCGGCTTCAGGTCTGACGCTTTATGAACGCGTGGTGCTCTTTAGTAATAATCCGAACCCCATGCGGATCCAGCTGGGGATCAACGCAAGCGGTGAAATTGAGATCGTCATGGTAACGCCGCCGGGCAAGACGGCATTTGCACCTTTGAATGATTACACTCCCCATAACAGCTTACGGCTGCCCTTTGACGGTGAATGGACGGTATTCTGGGGCGGAACTTCCATCTTTCAAAACTATCATGCCATTGATTATGGTCAGCGTTATGCCTTCGACTTTCTCATCCAAAAGGATGGTACTTCGTTTACCGGTGATGGCACAATCAATGAAGATTACTTCTGCTTTGGTCAGCCTGTGCTGGCTCCCGCTGCGGGAACTGTCAAAGAGGTGGTCAATGATGTTGCCGACAACACTCCCGGGCAGATGAACCCCGACCAGGCCGAAGGGAATTACGTGGTGGTCAACCTTGGCAGGAACGAAGTTCTCACCCTGGCGCATTTCAAACAGGGCAGCCTGAAAGTGAACAAAGGAGATCAGGTCGAAGCAGGGCAGGTCTTGGGATTGTGCGGCAACAGCGGCAATTCCACTGAAGCCCACATTCATATGCATCTTCAATCTACCGCATTTCCCTGGATCAATGCAGGTATCCCGGCCGTGTTTGAGTCTTACACTGCCGATGGGCAGCCGCAGTCATTTGCCATGCCCGTGCGCGGGCAGGTGATCAGTCCGCGGTAGGCGTAGAGTTTGCCTTCCATGGCAAGATAAGAAAGGATCACGCCAGCAAGTTCCCGCTTGTCGACGATTTCTCAGCCTGATAATGAGGATGACCAAATATATATTAAGGGAACCAAACCGAAATTCATACTCAAAAACTGAAATTCAGATCCATTATTGGGGCGTATAGTCATACGCCCCTACAGTTTTAGACTAAGCAATTGTCATGAGGGAAATCTTTGAAACAGACGGTAGAAGAGTGATAGAATTACCACAGCCCAGCTACGACCAACCACCATTTGGATAAAGCAAATAACGAGAATCCTGACTGTTGATTTCGCCAGGTTTGATCCAATCAAAAGCAGGGCGAAAATAATTTATTGGAAAAATATGGTCTCTTTACTAACCAAGCTCGTAAGGCGTTTGTTCTCAATATTTTTCACGCTGCTGGTGACCACGCTGGTCTTGTATGGCATCATGATGCTGACACCGGCTGAATCACGCGCGCAGCTGTTTTTACCAAGAAATACATCGCGCATGTCTGAAGAAAAGTTGGAGAAACTCCTGCAGAAGATCATCCAGGATAACCATCTGGATGACCCCTATCCAGTCCAATATTTTTACTGGATCAAAAATATGGCCAAGGGGGAATGGGGCTACAGTTATACCCTGCAGCAGGGCGTGCTCGAATCCATTATCAAACGTTCACCCATTACCGCGGAATTGACCCTCTACTCGATCCTGGTTTTCATCCCATTGGGGCTGCTGGCGGGGGTGATCGCGGGGACAAGGCAAAACAAGCCGGCTGACCACGGCTTCAGGTTTTCGGCCTATGTGGCCACTTCGATCCCGCCGGTCATTCTGGCATTGGTGCTGTTGGCTGTCTTCTACGCCCAACTGAATTGGTTCTCGCCTGAACGCCTGGGTGTGACAGAAGCTTCTGTTATAAGGGCGGAAGACTTCAGGCAGTTTACCGGCCTGGTCACCATTGACGGCTTGCTCAATGGCAG
>CAYYRU010000002.1:0-117383 GCA_964474095.1 uncultured Anaerolinea sp.
ACTTCACACACCGAAAACCCAAGAAAGCGGTGGCTTTGTTCGGGTCTTGCGCGCTCCGAAAAACGGATGATAGATAATAAATACCGTTGTTCCAGCCGCCACCGCGGGTGACGCGCCAATCTGACATCGTAGAATTTTCAGGGTTGGTGATCGGTGAAATCTGATAATAATCCTTGCGATAATAATCCCTGATCCACTCGGTGACATTGCCCGATGTATCATAGAGTCCGTTGGGGCCGGGCACAAAACTCATCACCGGCGCTGGGCCTTTGTATCCATCCGATATATCGTTGTCCTTCCACTGCATCTTGCAGTTGGCATCACAGAAGTTTGCCAATGATTGCGAACCCCCAAAGACGGAGTAGGCTGACAAACCGCTTGGGTAGCTCGTCCATGGAAAATAATCGCCCGCTTCGCCTTTGGCCGCGAACTCCCACTGCGCCTCGGTTGGAAGCTGCTTGTCTCCATCCCAACTGCAAAAGGTGGCGGCATCGTAATAGGTAACGCCCACCACAGGATATTGGCCGTTGTAGACACTGAAATAGTAATCACTGGCCAGGTACTTGGATATGGCGGCTTGATCCGGAGACTGGCATACACCTGCCTCCACGCACTCTCGATATTCCGAGTTGGTGACCTCATGCAGGTCAATGTAAAAAGAGTCCAGATCCACCCGGTGAGCAGGAACCATATCTTCATAATCAACGATATCGCAATCAGCGTAGGTGTTACATGAAGAAAGATGCCATTGCATGCCGCTTTCACTGGCGCCCATCATAAAACTGCCCCCGGGGATAAACACCATATCCTTATAGATATCCATTCCGATGGTCGCTGTCGGCATGGGTGCGGCTGTGGCAGTATCTACCATAACCTCGGTGGGTTGAGTGTTTGGCCGTGGGGTTCTGGTTGGTCGCGGACCTGGATGTTCCTGGGTTTCTTCATTATCAGGTCCGCCTGTGTAAACATGGCCGCCGAGGCTGCCAGCTAGCCTTACCAATAACCAAACGCAACCAGCCACAACCACTAGACCCAGAATCGCAAAAAGGATGATCAACCCAACCGGTAAACCCTTTTTCTGTTTCGCGCCGCACGTTGAACAAAAGGATGCGCTTTTACTTACCGGGTTGTGGCACTGCTTACAATAGCGCATTCCCGATAAATCCATCGGCGGTTGATTTTTAAAATCGAGTGGTGGGGGTTGAGGTGGTTGAGGGCTTTGCGGAATTTGGAGGTTTTGACCGCACTGCGGGCAAGTTATTTCGTTTTCATGAAAATACTTCTGACAACTGGCGCAATACTTCATCCGTCCTCGCTAGAACTGTTTTTGATAGAAGACTCAGGCAGAAAAAACAACCGCCACACTCCCCCTGGATGATGGAAAAGGTATCAAGACAGTCGCAGGGATATCCATCTTCTTGAAACTATTATAACCCCGCTAATAGAAACCGCTAAACTGCGTTGCGAAACTGGTCTGATGATTTCACCCCCTGATCTTAGAGATCACTGCTGAGCGAGTGTGAACATCCAGCTTTTCAAAGATAGCCTTCAAGTGTCTTTTGACTGTGTTATTCGTGATCACCAGAATTTCAGCGATTTCCTTGTTGGTCATTCCTTTGACCAACAGATCCAGTACTTCGCGCTCACGTTGGGTTAATAACTCGATCTCTGAGTAGTGTTGCGAAGCTGCCATGGCTTCAGATAATAAGCGCTTAAAGTTCGCACGCTCGAATGATTGTTTTTCAAGATACACGAACACCGAGAGTTCATTATATACGTGTTGGATCTCAGCTACCGATGCCACACCGCTTACAACCATGGTTGGAACACCCGCGGATTTAGCGCTCTCCAACAGTTGGTACCCTTCAAATTCAACTGGTGATACAGACTTGGACCATCCGGTTTCACTGGTTAAGGAAAGATCCACCACCGCCAGAAGGATCTTCTCTCTTCGCAATAACCCCAGGGCATCGCCAAAACTGGCACAGGCACGCACTTCATATCCACTGTCGATGATCAGTTCAGAAAGAATCCCCCGCCAACCAGCATCATCATCCACGACCAGCACTGAACCAATCACGGATTTGCTATCTTCCACCATACTGGCAGATCCGATTGATTGTAAAGGCATGGAAATAGGCACATCCAATTTCGAAGGTTGAGGTGCAGAAGCCAGAGCCTGGCTAATCAACTGTCGAAACTGCCCTCGATTAAAGCTCTCTTTACGTAAAAAAGAAAAAGCCCCGTATTCAGTCAATACATTCACGGCTAATTCAACAGTGGCATAACCGGTTAACAGAATGCTCTGGCAGCCTGGATCGATAAGTTTAACCGCTTCCAAGATCTTTAATCCGTCGCTATTATGGTGATCGCTGCCGGCTAAAGAAAGATCCACCAAGGCCAATCGATGCGGTTGTGCCTTGAGCAGCTTGAGAGCTTCATCAAGGTTGCTGGCAACTTCAACCGATAAACCTGAATCCATCAGGATCTCAGTCAGGATCTGCTGCCAGGAGGAGTCGTCTTCAACAACGATAGCTCGGATGGGCGTCTGGCTCATACGATCTCTCCAGACTGTGATGTGTTGGTTGCCAAAGGAAGCCTGAGAATAAAGGTGGTACCATGTCGCCCGTCACTTTGAACAGAAACGCCTCCACCCAACCGTGTCATCAGGGTTTTTACCCACCACAAGCCAAAACCAAGTTTCCCGGGTTTTGCTGTGCCGCGGCCAGAAAAATCAAGATCAAAAATGTGTTCGTGAAATTCCGGTGCGATTCCAGGCCCATCATCACTGATTTGCATCACGACCCAGCCGTGTTCCAGCTTGCCAGAGATGTGGATCAACCCCTTGCCATTCATGGCATCCATGGCGTTCTCGATCAAATTGGTGAAAACCAGTGTGAGCGTACGCTCACCAGCAATCACCGCTGGCAGGTGGTCAAGCTGATCCACTTTTATGCGAATGCCAGGTGGAACTTTCACCAGTGTTAGCGCGTCTACCACCCGGGCAGCCACCAGCACCGGTTCGAGTTGGATGGGACGCAGATGCGAAAGACTATCGCGCACACTTTGCATGGCATCAGACGCGCAGCGTTCAATCTCTCCCAGGTTTTGCGAAAGGTAAGGATGTAGAGCCAGCACGTCCTGGCATTTATCCTCGATCCCCTGAATGCGAACAGGGATGGTGCCGACTTTATTGTTCAAATGATGCAATAAGTTGGATGCGATATCCCCTACCGCTGCGAAGGTTTCTGCCACAGATCGTTGCTCCTGTGCCGACCTTAGGGCATCCTGGTGAGCCGCGTTTTGATAAGCCAACACAGCATAATCAGCCAGAAAGACCAACACTTTTTTATCCCACTCCGATTCGGCAAAATGCCCCGCGCCTGAGGTGGAACTGTAAACACCGAAAGCGCCCAAGGCTTCTTCATTGTTTCCTGAAATCAGCGGGACGATCAATGCCCTGGCCCAATTTTGGTCCACTGCCAAATCAGCACGGTGAAATCTCTTGTCTACGCGCACATCCTCGCTGATGACCGGGTGCCGTTCCAACACAGCCCTACCCGCCAAACTATTTTGGATTGGCAGATGATCACCATGTTTATAATCGCCGCTTTCCGCCTCCACTTCAAGAACATCCCCTCGCAGGCGCCAGATCACGCTTGTGGCGGCATCCAATAAATCACAGGCCAGGGCTGAAAGATGCGTCAATACATACGGCAGCGGCTTGGTCAAAAGTAAGTGAGTGACCTCCTCAAGCGCGTCCAGCAGCCTGACTTCCTGAATGGTAATGACAGCCTGCGTAGCCAAGGCCTGCAATAGGTAACTGTCTTCTTCACTGAACGCACCCACCACGGGGCTCTCAAGGTTTAGCACTCCCTCAAGCCTGCCGGTAGCACCCACCAATGGCACAGCCAGTTCCGAGCGCATTTCAAGTGAATTATCCAACGGATAGTAGATTTGCGACCAGGGTGCGGCGTGTAGATCAGAGATGCATACCGATTGACGTTCACGCGCCACCCAGGCCATGACGCTGTTCGAGTCCAGCGGAAGGGCTTCCACCAACGGACGGCCGGTATACTCCCCTGCCACCGCCCGTGTATTCAAGGTCTTGGCAGATTTATCCAACAGCCTGAAAATGCCGTACTGCGCCCCGGTTACCTCAAGTGCCATTTGCAATATGGATTCCAGGGTTTCTTCCAACCGCAGCCTTGAAGAGATCAACAATCCAGCCCGGCGCATGCGATTGATCTCATCTTCCTTGCGTGCCAGGTTACGCTGCATACGTTCCAAATGGTGGGCGTGATAAATGGCCATGGCTGCCTGATTGACGAAATTATCCAACATCAATAATTCCAACTGGCTGAACTGCCGCTCATCTCGCAGATAAACATACAAAACACCCACTGGAGAGTTGGCCACCACTAACGGAAAGCATGCCATCACCCTGGCCCCGGAACTGGCTCTGACCGGATGAATGGTCAGATCAGATTCCTCATAAGATAGGACACGGCGTTTTTGTTGGATGGCGCGTATTCCCAATCCGTCCGGGCGCGGGGTATCGGTTTCCAATTGAACATCGTTGGTGCCAGCCGAAACACGAGAGGATAGGATAAAGGTCTCTTTGATGTTGTCGTACGAGTAGATCACAGCCGAGGCCCCAGGCACCACTTTAATGGCGCTCGCCACGATCAATTTTAGTGTGGCTTCCACGCTGATCAGACCATCCTGACCAATGCGATTGACGGTCGCACCAATCTCATTCAGGCTGGCCAGGGCATCATAAAGTCGGGGGTCGGCTGAGGTTTTCATTTGATCCGCATATCCTGTTCGAGTAATTTTAGCACGGCAATCACTTCAGTGCCGTTTAACCGACTTGACAGGTGTGGTGGCACCTGTCAAGTCAATGCAATTCTACTAACCGTAAAGGAGAGACAGGAAATGACTAAATGTCGTAGTACAAAACAAATTCATATGGGACCGGGCGGATACGCACAGGATCAAGCTCGTTCTGCTTCTTGTAAGAGATATATGCTTCAAGCAGATCCATGGTGAAGACGTCACCCTTGAGTAAAAAGTCGTGATCTTTCTCCAATGCCGCCAGAACCTCACCGAGAGAACCGGGCACCTGTTTGATCTGTTTGGCTTCTTCTGCGGGAAGTTCGTACAGATCTTTGTCAACGGGGTTTCCGGGGTCGATGCGATTTTGAATACCGTCCAGGCCAGCCATCATCAAGGCGGCAAAGCACAGGTAGGGGTTACTTGTGGCATCCGGCGCGCGGAATTCAACACGCTTGGCTTTTTCACTGCTGGTGACAGGGATGCGGCACACCGCGGAACGGTTACGCTGTGAATAAGCCAGGTTCACCGGGGCTTCATAGCCTGGCACCAGGCGTCGGAATGAATTGGTGGTGGGGTTGGTCAAAGCCAGCAGCGCCGGCGCGTGTTTCAACAATCCACCAATATAATACTTGGCTGTATCAGAAAGTTGAGCGTAACCAGAAGCATCAAAAAAGACGTTCTTGCCTGACTTCCAAAGGGATGAATGCACGTGCATGCCTGAGCCGTTATCACCAAAGACGGGTTTGGGCATGAAAGTGGCAGTTTTTCCGTTTTGGCGAGCCACGTTCTTGGCGATATATTTGTAGATCAGCAGTTTATCGGCCATGCGGGTGAGGGTGTCAAAACGCATGCCAAGCTCCACCTGTCCGGCGGTGGCCACCTCATGGTGGTGAATTTCCATCTCAACACCGGCTTCTTCGAGCGCCATCACAATCTTGCTGCGCAAGGTCTGCAGGGTGTCGGTGGGAGGAACAGGGAAATATCCGCGTTTAGGCAGAATCTGCCCTCCGAAATTGGGTTTGGTCTTGTCACCACTGTTCCACCAACCTTCAGCGCTGTCGATCTCGTAGTAAGACTCATTGGTTCCGCTGGCGTAACGTACGTTATCAAAGATAAAGAACTCAGCTTCAGGTCCAAAGAAGACACTGTCTCCAATTCCAGTCTGTTTCAGGTAGGCTTCCGCTTTCTTGGCCACGTATCGAGGATCACGATTGTAAGGCTGCTTGGTGATCGGGTCAAAAACGTCGCAACTGATCACAAGGGTTGGCAATTCTGCCACCGGGTCGAGAAAAGCAGTATCAGGATCAAGCAATAGCAGCATGTCGGATTCGTGGATTTCCTGGAATCCGCGGATGGATGAGCCATCGAAGGGTATGCCTTCTTCGAAGAGATCCAAGCTCAGACGGTGAGCCGGGATCGAGAAATGCTGCCACGTTCCAGGCAGATCAATAAACCGCAAGTCCACCATTTTGACATTCTTTGCCATTTCGAGCACTTCTTTAACAGTTTTGGCCATGTGAGTATCTCCTTCATTATTGATGTATTCAGAGTGGATGATTTCAACAAAAATTCAACAAGGAAATCAGGAAAATGATTCTGTGATTATAAGATGATCATCAACGAGTGTATATTACCCGAATGGGTCATTTCTAACGACCCTGCGCATACTGTATAATTTTCGCATAGAGGTATCCTTCGTATGATTGACACAAAAGAGACCGGAAACAACCATCAGCCTCTGCTTTCCGAGATTGGGTTCACCAATCCCCAAAACGCACTGGCCAGAATACAGCGCCTGGTCGCGATTGACCCCCGGGGATTCGCGGAGGTGCTTCCATGGTTGGTTTCCGCGTTGCAAAACGCGGCTGATCCAGACCGCTCTTTCGTCAATTTTGAGCGTCTGGTGGATGCCTATGGCAGCAGACTTTTCGCGCAGATCAAAGAGAATCCCCGCCTGCTTGAGATCTTGATCACCCTGTTTTCCAACAGTGCTTTTTTAACCGAGATCCTGCTGGGCACTCCTGAAGCGGTCCCCCTGTTAACAAAGCGTGCCCTTTTGACAGAAAAAAAGACCGTTGAACAATATCTCTACGAAGCCAATAACAGTTATCAAACCGAAAGCGGGGATGCAGCCAAACTGGATGCATTGCGCCAATACCAACACAGGCAGCTGCTGCGCATTGGGGTCAGCGACTTTTTGGATCTTTTTGACCTGACCACCGTTTTTTCACAACTTTCAAGAATGGCCATTGGCATCGTGCGCTCCTGCCTGGCGCTGGCGGTTGAACAAACCGGCACCTCCGCAGCCGGTTTTTCCGTGTTGGCTATGGGAAAATTAGGCGGACGCGAGTTAAATTACAGTTCAGATATTGACCTCCTTTTTATCGCCAGACAGGACCCCGAAAACTATACCCGCCTTGGCAAACAATTGATCGAAAATCTCTCGAAAACCACTCCAAAAGGTTTTCTTTATCGGGTGGATATGCGCCTGCGCCCCTGGGGACACGACGGCGCGCTGGTAAGCACCCTTGAAGGCTATCTGAGATATTTCAAAGAACACGCCCTGCTTTGGGAAAAACAAGCGTTCCTAAAAGCCCGCCCCATTGCGGGCAGCCTGTCTTTGGGGGAGGATCTGCGGAAATCGGTTGAACCCTGGATGTATAGCATCCCCGCCGCGGAAGTTCGTGCCGGCATTCATTCCATGAAACAGCGCACAGAGAGTTTCCTTTTAGAAAAGGGCAGAAAATGGGGCGAGGTGAAACTAGGGGAGGGTTCCATCCGCGATGTGGAGTTTGTGGTTCAGTCCATGCAAATGACTCATCCCAACATAAAAACACGACGCACCTTAAAAGCCATCCCTTTGCTGCGTGATTCCAGACTGCTCACGCCCATTGAAGCGCGCACGCTCTCTGAGGGGTATATCTTCTTGCGTACAGTTGAACACTACCTGCAAATAACCGATTATCAACAAACCTACACTTTGCCCTCAGACCCTGAATCTCTGAGACTGCTGGCCCGCCGGCTTGGCTTCGAAGGAAACGGAGCTGCCGAACGTCTGGTTTCGGCTTTTGAAAATCACTGCCAGGCTATCCGCGCGGTCTACATGAAACACATCGGCGATCAACCTGAAGTGAAGTATGAATTTACCAACGAAGAGACCAAAAAAATGGAACAGCACATTGCCCGCATGGATTCGTCATACTCAATCGTCTTTACCCCTGATGAGATCGCCCATCACACCCGACTCACTGATAAACTTGAATCTGATCGACCGGTGATTGTTGATCCGCGGCCCTTACAAGACAACCGCTGGCAGGTCACCATCGTCGGGTATGACTATCTGGGTGTGCTTTCATTGATCTGCGGATTGATGTTCCTCTACGGGTTGGATATTCTTGAAAGTCAGGTGTTTACATATGAAGCGCGTGAGAAGAGCAATGGCGATAGCGGGTTAAAGAAAATCGTGGACGTTTTCATCGTTCGTCCCCTTAAGGGTGAGGTCATTAACGCTGAAATGTGGGAGCGCTATGCGGAAGAGTTGCACACTCTGATCAAAAAGGTTCAGGCGGGCGCACGCCGTGAAGCGCAAGGCATGCTTGTCAAACGTGTGGCGGGCAAGTTCCACGGACAGCCATTGGAATCAACCCCGCTTTACCCGGTAGAGATTGAGATTGATAATCAAGGGAATGAGAAATATACTGTCTTAAGAATTGGCGCCCCCGACACGGCCGGATTTTTGTATGAATTTAGCAACGGCCTGGCACTCTCGCACATCAACATCGTGCGCATGTTCGTCCAAACCGTTGGCAGCCGCGCCAATGACATTATCTACGTGACTAATGATAAAGGTGAAAAGATCGTTTCACCCGCAAAACAAAGGGAATTGCGCGCGGCAACTGTGTTGATCAAGCATTTCACACACTTGCTGCCATATTCGCCCAATCCTGAAAGCGCCCTGCTGCACTTCAGGGAGTTTTTGCATCAGTTGTTTGAACGTCCCAATTGGGTGGATGAATTCGCGAAGATCGAAAGGCCGGAAGTGCTAAATGCCCTGGCCAAGCTGCTGGGTGTAAGTGATTTCCTGTGGGATGATTTCTTACGCATGCAGTACACAAACCTCTTCCCGATCGTGCGTGACGTGAACGAACTTGAAACCAAGCGTAACCGCAGGCAGCTTGAAGAAATACTGGATAAAGAAATAAAAAAGGCAAAGGATTGGCAAGTAGCACTTAACACCTTCAAAGACCGCGAGATGTTCCGCATTGACATGCGTCACATCCTGGGATACTCCTCAGAGTTCGGTGATTTCTCAGAAGAATTGACCGACCTGGTGGAAGTGGTGGCCAACACGGCCTTTGACTATTGTTACCGCGAATTGTGTTCCGAATACGGCAAACCTGAATTGGAAGACCGTTCCACCGCGCATGCCTGCCTGCTGGCGCTTGGAAAATGCGGCGGTCGCGAATTAGGGTTCGCCTCTGACATCGAACTCATGTTTGTTTACTCAGGCCAGGGAAAAACCACCGGAAAGAAACGCATCGCCACCAGCAGCTTTTATGAAGAATTGGTTCAATCTTTTACTAATGCCATCCAGGCCAGGCAGGAGGGTGTGTTCCACCTGGATCTGCAATTGCGTCCTTACGGTAAAGCCGGCAGTCCTGCCGTTTCATTCGATGCATTTAATAAGTATTACTCCCCCAACGGACCAGCCTGGCCTTACGAACGGCAAGCTCTGGTTAAAATGCGCCCCATCGCAGGTGATATTGCCCTTGGGGATAAACTCAGCCGCTTACGGGATGAATTTGTGTATAACGGCGACCCCTTTGATGTGATTTCGATGCGCGCCATGCGTGAACGCCAGGTGCGCCACCTGGCCACCGCCGGCACCTTTAACGCCAAGTTCAGCCCGGGCGGCCTGGTCGATTTGGAATACCTGGTACAAGGCCTGCAGATCAACCACGGCGCGAGCGACCCATCCGTGCGATCCACCAACATCCGCAGCGCCATGGCCGCTCTCCATAAAGCCGGCGTGCTTTCGGCTTCCGATTATGATCAACTCAGAAAAGCCCACACCTTCTTACGCTGGCTGATCGATTCACTGCGCGTGGTGCGCGGCAACGCCAAGGATGTGAACATCCCCCCGTACGAAAGCGAAGAGTTCGCGTACCTGGCCAGAAGGCTGCGTTACGGCGCTGATATTGAACAACTTGCCAAAGACTTGAGCCGCTACCCCCAAGAGGTGGTGGAAGTAAACCTGAGATTATTGCCTGTTCCCTAGACGCCAATATATGGATGGAAAAATGCACAAGTGGAACCACCTGTTCGTGTTGATGGTAGCTGGAATCCTTCTGGTCAGCTGCAGATCGATTCCGTCAACAACACCACATTTTCAGGATCCGACCATGACAACCGAATTGGATGTCATTCTTGTTTCTCCAAGTCAAACACCAACCACCACTTCAACACCTGCCACTGCGCCTGTGAATATCGTGTTGTCGGAACAAATGACCCTGCATAAGAGCGGTTATTTAATCTCTTACCTTGTGGATGATCAAGAATACGAGATGTACCGTGATCTAATGGATGCGGAACCCAGTGTTCAGATTGTGCAAGACGTGTATTCATTTTTGCAAGATGATTTTGACTTTGTTTTCTTGATCAACCATGAAGAGAAAAATTTTGAGGTCTTTGGAAATGGGATTACCTATGCATTACGTACTTATCCAGAAATCGGCCTGGGGTCTCTAAGCTCTTTTCCAGATGGTTTGCCTTACCTAAAAATATCCACGCCTCTCGAAAGCGAGACGGAACGATTGATGACCATGATCCATTTCGCCCACAAAGATGCCATCCGTAATGGGCCAGCTCTGCACGAAATGATGCACCGCTGGGGGAACTTCATCTTGCCAGTCCCCAGCAGATACATCATGCACTGGGGCTTTTCAAATGTTGGCGGACAGCTGGGTGGGTTCTCCGATCTGGAAGAACTAAAAGATGGCACCTTCCGCGCCACTCACCAGTTTCGGCAGGATAATTGTTTTAGCCCAAACGCCCCTTCAGACGCATGGGACAACCGAAATTCCATCCCATACGCGCCCCTCGAACTGTATATAATGGGTTTAATTGGAATTGATGAAGTTCCTTCAGAATATCTGGTCTTGGAAAATGGTATGTTCGTTGATGAATCAGCTTGTATCGTGTCTGGAGTGAAGCATGTATATCAAACCCAAGATCTCTTGCAGCCCCTCCGTCAACCATCACCGGCAGATTCACAAAAAGCATTCAAGATTTTAACGATCGTTGTGACCACCACATCGCTAACAGATGATGAATGGGATCATTATTTACAACAGCTGTTGTGGTTTGAACACCAGGGAGATGACGGGGATCCATTACTTTACAATTTCTGGGAAGCCACTGGAGGACGCGCAATTGTTGAGTTGGGACACCTTTCAAAATCCCTCAAACCTCAATAACAGATCCCTCACAAGACCTGCAATCCTGTTGAGTTCATTGAGATCGTTGATTATTACCCGATGCAATAAATGAATCCCTTAATTACTACAATAGAAAAGTGCACTCTTCATAAGCCGGAAGAGGACTTTTACCTTCACTCTCGAATATCGAGCTCGATCACTTTTTGCCAAGCAGGAAATCCTTCTTCAAACCGCTGATGTCACCCTTGCGTACGTAATCCATCTCAATGGTGCTGCGTTCTTCTTTAATAGTGACGATCACATCCGAGTTCTGCCAGCGGCTTTGCTTCACATCCACGCGGTCGTGGATCTCTTCAAAGACCACCTGGCAAATGCGTTCGCCGGGGTACATGCGGATGACCTGGCTCTGGGTATTGTTACGCACAGGGATGAGCAGGTTGCCTTCATAGCCGGCATCCACCACACCGGTCAGGTCGATCGAGAGTCCGCGGCGGTTAACACTAGAGCGTGGATACAAAATGGCCATCAAGTTGTCAGGCAGCTTGATCTTCTCCAGCGTGGTAACCGCCACATATTCACCCGGCAAAATGTCAAAAAACTGACCTTCTTCCAATTCAACCAGGGTATGGCGCATACTTTTGTGGTTCAGATCCAGATGATCCGTTTTAACCGCCACACGTCCTTCATTGGTAAGTTCCCAGGCCTTTGGTATCAAAAAAGAGAACCCCAACCTGAGATCCACCGAATGCTGCTGGATCTGAAATTCGTCAATTTGGGGGGTGAAAACTAATTCGTTTTTGGCCATGCGATCAAGAATTTCCTGGCTGGTTAAGATCATTTCTCTTCTCCCAATAAGGCAAAAATTCGCCTGACGTTCCGGCGGTAAATCTCTTTTTGTAACAGACGTAGTGGCATGCCCATGCCCGCCTGGTAGCCATCCGTGACGCCCATCAACCAATTTTCGATGCGGTCCACCGCCGGAGCTTCCACTGAGGGCAGATAGACATGAAAGTCCCCCGCCGTGATGGTGATGGTACCCACATGCCTGCCGCACTTTTTGGCAGCTTCTGCCAGCCAATAGTAATCGTGCAGAAAATCCAGCTGCACTCCCTGGCCGGCATCCAACGAGCGGTGCACATGGAAGGAGTTCATTGGTTCGCCAGCTTCACCGGGCAGCAGTTGAAAGAACTGGTAAGGCGGAATGCCCTGCAGCGGCTGCGGACGCTGGTCCAGGTCGGGGTAGACAAACGAGGCAGTCACCGCCCTGCGGCTGGACGGGTTCTCAGAGATATCCGCAATGATGCGTTCCAATTGATCAACACGGGTTCGTTTGAGCAGTGTTTCCACAAAGGCAGAATCCTTGATCCAGGCGCTCATCTGCCTGTGTCCTAACCACTGCCACACGGAAAGAATGACCTGCACATGCACCAACTCACCCGCGAATTCAAGATAGTGCATGAAATCCGTTTCAGAGCGCATGGGGTTGGCCACATGCCCGGCCACCGCGCGCGTGGCTTGGATCACAGCCAGCACACTGCCCCAGCCGCCGTCCCAAAAACGGGAGCGCGCGGCATAAGTATATGGGAATAGATAATCTCCAGCGGAAGCCAACCGCTCAGGTTGATTCTCCGGTTTTTTTGCTACAAAGACTTGCTGATAAAACTCTGCTTGTTTAACCGGCCAGCTCCAGTGATTTTCTTCCCCGTTGGAGGGCCGCTGCCAGACCAGGGTCAGCGCCCCGATCGACCAGGTTTTTCCGCGGGAAGATTCCCGCAATACCCCGTGCTTGACCACGTACTCATGTGCTTCAGCCAAAAGGGTCTTCAGGTTGTCGCCTGTAAACACCGGAAGCATGTCACTCATATTTGATCTCTCTGCAGTTTGTCATCACAATACCACCGGCAAACCTTTGATCGGAGCTGCCGGATGATATTGTGCATCCAGCAGAGCCACGATCTCATCCACCAGGCTCTCATCCCCCTGGCTGGCGCGTTCGAACCAATCCACCTGGGCGGCTAACTCGATCTCATTCTCCTGGCCTTGGCGGCTGATCAACTCTCGCGCGGCTTCGTAGTGCACATCATAAATGTGGGCGTTCGAGATGGAATGGGAGTACACTCCCACCCCGACCCCCAGTCTGGCGGCCAGAATACGTTGCAAAAGTGCGAAACCGGCCACATCAAACGGGCAGCCCACCACCATGTCATTGGAACGGAAGATCGTGTGAAAATGCAGCCTGCCGCCAATAATGTTGACCGTGAACGAGAGTGGGCAGGGCACGTTCTTCTTTTTCAGATCAGGGTTGAGACCGTCTGAAGCGGCATCCCAGGTGATTACGACCCCGTGGCGTGAACTGGGTTCCTTTTCAAGCAGTTTGACCAGCAGACCGATCTGGTCGCGGCCAAAGAACTGGCGCCAGCGAAATCCGTAGGCCGAATTGACCACCCCATTCAAATTGGTGAAATCATTCCAGATCTTGGTATATTGATCAATGAATTCCACCGGCTTGCGGCTGCCCAACATGAACCACACCTGCTCAGCGGCAAACACACGCGGGGCGATCTTTCGCAGGGATAAAAGTGGAAAACCATTATCAATATTGAAATGCAACCCAGGCAGCGCTTTTACCTTGTGCCCGGTCCTTTCGTTGGTTTCTTCGATGCCGTTCTCAAGGATCTGTCGCAGACAATCGCTGTACTTGCGGTCAAATTCGGTCATATGCGCCAATCCTTTAGCCATTGTGAAAGTTGGGTCAGGGCGTCTTCATAATCAGTGAATTTAATCTCGGCCACCACAGCCGTGTTGCCGCGCGCCATACGCGATACTACCGCATCACTTTCCATCAGCAGCAACACAGGGATGTTATTCTCGCGCGCGATCTCGATCTCTTGCCCAACCCCCAATGAAGGGAAACCCACATACGCGATCACCAGATTGGATTCACACACCTCTTTGCGGTCAATGGCGTAAATATCTTGTGGGCTGATCTGTGGGGAATTCTTGGGGTCGGTCTGCAGATGCGGCACATAAGCCTTGATGGAATGCCTGCCGCAAACCTCCGCCAGATCTTCGTAAAATTTCTTCAAACCCGGCAGATGCTCAATTCCGGTCAACGCCCCAGAAATATACGCCCTAACGATCATTTTTCTTATCCTCTGATGATAAGGGATTCAGGTTTTCGTTTTGAAAGAACCCATCATAGGCATGGGTGCCGCCCTCAATCTCAAAAAAGACCAACTGCAGCAGGCGCGCGTTCCGCGCCAGGCGCACCCCGTTCGGATTGTAAACGATGAGCAGACTCTGACTTCTTCCATTATATCCAGCATCCCATACGGCGGTGCCCACCGAAACAGCCATACGCAGCAAACTGGAACGCGGACGCCCCAGGGCCATCACATCCAGCGGCAGATGCACGATCTCATTAAAAGTAACCAGGTATTGCCCGGTCTCAAGGTTGACCCAATCGTCTTGAAATTCCAGGGGAGTCAATTGTGGAAGCACACGCTGCTCGCTCGAAAATCCCAACTCCCCGCCTGAAGCGAAGGCTTGAATACTGAGCAGGCTCAGATCCACGCCGTTGGGTTGGATCTGCACAGCCTCATCCAGCAAACCTTCGATCAGCGGTGGGTTGTTATTCTGTAATTCCCTGATTCTCGCGGCGGATAATACGGCTGCCATTCAACATCTCCCTGCTGAAAAATTGGATCTCATTTGATGGTTCGGCCGCCATCCACGGTGATGATCTGACCTGTCATATAGTCTTCCTTCATTATATATAGTACTGCTCTGGCCACGCTCTCCGGGGTTCCCAGGCGTTTAAGTGGGGTGTTTTTCTCGAGCCGCTGCCATTTTTCAGGGTCGCCGCCTTCAGGCATGAGTACCGGCCCGGGCAGCACCGCGTTCACCCTGACATTTGGAGCCAGTGCCAGCGCCATGGATCGCGTCAGCATATGCAGCGCCGCCTTCGAAGCACTGTGATGCACAAAGTATTTCGTGGGCGATACCGCGGATTCATCCAGCAGGTTGATGATCACTCCGCCGCCGCTGGCGCCGCCCAGCATCAGCCCAGCCGCCGATTGGCTGAAAAAGAATGGGCCGCGTACATTCACCGCCATGCTGGCATCCCACATTTGGGGGGTAACTTCGGCGAACGGCACCTCCTGCATGATCGAAGCACAGTTGACCAGAGCGTCCAGCCGGCCGTAGCGGTTTGAAATCTCGTCCATGACCTGGGCGATCTGATAGTGATCTGTTTGATCGCAGTGAAATGCATCCGCGGGTACAGATATATTCCTAATCTCTGCCAGCGTTTGTTGAGCTTGTTCTTCAGCATGGTGGTAAGTGATCAATACGGTCATTTTTTCGGCAGCCAGAGCCAGGGCAATTGCTTTGCCCACCCGATGCGCTCCGCCGGTGACCAGAACCACCTTGCCTTCTAATGAGGTCATCTTCTTGCTCCCAGTGATAAGTTCACAATTTCAAACAGATTGGCTTTTCCGCCAACCTGTTTTTTTGAGTGATCACAATGAAAGATTAAAATTCGATCGAACAAACACCAGCCAGACAAGCCAGTTCCTGGGCGGCTGTAGTCAGGTCTTTTTCTTCATAATAATAGAGCTTCGAGAAATCGATGTTCGGGAATCTGGCTGCCAGCCGGTTGTATTCCTCTTCGTTGATCTCTTCATAGGGCATCTGGTTGAATAAGGAATCGTAAGAAGGTAAAAAGGTCATACCGCCGATCACCTCTTGATGTTCCCAAACCCATTTGATGATGTCAATGATCTCATCCGGTTTATAGGTAATGGTCACGCTGGGGTTGTGTTCCGTCCAGCGCAGCTTGTTTTGCAGCCAATACTCGCATTGCACCAATGCCGAACGCGATTCGCGGGTGATGGCATTCTCTGGCGCTTTCACCGGAAAATGTACCACCCAGGTGGTGGCGTTCTCGATGGTCTGTCCATTTTCAGGGCTCATCGGCACGCCTGCGTCACGCAACACCTTGAAGATGGGCGAATGAGTGCCTACGCGCACGTTGCGTACGTAGTATGGCGACCAGCGCGGATGAATGCCAGGGGAACAATCCAGCAACTGGGAGGAATTGCCTGAAGGTTTGACACAGGTCACCGCGGCAGATTGGCGAATGCCCAACAGTTCAGCGTACTTCATGTTGGTTTCCACAGCGAAGACGCGCAGTTTTTCCTGCACTTCGGGGTCTTGAGCCACCGCCGAGTCGAGCTGTCCGTTGATATCCACACCCAGCAGGCGTTCCTCTTCGGCGTTCTTCTTCCAAATATCACGCAAACCGGGGAAGTCGGTGGCCATGGCCTGAATGGTGCCGATGATGGTGGCCAATTCCACTTTTTCTTTCAAGGTCTCAAAGGTGTCATCGGCGCGGGCGACGGCAATGCTCAAATTGCAGAACTCATAGGGGCGCAGCACGATCTCTCCGCAGGGATTGGTGCCAAATTCAGCCCTGGCTCTGCGTTCGGGGATGGTGTTATAAGCAGCCCGCCGGTTGAAAATGCCAGGTTCACCGCGGCCTGAGAGATGCATGTCGGCAAGGATGTTGAAGATCTCCAATTGGGTCATCTTTCGATCCGGCCAGACTACTGAGTTATTGGCGTTCCAGCGCTGGCTGTTCTGCAGTTCGAAATCGCCAGTCTTACAGCGCCGCATTTCAACATCGTCAAAATCAAACAAAGAGATCATGGCGGTGCGGCGCACACCGCCTGAAACCGCGGCGTTACCTACCTCGCACATAATGTCATGAGCATCAATCGTACGGATGAACCCGCCCTGTTGAGCCAAAACCCGGCTGCGGGTAAAATCAAGCATCTTCTTGAGCGGTTCGGGACCTGAAGCGCGTCCGCCCTTGGTACGCAGGGGTGCACCGGCAGGTCTGATCTTGCTGTAATCGAATTTCAAGTCTTTGCCGGCAAACCAGGCTTGCAAACCAGACCGCAATGCTTCAGCCCAACCCTCAGCCGAATCTTCGATTTCCAAAGTTGGAACCGGCCCGGGTATCTGGCGGTGCACGCGCGGAAAATTCTCAACATATTGTTTTTCAACCGAATACCCCACCCCACAGCCGCTCATTGAGATAATGAGTGCCTCGACAAACGAGTCGATGCAATCCACGGGCAGGTAGGAGCAGTTGTAAATGGCAATGTTGTTGCGTCGGGCGGCCGGGCCAGCCATGGCCAGCAAACGCATGGAGGGCATAGCCCGCATTTCAAGGATACCCTTGCGAATGCGGGCATAAGTATCCTCATCAAGTTTGTGATCTGACAATTCCTCTAAATAATCGGCAGCGCGATCCACGGTTTCAACCCAGGTCTCGCGGTGCCCCAGATCATAATTAAAACGGGAATACTTGTCATAAAATTGGAATTTCTGAAGTTGAGTTGGAAAATAAGAGTCTGACTCTTCAAAGGCTTTGCGAATGGTGAGTGGAACCGGGCGGTTTTGACGCATCTTGGCATGTTCCGCCCGATATAAAATGTAATGCTTGGCCGCGGAAAATTCTCCGAGCGATTGCAAGGTCATTTCCACAATATCTTGAATGGCTTCCACGGTCGGATGGTCATATTTGCTGGCCACCACGTTGACGGCCCTCTTGGCAATTACCTCAATCGGAAGCACGGGTGTTTTCCCGATGGTTTCAAAACACCGTCGCAACGCGTTCTCGATTCGTTCAATATTAAACGGAACCACACGTCCGTCGCGTTTAACCACGGTACTGGGAACAACGATGAATTCCTGACCAAAAGGTTCACCTTCATGTTCATTTTTTGCGTTGTTAACATTAATAGGTTGTTTTTCTGACTTCGACATGAGCGGTCTCCTGACGCAACGGCGGATTCAATAATTTCTAAAGTTCAACCCCCATATATGGGGGCATATATACGTCCCCCTCGTATATCTAGGTTGTAAAATAAATCTTAGCACATTTGGTCTGCCAATTCAAGATAATTCCAGAGTTTTTAAATTAAACTTTTCACGGCATAGAAACGGGATAAACCCCGAGTCAACGTTTTAATTTCCACTAGAAACAAACCTGGATGAGAAGGTAATATGTGGAGAGCTGCAATACGAATCCAGAAAAAAATGTCAGGCTTGAAACCTCAAATGAGAATTCTTAACAACCCCGGGAATAACCTTAAGAAAAACTAACGATTCTTATGAATGAAGCTCTTTTACTTTGTCACGAAAGGTCTCAGACAAATACGGCCACACCACCTTTTTTCTAAACCGCGCTGAATATTTGGTGAGTTTTGTAATATTCCTTAACCTGCCGACTCCATGTTACACTCGTGATGAAACAACAACCTTTAACTATAGAAGGATGAATATGTGCGGAATCTTTGGTATCGTGACTGAAAAAGAACAGACATTAGGACCAATTCTGATCGAAGCCGCCAAACGCCTGACCTACCGCGGATATGATTCCGTTGGCGCCGCCACTATTAACGGCAGCAAGATCGACCTGCGCAAAGACACTGGCAAGGTGGAAGAGGTGGCCGCGAAATACAATCTGGCTGAGATGAGCGGTAACCGCGGCATCACCCAATTAAGATGGGCTACTTTTGGTGAACCTTCACAAGTGAATTCACAACCCCACCTCGATTCGGATGGCGACCTCGTGGGCGCCCACAATGGCAACGTGGTGAACAACGTGGATTTGCGCAAAGCCTTCATGGCTGAAGGCATGCTTGTGCGGTCTGAGAATGACGGAGAATCTTGTGTGCATGCCGTGGAACGCTATCTCAACCGCGGGCAGGATTTCATCACCGCCATCCGCAACGCTTATAACGACCTGGAAGGCGATTACGCCTTTGTGATCGGCCGCATTAATGACGATAAACTCTATGCCATGAAAAAAGGATCCGGTCTGGTGATCGGCATTGGTGAAGGGTTTACCTGCCTGTCTTCAGATCTGCCCTCGTTACTGCCGCTCACCCGGCAGGTCATCCGGCCCGAGGACGGTGAGATCATTACCCTCTCAGCACGATCGGTGGAGATCCGCTCCGTCAAAGATGGCAAGGTGATCAAACGCGAGGTGGAAACGGTCACTGAAAGCATGAACGCCGTGCAAAAAGGTGGTTATGCTCATTTCATGCTCAAAGAGATCCACGAACAGCCGGCTGTCGCCCGTGAATTGCTGCACGTGCTCGAAGAAAGCCAATCCTTACCCGCCATGCTGGAGCGTATCAAAAAAGCCCGACACGTTTACCTGATCGGCTGCGGCACCAGTTATCATGCCTGCCAGGCTGGCAGCGTTTATTTCTCTCAACTGGCAAAAACCACCGCCATCCCCGTGGTGGCCACCCAATTCATGGCGCAATACCTGCCGGCGGTCGGCTGCGAGGATGTGGGCATTTTCGTCAGCCAGTCAGGCGAGACAAAAGATGTATTGAATGCCATTTATGCCGCCCGAGAAAGCGGAATGACCTGTTACGCCCTTTCAAACGTGATCGGCTCGACCCTCACCCGGGTGGCCGCGGAGTGGGTCCCGTTATGTTGCGGGTATGAGATCAGTGTGCCCGCCACCAAAACCTTCACCAACCAGATCATCGCTTTCATATATATGGCTTACCGGTTGGGCGGTCTTGACACCCACGCCCTGGACCAATTGCCTGCCCTGATGGAAACCACTCTGCAAGATAGTGAGCCGCAAGTTAAAGCCTTAACCCCGGCCATCAACGCCTGGAACGACCTATATTGCCTGGGATACGGAGCCACCTATGCCATGGCATTGGAAGGCGCATTGAAGCTTAAAGAGATCACTTATGCGCATTGTGAAGGCATGCTTTCCACCGAGTTCAAACACGGACCGCTTTCCGCAGTTACCAAGGGATTTCCTATCCTCTTTCTGGCTGGCCCACAAGACGTGCCGCTGATCGTCAGCGGATTGAACGAGGTTTCATGCCGCGGAGGGCGCGGTATTGTGATCGGTGATGAGGACGAGCGCCTGCGGGCCAACGCCAGCGATCTGATCACGCTGCCCAAAACCAACCCCTTATTCTCGTCGTTGTTGGCGGTGCTGCCATTGCAGCTTTTATCTTATCAAATGGCCATTGCCCGTGGATTTGATCCGGATTTTCCACGGAACCTCAGCAAAACATTGACTGTAGACTAACCATTCTCACACACAACACTCCTCCGGCATCATTCGCGGAGGAGTGTTTCTTGATCCATGATCTCTGCTGGTTCCTCCATCAAGAAATGTCACAAATTTTAGCAAGTTGCTTGACTTTAAAGTCTTAACGTGACATAATGGTTACAACTTCCGGTAACGATACCGGCAAGGATACCGAAAACCCACAGGTCAAAAATTACAAACAAGTAATGACCAATCAAGCTAAAGCTGTCACCATTCATGATGTTGCAAAAGCCGCCGGGGTTTCCGTGTCGACTATCTCCCGTGTTTTAAACCAAAAAGAAGATGTTGCGGCAGATACACAAGACCGAATTTTGGATGTGATCCAGCAATTAGGCTACACTTCCAACCTGGCAGCCCGCAGTATGCGCAGCCGCAAGTTGAATATGCTCGGCTTGATCGTACCGGATATGGAAGGCCCCTACTCTTTCGAAATCATCAAGGGAGTCAACCGGGCCATCGCCAACCGCGAGTATGACCTTTTGGTTTACACCACGGGTGACTTCAAAAAACACGACACCCCTTCTCACGAACAGCATTATGTGTCTTTGTTAAACGGCACCATCACGGATGGGGTTCTTGTGGTCACACCCTCCTTCTCTGAATTCTCAACCACATCTCCATTGGTTTCGATTGACCCCAATATCATCAATCCCAACTATCCGACTTTCTTGGCCACCAACTACACCGGCGCCGTGGACGCTATCCAATATTTGATCAACCTGAATCACCGCCACATCGCATACATCACAGGCCGCCCGGGGATTCAAAACACTGACCGCCTGAAAGCATATATGGATTGTCTCGAGCAGAACCACATCCCCTTCGATGCCAGCCTGGTCGTGGAAGGTGATTTTTCTACCAGGGGCGGCTACCTGGCTGCCGGAGATCTGTTGACCAGAAGCAACCGGCCCACCGCCATTTTCGCCTCTAATGACCAAACCGCATTTGGGGTCATGCACCGCGCCAAAGAGCTGGGGCTGCGCGTTCCGCAGGATCTTTCGGTAGTAGGGTTCGATAATATCAGCGAATCAGAATATCTCGATCTCACCACCATTGATCAATCCTTGATGAATATGGGCACCATGGCCGCTGAAATGTTGATCGATCTGATCAACCAAAAGAAGATCGATCACAAAGTGATCACCATTCCGACCCACCTGATCGTGCGCGGGTCGTGTCAGGCAATTTAACAGGTTTACGAACCGATCAGAAAGGATATAAGCCGCTCAAAAATCCGACTTTCAGCATTTGCCTGTTGACAATCCCTCCAAAAGTTTTTATAATGAAAAGGCTTTTGGGAGCGCTCTCACGATGTCAATCATAATCAGAGGCAACTGCATGGGCTTGGAGAATTGAATGGCCGAATTGACACTTGAGGATGTAGCAAAACAAGCTGGTGTCTCTCGTTCTACCGTTTCGCGCGTTGTAAACGGATCACCTAATGTAAGCCCAGAGGTTAGAAAGCTCGTGCTCAATACCATTCAGATCACAGGTTACCAACCTAACGCAGCCGCCAGGTCTCTTGCTACTCAGAGAACCTGGATGATCGGTTTGGTATTACCCCGCAGTGTCAGTTCCTTTTTCACAGATCCATTTTTTCCACAATTAACCCAGGGCATCGCCTATGGATGCAACAACAATGACCTCTCTCTTTCTTTGTTCCTGGTTGGCAACAAGGAAGATGAAGAAAAGATCACGCCCCGCATCTCTCGACGCGGTCTGCTTGATGGCATCTTGATCCAATCAGGTCAGCCCGGCGATTCCATGATCGATCATCTCATCACATCCCAAATTCCCAATGTTATGCTGGGTCGTCCTTATATCTCGCAAGGCGTCAGTTATGTGGATGTCGATAATGTCGCAGCAGCCAAAAAAGCCACCCAACACCTATTAGACCTGGGTTATACCAGAATTGCCACCATTACCGGCCGCCCCAACAGCACGGTGACCGTTGACCGTCTGGAGGGATATTCCAAAGCCCTCACTGAAAATGGCCTTTCAATAGATCCTTCCCTGATCGCCGAGGGTGATTTCTCAGAGTTGGGCGGATATGAGGCCATGAAGAGACTATTACCTGCCAAACCGGATGCCGTGTTTGCGGCTTCTGATCTGATGGCAGCCGGAGCGATTCGCTTTGTGCAAGAAATGGATCTGCGGGTTCCTGAAGACGTGGCTTTTGTTGGCTTTGATGATGTCCCCCTGGGATCGCTCACCAGAGTTCAATTAACCACCGTCAGGCAGCCCATTATGAAATTTGGTATTAAGGCGGTCGAACTTTTGATCGACTTGATCGAAAACGGCACCAAACCCGCACGTCAGTGTTTCTTAGAAACCGAGCTCGTCATACGAGACTCATGCGGTGCCAGAAGAAAAGAGAGTATTCTTAATTAACCCACGCTATGGCGTGCTTTATCGAGAATAATCTCTACATCATTAAAAAGGAGGTGGTGCGCATCAAATTTACTACACTGTCGTTATGTTCCAGTAACCAACATACTATTTGAAGGAGAAAAGGAAGAAAATGAAACGTTTGACTATGGTTTTCTCTGTTTTGCTCGTAGTTGCCATGCTCTTGGCCGCTTGCGCTAAGACCCCCGCCGCTACCGAAGCACCCGCCGCCGCTACCGAAGCACCTGCCGCGACTGAAGCCCCCGCCGCGACCGAAGCTCCTGTTGCCTCCGGCAAGACCGTCTTGAATGTCTGGTCCTTCACCAATGAAATCCTGACCATGGCTGTCGCCTTCGAAAAGACTCACCCCGACGTGGATGTTGTCTACACCATGATCCCCATGACCAACGGTGAATATCAGACCAAATTGATGGCCACCCTCGGCACCGATGCAGTTCCCGATGTTGTCGCCCTCGAAGCCGCCTTCGTGAAACAATACGTTGAAAGCGATTTCTTGGCTGACCTCACCGACCTCAAACAATACGCCGATGCCCTCAAGACCTACCCCGCGGTTGTCGAAGTTGGTACCTATGATGGCGTTATCAAAGCCTATTCTTACCAGGCTACCCCCGGCGCTTACTTCTATCGCCGCAGCCTTGCCAAAGAATATTTCGGCACCGATGATCCCACCGAAATTCAAGCCCTTGTCGCTGACATGGACAAATTCGTTGCCGCCGCTGAAGTTGTCAAGACCAAATCCGGTGGAAACACCTTCATGGTCTCCTCCTCTGGCGATTTCATGAACCTGTTCTATGCCAATCGCGAGCAACCCTGGGTTGTCGATGGCAAATTGGTTGTTGATCCCCAGGTTGATGCTATGGTTGACATGGCCAAAACCTTCCGCGACAATGGTTACGAATCCAAAGCCACCCAATGGACCGAAGGTTGGTTCGCTGGTATGAATGACTCCTTGGTCGATGCCGAAGGCAATGCCAAGAAGATCTTCTCCTACTTCCTGCCCACCTGGGGTCTCCCCTACGTTCTTTCCCCCAACGCCACCTCCGCTGATGGCACTTCCACCACCGTTGGTGACTGGGCTATGATCAATGGACCTATGCCCTACCAATGGGGCGGTACCTGGATCGGCGCCATGAAAGAATCCAAGAACATGGACCTGGCCAAAGAATTCGTCCGCTTCTGCGCTCTTGACGAACAGAACCTCACCGACTGGGCCACTGGCGTTTACACCAATGAATACCTCAAAGCCATCGATCCCGAAGTTCCCGAAGGTCAGGCTCAGGCTGGTGGAGACTTCGTCTCCTCACAGGTTGTTGTTGAGAAGATCACCTCCTCATTCGACGACTCAACCCTGTCTGAATTCCTTGGTGGACAGAACTCCTACGGCGCTTTCGCTGCCGCAGCCCCCTCCGTCTCTGGTCGCTTGATCCAGGGCTCTGATGACGCCATCCAACGCGCCCTCAATGATCCCCTGAGCGCCTATGTTGAAGGCACCATCGACAAAGACACGATGTGGGCCAACTGGAAAGCCGCTGTTGCTAATGAGTTCCCCGATTTAATCATCGAGTAATTCGGTGTAACCAGCACTTGAATGGGTCAGTGTATAATTAATACACTGACCCATTTCGAAGGGAGAAAGACGATGTTCTCTAAAGTCCGAAAAAACAACTATGGATACTTGTTCATTGCCCCATTCGTCATCGGTTTCGTGGTTTTTAGTCTCTACCCCCTTATCAACACCATTGCCTTAAGTTTTACCAACACTTCGTTGATGAAACCCACGGCGCAGTTCGTTGGCTTGCAGAACTTTGTGCGACTTTTTGCCGATAAAACTTTCCCGACAGCCATTAAGAACACTTGGGAATTGTGGTTGTTTAATTTCATCCCACAATTGGGAATCGCTTTACTGCTGGCTGTTTGGTTTACCAACAATCGATTGAAAATTAAAGGTGGTGGCTTTTGGCGTCTGATTTTTTACATGCCCAACCTGATGATGCCAGCTACGATCGCCGCCTTATTCTTTAGCATTTTCTCGTTCTACGGTCCTGCCAATCAATTCCTCGTTCGGTCCGGATTCATCCCGGAAGCAATTGACTTCATCCGCAGCCCGGCTGTGATGCGTGGTGTCGTCGTCTTCATCCAATGGTGGCTCTGGTTCGGTCAAACCACCATTATCTTGATGGCTGCCATGACATCCATTTCGGGTTCGATTTACGAAGCCGCCCTGGCGGATGGCGCCAATGGCTGGCAGATGTTCAGATACATCACCCTGCCCTTGATCAAGCCCGTCATGATCTACGTTCTGGTCACCTCTCTGGTTGGTGGTATGCAGATGTTTGACATCCCGATGTTGCTGACTGATGGACGTGGAAGCCCCACAAATTCCATTCTGACCAATAACATTGTGATGATGATGAAATTCCGCAGCAATCAAGGTCTGATCGGTTCTGCTTCTGCTGTGGGCGTGGTCGTCTTCATCATGACCACACTGGTAGCGCTCCTCATCTTCTACTTCCTGCGCGAAAAAGATACCAAACCGGTCAATAAAGAGCTATAAGGAGATATGAGATGATCAAGAATTATCGTGTTGCCACAAATATTTCCCGGTTCTTTATCTACCTGGTTTTGGTAATTTTGCTGGTCGTGACCATCGTTCCAGTCTGGCTGCTTCTGGTTAACGCCACCCGCTCAACCGTTCAGATTCAACAAGGCATCAGCTTCCTGCCCAGTACCTATATTGTCTCCAACTACAATATTTTGCTGAGCAAGGGTTTGGACCTGCCCCGCGGTTTCTTAAACAGCTTTGTGATCGCTGGCGGATCGACCATTTTATCCGTCTATTTTTCAATGCTGACCGCCTACGGTATTGTGGTCTACAACTTCAAAGGCAAAAAAGCGCTTTACAACAGCATTCTCGTGCTGGTCATGATCCCCACCCAGTTAACCATCATTGGTTTCTACCAATACATGGTGAAACTTGGCTTGGATGATAATTACTTATCGCTGATCCTGCCAAGCATCGCCAGTGCTGCCAACGTGTTTTTCTGCAAGCAATACCTTGAATCCATCGTGATCCACGATCTGGTGGACGCAGGCAGAATCGACGGTGCCAGCGAGTTGGGAATCTTCCACAGCATCATGCTGCCAATCGCGGCTCCTGGTGCCTTTACACTTGGCATTTTTGCCTTCGTTGGCGCCTGGAACAACTTCTTCAACGCCTTCATCATGATCACCTCTCTCGAAAAATACACCCTGCCCATGCTCGTCCAAACCCTGCGTGGTGATGTTTATCGTCATGAATACGGTGCGATTTATTTGGGATTGGCCGCAACCATCGTTCCAATTATCATCATCTACTTCCTGTTCTCACGCTATATCGTGAGTGGTATTTCCATGGGAGCAGTAAAAGAGTAATTTTCGCTCAGAAACCAGTGCACACCACTGGTTTCTGAGTAACATTGTTCTATGTTTTTTTGGACTTTGTAGATCCTTTATTGAGAATGCTCTTCATTCACGATAAAGGATTTACTTAACTTTTTCCACAGTACTTTGAACACAATTTTTTTCTTTTAAGGAGTGAAAATGCGTTTTGGTAAATTCGATGATCAAAACCTTGAATACGTGATTGAGCGCCCAGACACTCCACTCCCATGGATCAACTACCTGGGAATGGAAGCTTATTACGGCATCATCTCAAACACTGCCGGCGGATACTCGTTTTATAAAGACGCCCGCCTGCGCCGCATCACCCGTTATCGGTATAACAATGTGCCCCTGGATGAAGGCGGCCGCTATGTTTATCTGCGTGACAACGATGCCAAAGAACCGACATACTGGTCACCCACCTGGCAGCCCACCCGCACCAAGCTGGATTCCTACGAATGCCGGCACGGCATGGGTTACACCAAAATTAAATCGGAATATAAAGGTATTCAGTCTGAAAGTAAATATTTCGTGCCCCTGGGTCAGGATCTTGAAATTTGGGAGTTCGTGATCACCAACAACCGCAAAGAAAAAGCCGACCTCTCGCTGTTCTCTTGCGTCGAGTTCTGCCTGTGGGACGCGGTCGACGACACCAATAACTACCAGCGTAATTACTCCATCGGCCAGCTCGAAGTGGAAGATGAAGTCATCTACCACAAAACGGAATATCGCGAACGCCGCAATCATTTTGCCTATTTCGCCTGCTCAGAACCTCTGACAGGTTTTGACACCCAACGTGAAGCTTTCTTGGGACCCTACCGTGGCTGGCGTGAACCCGTGGTCGTTGAGACCGGCAAATCCACCCAGTCTCACATCATCGGCTGGCAGCCCATCGGGTCACACCATGTCAAACTTTCTTTGAAACCCGGCGAGAGCAAAAAGCTCATCTTCCTGCTCGGTTACCAGGAGAACAAGGTCGAAGAGAAGTTCGATCCCAAAGATTCGCAAACCATCAATAAGAAAAATGTCAAACCTGTCATCAAACGCTTCCTGCAGGCTGCAGAAGTCGACAAAGCCTTCAAGGAACTGCAAACCTATTGGCAGGAACTCTTCGATAAACTGCAGGTCAACACCCCCGATCTGCACACCAACCGCATGGTCAACATCTGGAACGCTTATCAGATGATGATCACCTTCAATTTCTCGCGCTCAACCTCCTACTTCGAAACCGGCATCGGCCGCGGCATGGGCTTCCGCGATTCCAACCAGGACCTGCTGGGCTTTATGCACCTCATACCCGAAAGAGCCCGCGAACGCATCATCGACCTGGCCGCCACTCAGCTTCCCAGCGGAGGCGCTTACCATCAGTATCAACCCATGACCAAACTGGGCAACAATGACATTGGCGGCAATTTCAACGACGACCCGGCCTGGCTGGTACTTTCTGTTTCCGCCTACATCAAAGAGACCGGCGATTGGTCCATTTTGGATGCCCCCGTCCAATTCGACAATAAACCTGGTTCCGAACAACCCCTGTATGTGCACTTGCAGCGCTCACTTCAATACACCGCTGAAAGGCTTGGACCTCACAGCCTGCCCCTGATTGGCCGCGCGGACTGGAATGACTGCCTCAACCTGAACTGCTTCTCAGATACCCCTGGGCAATCCTTCCAGACCACCACCGGCAAAGATGGCAAGGTGGCCGAGAGCGTCTTCATCGCCGGTCAATTTGTCTTGGCTCTGGATGAGATGATCGGCCTGGCTGCACACCTCAACAGGAACGACGAGATCAAGCACTACCAGGAACTCAAGCAAAACATGCAAAAAGCCGTTTTTGCCGCTGGTTGGGATGGTGAATGGTTCCGCCGCGCGTATGACGATTTCAGCAACCCCATCGGTTCAAAAGAATGTGAAGAAGGCAAGATCTTCATTGAACCCCAGGGCATGTGCGTCATGGCCGGTCTGGGTATTGAGGACGGAAAAGCGCAAAAAGCGCTTGATTCCGTGGCCAAACATCTGTCATTCGAACATGGCATCGTGTTACTGCGCCCCGCCTACACCAAATATCATCTGCACCTGGGCGAGATCTCTTCCTACCCGCAGGGTTACAAAGAGAACGCCAGCGTTTTCTGCCATACCAACCCGTGGATCATGATCGCTGAAACCAAGATCGGACGCGGCGACAAAGCCTTTGATTACTACCAAAAGATCAACCCATCCGCTCGCGAAGAGATCAGCGAAGTACACCGCTGTGAACCTTATGTTTATGCGCAGATGATCTCGGGCATCGAAGCCCAGGTCAAGGGTGAAGCCAAGAACTCCTGGCTCACCGGCACCGCCGCCTGGAACTACGTGGCCATCACCCAATACATCCTGGGCATCCGCGCCACCCTCGAAGGGCTGCAAGTTCAGCCGGTCATTCCAACCGCCTGGCAAGGTTTTGAAGCCGTGCGCAAGTTCCGCGGCACCACCTATCAGATCAAGGTGGAACGCCAGGGCAAAGGCAACACCGCTTCGCTCACCGTCGATGGCAAAGCCATTGAAGGCACCGTCATTCCTCTGCCCGCTGCAGGCACAAAGGAAGTGAAAGTGGTGGTTACCTTAAGGTAGTCATGAAGATCTCTCCATCCATCCGCAACCTGCTGCTCATCTGGCTCGGCTGGGCCGTGGTCATGATCGGTTTTCAAGCGCTGGTGCAAATGCGGGTGTCTTTGGAAAGACCCGACAACGTTCTTTCGTGGACTTCAACTGAAACGGGAAGGTCAAGCAACGCCACTAAGGCGTTCTTGACCGACCCGTTTTTGAATGGGCACGTAGCCTGGGACTCTGAGTACTACCTGGCCATCGCGGTGGATGGCTATGAGTCCTCCCGTATTCCAGGGGTATCGTCACTCTACCGCAGCGATAGTATGCACTCCTTCATGTGCCGTCCGCCAAAGTATGACTGTTTTTCCCTCTCTTATGCCTTTTTCCCGCTGTACTCTGTGCTGATCAAGGTGGTCGGTCTTCCCTTTCAACTCTTTGGCATGACAGAAATTGCCACCGCCACATTGGCTGCCATGCTGGTGTCTTTGCTCGGAGCCCTGGTTGCCATGCTTTCGCTTTATCAATTGAGTCGAACTTCTCTTGGAGAAGAAGGTGGACAGCGCGCCGCGTTTTACCTGCTGATCTTCCCCAGCGGCTTCTTTTTGGCGCAAGTCTATTCAGAGGGTGTCTTTCTCGCTTTGGTCTTTGCCGCGCTGGCCTTGTTGGATGCCCGCAAGTGGGGCTGGGCCGCACTGTGCGGCGGCCTGGCCGTTTGGGCCAGACCGGGCGGCGCTATTTTGCTGCTGCCGTTTGTGATCATCTGGTTGAAAGACAAGACCTGGCGCTTGCCCGCGAAACAGGCCTGGTTGCTGACTTTGGCCGCCCTTGCTCCTGCTTTCTCTTACGGAATCTGGCGCATCACCCCTTTAGCGCAACGCTTCTTCATCGTGGAAGAACGCTTTTTTGGCCGCGGATTGTTGGTGATCACCCAGACCCTCAACACCTGGGGATATGCATTTCAGCAGCTTCTTCAAGGCAATAGCTCCGCACGTTTTTATTATGGGCTCGAATTTGCCGCCATCCTGTTGGCGATAATAGCATGCCTGTTAGTATTGCGGAAAAAGCCCGAATTGGCTTTGTTTGGTCTGGCCATGGTCCTCTTTTGTTTCACCAGCGGCTCAGCCCAGGGCATGGTGCGTTATGTGCTGGCTGTTCCTCCGTTGTTTTTGGTTCTTGCCCGTTGGGGCAGACATCCGGCTTTTGACCGTGTCTGGACGCTGGCTTGTGTCTTGATCATGGGGCTTGAAGCCATGCTCTTTACCTTCAATTTTTGGGTAGCTTAATCAAATAGGAGACCTCGATGCAATACGGATATTTTGACGATCAAAAGAAAGAATACGTCATCACACGGCCCGATACTCCGCAGTCGTGGAGCAACTACCTCGGCTCCACCGAGTACGGCGCCATCATCACCAACAATGCCGGCGGCTACGGATTCTACAAATCCGGTGCCAAGGGACGCTTCCTGCGCCTGCGCTTCAACAGCATCCCCATGGACCAGCCCGGCCGTTACTTCTACCTGCACGACCGCCAGAGCGGAGATTACTGGTCCGCTTCGTGGCAGCCTGTGGGCAAGCCCCTGGAACAATACTCTTCCACCTGCCGCCACGGCACTGCCTATACCTCCATCGAATCTCAATACAACGGCATCAAAACCGAGGCCACCTACTTTGTGCCGCTCGGTGAACACTTTGAATACTGGCGCTTGAAAGTTACCAATGAAGGCGACAAAGCCCGCGACCTCTCGGTCTTTTCATTTTGCGAGTTCACCAACCAGTGGATCACCTATCAAGACACGGTTAACTTGCAATACTCGCTGTTCATCCTGAAAGGCAGCCTGGAAGACGAAAACCTGCTGCGCATCGCCATCCACGATAACCTGAATAAAGAATCTGAAGACGAAGTTTCCAACGACAGCGCCATGAACACCTGGATGGCGTTGGTGGGCGCTCCTCTGGCAGGCTACGATACCAGCCGCGAGTCCTTCATAGGCACCTACCGCGGATATCACAACCCGAGCGTGGTCGAAGCCGGTCAGTGCACCAACAGCAACGCCTACGGCGATAACGGTTGCGGCAGCCTGCAGGCCAACCTCAGCCTGCAGCCGGGCGAGAGCCGCGAGATCCTGGTGATGCTGGGCATCGGTGAAGCCCGCACCACTGGCAAGCGCACCCTGGCGAAATTTGGGTCGCTGGAACAGGCCGAGATCGAACTGGCAAAATTAAAAGAAAACTGGCACTCCAAACTGGGCAAGTTGACGGTTAACACTCCCGATGAAGAACTGAACCACACCATCAACATGTGGGGACTTTACAACTGCCTGATCACCTTTGCCTGGTCGCGTGCCGCCAGCCTGGTTTACAATGGCGAACGCGACGGACTGGGCTTTCGTGACAGCGTGCAAGACGTGCTGGGTGTGCTCACGGCCATCCCCGCGGAGGCTAAAAGCCGACTCGAACTCATGCTCACCGGTCAGGTGCAGTGTGGCGGCGCCATGCCCATCGTACAACCCTTTGATCACAAACCCGGGCAAGAGAAGACCCCCGACCCCAGTGAATTCAGGTCGGATGACTGTTTGTGGTTCTTCAACGCCGTGCCCGCTTACGTCAATGAGACCGGCGATGTCGATTTTTACAACAAGGTGCTTCCCTATGCCGACCAGGGTCAGGATACCGTCTTCGGTCACCTGCGCCGCGCCCTCAAATTCAATCTCGAACGCACCGGCAAGCACGGCCTGCCCTGCGGACTGTTGGCAGACTGGAACGACTGTCTGCGCCTGGGCTACAATGGTGAAAGCTTGTTTGTAGCCTTTCAAGTTCACCTCGGCTTAAAGATCCTGGCCGAGATTGCCGAACAACTCAACCGCCCGGCGGATAGAGACTGGGCGCTGGCCGAGATGCAAAAATTGGATGCCGCTATTGCCAAGATCGCCTGGGATGGCGATTGGTTCATCTGGGCCATCGCCGAAGACGGCACCATCTACGGCACCAAGGACTATACCGAAGGCCAGGTCTACTTGAACACCCAGGTTTGGTCGGTCATCAGCGGCGCTGCTTCAGAGGAACAGGCGATTAAGTGCATGCAAACGGTCAAACAACACCTGGCTTCTCCTTATGGGCTGGCCCTGTCGGCGCCTCCCTTCAAGCACACCACCGTGGACGTGATGCGGGCCGTGGTCTTTATAAGCGGCATCAAAGAGAATGCCGGCATTTTCAACCACACCCAGGGTTGGGGCATCATGGCCGAGTGTCTGCTGGGCCACGGCGATCAGGCCTGGGAATACCTGCGAGCGGCCATGCCTGCCGCTTACAACTCCATTGCCGAGATCAGGCAATGCGAACCCTACGTACAGGCGCAGGCTACCTATTCACAATTCTCGCCACGGGCGGGCAACGCGCGCACCTCCTGGCTCACGGGCGCGGCTGCCTGGTTCTACTACAGCGCCACCCAATACGTGCTGGGCATTATGCCACAGCAGACTGGGCTGCGAGTAGATCCCTGCATCCCCTCCAAATGGGACGGCTTTACCGTTCAGCGCGAGTTCAGGGGCAAGAACGTGAACATCGCGGTTCACAACCCCAAACACGTCTGCAAGGGTGTTGAAAAGGTGACTTTGAATGGCAAACAGCTCGAAGGCAACCTGATCCCGGCTGACCAGCTTGAAGCCGATAATCAGGTTGAAGTCTGGATGGGATAGCTAAAGAAGAATAGCCATGACTCCCCTGGCGATTGAGTAACAACTCCCATTAGAAAACGTTGATAAGATTTTTGACCTTATCAACGTTTTCTTTTTGCAACTCGAAAGATGTAAATCTTAATGGAGATGGTGCTACAATGGATTTATCTTCCCAAACAACATCGCTCTGGCTGGGTAATCAGTCAGCAATAAAAAAATGTGGGGTTCGGTCATTATGAGTGAGTTTTGCCACATCACTGATCCATGATGATCATTCGTATCGCCTTTGTTGACGCCTGAACTTTTTCATACATCTATTGATGTTTTATGGAGGGATAATGAAAAAATACCAAAAAATAGTCGCGACTTTGTTCATTCTCTTGGTTTTACTCGCTTGTGAACTCCCTGGAAAGAATAAACCAACGCCCCTCGAAACTGAAGCGCCAGGTGAAACACAATTATCAGCCGAAACCATTGCACAAGGTGAAACACAAGTCGTCATCGCCCCCGAAGATAATTCTAAACCGACAAAATCTTCTGATCCTTGTTTGCAACTTAACTTGACACCAGAAGAATGCTCGAATATCGGCACGCATTCCTACTATTTTGAAACAGAATTTTCCTGTCGCAATGTTAACTCCCCAAATACAGAAAAAATCTTGGTGATATTTACAGAATCCGCCGTCCAGATTCAAAAAATTGAACCTGTAGACCAAACATGGATCCATGAATTTGATAAGATTTCAGAGAATACGTATATCAGAGAAATCGAATCAGAAGAGACTGAAAAGAATCATGTTACGCTTGAGTTTATCATGAACGGTTTTACCACCAGCACCACAGTACCCGACCTTGTGCCCTGCGGAAAATACATCCGCACGATTATTTCGGATTGAACGATTGGAAATGGTCTGTCTTCGTCAACCATCTTAAAGTAAGTTTTTCGTAGGGTGCATCCTGCTCTTTAGGATGCACCACTAATTTAATGCCATCATTGTAATTTATGACATCGTGTAAGTTCAATCTACTTACCTCCCGAAAGGCATTCTCGACAGGATACCAGGATGGTGCCGAAAGAATAGGTTACCCTTCCAGGGTGAACCCAATTCATTTTCAATTTGTTATCCGAGGTGTCAACTACGGAACTCAACCTACAGAATTGAAACCTAATAAAATATAACCCTGTTTATTGACCACAAACTGACTCGTTCACACACTTCATTATGGATTTCAGAGTGTGTGTAAATCCAGGCATGTAAACAGATAGATGCTTTTTGAGCAGGTAAAAATCTTTTTTAATTACTGTATCTCGATTTGAACATTAAAAATAATTGACCTCCCCCAAATCGCTGATATCTTATAGAGTCCAGGTTCAAAATTGTAATCGATCAACACATTGGAATTTTTCATGTCGTAAGGGTACTGTTCAATGGTCGCAACCCCGATGAACTCATTTCCTATCAATTGGAAAATTGATAATTGAAGGTTTTGTACACCACGCGAAAGGTTTGTTTGAAGCCTTCCACAAATATTTACTTCTTCACCTTGTGAAAACTGATTTACTTGAATCCAATCTTCTCCATTTAAAACACATGCATGTGGATCGATAAAATAGATTATCGGGTGAATAACTGGTTCTCCCAATTTATCTACAACCAAACTAAAGATGCAAAAAAATACTACAACGATTAGAAAAACAATCGTCCAGATCTGATTTATGCGGCTTCTCCTGATCTCTTCTTCCAAGGAATAAACGCGTTCTCTATCAAAAATATTTATAAAAAAATCTTTGATTTCAATTAATAACATTTCCCACCCTCAACAATCAAAAAAATGATTATAAACAAAAGAAATGATACGAATAACGAACTAAAATAAACAAGCATTACTTCTCAAGACTGTGATTATTGTATACGAATTTGTAAGTAAGCAATATTCCATAAAGTCAATTGATTTTTTACGATAGAATAGAACCGTCGTCTGAATTAATTGAGAAAACAAAAAAACGAACATCCATGAGGTGCCATGACCGGGTTCATTTCCTTTCCAAAGAATTTCCAATGGGGAACCGCAACTTCAGCCTACCAGATCGAGGGCGCCGTGGACGAAGACGGCCGCGCGCCATCCATTTGGGATGAGTTCGCCCACCGCCCCGGCATCATAAAGGATGGTGACACCGGCGATGTGGCCTGTGATCACTACCATTTATGGAAGCAAGACCTGGCCTTGATGAAGGAACTGGGGTGTCAGGCCTACCGCTTTTCCATTGCCTGGCCGCGTATTCTGCCCAACGGCAGCGGCAAGATCAACCAGCCTGGCATTGATTTTTACAACCGGTTGATCGACGAATTGCTGCGCCTCGAGATCACCCCATTCCTCACCCTCTACCACTGGGATCTACCCACTGCCATTCCGAATGCCTGGTTGAACCGTGATGTCATCCACGCCTTCGCGGAGTTCAGCGCCGTGGCCGCGCGCGCCTTTGGCGACCGCGTCAAGAACTGGATCACCCTCAACGAACCCCTGTGCTCAGCCTACATGGGCTACACCTGGGGGCAGCACGCCCCTGGCATCACCGACCCTTACAAAGGCCTGCTGGTCTCACATCATCTTAACCTGGCACACGGGCTCTCGGTGAAGGCCATCCGCCAGAACTGCGTGGATGCCGAGATCGGCATTGCCGTCAACCCCATGGCCATCTACCCCAAAACCGACTCAGAAGCTGACCGCCGGCTGGTGCACATGATGGATGGCTTCTCCAACCGCTGGTTCCTAGATCCGCTCTACAAGGGTGCTTACCCCATGGATATCCTGCAAACCTACGTGGCGCAGGGCATCCTCCCAAGCACGCAGCCCGATTTCATTCAACCCGGAGATATGGAGATCGCCTCCGTTCCCTTTGACTTCCTGGGCATCAATTACTACACTCGCCAGGTCTACCACCATCCAGAAGGGCAGCCGTTCTCACAAGCCCTCATGCAGCATCTGCCCGCCCCCGCTGACCGTCAGACTGAAATGGGCTGGGAAATCTATCCGCAAGGGCTGACCGACCTGCTGCTGCGTCTTAGCCAAGACTACCATCCACGCAAAATGTACATCACTGAAAATGGCGCCAGCTACACAGACCAACTCGACGCCTCAGGCCGGATCATCGACCAACGCCGCATTGACTATTTCATCTCGCATCTTGAAGCGGTGCACAAGGCCATCCAGGCCGGCGCGCCCGTGGAAGGGTACTTCGCCTGGTCCTTCATGGATAACTTCGAGTGGAAACACGGTTACTCGCAGCGCTTCGGTCTGGTGGACGTGAATTTTGAGACCCAAAAACGCACCCCAAGAGAAAGTGCTTATTGGTTCAGCCGGGTGATCAAAGAAAACGGTCTTCAAGCTTAAACACACATCCGCAGCCTCTCTTTCTTGGAGAGGCTGTTGTTTCAGTAATAATTTACGACGAGCGAAACCTTGCCGTTAGAATTGAGATCTCCCGGCAAGGTTTCTATCATATGAACCAAATGAGTTTGTAAAAGTGGATAAGGTTTTTCGATCAAGTTCAATGGAAAATTAAAGCCTCCTCATCATCATAGGAGAAATCACAAAGACCTCCCTTTTTATCGAAATTATCAATTACAGCATGAAGTTATGCCCAAATGGGGGTTACATAACTCCCGATTTCGTCTTAATTCACTCATAATGGGTTGAATATAATTTTTGGTTTGTTATACTTTTTATAGAACAAAAAAATACTTAGAAAAGGATTAAAAATGAAAGTAGATCTTCCAACTCCCGTATCTGTTGAAGAAATGAAAATCGATGTTCGAGAGATCGAAGGCATCTTATCATCTCCTCCCATGAAGCTACCCCCTTGGACAGGTGCCCAGGTAAAGCTGCCCGATGGCCGCATGCTTTATATTCGCGCCATTCAAGACAGTGATATTGATCCCATTCTGGGTGTGCTTGAAAAGGTCATGAAAGTAGAAAAAGACTTTTATGACATCGTCGGTGTACGTATCTACGGTGAGGTTCTTGCCTTGCGCCGCAAACGCCTCAAAGACCCGTTCACTTTCGTCGGCCTGGTGGATGGTGAGTTCCTTGGCTTTGCCAACGGTCGTGTCTGGGATGAGGACGTTTCAATCAGTCTGCACACCCTCACCCTTTCTCGCCGTGCCAGACTCGGTTGGCCGATGTACTACGCCAAGACCTACTACGCCATGGAAATGCTCAAATCCAAGGAATGGTGGTCAACCTTCGAAAGTTACAACGGTTGGAAGATGGCCGGTTTCTCCATGGCTCAGCCCACCAAACCCTTCCCCCAGATGCAGCATGAATTGGGCGGCGCCAAGATCTTCTATGTCAACCAAGATACCTGGCAGGGTCGATTAAAAGCCTATTGCCAACAGGTCATCGGTGACGATCTGAACTTCAAAGTAACCGATGAAGTTCTCAAAGCCAACGAAAAATTCCGCGTTCCTGAGAACATCGAACTTTAATGTTTTCTGTTTGAATATCCAGACATCCCTTGACCGATCACTCTCTCAAGGGATGTCTTAATACCTGTTTGGGAAATTTGTCATACAAATGGCGATTAAGGTAATTTGACTTCATTTTTTGCGCGTGTTATAGTGAAACATGACCAGAATTGGATTGTTCAAAATCAGAATAAATGGAAAAACTGGTGAATTTTCGAGCAACTACCCAAACAACAATTCTTTTTCGAAATACCCTATTGTGCTGCCTCATCAATACTGTCAGGTAAAGAACCCCTTTGCCTGATTCTTGTTATCCGTTGTTTTTCATAAATCTATCTCTCAGGAGTGATAATGGCAACGATTAAAACAGAAGTTCGCAGCGGAGTTTATTACGATTCTGCCAAACTGATGTCACTTCAACGTTCACTGGCTGGATTGCCTGGCATCCTCGATACGGGTGTGGTCATGGGCACTGAATCCAACAAGGAACTGCTGGCTCACATCGGTCTCGATTCAAAAGAGGTCATCGCCTCAAAACCTGATGAACTGGTCATCGTGTTGAAAGCGGAAAACGAAAAAGCCGCTGATGAAGCTCTGGCGAAAGTGGATGAATTGTTAGCCGCCAGAAAAGGCAGCCAGGACGGCAACTATCAACCCCACAGCATTGAAACTGCCGCCGGTATGCTGCCCGATTCCAGTTGGGTGATCGTTTCAGTGGCCGGCCGCTATGCAGCCGGTGTTACACGCGAGGCCCTGCGCCTTGGCAAACACGTTCACCTCTTTAGTGACAACGTCTCCATTGAAGAAGAAATTGAACTCAAAAAAGAGGCTCGCGAGTTGGGTTTGCTCGTCATGGGACCCGATTGCGGCACCGCCATGATCGGCGGCATGGGTCTGGCATTTGCCAACAAGATCCGCCTCGGACCGATCGGCATCGTGGCTGCCGCGGGCACCGGCCTGCAGCAGGTGGCCTGCCGCATCCATCAACTTGGCAGCGGCATCACCTCGGGCATCGGCACCGGCGGCAAAGACCTTTCTGAAAAGGTTGGCGCCATCACCTTCCTCATGGCCCTGGACGTGCTTGATCGCGACCCTGACACCAAGGTCATTGTGCTCACCTCAAAACCACCCTCACCGAAAGTGGCCGAAGAAGTATTGAAAAAAGCCCGTAAAGCCAGGAAACCTGTGGTGATCAATTTCATCTCACGTCCTGTCACCACCCTGCGTGATGGCAACCTCTTCTTTGCCACTGGTTTGGATGACGCAGCCCGCCTGGCAGTGGAACTTGCCAATAACCCACCCAAGATCAGTAACGACATTGATGTCGACTTAAAAATCTTCAAACCCGAACAGAAATACTTGCGCGGACTTTTCTCAGGCGGCACCCTGGCCTATGAAGCCCAGTACATTTTGGCTGGCTACCTGCCCCGAGTGTGGGCGAACTCTCCGCTCAACAAAGACAATAAAATGGCCAACTCACTGGTCAGCCAGGAACACTGTATCGTTGACCTGGGTGAAGATGAATTCACCGTTGGCCGTCTGCACCCCATGATGGATAATGAACTGCGCATCCGCCGCTTGTATGAAGAAGCCAAAGATCCAGAAGTGGCCGTCATCATGCTGGATGTGGTCATTGGTTACGGCTCACACCCCAACCCCTCCAGCGAGATTGCCCCGGCTATCAAGAAATGCCTGGATGATGCCAAAAAAGCCGGCCGACATCTTGAAATTGCCTGCGTGGTCACCGGCACCGATGAAGACCCGCAAGACTTCAACTTGCAGGTGCAGTTGCTTAAAGAGGCCGGCGCCTGGGTGGATGCCAGCAATGAGGTGGTCGTCCGCCGCGTGGGCCGCATTTTGCGCGCCCTGGCCGAAAGGGATGAGCATGACGCCCCCATGATCGGCAAACCAGTAGACCTTCAAACCCTCAAGAAGCCCATGCAAGCCATCAACGTGGGTTTGGAATCGTTCTCTGAAAACCTCAAAGATCAAAACGCCCCCTTCGTGCAGGTGGATTGGAAACCACCCGCTGGTGGTAACGAGAAATTGGCCGCCATTCTTGAAAGAATGAAAAAGAAGTAAACCTTTCAGTGCGTATTTCGCTGTTTACACTTTTTTTGGAGGAATAACATGGTAGATATTGAAAAAGCAAATGCAACAGTAGTTGAACGATTCATTGAAGCACGCCCCGTTGCCACCACCATGGCCGTGGCGAGAGAAGTCGTCCCTGGTTTTCATGACAACATGCTCCTGCATGCCGGTCCCCCCGTCACCTGGGAGCGTATGTCTGGCCCAATGAAGGGCGCCATGATCGGTGCAATGCTTTTTGAAGGCAAAGCCAAAACCGCTGAAGATGCCGAAAAAATGCTGGCCGCAGGCAAGATCGAATTCTCCCCCTGCCACGAACATATGTGCACCGGCCCCATGGCAGGCGTGATCTCACCCTCACAATTGGTTTACGTGGTTGAGAACAAAACCCACAATATCACCTGCTACGGCAACCTTAACGAAGGTCGCGGCAAAGTGCTGCGCATGGGTGCTTACAGCCAGGACGTGCTCGATAAACTACGATGGATGGAATCCACCCTCGGACCCACCGTAAAGGTTGCGCTTGAAGCTATGGGCGGCATTGATCTGCGGGCCGTATTGGCCAAAGCCCTTCACATGGGCGATGACGGCCACAACCGCCTGGATGCCGCTTCAGTTCTTTGGACCACCCAACTGGCACCCTGGATCGCCAAGACCGCCAAAGACACTGCCACCGCTTTTGAAGTGATCAAGTTCCTGGGCGAGAACGCTCTCAGCATCCTCAACCCGGTAATGGCAGGCTGCAAAACCATGACCGCCGCCGGCCACAATGTGGAAGGCAGCACCATTGTCACCATCATGGCCCGCAACGGTACGGATTGGGGTATCAAGGTCAGTGGTTTGGGCGATAAATGGTTCACCGCCGAATCTCCATTCGTAAAATCACTCTACTTCCCCGGCTTCAGTGAAAAAGACGCCTGCCGCGACATTGGTGACAGCGTGATCACTGAAACCGCCGGCATTGGCGGATTCGCCATGGCCACTGCTCCCGCCCTGGTCACCTTCATTGGCGGCGCCCCCCGCGATGCCATCAACACCACCCTGGATATGTACGAGATCACCTATGGCGAACACAAACAGTTCACCATCCCATTCCTCGATTTCAGAGGCACTCCCACGGGTGTCGACATCCGCAAAGTGGTTGAAAAACAGATCACCCCGCGCGTGAATACCGGTGTCGCCCACAAAGATCCCGGTGTAGGTCAGGTAGGTGCTGGTGTGGCTTCTGCTCCCATGAGTTTATTCGAAGACGCCTTGGTCGCCTTCGCTGAAAAATATAATATCTAATTTTTAGGAGGATATGATGGATCGTGAAAACTTTATTAAAATGATGGAAAGTGCCAAGCTGTATGACCTGACCCAGGACTGCAGCATCTTCACTCCTCCTCACCCGCACGAAAAAAGCCTTGAAGTGCACTTCTTCAAACGTGTCACCGGCGCCTATGGCGGCGGACAGGGCGCCAATGGCCAGATCTTGAACTGGAGCAACACGGTTGGTACCCACCTCGTGGGTGAACGGGCGTTCCACTCAGGCGGACGCGCCATTGCAGACATTCCCCTCAAAGAACTCAACGGTCCTGGCGTCATCGCCGACATCTCAGACCTGGTTTCAGATTACAGCATCTACACGCCTGAAATGATCATGTCTAAAGTGGAAGTCAAAAAAGGCGACATCCTGATCATCAACACCGGTTATCACAAGTATTCATGGGATCAGCCCCAAGTGAACAACAAAAAAGCCCAGGGCGGCGTTGAATCCATGGAATTCGGCTTCCTCGTACGCCATCCTGGCCCATCCCTCAGTTTCTACAAATGGGCCATGGAGATGAAACTCAAAGTCATCGGTGTGGATTGCGGTTCCGCGGAACACCCCATGAACACCCCCATCCGCCGCTGGCACGAAGATCACTTCAAACGCGCCGAAGCCAAACTGCAAAAAGAAACCGGCAAAACCTGGGATGAGACCTTCCCCCAGGGTGAATATTATAAGACCACCCATATTGACATGCCCAAAGCGCATGTCTTGATGGCTGAAGCCATTGTGGGTGACATCGATAAACTCAAGAACAAACGCGCCTGGATCCAGATCATGCCCATTCCATACATGGAAGTGGAGACCGCCTGGTCACGCGTTTCAGCCCTCACCGCCCCCGATGGCATGGACGAGGATGAATTCATGCGCAACATGGAAAAGTCAGAAATGATCGACATGACTGTTCCTTTCAGCGTGCAGACTCCCCAGTGGTTGAACTACGTTCCCCTTACCGTCACCTACACCAAACGTGTCGGCGGCCAATACTTTGGCATGGGACGCAATGGCTCCATCTGTAACGCCAGCATCCACCTCGGCACCCATATGGATGGTGAGAAACACTTCTATCCCAACGGCCGCACCATCGGCCAGGTTCCCCTTAAAGATTGGGTGGGCCCCGGCGTGATTGCCGATATCTCAAAAGTGGTCAGTGATTCCAGCGTGTACACCCCGCAAATGATCATGGACCAGGTCGAAGTGCGCAAGGGTGACATCCTCATCATCAAGACCGGTTGGAACAAGTTCGGCTGGAACAGCAAGGATTCTGATGAATTCCGCTATATGGTGAAACATCCGGGTCCCTCCGCTGACTTCTCCAAGTGGGCCACCGAGATGAAGATCAAGTGGATCGGTGTGGACGCCGTTTCGGCCGACCACCCCATGAACACCATCATGCGCATCTGGCACCCCAAGACCTTCGCAGAAGCCAACGCCAAACTGATCAAAGATTTCGGCAAAGATTGGGATCAGATGTACCCGCTGGATGGTTTCTACCAGGACATGCACCTCAACCTCTTCCCGAAAACCATCGTGCATGCCGAAAACCTGGCCGGCGAGCTTGCCAGCGCCAAGAGTGGACGTTACTACATCGGTTGCTACCTGCAAAAAGCCATGGAAGCTGAATCGATGTGGGGCCGCTTCGTGGCTTTCAAAGAGTAATTTGACAAAAACATAGACCTTCAGGGATAATCTTGTTCCTGAAGGTCTATCAAATTATAGGAATCATCCTTATTTTGATAGCCTACGACCAATCCTTATATGTTCAGGAGGCAAGGAATTAATGAAGCCAGTTCAGTTTGACTATTATGCCCCCGCCAGCGTGGAGGAAGCCCTCGATACTCTGGCAGAACTGGGATACAACGGCAAGGTTTTAGCCGGCGGGCAAAGCCTGGTGGCGGCCATGAACTTCCGCATGGCCAGACCCGGTGCTCTCGTTGATCTCAACAACATTTCAGAACTCTCTTATATTAAACCCGTCAGCGATGGCGGCCTGGCCATCGGCACCATGACCCGTGTTTACGCGGTGGAACATGATCCTGAGGTCATCAAACGCTTTCCATTGCTGCCCGAGGTGACCCACTTTATCGGGCATGCCCAGATCAGACGTCGCGGCACCTTTGGCGGCGCCATCGCCCACGCCGACCCCTCCGGTCAGTTACCCGGCATCTCAATGGTCATGGACGCCAAGTGCCTCATTCGAGGCAAAGGCAAAGAAGACCGCTGGGTGGATGCCAAAGACCTCATCATCGGCCCCTTTATGACCGTCATCGAATACGATGAGATGTTGACCGAAGTCGTTTTACCCGCCAACCCGCCTCGCACTGGCAGCAGCTACCAACAGGTCGCCCGCCAGAGCGGCGGCTATGCCCTGGCTGCTGTCACTTCCATCGTTACCCTGGATGAGAAAGATCACTGCAAAACGGTGCGGATGATCTTGATGGGTGTTGGCGAAATGCCCATCCTCTCACAACAAGTCAGCGGCCTTCTGGTCGGGCAGGAAGCCAAAACCGATCTCTTCAAAGAAGTCGGCGAAGCCGTTCAATCTGAGATCGACCCCGCCAATGACCTCAACGGCACCGCAGAATATCGGCGGGATCTTATTCGTACACTGGTGACGCGATCCCTCACTACAGCTTTTGATCGCGCGAAAAAAGGACATTAATTATGACCCAGCTATTCCCTGTTAAAGTTACGGTAAATGGTCAAGTCTATGAGCGCCAGGTGGAACCCAGGCTTCTCTTGAGCGACTTTATCCGCCACGACCTCGGATTAATGGGAACCCACGTGGGTTGTGAACACGGCATGTGTGGAGCCTGCACCATCCTCTTTGATGGCGAACCGGTCCGCTCCTGCCTGCTTTTCGCAGTCCAGGCGAATGGGCACGAGATCAGAACAGTCGAATCTCTTGGAACCCCTGAGAAACTCCACCCACTGCAAGAAGCCTTCCATGAGAAACACGGCTTGCAGTGTGGTTTCTGCACCCCCGGCGTCTTAATGACCGTTGTTCCCTTTTTGGAGCAAAACCCTCATCCAACCCAGGATGAAATTCGCGAAGCCATTGACGGCAATATTTGTCGGTGTACTGGCTATGAAAAGATCATTGAGTCAGTCGAAGAAGCCGCGAAGAAAATGTCATCCGGCAAATAGAGAAGGATAAAGGTAAACCGATGGCTGGAAAATATTTTGGTCAACCTATTGCAAGACTAGAAGACAAACACTTGCTCACCGGCAGGGCCAAGTTTATTGATGATATACAGATTCCAGGCATGCTGCACGCGGCCTTTCTGCGCAGCGACTATGCGCATGCCATCATCAAGAACATTGATGCCAGTGCCGCCCGTGAGCACCCCGGTGTGGTGGCTGTTTATACTGCCGACGATTTCGGTGATTACTGGAAGATCGGCCCCCTGCAGGTTCCACCCCCGTTTGCGATCAAAGACGCCAAGTTCAATGCCCGTCCGCTGCCCCCGATCGCCAAAGGCAAAGTGCGTTTCTCTGGCGAACCTATCGCCATTGTGATCGCTGAATCTCGTTATATCGCTGAAGACGCTTGTGAAGACATCATTTTCGACGCGGAACCCTTGCCCGCTGTGATCGACCTCGAAAAAGGCTGGGAAGATACTTCCGTGTTGGTGCATGACGACCTGCCTTCCAACATGGCCGCCCTGGTCAAACAAGAATCTGGTGATTATGAAGCAGCCAAAAAACAGGCTGACGTAGTGATCTCAAAACGGCTGGTGCCAGATCACGTCATTGGCGGCGCCATGGAAAACCGCGGTCTCGTGGTCAACTGGGACGACCGCAATCAAGAAATGGTGGTGTGGGTCACTTCACAAGCTCCCTTGCCCATGCGAGCTGCCATTGCCAACCGTTTGGGATTGGTCGAGAATCAGGTGCGCGTCATAACACCTTACATCGGCGGTGGTTTTGGCCCCAAGGTCATGACCTCCCAAGCGGATGATGTGCTCCTGCCATGGATCTCTATGCAGTTGAACCGACCCATCAAATGGGCTGAAGACCGCAAAGAGAATTTCCTCTGCACCACCTCAGAACGCGACCAGGTGCATCACTGTGAATTAGCCCTCAAAAAAGACGGCACCATCCTCGGTTTCAAGGATGTTTTCTATCACAATACTGGCGCCTACGATCCCTACGGCATGACAGTGCCGCTCAATACGCAAACCCACACGGTCAGTAACTATCGCGTGCCCAACTTTTATACCGAGATCCGCATGGTCTTCACCAATGAAATGGTGGTCACCCCAGTTCGCGGTGCCGGACGTTCTGAAGGCGTTTTCGTCATGGAACGTATGATGGATGCGGCCGCCAGGGAACTGAAGATGGACCCCGCCGAGATCAGGCTGAAAAACCTTCTGTTGGAGAAAGAATTCCCCCTCAATACTGGCATCATCGGTCAGGATTTCGTGGTGGGCGTGCTCGATAGCGGTGATTACAAGAACAACATGGAAAAATGCCTGCAGATGGTGGAATACGATAAATTCCGCAAAGAGATCCAACCGAAAGCCCGCAAAGAAGGCAAACACCTGGGCATAGGTGTGGTGGCTTTCACAGAAGGCACTGCGGTCGGTCCCTACGAAGGCGCCCGCATCACGGTTGGCAATAACGGCAAAGTCAGTGTTGCCACTGGCTACAGCACCCAGGGTCAAGGGCATGCCACCGTGTTTGCCCAGATCGTTGCTGAACAGTTGAACGTCAAGGTGGAAGACGTAAAGGTCATCACCGGCGATACCCAGCACTTCCATTGGGGTGCCGGCACCTTTGCCAGCCGCGGCGCCACCATTGTAGGGTCTGCCGTGCACAGTGCTGCCCTTCTGGTCAGAGAAAAGATCTTTGCCACAGCCAGCAAGTTCCTGCAAGTTCCAGTGGATCAGGTCGAACTCTGTGAGGGGTCTGTATGCGTCAAAGGTCAACCCGATAAAACTGTTGCGTTAGGCGCTTTGGCGGGCATGGCCAACCCCATGCGTGGTGCCGTCGAAGCGGATGTCAAACCCGGCCTTGAAGCCACCGCGTATTACGCTCCCCCTCATGCTTCCACCGGTTCTGGCGCCTGTGCCATGATCGTTGAAGTGGATCCTGAAACTTTCAAGGTCAAAATTGAACGTTTTGTGTTGGTTCACGACTGCGGCACGGTCATCAATCCAATGCTGCTTGAAGGTCAGATCCAGGGCGGCGTCTCCATGGGCATTGGCAATGCGTTTTATGAAAAAGTCGTCTACGACGAGAACGGCCAGCTCATGACCGCCTCTTTCATGGACTATTTGATGCCCCAGGCCACCGACATGCCCAAGAAGATGGAACTTGGACATAACGTGCATCCCAGCCCGCTCAATACGCTTGGCATCAAGGGTGTGGGTGAAGCAGGCGCTTTGCCCCCGCCGCCGGCTTTCTGCCAGGCCATCGAAGACGCCCTGCCGGAATACGATTTCTTCCTGACCGAGTCTAACCTCAACCCGGGGCTGCTCTATCAGTTCGTGCGCAAGGCTAAAGCATAAGAATGACAGGTGCTTTCTGTCTGATAATTCTAAGTCACACAAAAGATTACGAAGGAGGTAGCAATGATAGTTGAAGGTGAGTATGTGTTCGACGGACCCCAACAAGCAGTTTACGACATGCTGAATGACCCGCATGCCCTGGCCACTGCGGTGCCGGGAATGCAAAAAATCGAGCAGGTCGATGAGACCCATTACGAAGGCGCCATCATGCTTCGCATTGGACCCATTTCAGCCCAGTTTGACGGTCTTTTATCCTTAACCGACGTCAACCCGCCCGTCAGCTGCACGCTGAACGTGGAAGGCAAAGGAAAAGCCGGATTCGCAAAAGGAGTGGGCCGAATTCATCTCACCGATCTCGGCGATAACAAAACCAGGTTGAATTACTCCGGAGACATCAATATTGGCGGCACTCTTGCCAGCGTTGGACAGCGCATGATCGACAGCGTTGCAAAATCCATGATCAAATCCGGATGTGATAAATTACAAAAAACTTTGGAGGAAAGATGTCAGAAGAAGTAGAGAAAAAAGAAGAAGCAAAAAACGAAACTAATAAGGGTGTGAAAGGGTTATTACAAATAGCTGAAGTAAAGATGCTTCTCTATGTTATTCCAGTAGCGCTCGTCTTATTAGTTGTTGCGTTGCTGTTGAATGGCAACAAGTAATTAAACTGGATGATGCGATGATGTTGCAATCATCGACCAACTTGATGTATTATGTATATTATTAATACATCAAGTTGGAGACTCAATCGAGGAGGTGAAAATCGACGGATTTGCTTAGAATTCGAATGATGTAGGCCTGTTACACACGAACAAATAAAGTCTCTAAAGTCACGTTGGATATATACATAAATTGGAAGGAAGGAATAAACCTATGGCAGCTAATGCAAAAGTTATCGGCTATCTTCCACAAGATAGACCCCCATTTGGCAAGATGCTTTTACTCGGTTTCCAACATGTACTTACCATGTTCCCCGCAACAGTGCTGTGCGCAATGTTGATGCATTTCGATGTTTCAACAGTCCTTACAGTCACCGGATTCGGCACCATCGTGGCCTTGGTCGGGTCTTATCTCTCGATCAAGACTTACATCCCCCTCTACTACGGTTCCAGCTTTGCGTATATTGCAGCCGTAACCACCATCATGGCTACCGTGGAACCTGGCTTGGGCTATGGCCAAATCGCCAAACCCGAAACCATTTCCATTGTAACCGCAGGCTTTATCGCCACCGGTTTGATCAACATCATCATGGGTTTGATCATCCGCCTCACTGGTGGAAAGAAGGGTCTGGACAAAATCCTGCCCGCTGAAGTCACCGGCCCTGTTGCCATGATCATTGGTTTGGGTCTGGCCTTCACCGCCCTGCAGATGGCTTCTGGTGCCTGGTGGAATCAAGACTACGCCAATACCACCGCGAGCCTGGTTCCCGCCGCTATTTCAATCCCTGAGACCGCCATCTTGCTCAAGTGGTGGTGCGCTTCGATCCTGACCTTCCTTGCCGCCGTGTTGTTCTCGGTCTACTTGCAAGGTAAGGGCTTCATCGGCATGCTCCCCATTTTGCTGGCCCTCATCTTCGGCTATATCATCGCCATCCCCTTGGGACTGGTCCAACTGGACAAGATCTTCGTGAGTGATGTGTTCAGATTGCCGACCTTCTCCTTCCCGGTGTTCAACCACGCTGCAACCGTGAGCGTGCTCATCGGTGTGGGTATCATGGCCATCGCCACCATCCCGGAATCCACGGCTCACTTGTATCAGATCAGCTTGTATGTGGACCACCTGGCTGAAGAACAAGGCCGCGAAAAACCGCAACTCTCCCGCTTCATCGGCCTCAACCTGATGCTCGATGGTTTGAATGACCTGGTCAATGGCTTGTTCGGCTCCACCGCTGGCACCAACTACGGTGAGAACAACTCATTGATGGTGATCACCCGCAACTACTCAGGCCCCGCCCTGATCACTGCCGGTGTTATCGCCATTTTACTGGGCTTCAGCGGCACCCTCTTTGACATCGTCTACAGTATCCCGACCGCTGTTGTTGGTGGTTTGGCCATCTACCTGTATGGTGTCATCGGTGTTCAGGGTATCGCCCTGATGATGGCTGAAAAAGTTGACCTCTTCGATCCCGGAAAACTGGCCATCGTGGCCCTCATCCTGGTGGTTGGTTTGGGTGGCGCTATCGGCTACAACGGCAACCTGCCCATTCCTCTGCTGAAGAGTATCTTCCCCTCTGGCTGGCCTGCGATGGCAACAGCCGCTGTTTTGGGCATCCTGGTGAATTTGATCTTCGTCTTCATCAAACCGCCCAAAGTTCGCTCTACTGACGTTTTGCAATAGTAATCACGTTAGTTAGAAAGCTCAGTTAAGTGAGGCTCCCCATTCACCAATTACAATGGGGAGCCTTTTTACAAAAACGATTTCGAGGTTCAGATGATCTTCATTACCGGGGCTGCAGGTAAAACCGGAAAAGCAATTATTAATGCCTTAATGCAGCGTGAATGCCAGATCACCGCATTGGTGCGTTCATCCGCGCAGGCGCAGGCGTTCAGCGGATACCGAAACGTGAAAATCATCATCGGTGATCTGCAAAACCCCAAAAGTTTTGAATCTGAAATCCCGCAAAACACCACCCTCTATCATATCTGCCCCAATGTCTCACCTTTTGAACTTGAGATCGGCAAAGACCTGATGCGAATCGCAGTAAAAAAGCATTTCAAGCGCTTTATTTATCACTCTGTGCTGCATCCGCATGTGGAAGCCATGCCTCATCATTGGTTGAAAATGAGGGTCGAAGAAGAACTATTCAAAAGCGGACTGGATTTCACCATTTTGCAACCATGCGCCTATATGCAAAACATTCTCGGCAATTGGCAAGAGATCAAAGCCGGCCGCTACTCGGTTCCATATCGCACAACCACCAAAATGAGCCTGGTTGACCTGAATGATGTGGCGGATGCCGCTGCCAGGGTGATCGTCGAACCGGGTTTTGAAAACGCCATTTTTGAGTTGGCTGGTCCAGACCCGCTTGATCAAAACGAGATCGCGCAGCATTGCTCGTCCATTCTTGGCACCCCGGTGGCTGCAGTTGAACAACCCAGGGGTGAATGGCTGAAAAATGCCCTTGCCAAAGGTATGTCCGCGGATCAATCTTCCGTGTTGATAAAAATGTTTGAGTATTACGATCAATATGGCTTTGTGGGCAATCCTTCCATATTGAATGTCCTGTTGACCCACCCGCCCACGCGCTTCTCACAGTTTTTGCAACACACCCTAAGATCGGGAGAGATCGAATAACTATGGAAAAAAATCGCAGTCTGCAATACAATTTCGCTCTTGATGCCATGCCTATTCTGTTTCATTCGCAAACCGCCCAATTTGTGAACCTTTTGGAGCGCGATGGATTGAAATTTTTGAACTTCTGGTGGAACCATGTGGGTGACCGTTTGCCCGAAGAGAAAAGGGTTTCCTCAGCCGGATTGAAATTTGATATTGAATCTCTTGATAAAAACATCAAATTGGTGATCATCACCTTGCCTACCCCTAAAGAAGACATGGATCCCTATTTCCTCGGTTTTATAGCCCGGCCTGAAAAACGTCTCTTATGGGTGAAACTGCCCACCTCTGAGGGTTATGCCTTGCTAAGGGATGATGGGGTAAAGGAACAGAACAAAACCAATTTTGGTTTTGTGACTCCACGTGGATTGTTCCGCCCCAAGGGCGTTGGGTTAAAGCCGACCAAACAAGATTTTGCCAAGTTCATCAAAAAACGTATCTCTGAAAAGAAAGTGTGGTGGAAAAAATGGAAGTAAGCACCGGTTTGATCGTAGTTGCCGTCGCTATTGTGTTGTTTTACCTCAGGGTGGCTATCCTGCGCGGACAGAAGAAACGCTACGAGAGAGATTACGCTCTCAAACGCCGCAAAGTCTCCGGGCGCTCCAAAGGCGCAGCTTTGCCCACCCCTCCTCCCGGATCCCCTCCTTTCGGAGTAAAAAGCTGGTGGCTGGTGGGGCTATCCATCGTGGTCGTTTTGGCTGGTGTTGTGATGTACAACGACCTCAACCTTTTTGGCATCCAGTTGATTGAAGTCACCCCGGATGTTCGGAAAATCATCGAGTTTTGGTACATCCCGGTAGCCCTGGGCACCTTGCTGCTGGCTTTCACCATCAAGATCGACAAACCCAGATTAGATGAAGATTAGGTTAAGGGGTTAATTAGCGAGTCATTTTGTTGAAGACGATTTGACCGTGTACCCGTAACCAGGCACTGTTTCAACAAAGGTCGGGTTGGAAGGATCGTCTTCAATGCGCATGCGCAGGTTCTTGATGTGCACCCTCACCAGGTCGGAGGTACCGGTATCTGGCGGATAATCCCAAATGATGCTCAACAAAGCGGATGGCGCAAAGATATCATTCGGGTGACTCATAAAGTTGAACAACAAATCAAATTGGATGGGGGTTAATAGAATTGTTTTGCCATTCGGCAGTGTCAGCTCAAAGGTGAGAATGTTCAGCCTGTAACCCCGCAGCTCAATGATCGGCTGGGTGATCTTGGAATGACCGATGAACTTGGATTCATACAGCCGTGTTTCTTCTTTTCCAGAACGTTTCGTCTTCTTGTGATTCTCCTGCGTTCGTTTCAACACTGCTTTAACCCGCAAGATCAACTCTTCAGCGTTGAAGGGTTTGTTGATGTAATCATCTCCACCAGATTTGAATCCGATGATATGATCAACCTCGGTAGTCTTGGCAGTCAGGAAAATGACGGGGACGTTGGCTAACTTCTTGTCATTGCGTATGGCCCGGCAAACTTCATAACCATCCATGTCTGGCATCATCACATCCAGCAACACCAGGCTTGGCATCTGTTTTTTTACTAGAAACAATGCCTGGGCGCCTGAATTGGCCACTTGAACGGTAAAACTCTCGCGTACGAGACATCGTTCGAGCGTGTCGGCGATTATTTCATCATCATCCACCAGCAGAATATCCACTCTATCCAATTTAGGCTCTCAGTGCTTGAATTTGACCGATAAAAGTATAACAATTTCTCAATTATATATTTAATTTAATAAATTGAAAAATCAAGTTCTATTTTCCCTCTTGCCTGGCAGTTACGCAATACACCCCGCCCGCGTCCATGGTGGCGATGCAGCGGTTGCACTGGTCGCAATCAGATGCGGCATATTTTCCATTTTGAAGGTTTTTCACAAAATCCGGGTCGCGGACGGTTGCCCGCCCAACCTCGATAAACTCGAATCCTCTTTGCATCACATATTGCATGTCTTCCAATCCTAAAACGCCGCCGATGTAGATCACCGGTATCTTGACGGCTCGCCGAACCTGCGCTGCTTCTTTCAGCAGGAACAAACGGTCAAAGCGATAACGTTGCACCATGAACCAGCCAAACAGACTCATACCGGTGCGCAGCAGCCAATCCGTTTGATTGGCCGCCATCTCGCGGGTGGGCACCTTGCCCCGCATCATGTAAAGCGGAGTTTTGGCGGTAAAGCCGCAGCTCACCACCAACGCGCTGGCTCCCACCGCTTCAAATTGCTTTGCCACCTCGATCGATTCCTTCAGTTCCAAACCGCCCTTGATGCCGTCGGAAGCGTTCATCTTGATCAAAATGGGAAAACCCTCACCCACCGCCTGCCGCACGCGTCGGATGACCGCCAGCGGAAAACGCAGCCGGTTCTCCAACGATCCTCCGTAGCGGTCATTGCGCTGATTGGTCCAGGGCGAGAGGAACTGGCTGAGCAAATAACCGTGCCCGGCATGGATCTCAACCGCGTCAAACCCAGCCTGCTTGACCAATTCAGCCGTTCTGCCAAAATCTTCGATCTTTTCATTGATCTGGGCTTCGCTCATGGCTTCGCAGAATGACAGCCTGAAGAGACAAAACTTGGCCGAAGCTCCCAACGGACGTCTTCCAATCTCTTTGGGGTTCGAGAAGAACCCGCAGTGCCCGATCTGGATCGAGGCCGCCGCGCCTTGCTGATGCACCGCGTCTGCCAATCTTTTCAGGTCTGGCACCAGCTCCGGGCGCATCCACATCTCGTGGCCAAAGGCGCGGCCGTCATAGCTGACCGAGCAGTAAGCCACCGTGGTCATGCCCACCCCGCCCTCCGCCACCCGCCGGTGATGTTCGATCAGGGCGTCGGTGATCAAGCCGTTTTGGCACATGCCCTCAAAGCAGCCTGAGCGGATGATGCGATTGCGCAGGGTCAACCCCGCAATTTTGCCAGGTGTGAACGGAGTGAACAAGGCCATTAGTCCTCCAAGAAGTCATCGTAAGATTCATTTTAGGGATACCGCGGGTTGTGTCGCAACAGATACACATAAGATAAGGGCACGGCGTGCCGTGCCCTAGAAATTGATCGTTGCTGAGTCCACGATCCCCACAATAAGAGAGATCACCGGGGCATCGGGGTTCTTTAATACCTGTCTGGCTCCCCCGCCTTCGCGGTTGATCAGCACCGTATCGCCGATACCCGCGTGGGTGGCGTCCAGGGCGATGAAATCGTCATCCGCCTTGTCACCTTCCATGACCAGAGGCTGCACCACCAGCAGCCTGCGATTCTTGAAATCAGGATGGCTGATGGTGGTCACTACCGTGCCGGTCACTTTTGCAAGGATCATATGATCATTCTCATGAAAAAGTATTCACACCCTTTTTGAGGGTGAATTCAAACTCATTATCAGGGTGAACATCCAATTCATCCACCACGCCCACCAGGGCCAGGTCCACTGGCACGAACTTGATCTGCGGCATGGCCAACGCGGCTTCACGCGACCTTACCATCACGCACACATCCCCTACACCGGCCTGCACCACATCCACGGCCACCTGCAGGGCTCCTGTCGGTTCCAGCCGTTTGTTGAGCGGCTGCACCACCAACAGTTTCAAACCCTCCATGCCAGGGTATTTGACCGTGCAGACCGCTGTGCCTTTGACCCGTCCCAGCAGCATGGGTTACTTGACTCCCACGTTGTTCAAGACCCGGGTGATGATGGTTTCGAGCAACACGGGGTCGATCTGGTTGCCAAGTTTGGCCTTCACCGAATCACGGATCTTTTGTCGCAAGCTTTCATCACTGGTCTTGCTTTCCTGCCCGCAAACCTGACAACCCGAGTCATAGTGAGCAGCCCCAGGCACAATCGCCGTTGGTGCGTTCGCCGGTGCCGCAACCGGTTGAGAAAGATAAGGCCGGATAGGCGCGGAGGGCGGCAGTTGTTGCGGCTGGAGCAGTACCACGCCCAGTCTTTGGGCTTTTTCATAAGCCAGCTCTGTCAGCACCACATCGTCAGATAAACTGATCGATAGTTCACCGCGGCGGGCCATATCTTCGACATCACGTTCGGTGATAAAGGTCTTTGCCATGCTCGCTCCTAACCCTGGATGCCTTCCAGGCCGCGCAAGGCCGCTTCAGCCGCGTTTTTGGCGGTGATGATCTCCGCTTCGCTGCCTGAGAGCCACATGCGCCCAAACCGGCCCACGGAGGACACGTGCACGATTTTGATATTGGCATTCTTTTCCGCCTCGTTGCAGGCATAATTGATGTAGGCGGCCGGGGCGCACTCCAGCACCAGCAAGGTCTCGCCGGGGACGAGCATGCTGCCGCGTCTGAAACGATTGATCAACTGCGACTGATAAGGATCAATGCGCGTGATCACCTGGGTGGAGACCACCTCGGGTTTGATGCGGTCTTCCTTTTTCAAACCCAACCGGTCCAACACCACCTGCCCGGCTTCGAGCACCGCGGCCTGGTTCAGGCTGTGGACTTCGAACATGCCGAACTCTCGTTCCACGATCTGTGCACCAGGTTTGGCTTCAGTGGCTTTAACAGCAATATCCACCACCCGAAATACTTCATTGCCAGGGGCCATTTCAACATACAGAGCCGCCATGCCCTCCACAGGCAGGTCGCCCTGGGTAATGGTTCCCACAAAGGCCGCGTATTGCGCCTGCATGCGGTCTATGAAACAATAGCAGCGCAAAGAAAAGGCATCTGCCATGATTCCTCCTTCTTACAGCGAAAAGTGATCACAGCCTGAAAACGGCAGACCAAAACACCACTGTCGCGGCTTCAGGGGTGATAAATGGACGAACTAGGCTTTCTTGGTGTCTGAGCCGCGTCCGCCGATATTGCCCTTGCTGGATTGGGGAAGGATCATTTCGATGTCTTGATGCGGCCTGGGGATGACATGCACCGACACCAGTTCGCCAATGCGTTTGGCAGCAGCCGCGCCAGCATCCGTGGCGGCCTTGACAGCGCCCACGTCACCGCGAACCATGACGGTCACGTATCCACCGCCCACGTATTCCGACCCGATCAAGACGACGTTGGCAGCTTTCACCATGGCGTCAGCGGCTTCCACCGCGCCGACCAATCCGCGGGTTTCAACCATTCCAAGAGCGATTAATGCAGTATCAAAAGCCATTTTTAAATCCTTTCTCAAAACCGATTCGATTTAGTTTGCGTTGAGTATTTCAACCACAGCACTGCGCACCGCCGCCTCGATCTCTTGCGGAGAAGGCCCGACGCGGGCTTCTCCGGGGATCATGGCTTCAAGCGGTGGAGCAGAGGTTTCATAAGCCAGACGTTTAACATTGAACAGATGACAGGCGCTGATGTTGTCGCCAGTGATCGAACCGCCCACCCCGCCCGCTCCCAATGTCAGGGAGGGCATCACCCCCGTGGTCACGCCAATGGCGCCCATGGTGCCCATGGTGTTGACCGCGATGCGGAAGACTGGTTTTTCCAGACCAAACGCCATGATCACGTTCTGATCGGTGGCATGGATGATGAGGCTGTGCCCACGTCCGCCAAACTGGATGAGTTCGATGCAGCGTTCGCAGCCGGCTTCCCAGCCGTTGGCCTCATACCAGCCCAACACGGTGGTCAGTTTCTCGCGTGAAAGCGGTTCCTGCGGGCCGGTTTTTGAGAGACGTGCCACCAAAATGCGCGTGCCTTGCGGAATGGTGAACCCGGCCATGGCAGCCAGAGTCTCGGCAGGTTTGCCTACCGTGGCTGTGTTCATGCCCCCCTCGGGATTGAACAACAGTCTGCGCAGCAGTGCCGCTTCTGCCTCACTCACAAAATACGCTCCTTGCTGGCGCATCAATTCTTCCAGGCGGCGCGCGATGGGGGCATCCGCCACCACGGCTTGCTCGGTGGCGCAAATGGTGGAACAGTCAAAGGCTTTGCTGGCCACGATGTAACGGGCCGCTTTTTCAAGATCAGCGGAACGATCGACGTAAACAGGTACGTTGCCCGGTCCGACGCCGTAAGCCGGCTTGCCGGTGGAATGTGCCGCCCTTACCATGGGGGTGCCGCCAGTGGCCAGGATGAGCGAGGTGTTCTTGTGGCTCATCAACTCCTGGGTGCCGGGCAGCGTAATATTCTGCAAGCAAGAGATCAGCCCCTGCGGCGCGCCATTCTCAACCGCCGCGTTAGCCATTAGGGAAGCTGCTTCATAACTGCATTTGGCCGCGGAGGGATGCGGAGCGATCACAATAGCATCGCGTGCCTTGACCGCGATCAGAATCTTGTAGATCACGGTGGAGGTTGGGTTGGTGCTGGGGGTCAGCGCCGCAATCACGCCCATCGGCCAGGCGATCTCATAGAGTTTTCTGGCCACGTCCACTTTCACAACGCCCACACTCTTGAGGTCTTTGATGCTGTTCCACACCCCGCGGGCGGCGAACTCATTCTTGAGCTTCTTATGAAGTGCCACTCCGTAGCCAGTCTCTTCATGCGCCAGGCGGGCTAACCGCTCTGAAGCCGCGAAGGCGGCTTCCGCCATGGCCGCGCAAACCTTGTCCACCTGCTCCTGCGAGGCGTGCGACCACACCTTCCAGGCATCATAGGCCTGAACGGTCAGATCACGGGCTTCCTGGATGGAGGCAAGGTCTTTATCCACTACAATTCCTTTTAACTCTTGCGATAGACGGTTTCGCCGCCCACTTCCAGCGAATCCACCATGGCCATAATGACGGCATCCACCGGGGTGTCTTTGGTGATGTTGGTCTGACGGGCGCTGGATCCGCCTGCGGTCAATACCAGGTCACCCACACCCGCATCCACTGTGTCAATGGCTACATAGGGTTTTCCCACCGGCTCGCCGTGTTCGTCCGTCTGTCTGACGATCAGCAGCTTGCGGCCGGTCAATTTTTCATCTTTGATGGTGCTGACGGTGGTTCCGATCACGCGCGCAATTAACATAAGAACTCCTGACTAATACGCCTTCGAAGTTACCGCAGGCGCCGCGGGTTTGGCTTCCGTTCCGCCGGCCTGGATGATCTTGACTCCGGCGCTGGCGCCGATGCGGGTTGCTCCGGCTGCCACCAGAGCTTCGGCTTCTTCACGTGAATGCACCCCGCCCGAGGCTTTGACGCCAATGGTCGGGCCGACCGTCTTGCGCATCAGGGCAATGTCGTGCACGGTGGCGCCCCCGCCTGAAAAACCGGTGGAGGTTTTCACATAATCCGCGCCGGCTTCTTTGGCCAGTAGGCAGGCGGTCACTTTTTCTTCGTCAGTCAACAGAGCGGTCTCGATGATCACCTTGACCAGGGCTCCGGCCGGATGTGCCGTCTCGACCACCCCGCGGATGTCTTTAGCCACCAGTTCCAATTCACCAGCTTTTAACGCACCGATGTTGATCACCATGTCGATCTCGGTTGCGCCGTGATCCAGGGCGTTGCGGGTCTCAAAAGCCTTAACCTCGGCTGAGGTGGCGCCAAGCGGAAAGCCGATCACCGTACACACTTTCACGTCCGAGCCGTGCAGCAGGTCGGCGCATAATTTGACGTGCGTGGGGTTCACGCACACCGAAGCGAAATGATATTTGCGCGCTTCAAAGCATAACTGCGCGATCTTGTCTGAGGTGGCGTCCGGTTTCAACAGGGTGTGATCGATCATGCCTGCCAGTGAAGTATCTTGAGGGATCACGCCCACTGTGGAGGTCAGGCGTTCAGCGCCGGCACTGACCACGTGCCCGGCGTTGTCAAAACAGGTCTTCACCTTGACCCCGTTGGCCACTTCGACCACGCAGGTCTCACCCGTCGGAAAGTTATTCTTCTCTTTATCTTCCTGTTCGACCATCGCCAGCAGCACTTCGCGGGTGATGATCTCCACCAGGGTCTCAACCGTTTTCATGTCAGGGGCCATACTTAATTCCCCTCCTTTAGAAAGGACTTTTCTATTGCCATGATCTTATCCACGCGTTTGGCGTGTCTTCCGCCGCCATAATCCGTGGCCAGCCAGGTCTTCAGGATCTGTTTCGCCAGGTTGACACCGATCAAACCAGCCCCCAGGGTGAGCACGTTGGCGTCGTTGTGTTCGCGGCTGTTCACGGCCGTGGCGTAATCGTAGCACAGCGCCGCGCGGATGCCCGGTACCTTGTTGGCGGCCATGCAGGAACCAATGCCGGCGCCGTCAATCACCACGCCGCGCCAGGCTTTACCAGAGGCCACGTGCTGCGCCACTGCCAGGGCGATATCCGGGTAATCCACCGCTTCTTTGTTATCGGTGCCGCAGTCGATGACTTCATAGCCCAAATCGATCAGGTCGGCTTTGAGCATGGCCTTGAGATCCACCCCGCCGTGATCCGTGCCAATGACCACCACCTTGCGGGTGGCGTCGGGCGCGGATGGAGCTTGAGCTGCGGGTATGGGGGTTTCCGGTGCCGTGGGTGCTGCTGCGGGAACGGTATTCATCATCGTGCCGACCGTCTGTCGCACGACCTTTTCAACCAAAACGTGGAGTTGTTCATCTGAAAGAGGCTGCATGCCTTGTGAAACTCCATACTTGACGAAAGGCTTGAAAAGTTGGATAATCTAACTGGTAGTGACCACATTACCAGTCACTTTCAATATCATACCACTTTAAAAACAAATGTCAAGAACGATCGATCCGTATAATGCCCTGCCGAAATACAATCAGCTTGCTTCTATTTTACGTCAAAAGATAGAAGACGGCCAATGGCCTCCGCGCACATCCATCCCATCAGAGCGCCAGTTGGAGGTGCTCTACAACATCAGCCGCACCACCATCCGCGAAGCCATTGATCACCTCGTGCGCCAGGGATATCTCTATCGCGAACATGGGCGCGGCACCTTTGTGTCGCCGCAGAAGCTGCAAAAAGGCTTGATGGAGTTAACCAGTTTTTCAGAGGACCTGCTCAAGCGCGGCATCAAACCCGGCCAGGTCATCCGCTCATTGGACTGGATCGAAGCCCCGGCGAAGATCGCCCAAAAGCTCGAGATCGCCCCCGGGACAAAAGTGCTGCGCGTGGAGCGCATCCGCCTAGGGGACGGTATCCCCATCGGTTTGCAGACTTCCTTTCTGTCCCTGCCCACTGAACAAACGATCAGCCAATCCGATCTTGAAGCTGGCGGCTCGCTTTACCGCATTCTGCAGGAGAGACTGAACATCATCCCCTCCGAAGCGGATGAGACCCTCGAGGTCACCCTGGCCACCACCGAGGAGGCCGAACTGCTTGAAATCCTCGAAGGCGCGCCCCTGCTGCTCAGTGAACGCGTTTTGTTTGCCCAAAATCGTAAGCCTGTGGAATACGTCAAAATTCTCTACCGTGGGGATAGATACAGGTATTATGTGCGGTTGACGAGATAAAACCAACCTCTCGCAAAGTCGCCAAGGCGCCAAGGAATAACACCTTATGAAGTGAAAAAAACTATCAAATCTTTTGACAAGTTAAACGAGACTGTCCATGTACAAGAAAAAGAATTCGCAACTCAAAATCTCAGTTGCGAATTCTCCTTTATGTATACACTCCTGATTACTGAGCGCCAGATTACTAATCACTGTTTCACTCAGGCGGCACAATATACGCATAGAAATTACGCCCATCGATCTCACTGGTGTGCAGTTCGGCAAAGCCCTCCGGGTAAACCTCTTTCAGGCGTGTCATTCCCTCCACATCATCATCCTTGACAATGAACAGCTTGGGCCCTTCATTAGCCAGTGTCAATTCAAGATCCTTCGGCCAGACGGCGTAGTCCTTGCCGATGAAACCGGCGCTGAGAGCCACCAATCGGGTATCCACCCAGTAGGGCACACCCACCACCCACACGTTATCCGGTTTGCCTGTAAGCTGGATGAACTCTTTGGCCACCTCACCCATCTGGGCTGAGTTCCAGGTGGCGCGTTTGTATTGGTCAGGGTATTGCACCAGGGCAATCTGATAGTTTTGCGAGGCCGCAAAGCCCACCAGCGCCAGCCCCAGCACCACCGTGCAAAACTTGCCGAATCCGCCGCGTGAGCGCTTCCACAAGGTTGACAACAGGCCTTCCAAAGCAATGGCCGTGATCAAGAAAATGGGGACGAGCGCCCCGCCCGCCCGGCTCAAAGATGGATTCTCGTCTGGGAAGGCCAACGCTAAAATGGATGGCAGCATCAGGATGGGGATGGAGAGCAGCAAGAGCAGATCCTGCCAGCGGCGAGAGCGCAGCCACCTGAAGAACATCAGCACCAGCCCAATGAAGTACAACGCCGCGGAGACTACATCCAACCCAGGCCGGCCGGGCACAGAAATAACCCAGGTGTTGCCGTTCTTCCAGAACGGCATGCTGACGCAGTTCCAGAAGTTACTGAAAAACACTCGCAGCACATCCCCCGGTAATTGGCGCTCGGCGGAGGTCATACGCGTAATGGTGCGCAGGCCGATCAGTTCAGGATAATCCACCGCGAAGCGCAGCAGCGGCAGAAAGACGATCAAAGCAAACAAGGCCAGCAATCCCAGCGCGGACCAGGCATGCCGCGCAGATTTATTGCCCCGCTGGTAGATCACAAAAATGAGCACCGCCAGCACCACCACCAGCGGCATTACCCTGAAGGCGCTGTAACCCAGCAGCCCCAGGCCGGTCAAAATGCCCGCCAGGATGAAGTCGTTGCGGCGTGAGGTGCGCAATCCGCGGAAAAGATAAAACAGCACCGGCGCCACGAATACCGGCGTCAGCACCAGGCGCAGCCCCACCCGGGTGATCATATTCGCCCAGGCCGAAAAACCCAGCAGCGCCATAAAGAAAAGCCCTGTCCAGCGGTTGCCCATCTCTTTGCCCAGGCGGTAAACATAGATCAACGAAACCAAAAAGGCCAGCGTCATGGTCAGCTTGAGGGTGAAGAAATTTAAACCCGCGTGCAGCACCTTCACGAAAAAGGCCGTCAGATAAAAATGGATCGGTTCCCGGCCGCCGTTGTTGGCGAAGAAGATCTGATACTGTCCGTTCAAAATGCCGTTCACATCCAGCAGTTTCTCGGTGTGGTCACTGGTCATATTGACGGGGATGCTATCCAACTGGTAGAGGTGGAACCAGGCGCATGCCAAAAAGACCACCAGCACCAACACCTTCCAAAAATCCACCTTGATGGTGGGCCGTTTGCCTGTGAACCAGCCGCTGAGGGTGTTTTGCAATCCAGCCCAATCAATTTTCTTTTCAGGCTGCCAGAAAGCCCACAAACCAGCCACCAGTGCGCCCATCCACAGCACCACGTTAAAAGAAGAAAAACGGTTATCTTTGAAGGAAAGAAAAGCCAACACCATCAACGCGATCATAACGAAGAACGGCAGGCTTTTTACCCCCAGGTCGATGACCTTTTCAGGAGCGGCTTCGGGTTTTGGAAGCTGCCATTCCTTTTTCAAGATCGCCAGCGCAACCATCAGCGCGGCCACCACGTACAGAAAAACCGCCCATTTGCCGTTTTGGGCGGGTGGTTCGAGGGAACTTTGCGCCATCAAAGCCAGTGCCAGCGCCAGTAGAGAGCGCCACGGCAGCTCGCCTACCATCTTTATAAAGCGGATGATGAAGATGGGTTCAGATGTTGTGGATCGCTCCGCACCCTGTGCCGATTCTGATACCGGAGTGTCGTCACTTGTGACAGATTCCGGAGTGCCATTTGAAGATTTATTGGCAGAGGATTCTTCGGCCTGGTTCGCGGCGGTGCCATCAGACTGCTCACCCAGCAGAACGTGCTTTTCAGTTTGAGACGGTGGCTCAGCCTTCAACAACTTGCGGGGATTCAGCTTGTCTTTGAGATAATCCAGTACACTCGGTTCTTCTTCCATGGCCACATCCTTTATGCTTTACGTCGGGCAATGTAAAAAGTGCAGGTCCCCTCTGGCTGCATGGAAGGCTCCAGGTAAGATCGCCTGGTAATGGCGAGGGTTAGAAACAAATTCCATCTGTAGGGTGCCAGGATCCAACGGCCAAGCAATCTGCGGGCGATCAACGAAGGCAGTCCAAAATAATGACCCCATTCGAGCACGTGCATGGCGCGTGGTGAAAAATAATGCCACCAATCCATCAGTTCAAAACCGGCTTTATCCAGACGCTGCTGCCAGGTCTGCGGATCATCACAATGATGATGGCGGGCGATGCGGTTGAAAAAGCGCCGGTAGGCGTTGCCTAAAAACTTGAGACCGATGCGGTCGAAGAAATTGCTGACCGAGAGGGCACTTAAAAACTGATGATTTGGCACACAGAAAATAAACGGCGCGCCGGGTTTCATCACCCGGGCCAATTCCGCCAACACCGGGTCCAGGTCGGGGATGTGCTCCAGCACCGAGTTGCTGACGGCACTGGCAAAATAGCCATCCTCAAAGGGGACGTGATCGCCGGGTACGTTGATCAGCTTCTTGTAACTCTTGCGCTTGGCGGCTTCTTTTAGTGGCTCACTCCACGGATCCAACCCAACTTCCAACGGCCGCTCAAAGACCAGGCTGGCAAAATGCCCGTCTCCGCAGCCCAGGTCAAGCGTGGGCGCGGGCAGGTCTATGTTCTCATAAAACCGGCCTTCCACTGCCCGCAACAGACCTCTGAAGTAAGGCATGCTTGAGATTTGCTGCCAAAGGTGATCTTTTTGAGCGTCTTGCGCTTCAACTGGAAGATGATGATGAAGGGTCATGATGGCTGCTCTTTCTTGATTGAATTCTTTTCAGCATACAGGTAAGCCAGTTCGTGATGCACCGGGTTCAAGGTTAATTTGGTTTGATAACCACGCGCCTGCAAGAACTGCATCATCTCAGCGCGGTCATGGCTGGTCATACCGTCGTGCACTTCCATACAGATGCGTTCCACGTGCTCCAACACACTCTCAGAGGTATTGAAGAGGATGTCGTACTCCCCGCCCTCACAGTCCATCTTCAGATAATCACATTGGCTGATGCCAGTGCGTTTGAACAATTCCGCCAGGGTGAAGGTCTCAACGGTTAAGGTTTCACCGCCGACATCACTGCTGGCCGTGGAGTTTTGCACCACCTTGCCAACCACTTTAAGAGTCGTGACACCGTTTTTTCCACCGACAGCGCCCGCGACGACCTCCACATGATGAACGTCGTTAAGCTCAAGGTTGCGCCGCAATACCTCCACCGCGAGTGGGAAGGGTTCCACGGCGATCACACGCCCGTGCGGGCTTTGTTTGGCAGCCCAGACGGCATAATCGCCCAGCGCCGCGCCGATATCCACCACCGTCCATCCATCTTGCAAAGGCAGGCTGACCTGTTCATACTGACGCTCCAGGAGGGTTTCTTTGATCACCCAGGCATCCATAAAACTAAAAACGTTGAAAACCTCACCACTTCTTAGGCGCAGGTCTTTGGTTTTCTGGTTCGAAGGTCTCAGCCAAAGGGATAGCAAGACCCAGGGATTTGAAAACCCTTTTGCCATTGACCACATGGAGTTGAGATAATAACTAAACGCTGTTTGGATCAATCCATCACCTGTATGGACCTATTATAAGCGACATGGCCAAACCCGATTCAATTAATTTGGTAATGAAAAACCTGGCAGAAGGAGACCTTCAGCCAGGTTCTTGGATATCATTTGTCAGTAGTGATTATTTTCCGCCAAGCATTTTGCCAGCCATCTGAAGCAACGTGTTCGCGACCAACGTCCCCGATTGCGAGCGGTGGCTCGAGTCGCTTAGCTTGCTGGAAGAAACCACGGCATTCAGGATGGCGTCCAGGTTGCTGCCGCCGGATTGTTTGGATTGCGCGAAGGCCATACCTGCGTTAAGCAGGGTGCCGATATCGATCTTGCCGCTGGCGGCAGGTGCCTGTGCGGTTTGAGGTTGTTGAGCTCCTGTTAAACCGCCCAAGAGATCTCCGATCAGGTCGCCAGCACCGCCGCTTTGTGTTTGCGCGGATTGGCCGCCACCTAATAACCCACCCAATAGGTCGCCAACCCCGCCGCTTTGCGCTTGCGCGGATTGACCGCCGCCCATTAATCCGCCTAATAGTCCCCCAAGCAGATCACCGCCACCCTGTGCCTGTTGGGTGGGCACTTCAACGCTTCCTTGCGCGCCCAAGACGGACTGGATCAAGTCCATGATATTGGAGCCGTCGATTTGTTTGGCACCCTTGAATTGGCTGGAGGCATCTGAAAGGCTTTCAGCGTAAACCTGGGCAGAGCCGCTTTGGCTTTTTTGGCGCAGGATCTGGCTGGCATAAGCCAACTGGTCTGCGGGGGATGCGTTTTGTTTTTCTTTCATGGCCTGGGTGATAACTTCAAAGATCTCGACCATGTGATCGCCATGGTCATGATTGTAAGTATCCGCCGCGTTTAAATCGGCTTTGTTTTGTGCCATGGTTTTGGCGACGCTGCCGAATAATTTACTCAGGTCAATTGATTTGGTTGCGCCTTTCGCGACGGGTTTGCTGGCAACTCCTCTTGGTCCTTGAGCTGCAGGTCTGTTGGTTGTATTACGGGAATTTTTTGCGACTGGTTTTGATGCCATGTTTATCCTCCTCTAAAGGTAATAAATTTATTGTAGCACAAAGCGTTCTTCCTAATGTGATGTGTCAACTTGACTTTGAAAAGGGGGTATGATATGCTATCCCTACTCAATTATTGAATAACTATGCGCGGAAAACCAAACCCTTTCACTTCGTCCGAATTCATCGTGCTTGGCCTGATCTACGAAAAACCAAGCTACGGTTACGATTTGCATAAGCAGATCACCGATCCTGACAACTTGGGCATGATCTGGCATATCAATATGTCAAATCTTTACGCCTTACTCGAAAAGCTCGCGCAAAAAGGATATATCCAGGGTGCCATCAAACCAGGAGAAACTCATCCGAACCGGACCGAATACAAGATCTCTCCCGAAGGGAAAAAAGCCTTCAAGGCCTGGCTGGGAACCACAGTTTTACATCCCCGTGATTTTCGAAATGAGTTTATGTCAAGGTTCTATTTCTTGTTGAAACTTCTTCCAGATCAAGTGACTGTTTTCTGCGCAAAACAGTTGGATGAATGCCGTCTTTGGCTTTCAAAAATTAAGATCGAGACAGAGCATTCTGTGTTTAAAGGTTCAGTTCTGCGTTTCAGATATAAGCAGATCAAAGCCATCGTTGAATGGCTTGAAGAGATCAACCAGTCACTCAAGAGTAATCCAATCTAATGACGGACAAATCCCGTAAGCTGCCATCTCAGATAAGTCATGAAGAATAAACCCTGGCTTTCCACCACTCTGCTCATACTCGTTCCGATCCTGGTTTTTGCGCTTTCGTTGATCATGGGTCGTTATCCAAAACCTGGATTTATGCCGCTTTCAAATCTCTTTGAGGACGAACTTGCCCAACGGCTGGTGTTGAATCTGCGGCTTCCACGCCTTCTAACTGCCATGTTGTTGGGTATGTCGCTATCTGCCGCTGGCGGTGTGATGCAAATGCTCTTTCGCAATCCGTTGGTGGAACCGGGATTTTTAGGGGTTACCCAGGGCGCCGGTTTTGGAGCCGCACTCAGTATCATCTTTATTGGTACCTCACCCGTAATCGTCGAATCCAGCGCCACTTTTTTTGCGGTGTTGGGCATGGCTTTTTCCTATTTCATCGCCAAGCGCATCCGCTTTGGCGGGTGGGTTTTAAGATTGATCCTGGCTGGTATCGCTGTTTCGGCGTTTTTCTCGGCGGGGTTGGGTATTTTAAAATATCTGGCCGACCCAACTTCACAACTGCCTGAAATCACTTTTTGGTTGTTGGGTGGTTTATACTCTGTCACCTGGCACGAGTTTCTATACATCCTGCCTGTAGTGGTGATCGGTCTGGCAGTCATCCTATTAATGCGCTGGCGCTTGAACTTGTTATCACTGGAAGATGACACTGCCAGTTCTCTGGGTGTCTCGGTCAAACGTGAACGAGCCCTGCTGTTGGCCGTAAGCGTGGCCATCACCGCAGTGGTGGTTTCGGTGGCCGGCATTGTGGGGTGGATCGGATTGATCATTCCCCACATCGCCAGACGCCTGGTCGGGGCGAACGCGGCCAATTTCATCCCCGTAAGCATTTCTCTCGGCGGCGCTTTCGCTATTATATGCGACGACGTCGCCCGCGTGATCTCAGCCGGAGAAATTCCCCTGGGTATCATCACCTCACTTCTGGGTGCCATTATCTTCCTGGTGTTAATGGTGCGGCCAACCATGAGGTTAAAAAGATGAACCAGGCCATCCTTTCCATTGAAGCGCTTCAGTTTGCCTATCATCCCGACCAGAAAAACGTCTTGGAATCGGTTTCTTTTGACATCCAACCTAAAACGGTCACAGCCATCCTGGGGCCAAACGGTGCCGGCAAAACCACCCTTATTCACCTTCTGCTGGGGCTGCAGAAACCGCTGGCAGGCCAGATCATTCTTGAAGACATGCCGCTTGAGGGATATTCCAGGCGGGAGCTCAGCCAGTGGATCGGTTTGGTTCCCCAGTCTGAATACGTGCCCTTCGAGTATAGTGTTCTTGAATATGTTCTGTTGGGGCGCGCGCCCTACCTCGGCCCGCTGGACTTGCCGACCGAAAAAGATGTTGAGATCGCCCGGCGAGCTATCGCTGAAGTAGGTATCGCGGAACTCGAAGCCAGACCAATTCCGGCTTTGAGCGGAGGTGAGCTGCAGTTGGTATTGATCGCACGCGCCCTCACCCAACAGCCCAGAATCCTGCTGCTGGATGAGCCCACCTCCCATTTGGATTTGAGCAACCGCAATGTGACCCTGCGTATCTTAAACAAGCTGCGCGAAAATGGCTCCACCATCTTATTTACAACTCACGACCCTGAGGCGGCCTCTTTGATCGCTGACAACCTGGTCTTAATGCGTGCCGGTCATGTGCTCTTTGCCGGCAGCATGGAGGATACCTTTACCGGAGAAAAGCTTGGCGCCACCTACGGTACTCAAATTGAGGTGATCCCCTTTAATGGCTTAAAGATCGTCCACTCGCTGGAAAAACTTCATGACAACGGACAGTAACGAGCTTTGGCTGCTCACCGGTCCGCGGGGGGTCGGAAAAACCCGCTTCTGCCAAAATTTGATCCAGTTTGCGAAAGATAAGGATTTATCGGTTAATGGGTTGATCTGTCCGCCCGGCTTCACTGGGGACACAAAAACAGCCATTCACTTGCTCGATCTGAATTCCGGCAAGCAGCGACTGTTGGCCAGAGTGAAAACGCAAGAAACAAACGAGTTGACGACAGACCACTGGATATTTGATCCGCAGGTTTTGGAATGGGGAAACCAATTGCTGGCAGACATACCTGCTTGTGATCTCCTGATCATTGATGAACTTGGTCCGCTTGAGTTCAAACGCGGACAAGGATGGCAAAACGCCTTCAAAGCCCTCGAAGTGCAGAATTATCGTGCGGCTGTGGTGGTGATCAGACCAGAGCTTTTAGTTGAAGCTCAAACGCGCTGGAAAAATACCAGGATCCTGGAGATCCCTCCAGATCTGGATGAAGAAACCGAAAAAGAACTCCTTGGCATGATCTGCCATAACTGAAGTTAGTAACCCAGGCAGACATCAGGTAAAATTGAAACACGGCCATCATGTGGGCGTTCAGTCTTTTAATTTTGAGGATTTATGAATTTGTTGAATTTTTTCAGACGCAAGCCGCCCAAACTTGGGTTGGCGTTAAGCGGGGGTTCCACTCATGGTGCTGCCCATATCGGGGTTCTACAGGTATTTGAGCGCGAAGGCATCCGCCCTGATTTCGTCGCAGGCACCAGCGCCGGAGCATTGGTCGGAGCCGCCTACTGCGCGGGGGTTCCGCTAGATGAACTGGAAGAAATGTTCGTCAAAATGGACTGGCCAACACTGGTAAAACTCTCGCTGAAAAAGCCTTTGGCTTTATTTGACACACAACCGATGGAGCAGTTTATCAAGAAAAAGATCGGAGATTGCGAGTTCAAGGATCTTGATTTTCCATTCGCCGCCATCTGCTGCGACATCGTCAGTGGCGAGCGTGTAGTGTTGGATAAAGGCTTTGTCGCTCCAGCGGTTCGTGCCAGTGCCGCCATCCCCGGCTTGTTTTCGCCGGTTGAAATTGACGGCCGACTGCTGGTTGACGGCGGCGTGGTGGATAACCTGCCCGTGGAACAAGTGAGAACGATGGGAGCGAAATTTGTGATCGGGTGTGACGTTTCGAGGCGAGGCAAAAATAACAAACGCCCCGAGAACCCCTTTGACAGCCTGATGTCCATGATCTACATCATGCAAGAACGGTCAGCACTGGCCTACAACCTGGATATCTGTGACTGCCTGATCAGACCTGAGATCTCACAATTCTCCTCCTGGGGGTTTGGTGATTGTGACAAAATGCTCTCGGAAGGCAAAAAAGCCGCTGAGGCAGCCCTTCCTTTGTTAAAACAGTTTTGCACGAAGTAAACCAACCTGTTGAGATCATCAGCCGCCCGATCGGGCGGCTGATTTTTTATACCCAAATGCGACCTCTGACTTAACAAGTTCGTAATCTCGATCTATTTATTTGCATTATTACTAAAAAATTACTATAATATTACTGTAAACACATTAATGTTATGGTGAGCAAATGAAAACCCTTTCCCTAAAGATCAAACTTCTTTCCCTTTTCGCCGTACTGGTGCTCTTGCTGAGCGTGATGCCGGTAAGTCCTGTTTCCGCGGCCAATAACGCCACTTCTCTTGAGAGTTTTGTCCAAACGCTCAAAAAAGGAGATGCCTCAACACTGGTTGGCGTTTACGTGAAAAACGTCATGGCGGTTAGAGTTGTCCAACAATCTTCAGCCTCTTATGTTTCATCCTCATCAGGCACCCTTACCCAGTTCGGCATGGCCAGCCAATACGGCTCAATCGGTTTACTGGCACACAATTACCTGGCTGGCGCAAGTTTCTCAAAGCTTTCGGCCGGAACAGAGATCTACCTGGTTTATGGGGATGGCAGCACCAAGAAATTCCAGGTAACTGGGGTTAAGAAATATCAGGCCCTCAGCCCGAACGATCCCTATTCCAATTTCATTAATCTGGATTCCAGCGAGAAGACACTGTCAAGTTCAGACGTTTTCAACGAAACTTATGCGTCCGGCGGGCTGGTGTTGCAGACCTGCATCAGCAAGAACGGTTCATCTTCCTGGGGACGCTTGTTCGTGATGGCTTCACCAGTCTGACGCTCAAACAAACTGGCAATAAAAGTAAAATCCTATGACACAAGAACAGCTTACAAGCCGTTCTTGTGTCTTATAATAAAATACTTGCATTGATCAAAGGGAGACACAAATGGAAAATCAAACCATACCAATAGACAAACTGCGGGTGAACATTCACCATCTTTGGGATAAAGGCTGGTTTCTTTTGACGGCCGGCGATTTCACAAAAAAGAAGTTTAACAGCATGACTGTTTCATGGGGCAGCATGGGAATCATGTGGGGCAAACCTGTCGTTCAAGTGGTAGTGAGACCTACCCGCTACACGTTTAAATTCATGGAAACCAGCCAGGATTTTACCCTCTGCGCTTTTTCAGAGACCTACCGCAAAGCGCTTAATCTGCTTGGTTCAAGATCTGGCAGGGATGGCGATAAGATCAAAGAATCGGGGTTGACCCCCTGCAAAAGCTCCAAAGTGCTTTCACCTTCTTACGTTGAAGCCAATCTGGTCATCGAATGTCGTAAGGTCTACTCGGATGTATATAAGCCCGAATTATTTCTTGACCCCTCCATAGAGGGCCATTATCAACTGGGTGATTATCATCGCTTCTACATTGGTGAAATTCTGGGTGTGAGGGGTGACGCGCGTCTCTTTGCCCAAACTGACGCATAATCAATACTTCACACGAAACCTGGTTAATAAAAATGGATGGCTCGAGACGAGTAGCCATCCATTTATTTATTCCCCCTGCAGCGAAGTTAAGAAACTGTCCACGAATGGACAAATTTCGGTGACATCAAGTGAAGGATCTCTTTTCTTGAAAGAGGTTGACAAAATGCTCTACCACTATCGGATCATACATTGTTCCAGAATACTTACTCAATTCATTGATTGCTTCTTCATGCGAACGTGCTTCACGATATGGACGGCCTTCGGTCATAGCCGAATATGAATCCACTACCGCAATGATCCTGGCTCCTAGCGGAATTTGCTCCCCTTTCAAGCGATGGGGGTATCCCGATCCATCTACCCGCTCATGATGAGCCACTATGATGGTTGCAATGTTTTCCAGACCGCTCAAACCCTTTACGATCTGAGCTCCCACCTCTGAATGGGTTTTCATGATCTCCCATTCAAGGGATGTTAATGGACCCGCCTTATGCAGGATGCGGTCTTCAATGCCGATCTTGCCAATGTCATGCAGTAAGGCTGCCCAGCATAATTCACGCGTTTCATTTGCTGAAAAATTGAAACATTTGGCAAGCTGTTCAGATAGGTATGCCAGGTGCTTGCTGTGCTCCCCGCTGTATGGGTCGCGCGTATCAAGCGTTTTTGAGAGCGCTAATACGGTTTCGATGGAGGAGTTCGATAATTGTTCATTCAACTGAAGCCGACGCAAGGCATTGCTCAACTGATCGGCAATCAGATCCACCAGGAAATAAGAATCCCTTGGAAAAGCTTCCAATTCAGTGGAATTTCGTTTTGCCAACACCAGAATGCCCACCGGGTTCTGTTCAACCCTGAGAGGGATCATCCAATGGCTGTCACGGATTTTGATCCCCAAGGCTTCACGGCACCGGCTGTTGAGTACCTGTTCTGGAGAAGAAGGATATTGGATTGGCTGTCTTAACACTTCGGAAAACAGGTCGTTTAGCGATTGGTTCTCACAGTCATCTAAACTTGGCGAAGTAAAAATCCCGTTACTTGAAAGGATATAGATCCGGCAATAGTTTAAATGCAATAGATCCAGAATATAGCCAGACGCCCGGTCGATTAGCTCTTCAACAGTCTCTGAGCCAACCAAAAAATGGCTCAACCTGGAAAGCCCGGTTAATTTTTCAGTTGCGCCGATTTTTATACCAATTTTTCTCGGCTTATATGAAAAGCTGAAGTTTTCGATGTAATGAGTCATGTTAATCCCTGGTGCACGACGAATCTCATACACACCAATAATGAAAAGCGAAACAATTAGTCGGCAGCGAAATAGGCAATTGCAGTTTGAGAAGGACGACCGTTCATTTGCTTGGCAAATTCAGCTAAAGAACTGGCCTTGATGGCTGAGATCCGTTCAGATTCTTCTTTTTCGAGGTTGAAGGCCTCGCCAGCATAACCGTTCTTGATTGCCAATCTAGGATTTGAAAGCAACAGCTTTCGAAAACGCTCGCTGATCACTGCTGCAGTCATAATACGGCTGTATTCTCGTTCAGAACTGCTAATTGGTTCTTCTCTTTTTTGATAATCAATAAAGATATTACTCATTGACCTGCTCCTTTATAAAGGGTTGCGGTTTGCCACCTAATGTCCACAACAACCAGACCACACCTACTGAGATCAAGAGATCACCCAAGCTGAAGGCGATATTACTACCCAAGAAGTTGTTGATCACAAAACGATCTGACAGAAAGGCCAGCTTAATGGTTTCAGGGGCAAGGACCACATCCTTTGTGTACCCAAAACGCTGACCCACCACCAGTGTGGTGCCGCTCTGCGCGGATATTTTTGAGGCAGTTTCAAAGCTGATGGGCATGAATCCGCCATTCAACAGAATGACAGCGAAATTACATAAGAACCCAAAGCCGATCAACCAGAAACCGGTTTTTCGAATATTAAAGATCGAGAAAACCAGAAGCAACAACAATGACAAGACGAACAATACTCTGACGATATTGTCTGGAATGAGTGCTCGTGTTTTGGGGGCAAAAAAGATCAAATATTGTGGAATGAAAGCCATTAACACGATAATGGGCATTTTTAACTCGTAAGCCCGATATTTCCTTTTTCCAATCCATGCCCTGCATAACCCGGCCAGCAACCCTACCAGGACGGCGATGACGAGTATCATTGGTCAGTCATTATCCACCCACGGAACCAGAAGCTCCAGGAGCGCCCGCAGCCAGAACAAAGAGGACCAGGGTTACGATCAGCATGATGACGCGGATATTCTTGACGATCTTGCTTGAGAATTGAACGAGATTTTGAGACAGTGATTTCATGACACACTCCTTTTGTTTAATGAATTACCACATTATTACAAAAGGCAGGCTCCAAAACAGGCTTCAAAACAGGCTAAAGTAGACCTTGATAAAAAACTGTATATAATCACAAAAACCGGGATTGAGATGTTGTCGGATCCGTTTGCGAACTTATTGGATCAGGCGTTGGTAAAGCTCATTGGTTTGATTGGCAGGTTCAAGATCAAGCTCTTTTTGCAGGTTAACCCGGCATTTTTCATAAGTACGAGAAATCGCCGGCCGATCACCTAATGCGGAATACGCGATCATGGCAGAGCGATATGCCTCTTCATAACTGGGGTCTTCGGCAATGGCACGATCAACATAGTGTAAAACAGCTTGATATTGCTGCGTTTTAAGCAATAGATCGATCAACTCGGTGATCGCGGTGAGAAAATTTCGGTGGTACTGTTCCCGTTGAATAATGGCCCAATCATAATCAATGCTCGGCAAGTAGGCCCCGCGATAATGAACGATCGCCTGGCGTAAATGGTTGATTCGATCCTCGTCACTGGTGGTATTTTGAGCGTTCACCAATTCCTGAGTAAAACTTTCAACGTCATAGTCATAATCAAGAATCCGGTTAAAACGGTAATACTCGTCAATAAAACTAATGCTCTCACTTCCAAGAGCGTGCCGCAGCCTGTAGATCGAATTCTTGAAACGTACTCGAAGCGTATCAATGGTGGAATCAGGCCAAAAAGCCTCGCCGATCTCTTCTTTGGTCACCCCATCAGGATGCAGCAAAATAAAGAAGAAAAGATCTCTCACCATTTGGGTTTTCCATTCAGACAAGATCACTGCATGGTCGCCGATTTTTACTTGAGCTTTGCCAAAAGCTCGGATTACCATTTTTGGGCTTGAGAACTGCACGATCTCTGACCGTCTGCGAATTGTCTTGCGAATTGGGATCAGGTTTTCTTCAAATAGATGCAACTCAGCAAAAAACGTGTCGAGTTCCGTCTTTTGGGTTTTTGACCGGCTATACTCATCCAACAAAAACAAGGTCTCGAACCCAAAAACCATTACCGACGGTCTGTCCCAATGGTCGGTATGCGTAGTGATCAAACTGATCAGGTCGTTCTCAGGTTCATTTGTTCTTTCCGTCATAAGCATGGAAATCCCCAGCTGATACCTCGAACGGATCTCTTCAAGATGGAAGCCTTCTTGAGCAAAATAATCGATCAGCTCTACAAATTTTGCTGCCAAACCGTTGAACTTGCGCTGTGTTAGTTTAAAAACACAATACTCCAATTTACACAAATTGATCTCATACCGCGATCCCCCCCGTTCAGCAATCTGAATGGCCTGATCGATCAGGGTTTCCGCTTCAGGATGGTTCCCGCATAACCGCTCAAGGCTCGATTCAGAGAGTGAAAGGTACACACTTAATGCTTGATCATCCACCGATTTTGATGCCTGCCTGGCAAGTTGATAAGCCTTCCGAGCTTCTGGGAGTGCTCGAATGTCACGGTAGAGATCTCCCAAGCTGGTGAGCGCGTATCCTTCAAGCCGCGGATTGAGGGCCAAACGAGCGTGCGCGATAGCTCTTTCAAAAGAAATGGCTGCTTCTTCAAACTGTCCACGCATATGGCGGGTCATGCCGAGGTTGTTGAGCAAATTCGCCTGCCAGAGCGAATTCTGTGATTCCTGCCAATAAACCAGTGACTTCTGATAGGCTTCATCGGCTTCGTCCAATTGCCCCAAGGCCATATAAACCAGGCCAATATCCAGCAAGACCTTGGCTGCGTCCATCTCTTCACCTAGCTGGTTGTATTTTTCCAATGACAATAACAATGAGACCAGCGCGTTGCGGATATCGCCGGAATGGTAAAAAGCCAGACCTACCGCGCGTAAAGCCTCCGCCTCCAAATTATCCATTCCCTTTGAGGAGCGGCAAATTTTTACCGCTTCTTCAGCATCCGCTTTTTCATTCTCGTATGATCCTGTCAGGCGGTGCAGCGAACTTCTACGAATGAGGGTGCGTGCCAACTCGATCGTGTCTGATCTGGTAGCAAAACCCTCGATCGCTTCATTAAGCAGATTCAGACTGGTGCCGTAATCTCCCCGCAGCATCAAGATGGCGCCCTTGATGGATAACAATTCTGGCCGTGTCTTGCGTACCGCTTCAGGGATCACTTCAAGCCAGGCGCTTAAGGTGAGCAAACGACTGCCAAGGATCATGGATGGCGCCGCTCGATGGATGATGCCGATGATTTTTTCCTGGTCACCGATGCGTGAACAGATCGAAAAAGCCAACTCCCATTCGCGGCTCTCTTCGTAGTAATCCACAAGTTGAGATTCGATCAACAGGGTTTCTTCAGGTCGCTCACTTCGCATACAGGTTTGCAAAAAATCCCGAAAGAGGTGATGGAAACGCAGGTGCAGGGTTTCATCATCCACAGGCAGAACAAACAGGTTCTCACGCAGCACCTCGTCGATCAGATCCTGCCAGTCTTGATCACCTATGCCCTGAACACGAGAAAAGATCCTGCGACATAAGTTGGCATCGAATTCTTCCAACAATGAAGTGCGTTTTAGAAATAGTTTTAGTTCGTCTGATTGTTGCTCAAGCACCTGCTTGGCCAAAAAATCATAGAGCCCCACCCCTGAAACTCTTGCCAGCCTTAACCGATTGGTAGTTTCTTTAGGTGAAAGCTGAGCGGTTAACAGCAAACCCGTGATCCAGCCTTCAGTTTGAGAGACCAGGTTTGAGGCTTCTTTCTCGCTAATATTTTGATGGTAGTTGACAGAAAAAAGTTGTTTGATCTCTTCGGGAAGAAAAGCCAATTCTTCATAGCTCAAACCACCCACTTGAGAACGCGCCACCAATAAAGTGAGATCAGGAAGAGTCAGCAGCGTGCGTGAGGCGATCACAAAATGACAGTTCTCAGACATTTCAAGTGCCAACCGGTTGATGAAACCATCGATGGGCCGGCAATCGCGCACCAAATGAAAATCATCCAATACGAACACAAAATGCTCGGTGATGTTATCGTAAACGTCATTAATAATGGCTGAAACAACCGGTTCCAGGTTCAAAGAATCCTGGTCCAGGTTGCTTAAGGCAGCCCGAGAAGCTTCTCCAAAAGCCGGAAAACTATTGGCAATGGCAGCGATAAAGTGAGCGATGAAGCGCTGCGGATCACAATCCAGATCGTCTATCGCGAACCAACAGCAGGGCAACTGCGAATGGTAGGCGTAATCGATCAACAAAGAGGTTTTGCCGTATCCAGCAGGGGCCGCCACGATCACCAGTTTTAGGTCAAGGATGTTATCAAGGATAGATAACAGTCGCGGCCGTGACAAGATTTCAGTCCGTCGTCTTGGAATGATAATTTTTGTGCGTACTACCGGAACCGTCAGTGTCATTCTTGCCGTTTCGATGAAAAATCTGGTAACATTTTACTTGTTTATACGACTCAATACAATTTTGTTACTCGATAATTATCACAATTAATATAATTATTGATAAGGGGTTAATCATCAGCTTCACTTGCACTATGCTGGATAGTACTGATTATACAAAGTAATTTGATATTGATACCCTACCAAAGGGTGGTTTTCACGAGGAATCATGTTCATATTTCTATCGAAATTCTTGCCTTTATTTGTTTATCCTGTCGGGTTGGCTTGTTTGCTGATTTTGGCCGGACTGATCTTTTGGAAGCGCAAGAAACTGGCTAAGTTTTTCATCATCGCGGCCTTGTTGATCTTGTTTCTGGGTGGCAATCGTTTTTGCGCCAACTTGCTGGCAAAAACTTTGGAATATCAACACCCACAGTTAAGTGATGAGGTGAAAGAGATTGATCTCATAGTGGTCTTAGGCGGAGGGACCGAACCCTTGAACAACCCTCGCCCGATTACCGAGATCAATGCCGCGGGTGATCGCGTGATCTATGCCGCCAAACTCCACCAGCAATTCCCAGACGCGAAAATATTGCTAAGCGGAGGGGACATCGATTTTTTGGATCAGAGCGCCAGTACCCCCGCTCAAGACATGCAAAAGATCCTGCTGCTCATGGGAATTCCACAAGGCAATTTGATCCTGCAGGATCGATCACAAAACACCTACGAAGATGCCCTTTATAGCTGCCAGATGATCAAAGAAAAAGGATACGACCAGGTGATTTTGGTCACATCGGCCATGCACATGCCCAGATCGGTGAAATTGTTCGAGAAACAAGGCTGCCAGGTGATGCCTGCGCCGACAGATTACACGATCACTGATATTACCTGGGAAAAGACCATCCACCCCAATTTTGAAGAATTCATCATTAATCTTGTGCCCTCGTACACCAACCTTTCACTCATGACCAAATCAATCAAAGAGTATTTAGGGATGTTTACCTATCGTCTGAAGGGCTGGTTGTAAACCAAGCTGTTTTGCAAACAAAAAAGCCGGCGAAAAATCGCCGGCTTTTTGAGGATCAAACGAATTTTTCCCTGATCTTGGCACTGGTAAAATCCATCAATGCCACGATGATCACAATGGCCAAAATAACAGTACCCGCTTTGTGATATTGCAAGCTGCCAAAGTATGTCGAAAGCATTAATCCAATGCCGCCGCCGCCGGCAAAGCCTATGATGGTTGCCATGCGGATGTTAATATCCCATTGGTAGATCAAGTAAGACAAGAATGGCGGCACGATCTGAGGCACAATGGCATAACCAATGGACTGCATTTTATTTGCGCCTGTGGCCGTAATGGCCTCAATGGGACCGCTGTCAATATTTTCGATGGCTTCTGAATACAATTTACCCATCAACGCAAAAGTGGTCACTGCCAACGCCAGCATGCCAGCGAAGGGGCCGATGCCCACCCAAAAAACAAAAATCGCCACGTAAAGCAAGGCTTCGATCGATCGCAAGACATTGAAGACACCGCGCGTGAGATAAAAGATCCAGGCGGAAAAAGCGCTCTTACCGGTCAGATTCTTGGCTGCCAGGAAACTGAATGGAATTGCCAGCGCACCCCCAAGCACAGTGGCCATGAAGGCCTGCATGGTGGTGATGATCAATTCACGCACGACATTTTGAATCACCTCTGCACTGAGGTCAATTGATACAAAGTCGCCCAACAAACGCCCAAAGGAGGGACCGGGTGAGAACATGTCTTTGATGCTTATTTCAGTGATCTCCCAGAAGTAAATGAAAACCACCACGCCGATCACGATGTAAACGATATTTCTGATCTTTTTCCAGAGCGGCTTTTTTACTTCTGCGGTGGGTTGATCCTTCATGATATTGAAGCGCCAGCGGCTGCTGATGAAATCCACGATGATGATAACCACAGCCACCGCCCATAAAGCAGAAGCGTATTGCTGGTACCCACCCAGGCGAATGGTCTCAAGCACAAAGAAACCAATGCCACCTCCTGCCACAAAACCGATCACGGTTGCCGAACGCATATTGATATCCCAGCGCAGTAAGGTGTAAGACAAAAACGAAGGGATAATCTGTGGGATGACCGCGTACCGGATCACCTGCACGAAATTTCCACCCGCGGCTTCAATAGCTTCGACCGGGCCTGGGTCAATGTGCTCAATCTCTTCTGAGAGGAGCTTGCCCAAAGCCGCCACGGAGTGGATGGTCAAGGCGATCACACCAGCAAAGGACCCCAACCCCACCCATACGATGACGATCAGACCCCAAACCACGGTGTCAACCGCGCGCACGATGTTCAATAAAGTGCGGGTGACGTAATAGATGCCCTTGCCGCCGGGAACACGGCTCATGATATTATGAGCCGCCAAGAAACTTACCGGAATGGCAAAGAAGGTTGAGAAAAAGGTGGCTAGCAACCCAATGGCGATTGTCTCAACGATTGTGCCTGTTTCAAACCCGGGGATGCGCTGAGCCTTTTCAGCCGTTCCAAACAACACATGCCAGGAATGGGCAGTGATGGTGCCTTGCTGCCCAAAGAGCCTGCCAGCATTGGCACTGATTGAGATCGGTTGAGATGGTTCACCCTTTATTTTAGCCACGGTATTCTGCCAGAGGCAGCCCCAACCGCAGATGACTTCTTTATCGCCTTCATAAGTGGTGAAGAAATCCGGGTTAGCCAGCTTCTTGGCTACAATACGCGCGTCACTAATGCGGGTGATCAGGCGGTCCATCTTCACATCCGTCACGATCCAACCTACCACAAACAGGATGCATAAGGCTGGAATTAAAGCCAGTGCCGTGGGTGGCCGCCTGCCGGTGGTAATTTCAAACGCGTCCAATATATTCCATAAGTGAAAAAGAGCATATGGGATCCACAACCAGTTAAAAGCAGCACCTGAAGCGAAAGTTACTTTACCAATTTCGTAATTTTCGTAACCCCATTGGATCAAAAAAGCCAGGATCAAACCCAGCGCGAATACCACCACTCCGCGCCATCTGCGTTTTTGGATAAATTGGCCTGATCCGGGAATTAGAATGGATGGATACGGTGACCATGCCAAAGATCGATCATGATTCAATTTGTCTACTGAAGAGGTCATTGTTTTACTCATCAAGTCTCAGTGATCAGAATCTTATACAATTTCAATGCGTTCGGCGTCTTTGCCATAGATTTGTTTGAACTGGCTATCATCGATCTCTTTTGGCAGGCCTTCAAAAACCAGGTTGCCGTCCTTGAGTGCGATCGCCCGTGTGGCATATCGATGGACCAGATCCAAAAAATGCAGGCTGCAGATCACGGTCATGCCGTATTCTTTATTTAGTTTTTCAAGGTATTTCAGAATCGAATGCGCCAGAACCGGATCCAGCGAAGCGACTGGTTCATCAGCAAGGATCATTTTAGGTTCCTGCATCAAGGCTCGGGCGATTCCAACGCGCTGCTGCTGCCCGCCTGACAGTGAGTCGGCACGTACGTTTATCTTCTCTTCAAGGCCCACCATTTCAAGGGTCTTCTTGACCCGTTCATGGTCTTCTTTTGAAAAAATCTGAAAAAGGCTGGGCCAGGTAGCCACGTAACCCAGGCGACCTGATAAGACATTCGTTTTCACCGATGAACGTTTTACCAGGTTGAATTGTTGAAACACCATGCCAATCTGCCGGCGAATATTGCGGATATCCTTGCCAGTGGCAGCGGTAATGTCTACGTCATTCCAAACGATCTTGCCTGAAGTGGGTTCGATCAAGCGGTTGATACAACGCAATAAAGTGGATTTTCCTGAACCGCTTAAGCCGATGACCGCGAGAAACTCGCCTTCTTCAACTTCAAAGCTGACGTCCTTCAATGCCTGTGTTCCGTTGGGATAAGTCTTGCTGAGATTTTCAATTTTTAACATGAGTTATCAACCTGACTTTTCAGAATGATGGAGCGTTCATTCATTATATCCAATTAATTTCAATTAAAAAAAGAGGCAGGCCTTTCGGCCTGCCAATATTGCAAAATTCTTATTTCACCAGAGTAGCGGGGTCAACACCAGCATCCTTCATGACCTTGGCGAAATCATCATAGAAATCAGGTTCGATCGCGATCAGACCATTAATGTTGTAGAGGTCTTTTAGCAATTGAGCGCCAGCGGGATCCTGTGACATCTTCAACATGGCATCCACGATCTTGGTCTTCAATTCAGGATCGAAATTCTTGACGAATTGAACGCCGTCATTGGGGATGGGGTCAGTGTCAAGGAACGGCACCACTACCTCGGCAATGTCAGGATAGGTGGCAGCCAGGTCAGCGGATTCATCTGTTAGCACATTGATGTAGGTCACACCAGCGTCGCAGTCGCCCTTGTAGACGGCGATGGCAACATTGTTGTGTGAGCCGGCATTGGTGACAGTGATATCACCCTTCTCAGCATCGATTCCATTGGCTTTCAAAATAATGTTCGGCACAATGTAACCAGAGGTGGAGTTCGGGTCCACGAAGCAGAAGGTGCGGCCTTTGAGATCTGCTAATTTGGTGATACCAGAATCAGCCTTGGCGATGAACTGTCCGCGATAATACGGCAACATGGTTCCAGCCTGATCTTTATCGGGGCTGATGTCATTCACAGCCAATTTGCGGACCACTGCCAGAGCGGGTTCGATCTGGTATTTAGATTCAGCAAGCAGTACTGAAAAAGTATTCAAGAAACCGATCTGGGCTTTTTCAGCGCCCATGGCTTCGATCGAGGCGGCAAAGCTGGTGCCCACTTCGATCTTGAAATTCAAGCCGGTTTCTTTATTCAGATAATCTGCAATACCTTGACCGGCAGTGGTGATTTTGCCTGTATCACCAGATGGCACGAAGGTGATCACACAAGGATTGTCTGCAGTACCGCAGGTTACAACACCGCCGGCTTTACTGCATCCACTCAAAACCAAAGTACTGATAACTAATACAGTGACCAAAACAAACAGAAACTTTTTCACTTCTCTCCTCCTATAGGGTTGAATGGAAAAATTTGCGTTAGCTCAACTAACGCAAATCTATAATATATCAATCCAAAGTAAAAGGCAAGAATGTGGAGTTTAAATAGCTTAAAAAATCGATATTTTTAATTTACTCGTTATATCCGCAAAGTGCGATGGCCCTTGGGCCAGTGTGCACCCCTAAAACCGGTGAGACGATGTTAACGATCAATTCCACCGGCTGATACTGCTGATTGATCTTTTCAACCAGAGCTTTGGCTTCTTCCAGGGCGTTATTGTGCAAAACGGCCACGCGCAACGGTTTTGAAAGATCCATTTTTTTAAAGAAAGAAGTATAAAGCATATCTATCGCGCTGGCTCTCGTGCGCGAGATCCCACCTGGCTCAACGGTGCCGGAATTGTGATTCACCCTGATCTGAGGTTTTACCTTGAGAATATTGTTTACCAACTTGGCCGCTCCTGCAATCCTTCCACCTTTAAATAGATATTCGAGCGTATCCAGCACGATGTGATAATGCAAATGACTCCTGACAGACTCGATGGCAGCCAGCATTTCCTCCACTGAGGCGCTGGCTTCTCTGGCCCTGACACAGGCCAAAATCTGCCATCCCAGGCTCATTGAATTGGATTTTGAATCCACGATATGCACAGGAATGTCGATCATCTCAGCCGCTGAGCGGGCAGACTCGATGGTTCCACTCATGGCGCCGCTGATGGTGATTACGACAATTTCTTGAGCGCCTTCCTGTTTGGCCTGCTGATAGGCGTTTAAAAACTGGCTTGGAGTAGGTTGCGAAGTGGTTGGATGATATGGATCAACTGACAGGCGTTCATAGAATTCTTCCGCCTTAAGCTCAACTCCATCCAGATAGGTCTCTTCATTCCATACAATTGTTAATGGCACCACTTTTATGTCGTGCTGTTTAATTAATTCCTCAGGCAGATCATTGGTGCTGTCAGTTATGACGGCAACTCGATTATTCTTCATCTCTCATCCTTAACCACTAGTTAGTTTTGAATTATAAGGGGCTCCATTCTTGTACAAATGTGTCGAAAGATACATCATCAGGCATCTTTCATCTACTCTGCGATCTATTTTGTGGCTGATGCCCTTTTCTTTATCAATTCTTAATCTAAATTGCGCTTTCTCTCATAATCAGGCTTATTGCTATCCCTGGCGAAACGATTATTAATGCACCCTTAATGGAAAGAATTAAGGAAAAAATGCTAAGATAATAGATAATGCAGTGGTAAAAAGTTCGTTGAACTATGAAAAAAATAAGTGTGAGAACTTCGCCAGGTCTGAGTCAATCGAAGCGGCTATTTAATCGTATCCAGCCATCGCCGCTTCTAATTTTTGTTTTGCTCGTTTTCTTGTTTTCTGCCTGCCAGTCCAGTCTTCCCATTATTCCAGTCAGTGGATTCAACACCATTTCAGTAGTGATGGATAATAACTATCCGCCATACACCTTTCTGGACAAGGATGGAAACCCACAAGGCATTCTGATTGACCAATGGCGTTTATGGGAGAAAAAAACCGGAATCAAAGTTTCGATCACCAGTATGGACTGGTCAGCCGCGCTTGACCAAATGCAAGCAGGAGATTTTGACGTCATCGATACAATCTTCATGACAAGCGCTCGTGAAAAGATCTATGATTTTTCGAAACCTTATCAAGAAATTGAAGTGCCGATCTATTTTAATAATGACATTTCAGGAATTGCCGATGTAGAGTCGCTGAAGGGTTTTTCAGTAGCCGTTAAAGAACAAGACGCGGCCATCGATTTTCTGCAACAACATGAGATCAACAATTTGGTCGAGTACGATAGTTATGAATCTATCATTCAGGCCGCGGCAAATCGAGAAGTGGTCGTGTTTGTAGTCGACAAACCACCCGCGGATTACTTCTTATATCTCTACGGTATTCAAGATCAATTTAACAGCACCAATCCTCTCTACAGCGGCGCTTTTCATCGAGCAGTCATAAAGGGGAATACTGATCTGTTGGCTATTGTCGAGAATGGTTTTCAACAAATCACAAAAACAGAATACGCTGCCATCGACCAAAGATGGAAAGGGTCTAGGGCAAACTCAGGTGAATTTCTCAGGATCATTGAGATTATCGGACTAATAAGCCTGTTGGTTCTATTGTTACTTGTGATCTGGAATCGAAGCCTGCAATCACAAGTTAAAAGAAAAACAAAAACAGTCCTTGAAAGTGAACAAAAATTCAGACAGATCTTTGAAACCACCGCAGTAGGCATGACCACCCTTAATGAAAAAGGGGAAATCCTTTCAGGAAACCAGGCGATCCTGCAATTGCTTGGTTACTCTCTCGAGGAGTATTGTTCACTTAAACTTCAAGACTTGGCTCACACAGATGACATTTCGTTTTTCGAGAATGGAATCCAAGAATTACTGTCTGGCAAGAAAGACTCTCTTTCAAGAGAATGGCAACGTAAAAAGAAGAAGGGGTCATACATCTGGGGGTTTACCACAACCTCTTTGGTAAAAGACACTTCCGGCAAACCGGTCTTTTTTATTGAAATATTTGAAGACGTCTCACAACGAAAATATAATGACAAGGTGCGAGAGTCGGTCTTGAAGATCTCACAGGCCACCTTGTCTTCATCTAATTTGGACGAATTATTTACCTTAATTCACCAGACCTTAAGTGAAATTATGCCGGTGGACAATTTTTATGTTGCCTTGTATGATCCCGCCACCAACTTGATCCACTTCCCCTTCTTTATTGACGAATACGAAGAGAGTGCTCCTCCAATTGAACCGGGTCATGGACTTTCAGATTATGTCATCCGCATGGGAAAACCATTGCTGATCACCACAGAAGGTTTTCACAAATTGATCGATTCAGGCGAGGTGGATCTGATCGGGGCCATCCCCGTGGAATGGCTTGGCGTTCCATTGATCGTGAATGACCAGGTGATCGGGCTGATGGCCACCCAAAGCTATTCGCCTTCCGTTCATTTCAGTCAGCAAGACGCCCAATTTCTCGAATTTGTCTCCACCCAGATCGCCCAGGCAATTGAAATAAAGCGCGGTGAAGAGGCCCAACACCTGAGCGAGATGCGTTATCGTTACCTCTTTGAAGACTCACCCGTGTCCATTTGGGAAGAAGATTTTTCACAGGTAAAGCAATTTCTTGACACGCTCAAAGACAAGGGGATTACCGACATCCGGGAATATTTTTCTGAGAATCCTCAAGAATTGGTTCAATGCCTCTCCTTGATTAAAGTGGTGGATGTCAATCAACAAGCCTTGCAACTCACCCGCTCGAGAAGTAAGGATGAATTAATCCAGAATATACAAACAGTTTTTGATCCTGCGCACGCCGCGGATTTCATTGAAGAAATGGTCAATATCGCTGAAGGAAAAACTTCTTTCGAATGGGAAGGATTGAATCGCACGCTTGATGGAGAAGCCTTTTACGTAACCCTGCGTTGGGCGGTTGCCGCCGGGTATGAGGAAACGCTTTCGAAAGTTATTGTCTCTCTGGTCGACATCACTAAACGCAAACAAACTGAAGCTGAACTGAGCGCCAGTGAAGAACGTTATCGCAATTTATTGGATAATCTGGGTGAAGGGATCGTGATCATTGATCCTCAGACACGATTCCTATTCGCCAATCCAAGCGCCAACCAGATTTTTGGCATCCAAAGCGGCACATTGATCCAATTCAAGTTGCATGACTTTTTAAGCAACAAGATGCTGGAGCACGCCAACCAGATGATCCAATCCTTATCGAGTGACGAAACTAATACCTTTGAATTGGAAATAACCCGGCAGGATGGTGAACTTCGTCACATCCAGGTATTTGCCAAACCACAGATGGACCAAGAAAATCGCATTATCGGCACTTTTGGCATCATTCATGACATCACTGATCGCAAAAAAGCAGAAGAGAAACGCATTGTGCGATCTCAATTTGAAGAAATGCTTTCAAACGTTTCCACTCGCTTCATTAATGTGGATAACGAAGATATTGATGATGAGATCGACTCGGTGTTGAAGCACATCGGTTTGTTCGAAAAAGTAGATCGCACGGACATATTCAGAATTGATCAACAAACCAAAACCATGAGCAACACGCATGAGTGGTGCCGAGAAGGTTTTGATCCAAGGATCAATGAGTTGCAAAACCTCTCGCTCTCAGATTTTCCATGGCTGATTGATCGCATTTCGTGTGAGCCATTAATTATTCATCGCGTGATTGATCTTTCTGAAGCAGCTTGTGCTGAAAAAGCGATTTTCATGCAACATGGGATCAAATCCATGGCTGTATTCCCAATGTGGGTGAATCTCGAATTGGTTGGGTTCATCGGTTTTGTAGCGCTTGAAAATGAACATCACTGGGATGAAGAGAACATCACCATGCTTCAGCAATTCACCAATGTGATCACCAATGCCATTGAAAGGTCAAGGCTATTGAAGATCCTTGAAGATCGCGCCATCCGCGATGAATTGACGGGTGTACTCAATCGACGCGGCTTTTTGCAGATTGCCAATATTGAATTATCCAGGGCGCATCGCTATAACCGACCTGTCGGCATGATCCTACTCGATATGGATCACCTCAAACATATCAACGACACCTACGGTCACGTGGCTGGAGACCAGGCCTTACAGAAAATCTCCAATTACTGCCAGCTCAATCTGCGAGAGAATGATGTTTTGAGCCGATGGGGTGGTGATGAATTTGTGATCATGCTGCCTGAGAGCAACCAGGAAGCCACGCTCCATGTGGCCAATCGTCTCCAGCAAAGCATTGCGGAGAATCCATTAAGATTCGCTGATCAAGAAATCATGCTTTCGATCAGTGCGGGTGTGGCATTCTCCGACGAAAAAATTAGGACCCTTGATGAATTGTTTAGAACCGCTGACAAGGCTCTTTATCAAGCCAAAGAAAGCGGGCGTAATCGTATCATGACACAACAATTGGTTCACCAACCACCAATAACCAAGTAGTCGAAAATAATCATTACATTAATCCCGTTTTGTCTGACAACTGAAACTGTTTTCTTGAATTGGCTTTTCTAAAGTGATATCATTTTTATGCAAGATTAACCTTGATCCTTACAACTAGTATTGTGATGCAAAATCTTTTCAAAGGAGGCATATTCAGGAAGAGTATTTCCGAACGACTCATAACCCCATGTTTTTTGGAACTTTTCAAATCAAGCAATACTTTTTCCCAAAATAGACCTCCAATCGCAGGATTGGAAAATCGTAAAAAAAGACAGGACATACTATGATTAATCCGCATCCAGGACTACCAGAATTAGAGTATGTGAAACCAACATCCCTCGTAGAAGCCAGCAAATTTTTAGCTGAACACGAGGGTGTTTCAAAACCCTTCGCCGGTGGAACAGACAGTTTTGTTCGCCTTCGCGATGGTGTTCTAAAATTGGATTACCTAGTGGATGTTAAAGGATTGAAAGAAACACAGGGGATCTCTTTTGACGCCAAAAATGGATTGACCATTGGAGCTTCGGTTACCATGAACCAGGTGGCAACCCACCCAGATGTTCAAAAGCATTATCCAAATCTGGTGGTAGCCGCAAATTCAGTGGCCAGTTATCAACTTCGAAACCGGGCAACCATTATCGGCAACATCTGCAACGCCTCTCCAGCCGGAGACACCATTGGTACCTGCATGGTGTTGGATGGAGTGTTAAAAGTGCATGGCGTCGGTGGCTTGCGTGATGTTCCTTTGAATACCTTTTTCCTCGGACCCGGACGTACTGTGCTCAAACCAGGCGATGTGGTTGTAGGCATCCAATTGCCTGTTCCGCCAAAAGGCATGGCTGGTACTTACAAGAAACTAGGCCGTAACATTATCGGTGATCTTTCAATCGTGGGCGTTACCGTCGCGGCTTATCCCTGCAAAGAAGCCAAATCTGGCATCCGCTTTAGAATTGCGCTGGCATCAGTGGCTCCAGTTCCATTTGAATCTCTCAAAGCGGAAGCCGTGCTTGCGGGCGCGGCCAAGATCACCGATGAGGTGATCGCAGAAGCAGCCAATGCTGCCATGGAATCGGTCACTCCCATTGATGACGTGCGCGGATCAGCCCAATATCGCAAACACATGGTGAGGAACCTGACCCGTGAAGCCCTCACAGAAGTCTGGAAAGGATTGAGTTAACCCCTCAGGGTGCTCAATCATCCTTATCAGGAGGCATAAATGACTAATAAAACCATCACCCTTACCGTGAATGATCTGGTCGAAACGGTGGATGTTCCCTCGAACATGACCCTGTTGCGCATGCTGCGTGAAAAGTTATCACTGACCGGCACCAAGAATGGCTGCACGGCTGGTGAGTGCGGCGCCTGCACCGTGTTGATTAACGATGAACCTGTCAACAGTTGCATGGTCTTGGCAGCAGAATGTGACGGCGCAGTGATCACAACTGTTGAAGGTCTCGCAAAAGACGGTAAATTGACCAAGCTTCAAGATACCATCATTCAGGCCGGTGGCGTGCAGTGTGGTTTCTGCACACCAGGCATGTTGATCTCAGCCACGGCTTTGTTAAAACGCAACCCCAATCCAACGGATGCTGAAATTCGGGCAGCCATTGTCGGCAACCTGTGCCGCTGCACTGGTTACTATCGAATTGTTGAAGCGGTCAAGCAAACGGCCAAGTAAGTCTGCAAAAAGAACAGGAACAGATTAGGATAGGAGAAATCCTCTAAGGAGCCTGAATATGGCAAACACGAAATCTAAAGAACAAACCTCCAGTCCAATTGGCGCCAATCTGCCGCGTAACGATGTTTACGGCAAAGTGACTGGTTCAGCAATTTACACAGACGATATTCAATTTGGCAATAAAATCCTTTATGCTCGCGCGAAACGCAGCCCCTACCCGCATGCCTTGATCAAAAAACTGGATATCAGCAAAGCGGCCGCATACCCCGGCGTCAAGGCTGTGGTAACAGGCAAAGATTACCCCGAACGGGTGGGGTTATATCTCAAAGATAAATCCATTTTCGCCATCGACCGCGTGCGTTTCGTGGGTGAACCGGTGGCCGCAGTGGCCGCCATCAGCGACGAGATCGCCATGAAAGCCGTCGATCTGATCGAGGTGGAATACGAACAGCTCGAAGCCGTTTTTGACGCCGAATTTGGCGCTTCAGATAAAGCCCCCCTCATCCACCCCGACCTGGGCAAATATGAAGCTGTCAATTTCATCTTCCCTAAACCTGGAACCAACATTTCGAACCACTTCAAGATCAGGCACGGCAGTTGTGAAGAAGCCTGGAAACAGTGCGAATACATCGTGGAACGCACCTACAAGATTCCGCATGTGCAGCACGTGCCCATCGAAACCCATATCAGCGTGGCTCTGGTGGATGACAAAGGCAAGGTGACCGTTTGGGCATCTTCTCAATCGCCTTTTGCCCAAAGGAACCTGCTGGCGAAAACCCTGCACATCTCAGAAAGCGACATCCGTGTGATTGCCAACACCGTGGGTGGTGGCTTTGGTTCAAAAGCCGGCATCACCATGGAAAATATTGCCGTGGCGTTGGCGGTGAAATGCAAGGGCTGGCCGGTGAAATTCATATTGACCCGCGAAGAAGAATTCTATACCAACTTCGTGCGCCAGGGATTGATCACCCACGTCAAGGTCGGCTGCGACAAGAACGGCAAGATCCTGGGCTTAAAGAATGTCATGTACTGGGACGGCGGCGCTTCCACTGAATACGGCACCAACGTTACCCGTGCCGGTGGATACTCCAGCTCCGGTCCATACAACATCCCCAACGTCGAGACCGACAGCATTTGTGTCTATACCAACCACCCCATCGGCGGTGCCTACCGCGGGTTCGGCATGTCTGAACTGCATACCGGCATTGACCAGGCGATTGATGAACTGGCAGAGAAAGCCGGCTTCAATAAGGTGGAGTTCCTGAAGAAGAATGCCATCTCGGGTGGAGACACCATTGCCACCGGCATGATCATGCATGATAACGGCATTCAACAATGCATTGATGCCGTCGCGAAATCCATTAAGTTTAACGAAAAAGAAGCTCCATCCTCACCAGACCGCCTGCGCGGCAAGGGCATCGCCATCATGTGGAAAGCCCCCGCCATGCCCCCCAACGCTGGATCCAGCGCCTGGGTGGAAATGGCCGAAGACGGCAACGTCACCGTCGGTCTTGGCGGTCAGGAAATTGGTCAGGGCACCTTTACGGTCATGGCTCAAATGGCTGCCGCCGCTTTGGGTGTGCCGTACGAAAAAGTGCGCGTCGCCGGTCCTGTAGATACTCAATACAGCCCTTACGAATGGCAAACCGTCGCTAGCCGCCTTACCTGGAGCATGGGTAATGCCGTTGTGGCCGCGGCTCGAGACGCCCGCAAACAGATCCTTGATCTGGTGGCCGAAGCCTGGAAAGAAAATGTAGAAGACCTGGATATCGTCAACGGCGTGGTGGTGTCATATAAGAGCGAACGCGAGACTCCGTTGAACAACATCGTGGTCTACGGTATGCCCAAAGACAACAACGAAGGCTGGATGGGCGGTCCCATCGTGGGACGTGGTTCCTTCATGCCAAAGTACGTCACCAACCTGGATGCCGAAACCGGCCAGGGCCCGCGCGCCGTGGTGCACTACACCGTCGGTTGCGAAGGCCTGGATGTGGAGATCGATAAGAATACCGGCCAATTGTTCATCCAGAAAGCGGGCGCATCTTTTGATGTCGGCAAGGCCATCAACCCCAACCTGGTCAAAGCTCAAATCGAAGGTGGGTTCGTGCAAGGGTTGAGCGCCGCCATGTTTGAAGAGATCAAGCTGGTTAAAGGCGTCATGACCAATCCCAGCTTTGTGGATTATCGTATCGCCACCGCTCCTGATATCGACTTCCCACTTGAAACCACCATCGTCGAAGTTCCACAGGATGACGGTCCGTGGGGCGCGCGTGGTGTGGGCGAACATCCCACTGTGCCCACCATCGCGGCATTAGGCAACGCCATCTACGATGCCACCGGCTGCCGCCTGCAAGGCCCCCCCTTCTTACCGGAAAAGGTTTATCTTGCCATGGTTGAAAAAGGGGTTGTCAAATAGATTAACATCTAAGTGCCGGACTCAAATCCGGCACTTTTTCTAAACACCAAACATTCCTGGCCTGTCATCATTTTGATCATTTGACTGGTGACAAAACTTGAGAACCATAATCGGAATAGATGTGACAATCAACCAGACAGGATGCTAAATGTATCACTTGATATGTCTGACATCTAAACGTAAAGTTAAGAAGTATTCTTTTAAGTACAACTAATTCATGGAGGTAGTAATGGCTCAAAACAAACCAGAAGGCGAGGTAAGTCACGAAGAAGGCATCAAGAAATTGAAATCTCTTCGCGAGCAAATGAAATTGGGCGGCGGAGAAAAAAGAATTGCCGCTCAGCATGAGAAAGGTAAACGCACTGCTCGTGAACGTATCGAAGCCCTTCTTGACAAGGGATCTTTCCAGGAACTCAATGGTATGATCCTCAATCGCCACACCGAATTTGGTCTTGATAAAGACAAGATCATGGGGGACGGCATGGTTGCTGGCTTTGGAAAAATCAACGGTCGCAAGGTTTGTGTCTACGCACAAGACTTTACAGTCATGGGCGGTTCTTTTGGCGAAGTTTGCGGTCAAAAAGTAGCCCGCGTGATGGACCTGGCCATGGATGCCGGAGTCCCGGTGATCGCCATTAATGATGGCGCCGGCGCCCGTATTCAAGAAGGTGTTTTCAGTTTATGGGCTTATGGTGAAGTCTTCTATCGCAATGTTCAAGCCTCCGGTGTGATTCCCCAGATCAGCGTCATCATGGGACCCTGCGCTGGCGGCGGAGTCTATTCACCTGCCCTCACTGATTTCATCATTATGACCCAGGGAACCGGCAATATGTATATTACCGGCCCGGATGTGATTAAAGCCGTGACCCACGAAGTGGTGGATCACGAAACACTGGGTGGCGCGGTCACTCACAGTTCCATTTCTGGTGTGGCTCATTTTGTCGGTCAAACCGAAGATGACACCTTTGCCATCGTAAAGAAGATCCTTGAATATATTCCTGACAATAATGCCTCCACCCCGGCCATTGTCGCCACCAATGATACCCCCTTCAGGGCAGACAAATCCCTTGATACGCTGGTACCGGTTGATCCCAACGAAACCTATAACATTTTAGACGTCATCAATCGCATCGTTGATCAAGGGTCTTTCTATGAAGTGCATGCCAACTTTGCCACCAACGCGGTGGTTGGCTTTGCCCGCTTGAATGGCGAAAGTGTCGGCATCGCTGCCAACCAACCCGCCAGCATGGCCGGTGTGCTTGATATCAACGCGTCTGACAAGATCGCACGCTTTGTGCGCTTCTGCGACGCCTTTAATATTCCAGTCATCGCCATCGTAGATACTCCAGGCTTCATGCCCGGAACCAACACTGAACACAACGGCATCATCCGCCACGGCGCCAAGATCTTGTATGCCTTCTCTGAAGCTTCGGTTCCGAAGATCTCTGTCATCACCCGCAAGGCTTATGGCGGCGCGTACATCGTGATGGGCAGCAAGCACTTGAAAGCGGATATGGTCTTTGCCTGGCCGACCGCTGAAGTAGCCGTCATGGGTGCCGATGGCGCCGTCAACATTCTTCACGGACGCGCTTTGAAAGAAAAGACCCCCGAAGAAGCCAAACAGTTGCGTGCTGAGCTGGTGGCAGAGTACAAAGAGAACTTCTCGAATCCTTACAGAGCTGCCAATGCCGGTTATGTGGATGAAGTGATCCTGCCCAGTGAAACACGCCAGAGGTTGATTGCCAGCCTTGAAATGCTGCGTGGAAAACAAACCACCTCCCCTGCCAAAAAACACGGCAACATTCCGCTTTAGGCAGAAAGGATCCTTTAAATGGATACGAACAACCTGGTTTTTGCACTAAAAATTTCAGGTATCGGCATCGTGGTATTGCTGCTGGTTCTCGTGCTGCTGGCAGTGGTGGTTTCGCTTATGACCAAATTCATTGTTGAAAAACCTGAAAAAGAGTCTGCTGAAGAGCCAGAAAAAGGTGAGGCAGCCGCCACGGCTGAACCAAAATCTGATCTTCAATTGGCAGCCGCAGTGGCTTTAGCCTTATACAGGGCGCAGACTGAGACTCAGTCCGTTGGCATCGCTGCAAACACCGGCGAAATTAACGCCTGGAAACAATTCAACCTTCAGCGGCGTTTAACCCAATCTTCAAACATCAGGAGAACGAAATGAAATACCAAATCACGATCAAAGATACCAAATACGATGTGGAGATTTTAGATGACCCACGTCTTGAAGAAGTTGAAGTAAAAGTAAACGGCGAAACATTCTTGGTAAAAACCTCAGATCTCTCTCAACCCGCGGGAGTTCAACCCGCTCCGGTAAAAGCGGCTGCTCCTGTAAAAGCCCCCGCTGCGTCTGCCGCGGCTCCAGTTGCCACTGGCCCGGGTACTGTGAAATCGCCATTACCAGGAACAGTCAATGCCATCAAGGTCAGTACTGGTCAAAAAGTGAAGCCCAATGACGAATTGTGTGTGATCGAGGCCATGAAAGCCATGAACGTGATCAGGGCACAACAAGAAGGGGTTATCGGAAAAATCTACATTTCTGTTGGCGCGGCTATTGCTCATGGTGCACCACTCATGGATATTGAGTAGAAGGAAAGGATATTATCATGGCAGGCTTCGATTTTTCAGGTTTGCTTGGAGGTCTCCTGGATATTACCTGGCAGCAGCTGATCATGGTTGCGATCGCCCTGGTATTGATCTATCTGGGAATCTTCAAGGACTATGAACCAACCCTTCTCATTCCCATCGGCTTTGGCTGTATTCTTGGCAACTTGCCGGTGTCGGCCAATATGCTCGGTGATCACGGCTTGTTTGGAATTCTCTATAAAGCAGGCATCGAAAATGAATTGTTCCCACTGCTGATCTTCTTGGGTGTGGGCGCCATGATCGATCTGCGTCCACTGCTCAGTCAACCCATCATGTTCGTAATGGGCGCTCTGGCTCACCTTGGCATTTTTGCTACATTGATCCTGGCCTTGCTCTTGGGTTTCAATTTGGCTGAATCCACCGCCATTGGCATGATCGGCGCCATTGATGGGCCAACCGTCATCTATGTGAATGGCAAACTGGGTGGGTTATTTGAGACCCCGGGCTTGGCGGCTGCCATTGCTGTGACCGCCTATTCCTACATGAGCCTGGTTCCCATCATCCAGCCCCCCTTGATGCGCTTGTTCACCACCAAGGCCGAACGGAAAATCCACATGGTCTACACCCCCAGACCGGTCTCTAAATTGACGGTCATCCTCTTCCCGATCGTGTTGACCATCTTTGCCGCCATTTTCCTACCCGAGGCAGCCCCCTTGATCGCCACACTGATGTTGGGCAATCTGCTCAGAGAGTCTGAAGTGGTTGAAGGTTTGACTGAAACAGCCAAATCCGCCATCACCAACACAGCCACCATTTTCTTGGGCATCACCATTGGTTCAACCATGCAGGCTGATCAATTCCTCAATACCGGCACCCTGCGGGTATTATTACTTGGTTTGGTGGCTTTTGCCCTAAACACCATCGGTGGTTTGCTCTTTGGCAAGCTGATTTGCGCGCTTTCGGGCAGAAAGATCAACCCGTTGGTGGGTGCGGCGGCCATTAGCGCCTTCCCCATGAGCGGCCGTCTGGCGCAAAAAGTAGCCCTTGAAGCTGATAACAACAATTTCATCTTGATGCACGCCCTCGGCGCCAATGCAGCCGGGCAGGTAGCCTCCGTTTTGGCAGCCGGCATCTTGATCCAGATGGTTTTTCCAATTCTGATTCACTAGGTTTCACAATGAACCGGTTCTATTCCGGTTCATTTTATTCTCAAACAGGATTTGCTTCTAATTGATCTTATAAAGGAGAAAAAATGAAACTGATCGATCTTACCATCCCTCTTGGAATCGGCACTCCCGCCTGGCCGACCTACGAACCATTACAGGTGAAATATTTCAAAAGACTGGCTCCCAACGGCGCCAACGGCCAAATCTTAACCCACTCCAACCACCTGGGCACCCACCTGGATGGAGAAATTCACTTCTACACCCCTGGCCGCGACATGGCTCAACTGCCCCTCGATTACCTCGTGCATGATGCTGCCATTGTGGACCTGAGCGACGTCTGCGGTGACTATGATATCTACACCAGCAAGATGATCACCGACCGCGTGGAAGTCAAAGAAGGCGACATTCTGGTCATTCACACCGGTTACCATCACTTCGGCTGGGATCAGCCCACCGCTGATGAGATCCGCTACATGGTAAAACATCCGGGTCCTGATCAGGAATTTGCCGATTGGGCCAAGAAAATGAAACTGCGCTGGATCGCCGTGGACTGCGGTTCCGCTGACCACCCCATGAACACCATCATCCGCACCTGGATGCCCCGTCAGGCCAAACAGGCTGAACATGTCTTCAAGAAAAAATTTGGCAAGACCCTTGAAGAATATTTCACCGATGAGAAATATCAATTGATGCACATCGATCTCTTCCCCAAACAGATCATCCATGCCGAGTGCTTTGGTGGCATGATCGATCTGCTCTTGAACCGCCGCGTGCAGGTTGGTTTCTTCCCCTGGCGTTTTGTGGATGGCGAAGCCAGCATCGGCCGCGCCGTTGCTTTCGTGGAAGATGCCGAATACGACCAATTGATGAAGAAAGCTGAAGGCATGCCTCGCACCAAATTTGGTGATGTCTATGACCTGAAGCACGTTGAGAGTTTGAACAAGCTAACCAACGCCAACATGGCCTAGCTTTTCGATAGAACCTTACCAGTAAAAAGGAGAAATATTATGAAATTCGAACTTCCTGAAAAAGCATCGGTAGAAACTTTACAGATCGATGTGCGTGACGTGGAAGCCATGCTCCAAGGCCCCGCCATGAAACTGCCCCCCTTCCCGGGCGCCACAGTTAAATTGAAAGACGGCCGCACCCTCTTCATCCGCGAAGCTCGCCTGGATGAAGCCCCCAAGATGATGGAATACATGAAACGCATCATGGAAGTGGATCATGACTTCTATGATATCGTCGGCGCCCGCGTCTATTCCGAGATCCTCGGCTGGTATCGCCATCGTCTTAAAGATCCTTATACCCTGGTAGGTCTGGTGGATGGTGTTTGGGCTGGTTTCGCCAACGGTCGTGTCATGAATGAAAAAGTCAACATCAGCCTTCACACCGTGGCTCTTGATCGCGGCGGCCGTATCGGCGCAGTCATGTACTACGCCAAGGCCTACTACGCCTTCGAAATGATCAAAAACACTGAATGGTGGGCTACTTACGAGTCTTACAACGGCTGGATGCGCTGGGGTCTCGGCATGGCTCAACCCTCCTACCCCTGGCCAGATGTACAGCATGAACTTGGTGGCGCCCGTGTATACTACATCACCAAGAACTACTGGGATCAGTTGGTCAAGGATTACGTCAAACAAATGGCCGGCGGCGCTGAATTGGATTTCAACGTGCCCGATTCCGTCCGTAAAGCCAACGAGAACTTCATCGTTCCCGAAGGTGTCAACGTTTAGTCTGCGTCACAAACACGAAAAACCCGGTTCTCGCAACCGGGTTTTTTTATTCCTCTCCAATGAACGTTTGAATCCCTGCCCAAATGCCCATGCAAGTATCAACACCCGAGGAATGCCCGAAGTTGACAATGGCCCGCATATCTGCCTCAGTGATATTGACTTGCTGCGTGAACAGGCTGTCTGCCACCCTGATGAATAACTCTTCCGCCCAGCCCATGCAGGCGGCTTCAATGCGGTTGGCCGAGATGCTGGTGGTGCGATCATATGCCATTGAGATCAATTTTTTTTCGAACGCCGCATGAAAATCAGACGCATCACCAATCACCTGGTTTCTGCGGGCATGCAGCAGCAAAAAGCCCGCCAGCCAGTCGTCACCCGAGGGCGTTAAGCCCCCGCCCAGGCCCAGGATGGGCCGCGAAGCCGCCAGGCAGCCTTCTAGATCCGCCTTACCGTAACTCAAGGTGAATTCGTTCGTCATTCGGATAATAGCGGCTTCAAGTGAATTTTGTGGTCGGTCGGTGACTAAAAACGCCCAACCTTTCGCAGGGTCCAGGTTGTAGATCCGGTCAATAAATTCCGTAATACGTTTCTGCTGGAATTGCGGATCGGTATCGATTCGCTTCAATGGTTCAGGACTCCATATTTTAACGTTGGTAAAATCTATGCGCAAGTTGGGACTATCAAGAAAGATACTTCCGCCCTTGGATTGCCAGGTATCTCCAACCTTAATGCTTTCACCCACCTGCTCCAAATCCGGTAGTTGCAAGTTGAAAGGACTGCGATAATTAGCCGCTGTGAGAAAAAAGATGCGGCGCGACGATTCGAGAAAAATCCCCTTGGAAGTGACGCCTGCGACCTTGCCGCTGATCTCTTGCGCCAGGGCTTTGTGAGCGAGCCCGCCAATTTGAGACGTTAGAAGAACTCTCACGATTGATCCTTATTCATGGAAAACGGCCATATTCCCCAACACCGCCCAAGACTTTAGAAATTGTTCATAATCCACATCAGCATAATTACCATTATTATTGTATCGAACGGTTCCAACTTTATCATCGTATCCAGTCAAGACGACAACGTGTTCATAAGCGGCGACTGTGGTCTTGTTACCTAATTTGTCTGTGTACTCCACCGCCTCAACATCTGACCACATCACACCAATGACCCACACAATCACCGGTTTCGATTGGGCTAATTGAGCTTTGATCTCTTCAAGGGTGTAGCCTTTGCCGCCTTCTGCTGGTACCCCGAAATCGGTTAATGTCGCTGCCACAGGTCCGGCATGAACGCCGTAGGCGTCAGGCGGAATTTGACCCCAGCGTGAGTTAACATCCCCCACAAACCCAAGGTCGGGATTATCCGATTTGGGCAGCGCCATTTGAAAATCATATTCGGTAATATAAACATCATAGTATTTTGCCAGATCCACTGCCACGCTGGCTTCACAACCGATCGCGTAATATTGCCTGTGTCCCACAAAGTCAAAAAGGTAATACTTTTCGGGCAGTACCAGGGGTGTGGGTGTCGGAGGCTGCGGGGTGGAAGTTGGTGGAAGCGGCGTATTGGTGGGCGATAAAGTCACAGTAGCCGTAGCTATCGCGCCCATGGTCTGGGTGACACTCAAAGCCACATCCAAAGTCGGCGTGGCAGATTGGATGGCGGCAGTCGGTTTTGTCTTTATCATCGATAACGCCACCAGTGTGCTCAGCACAACGATCACGAGCGGCAGTCCCCATTTAAGCAGGAGGTTGTTTTTCATGGTCATAGTCAGGTAATCATACCGTAATTTTGCGGCTTCTTCCAGAAAACAAATACACTCCCTTTTCAGAGAGTGTATCAGTGCCGAGACTCGGGATCGGACCGAGGACCCCACAATTTTCAGTCGTGTGCTCTACCAACTGAGCTATCTCGGCAACGGTTCTTATTTTACCCGCTGAAGGGATGCTTGTCAAGAAATTGAGAAGAATCCGCCTACCCCGATGCTTGCTTGTCGATCTCAAAAACGCAATGTCCGGCTGCTTCAGACTGGCAGCTCATCTCACGCACAACATGGAACTTGCCTCCACCAGACCAACAAACCGCTTCCTGCAGCAAGCCGCAGAAAAAGTTACAGTCCATTTCGCAGTCGCCCGCCGCCAACCCGGCCGTTGAAATCTGCCATGAGGTTGAAGTTTCATTGATACTGACTTTAATAGCCGTTCGCTTCTCAAGCCAGCTTAACAGGTCGGTGATCACCCGCCGGATGCGCGACCGCAACGGCAGCAGACGAAAATCCATTTCCTGCCAGCCCAGGGCGCCGCCATTCTTCCTTAACCAATACTGAAAGGCCGCCCTGCCAGCTCGTTGGCATAAACCTGCACTTTCAGCTTCACCCGCGTCTTTTAATTCAGTTTGCTTGATTTTAGACACCGTCGATGATTCTTCGGAGAAGGCTTTGGTCAGGGTTACCGCCTGGCTGCCAAAGATTTCGGCCAGGCCTTTATCAATAAATTCGAGGTCTGCTTCCAATGGGTTCATACTTGAGGCTTCCTTGTTCACGGTTGTGTTTGAGGGGTTTCCATCTCTTCGAGGATGGCATACAGCAATTCGAGCAGCACGGTCTTCACCGAGCTCTTTTTGGTTGCGATGCAGGGCAGCAATTTAATGGCCGGGTCCAGCCGCAGCGCCAATCGGATGTCTTCCACTGACCAGGCTTCTGGCAGGTCTTGCTTGTTGGCCACGACGATATAAGGGGTGGGAGCGTAAGCCCTGAAGGTCTCCAAAATAATGCGAGCCTCGCGAAAGGTCTCAGGACGGGTACTGTCGACAATCACGATGAAACCCAACATGCCTTCTGAAAGGATTTCCCACATAAAATCAAAGCGGCGCTGCCCGGGCGTGCCAAACAGGAAAAGCACCAGATCGTTATCCACCGTGATACGACCAAAATCCATGGCTACGGTGGTGGTGTTCTTGATCTTTTCAGATTCCGCGGTTACTCGTTTTTCAGTCGAAACCACTTCGATCTCGCTCACCGAGCGGATCAATTCAGTCTTGCCGGCATTGAAGGGGCCTGTCACCACAATTTTTACGGTCTGTGTCTGCATAATGGGTACCCTGGCCTCTAGATTGCCTTGATGCGTTCAATGACGCGATTTAGCAATGATTGATCAAGAAAACTGCGCTGCGGAACCTTCATGCGCGCTTCAACAGGATTGAGTTGCGCCCCGGATGGACGTACCAATTCCACCAGGCCGGCTTGCAGTAAATTGAAAACAGCCCGCCTGACCTGAAAATCCGTCAGTCTGGCTGCCGTCGCGATCTGTTGGATGGAGTTCTTTGGGTTCACAAAAGAGACCACCCGCCACTCTTCAGCGTTCAAATTGACCTTGCTAATCTCAATTCCGGGGCGATCAGTGAATTTTAACGTCAGTTCCAGGCTGGGGATTTCGGCCGCCAATTCCTGCTGTTCCACCATCTGGCGCGAACCTTCCAGGATCAGGTTTTCGAGATCCATGCGTGCCTGGATCACTCCATTTGAAGGGAATTCATTGTTCTCGAAATGAAAGGAACCTTCCTTCCATAAAAACAGTCCCTGCAGGATCTCTCGAAAAAAAGACTCGATCCCTGAAAAGATCTTCTCTTGTGACAGTATCCCAGAATTGATGAGAATGATCCCCAATTCCTTATCCGTTTGCCCCTTGTACTTCTCACACATTGAAGCTGCCTGGGCGTTGGGGATTAACTTGGCGCGGGCCAGCATGCGAATGAGCGGGATTTCTTTATTATTGATCAAGACATGCGCCATTTTTCCGTCTCGAAAAAACAACCTGAGCGCGGAACCCTGATTGGCTCCTTCAACGTAAAGAGCCCCGGTTTTCTTTGCCAGGTTGACCAGATTCAACAATTGTACAAACGAGAACTCACTCAGATTGCCTTGTAATGCCATGACTTACCTTTTAATAGCCACGATCTCTTAAAAATTATACTTGGATGACCCATGAGCGTCAATTCGACCGTTCTACACTTCATCATCGGACGTTAATCACCAGGTTTTAGTATAATGCGAGTATTCCTGTTCAATGGACGCCTTTATGCCCTCCATTAAAAAAATGCTTCAACCATACGATCTGGACCTCATCGAGCGCGTCGCCTCGTTTTGGGGAGTAGACTCCGCGAACCTCGATCACTCCGCGGTAGTTAAGGCATTGCAACAAGCCGTACAAGATCAAGCCCTGGTGGAGGATGTGCTTGAAAGCCTGCCTGAACAGGCCTATCAAGCCTGGAATGAGCTGGCCGCCGCATCGAACAAACCGACCTGGGCCCAGTTCACCCGGCAAAATGGTGAAGTGCGCGAGTTTGGTCCAGCCAAACGTGAACGCGAGGCACCTGAGCAGCATCCCATCTCGGTGACGGAAATGTTATGGTACCGCGGATTGATCGGCAGGGCTTTCATGGATCTTCCGCCGGAACCGCGTGAGTTTGTCTATATCCCGGATGAATTGATTCCTGCAAATCCATCCAGCAATCAAAATCATTGGATCAATAGCCTGACAACCATCCCAGTGGGTTCACTGCGGGTCGAACACCCGGCTGACAGCCGCCTGGTGGATCACATGACCGACTGGCTGGCCGCCCGCCGTATGAAACGCGCGCTGCCCGCGGAGACCTGGAAACATTGGCTGGAGGGCGAATCCTTTCTAGCCAGACTGGCCAGCGAGAACGGATTGACCGATGCGCAAGGCAGTCCCGTTCCTGAAACTCTGCAAACCTTCTTTCAAACCCCACGCGAGGGCATCCTCGCGAAATGGTTCTCAGTGTGGAAAACCTCAGCCAACTTTAACGAGTTAAGAGATCTGCCCGGTTTGGTTTTCGAAGGCCACTGGCAGAACAATCCCCTCAAGACGCGCCTCTGGCTGCTGGAACTGCTGCAAAACCAGCAGCCTAATACCTGGTACAGCCTCAAACACCTGCTCGATCTGATCAAGAAGCATGCCCCCGATTTTCAACGTCCCAGCGGCGATTACGACTCATGGTTCATCCGCCATGCCGACAGTGACCAATACCTGCGCGGCTTTGAACACTGGGACGAGCTGGACGGCCGTTTGATCAGGTACTTGCTCGCCGGTCCGCTGCACTGGCTGGGTGCGATCGACCTGGGTATCAGCCAAAACGAGAAACGGGTGGATCTTTTCCGGAGATCGGCACGCTTCGAAGCCCTGCTGGCAAACCAGCCTGCCATTGACTCCCCTGCCAGGGAGAAAGCGCTTAAGCTGGTCAGTGACCTCTCCATCGAGATCCCGCTATTTTCTTCACCCATGGCGCGTTACCAGGTTGCCAGGTTCTGCGAGGTAAAAAAGGTGACGGCTGAAGCCACCCTATATGAAATTACACCGGCCTCTCTGCGTGGTGCCTTGGAGGGCGGGCTGAAACCCTCCCAACTCGTGCAGCTGCTCGAAAAACAGTTGAAAACCGCTTTACCCAAAACACTGAAGCTGGTGGCAGCCAATTTTGAAACCCACGGCCTCGAAGCCCGGATTGAACCCAGTGTGCTGCTGCGCGTACGCACTCCAGAGATGCTGCAATCGCTGCAGCAAAATCCGCGCACGGCCAAATGGATCGTAGAGACACTCAACCCAACCACGGCAGTCATCAGCCAGACCGGGCTCAAGGCCATTGAAAACACCCTCAAAGAACTGGGCGTGCTGCTGGCAAACGATCTGGAAGTATAATTAAGGCAACAAGATCCAGGGGCAGCCCTGGATTATTTTTTCCTCCGAGGTGAGCATGAGCAAACGATTGGATTGGGTCCAGGACGAGATCAAAGCGCTGCAAGAGGGTGGTTTATTCAACCGCATCCGCACACTGGGATCGCCGCAGGGCGCCTGGCTGCAGGTGGATGGCAAAGAGGTACTCAACTTTTGTTCCAACAACTACCTGGGGCTGGCCAAACACCCCAAGCTGGTGGAAGCAGCCAAGAACGCCATCGACCGTTGGGGTGTCGGCCCGGGCGCGGTGCGCTCCATTGCCGGCACCATGGACTTGCACCTGGAACTTGAAAAACGCATGGCCAAATTCAAGGGCGTGGAAGCCGCCATCACCCTGCAATCAGGTTTCTCGGCCAACCTGGCCGCCATCCCTGCCCTGGTGGGCAAGGAAGACATGCTATTTACCGATGAGCTCAACCACGCCTCCATCATTGACGGCTGCCGTCTTTCTGGCGCGCGCATTGTCAAATACGCGCATGCTGACGCCAACGACCTGGATCGGGTCATCCGCGAGAACCAGGGCAGCTACCGGCGCGGATTGTGCGTGACCGACGGCGTCTTCAGCATGGATGGCGACCTGGCTCCACTCGACAAGATCTATGAGATCACCAGCGCGCATGAAGTCATGTTAATGGTGGATGACGCTCACGGCGAGGGGGTAGTCGGCCGCGGTGGACGCGGCATTGTGGATCACTTCAACCTGCACGGCAAGGTGGATGTGGAAGTCGGCACCTTCTCCAAGGCCTTTGGCGTCATGGGCGGAGTGATCGCCGGCAAGCAGGTCATCATCGACTGGCTGCGCCAGCGCGGACGCCCCTTCCTGTTCTCTTCAGCCGCCACCCCGGCGGATGTGGCCGCCTGCATCGCGGCTGTGGACCTGCTCGAAAGCTCCACCGAACTGGTGGATCGCCTGTGGCTGAACGCCAAAACCTTCAAAACAGCCATGGGCGACATGGGCTTCGACACCGGTCACAGTGAAACCCCCATCACCCCGGTCATGCTCGGCGAGGCGCCCCTGGCGCAGCAGTTTAGCCGTGAGCTGTTCGAAGAGAACGTCTTTGCCATGCCGTTGGGATTCCCAACCGTGCCCAAGGGCAAAGCGCGCATCCGCGTCATGCTTTCCGCGGCTCACAACCCGTCTGATCTGGAGCAGGGGCTTGAAGCTTTCAAGAATGTTGGCAAGAAACTGGGTGTGATCTAAACATTTTTGTAATGCAAGAGTGTGACCCAAAAGGTACAAACAAGAAAACCAAACCGCCAAAGATACGATAGTAAACCACATATAGCAGCCCATGTAGGGGCGTATGGCTATACGCCCCTACTTTTGAACATCTCTGGATTTTTTTTTAGGGTGTACCGTGGCACACTGAATCGGGTCGATTCGAATGGGTACATCCCTACCGATTGGTAAGCTCTTTAGGCCAGGTTGACCGGATTGTTTTCTTGGCCACAAGCCACAACTCAAAATCATATGTGGCGAAAGTAACCTCGAGATCCAACTGATTCTGCCACTCAAGAGCAGCCGCCAGATGGAGAGCGTCCAATGTGCGTAATCCGTGCTCCCATGACAAACTGGCGGCACTTTCGATGATGGTTTTGTCGATTATCAGCCGTGTATAAGCAGGCCAGTGGGAACAAAAATCCCCCCATGCAGTTTTGGCTTCATCCTCCTTGATCCATTTCATGCGTGTCGCTTTGGATAATGCGGAAGCCATTTCATTGTAGGCCAGTGAAATTGTACCCACCAATTCTGCTTGGTTAATGAGCGGAGCCACCTCTTCAGACCCCGGTTCGAGGATGTAGTACTTGACCAGGGCGCTGGTATCAAGATATAGGATCATTCCCGATCATCCACGATCAAATCAGATATGGCATGCTGTCCGTGGTTCACCGCAACCGCTTGATATCCATTTACGCTGTTGCCATTCCACTCCGCTTTTCCTGCAGCCACAATTGTTTGCATTTTCTCATGAAGGGAAGGTTTAATTGGAACGATAGTTCCAATGGGTTTACCGTGCTCAGTTACCGTGATCATCTCACCGGCCTTGACCCGTCGCAAATATTCACTAAGCTTATTCTTTAATTCCCGCGTTCCCACGTGCGATTCTGTCATACCAGCTCCTTAAGTGGCTACATTATACATTTTGTAGCCACTTAATTCAAGAGCCAATTGACGAGTAAGATCCGTGGTTTCTCATAACTTTCAAGACAGCAACTACTCGCTCAAAACTGATAAATGCAAGGGATAGGCAAAAAAAGATGCAACGCGGTTGCTCTAGTAATACAGTCGCAGCATTTCTGCCAACCAGACAGCCGCCAGGCTCACCGCTGAGATCACTCGCTGCCATTTGCCGGTTTGGTGGGTCATTTCACTGACCAGACCTGTCATGCGCAGTGGCAGGAAGACCAGCAGGAAGAAAAAGGTCAGGCCGAGGTAATCCAAAAAGTCCAAGCCTGTCGTATTATTCTGGGTGATGAATTCCCACATGGTGGTGTATACCAACGCAGAAAAAGCCAGCAGCAGCAGATCTCCCAGCAGGTCACGCAGGGCTGCTTTCAAATCGATTTGCTCAGGCGCGCGCCCAAAGAAGACCTTTTCCAACCAGCGTTCGAGGGGCAGGCTGGAGGACTGGGGAGCTTTTTTGCCAACCACCACGCTCTCTTTTGGAAATGCCAGAGCAATGACCACAGCTTCCTTAATAATCGCAATCAGAACCATCAACGCCATCAGCATTTGAAGGCCGTCAGAAAGCTGGCCAGTTGGTTTACCACCACCCACCTGAAAAGCCACCATCATGAGAAATGGACCCAACGCCAGGCGCAAGATCGCGGCGAGCACGAACACCAGGATCAGGTAGGTGCTGCTGCCCTGACGCGGATAATGCAGTGAGAAATAAGCGCTGACCGGCTGCTTAAGCAGGATGCCCAACACTTCCAGCAGCGGCACCGCCAGCAGCAGCCCACCCAACAACCAATCACCGCGCCCATCCTGTGAAGCATTGAGCCGCTCCATCAGCTGCGGCTGGACCCAAATCAAGTAGGCGATGAACAACCCATTCAGTAAGATCGGGCGGTAGCGAAAGAAGAGCAGTTGGATTACCTTGTGCTTGTCTACATCCGTAAACAATGAGGATGATCGCATGAAATCACCACAACGCCTTGAGAATGAACGGCAACACCGCCGCTACCAGGGTGACCAACGTGATCAAGAACAGCACACGTTCATCGAAAAAGAAGTTTTTCTGAGTTAACTGACAAACTGTCACAGCTAAACTGGCAACCCGCTCCAGCCCGAAGATGATCCTGCTATTTTCTTGAAAAACACTGGCGTGGAAGATAAACCAAAACATCAGACTCTCGCCCAAATTATGAAAAACTTCATTGTGATAGTCATGTTAAATGCTACTATGACTTGAACAATCTGCGGCGCTTCCAGTTGAGATAGGGTGCTGCCAGCTTGCGCAGCCAATATTTAAACACGATGGGCGCGAATGGTTTGCCACCATCGCGGTAATGCACGCGCAGCATATCCGGCCAGCAGCGGTCGTCGGCATTTACGGTCTTGGCGTCGGAGTGCAACCTGAAATTCGCCCACGCAGTACCGGGCAGGTACTTGAACTCAGTGATCGCCGCCAGGCGCGTCCACAGGTCGTAATCCATGGCAAAGAAGAAACTCGTGTCGAGCGGACCCACCCTGCCCCACAGATCAGCCCTGATAAACGTAGCTGGCTGGGGAATATGCACGAATCCGCGCCGCAGCTTGGCCAGGTCGGTTTGGGCGGCGTTGAATTTGCCGATCCGCTTGCTGTTCTCGTCAATGAAATCCAGGTCGCCATAGACCATGCCCGCTTTCGGATATTGCTGCAGCGCCTCCACGGCCATGCGCACCGCGCCGGGAGCGTACACGTCATCCGAGTTGATCCAGGCCAGGATCTGCCCCGTGGAGCGGTTGAACCCCTTGTTGATGGCGTCAGTTTGCCCCTGGTCTTTTTCAGAGACCCACCAGGCAAAGCGATCTTTGTATTTTTCTATGATCTCACGCGTGTTATCACTGGATCCCCCGTCCACCAGGATGTATTCGATATTCTCGTAATCCTGGTTTAATACCGAAAGGATGGTTTCTTCAAGAAACCTGCCCTGGTTATAAGAAGGAGTGATGATCGAGACTAAAGGTTTATCAGACATGCTTGATTCCGTAGAAGCGGTAATCCGTGCCCACCAGCAGAATGGGGATTATCTTGAATAACAGCGCGGATTCAACTGTATTTGGTTCTGTCATTTTTATCATCACTCACCCTGGTTCATTTTCTGGCGGCGTTTCTGAAGATAGCGCGTTTTGAGTCCATCCAGCCCCAGGGGGGCAAAGAAAGCGTACACCATGCGGTACCACTCCGGTCGGACGGTGGCGGCATCAAGCCAAAAGGATTTCCAATAAGACTTGAAAGCCGCGGAATACTCCTTCGCGTCCAGCAGGTAAAAGGCGTTCAGGCGTTCAGCGCCCGCCAGAATGCGTTTGCGGTTTTGCTGAAAGAGTTCGTGATATTGCGGATCGGATCGCAGCCAGGCCACAATGCGTTGGGCTTCCTGGCCGAATTTGGCGGCCAGCGCCAGGTTCTTGCAATCTTCATGATAATGCGCGCCGGCCCACAACTGGGGGATGTATTGCATGCCCGACTGACGTGCCAGTTTGATCCACAGGTGATGATCCAGCAGCAGATGATAAGACTGGTCAAGCCCGCCGCCGGCTTTTTCAAGCACGCTGCGGCGCATGAAAACCCCCGGCTGCCCGATGATCTTAAATGACATCAGGTCGGCCAGACCCCAGTTTTGATAGGTTAGTTGATTGAGGATCTTTTCGTCTTTATCCACCACGCGCACATTGCCAAACACAAAGCCTGCCTGTGGATTCGCCTGCAGCGCTTTGACTGCCTGGCTGATGGCGCCGGGCAGGTAATAATCATCCGAATTGACCCAGGCTACGAACTCACCCTTGGCCCTCGCCAACCCTTTGTTGATCGCCTCCGCCTGGCCCGAGTCTTTTTCAGAGACCCACCACGCCAGTTTTGGCGCGTATTTTTTAATAATCTCCACGCTGCCGTCGCTGGAACCGCCGTCCGCCACCAGGTATTCGATGTTCGGATAATCCTGTTCAAGCACCGAGCGCATGGTTTGTTCTAGAAACTGCGCCTGGTTGAAAGAAGGGGTGACAATGGAGACCAGTGGTTGATCAGACATTAGAAAAGGCTGTCGTATTTGACTTTAGGGAAGACGGTCAGTTTGCCGCCCACTGTGGCATCCACAATCTCGCGGCCGTCTTTCTTGTAGGCCTCGCGCGCCATGCTGTAGGCGATTTCGGAGGTTTCAAGATCAGGCAGCTGCCAGCGAAAACCCTTGCCAAAGTAGGCCGGGTTGAAGTGATTGGGGTCGTCTCCGCTGGAGACTACGGTGGTGTTGGGGGTGCCTTTGGTGGCAAAGCTGTGATCCACACCGATCAGCACAACCTGTTTAAAACCCATGTAATAGGCCAGTTGCATGGCCACATAGGTCACGGTGGCGCCTTCCCACAAACGGCCGGCAGCATTCGGATAGAAGCCGGGCAGCAGGTAGGAAGTATAGAGATAATGCAGGTTCTCAGCCGGGCTGATCCACTTGCGTCCGCGCCACGAGACAAAGGTGGGGATGGGCAGGGCGCGAAAATCTTCGGCGCACTGCTCGATCACCAGGTTGTTGACCGAAAGCAGGCAGGATGTGGTGAAGCCCAGGTCAGCAAAGGCCAGGTAGAAGCGATTCATACCGATGGTAAAAACATCTTTCAGTTTGGAGAGATCAGTATCCCGCAGGCTGGGGCCGTTGCCGATGATCACGCAACGCTCTCCATTATGTGAATTTTGCAGCGCCTTGATCTTGCGAATGGATTCCACCCGCCACGGATGCAGGCTGGCATTGGGCCACTCGGCTGCCGTGGTGAGACTGTCTTTGAAATACCGCAGTCGGTTGACCGTCGGTTCAGGAAGTGCTTTAAGCAGGGCTTTTTTCATGTGGTTACTCGGTGCTCAATCTGGCGGTAGCGCCGCCATCCACCACCAAAGCCTGACCGGTCATGAAGGAGGATTGGTTATTATCCGCCAAAAAGTAGATGGCATGGGCGATCTCCGCGGGGGTGCCGATGCGGCCGTTAACCGTTTTGGCGGCCAGGTTATCCAGCCGCTCTTGCATGCTGCCCGCGCCCTGGATGCCGCGACTCATGCCGCCTCGCAGCATGGGGGTATCCACCGCGCCGGGTAGAACCGCGTTGACGCGGATGTTGTTGGGGGCAAATTCAATAGCCATGGCACGTGTCAGCGCCAGAATGCCGCCTTTGCTAGCCGCGTAAGCCCCGATATTGGCCGAGGTTTGGATGGCATGCACGGATGAGACGTTTACGATGGCCCCGCCCCCTGCCGTGCACAACAGTGGATGGGCGTAACGCGCGCCAATGAAAACCGGGCGCAGGTTGGTGGCTATCACCTTGTCCCATTCCTCGACGGTCGTTTCAACCAGAGGTTTTGAAACCTGGATGGCCGCGTTGTTGACCACCGCGTTCAGAGATCCGGTAAACTGCTTGACCTGATCATACAGCACCGCGAATTGTGAAGGAACGGAGATATCCGCCTTGATAAACAAACCGTCCGCTGGGAAACCCTCGCCAAAATCCGTGAAATCGACACCGATGACCGTCCAACCCTGGTCAGCAAATTGTTGAACCGTGGCGCGGCCGATCCCTCCGGCGCTTCCGGTGATGAGCACGATGCGTTTGATCTCTCTCATGGTTTACTCACCTTTCAGGCAGGAGACTGCCATTTCGATAAATCGGCGGAGTCAAGGCCCAACCCAAGCAATAGATTACGAATGGTGTTCCAATGCACTGCTTCCCAGGCGCTCGGGCTTGAGTTTGAATTATGCGGTGCCAGCAAAACGTTCTCCATCTTACGCAGCGGGGATTCAGCCGGTAAGGGTTCTTCTTCAAAAACGTCCAGGGCGGCTCCGCCCAACTGTTTTTGCTCAAGGGCGGCCACCAGGGCGATTTCATTGATGATCGGTCCGCGGGCGGTATTGATCAAAACGGCGGTCGGTTTCATCTGTGCCAATGTCTTTTTGTTGATGAGGTGCAGCGAGGTTGGGTTGAGATCGCAGTTGACGCTCACAAAATCCGATTCCGCCAGCAGCTCTTCCAATGAAACTGAACTCACGTGATTCTCAAGCAGGAAATCGCGCGCGATGGGGACGATATCATTGGCCAGGATGCGCATGCCAAAAGCCCTGGCGCGGCGGATAACCGCCTTGCCGACATTGCCGGCACCGATCACCCCCAGGGTGCATTCTGAAAGTGAACGCCCGGGGATCTTCTTCCAAACCCCACTCTTGATGGCGCGATCCATCCATAACTGCTGACGCGCGAAGGCCAGCATGTACCCCAGCACGCTGTCTGCCACCGGCAGAGTAAAAGCATTGGGGGTGTTCTTAAGCAGAATACCCAATTCCTCGCAGGCGTGTTTATCGATCGAATCTATACCCGTTCCCCATTTTGAGATGACCTTCAAACGCGGCAGGCATTTTTGCAGCACATCGCGTGAGTAGCGGTCATCCCCGCAAATGGTGCCATCAAATTGACCAGCATACTTGAGAATGTCTTCTTCCTCAAGGCGTTCGGTCACCACCGGGGTGATCAGGTTGATCGAGTAATGCGAAAAAACCGGGGCGAAACGATCCAAAAATGGGATCATGTAAGGGGCGGACATCAAAATATCGAACATGTGCGAATTCCTTAAAGGTTGGTGCAACAATTATAATAGCCAATCCTGAATTCGGCTGGCCACAGATTATGGTTGGATGACATATTCAAAGAGGGTGAAGTTCTCATAACCGCGGATAAAGCCGATCTCTTTTAATCGGTCTTTGAAGATCACATTATACGGATCCGACTCCAATAGCATGTAGGGTTTGCCATAGGCGTAATTCAACGGAAGCTCATCCAGAAAGTGGGTTGCCGTCCCGGCTTTCATGGCATCGAAGTATTCCTTGCTGTTGATCAAACCGTCCAGGTTGATGATGGTGCGATCCTGAATGAAATAAGACACCATGCCGCCGCCCGTCATGCCGATGAGCGAACCTGGTTCTGTGTAGAATTCCACCTCTCGTGTCTCTGAGAGATACGCGTTTTCTTGACCTTCAGCAACCCGATAAGGCACAAAGCCTTTGACGAAGCGTATATGCCCAAAGATCAACAACGCCGCCAGCAAAACTGCCAGAGCAGGAGCAAGTGCCCCGCGCAGCCATTTTCTATCTTCCATGAGCGAGAAAAGCCAATCCAGCACCAGGCTGGCCAGCATCACCAGAGTGACCATTTCAGCCACCCAATACCAGGTGCGTGTGTGGGTATAGCCTGTTGAGGTGTAGTAGGTGATCTGCAAAAGGGTTCCCAACAGCATGGCGGGCATTAGTATCGCCATAAACTTATTTAGAAGGCGTCCACGGTTGGCAGCCATAATCGCCATGAGCCCGCCGACGCTAATTAACACCAGCAGGCCAAATACAAGCTCCACCGAAGTGGATTTCAGCCATCCGCTGATTTGTTCGGCCGCATTAAACAACGGACTGGTGATCAGAGACCAGGGGCCGTTGGCTTCGTTGGTGCCCAAACCTAATGCTGAAAGAAGGGTCGCGGGTTTGGCGTACACCGTGTTCGCCATGCTGCTCCACCAGTGTTTGATCTGGCCGCTTACCGGAGTGAACGACCCAAATACGATCCTGTTTGTGAGCATGTAAGCGCCAATCAGCACAGCGATGGGTGCGGCATAAGCCATTCCCCCGAGCAACACAGGTTTCCATTGCCTTTTCACCCACCCCCAAAACGCCGCGAAGGGGTTCGTTTCAGCGAGTTTGCCTGAATAGGGTTTAAGCAGATGGGCACCCAGCACCAGGATCAAACCGATACCAGCATTCAGAAAGAGCAGCGAATTGGAGAAAAGTTTGAGAATTCCAAGTTTTGATAAGCCAAACAAGATCAGGTATTCGAGTAGAAAAGCCGCCGCGAAGGCGATTGCGGTCCGAATAAAAATGACTTTTCTGGAGCCTTCTTTGCGCTCGCGATACAAACCGGCAAAATGGAGCGCTGTCAGTGTCACCACGATCGATACCAGCAGCATCGGGTAGAAGGAAGAAGAATAATGAATGACTCCCTCTGAGCCAAGCCGGATGAGCCACGAGAGAAATACCGCCATCGAGATCAATACTGCGTCCAGAAGCAGCATGGGGTTGCCTTTGCCGGGCTTCAAGAGCACGTAAAACCCGATCATGCCCACCACAAACACATTATCCAGCCTTGCCAGGATGGTCAACGCCCCGATCAAGCCCAACCAGGCGAGGTTTTTGTAGTTGGTTTGTTCAGGGTTTGCCTCAAGATATTTTGCCGCGCGAGACAAGAGCAGCACAATGAAAAACATGCTGATCGCTGATTCCATACCGTGGGCGATGACCGCTTCATAGATCGGCCGGTAAAGGCCGAGGATCAACGCAGCCCCCAGGGCAGCCCACACATTCAGGTGCCTCTTCAAAAACCGGAAGAGAACCAAAGCGGTAAGAGCGTTGAACAAACCGCTGACCACCACCAGCACACGCAGCGGCAAGATCAGGCTGAATTTCGATAGCCAAAACACCCCCAGGCAGACCACCATCCACAGCGGATGAAAACCATTGGTAAGGTTGATCTGGTCAAAGGTAAAACCGTGACCCGTGAGTACGTTTTGGGCCACCTTGTAATAATAAAAGGCGTCGTCGATGTTATACCAGTTCAGCAGATTGTTGGCAGGCGCGAAGGCCGCGTACAGGCTGCCGCCCAGGGTTACCAACATCAAGACAATCTGAAGGGGAATCAGGATGCGCTTAGTCAATGGGATTCCGATCGTTAACGGTTCTTGCGAGCCTGGATGAGCAAATCCACCAACTTAAAATCGATTTCCTCATCAATATCCCAGGCTTCATCCGCGTCAATTTCAAACAGGTAGGGGCGGTCACCCAGGCGGTTGCGCTTGCGCGTCAACGTCTCCCGTGTGAAGACATACAGGCACGAGTTCTCCTCGTAAACCGGAGGCAGATCCTGCGTTTGCAGTAAAATGTTCGGATTGTGATTGATGGCACGCCCTAAACCGTCCCACAGGCGGGTTTGCAGCCGGGTAACCGAAAAGAGCGAATCATAAGAGGGATAGAATTCATCCAAAGTGCGGATGGCGCGCGAAATGGTGGCCGCCTTCAGCAGCGGATTGGTGCTGTGGGTTTGCAGGTAAAAATCAGACTCCACCAGGCTGGTGTCGTGCATCAGGATCTCATTCATCGGCACCGTGTCTGCCCTCAGTTCCGGCGGACGCAGTACAGTGTCCACCTTGGGAAAATCCGTTTTGATACCCGCGGTGATCTCTTCGCTGTCGGTATCCACAAGGATGCGCGTGATCTCAGGCACCTCGCACAACGTGGAGAGGATGTGAGCGTACAGCGGACGTCCATCCAGGGGCCTGAAGTTCTTGCCAGGCACCCGTTGTGAATGATGCCGCATGGGCACCAGGGCGGTAATGCTTCTTGTCATGTTCAACTCCAATCTTCTACCCGCCGGTGATCACCGACATCAAAGAGATGTGCTCACCATTGGCCGGGGAATTCTCCATGATCATGGCCGGGTTGGCCAGGTCGCCGTTGATCACAAACATGTTCGAACTAAGAAAAGTCTCCCGGTCGTGGTCAATCAATATGCCCACCAATCCCGGGTAATTTGTAGCCAACAGTTTCACCACATCACGATAAGTGGAATGTTCAGGCATGACCAGCTCGACCTCACCCGCATTCGCAATCGCTTTTGAAATTCCGGTGAATTCGATTGTGATCTTCACTTTCACATCCTTCCAAACAACTACCGTTAATTATACCGAATCGGCTGCACTTTCCGCTGTGTGGTTTTAGGTTCCGCAGTTGTGCGCGGATAGTAGAACGCCTTGCGCAGCTGCCAGGTCAGCGGGCCGGATTGCTTGTAACCCTGGTAGGTACCGTAAAACTGTAACCAGCGAAAACGCATCACCTTGAACACGACCTGCCAGAACCGGCGCATCTTGACAGCCTGCCCCCAGTCGCTGAAAACGTTTTGAAGAAAATGCGTTACCAGATCCAGTGCGGAGAATTTCTCCTGCGGAAAGATACGTTTAAATGCCATGCCCTCGCGTTTGTAGCGGTTGTAGATCCCCGCCGTGGTTTCATTGTGCACATGAATGACTTCAGCCTCCGCGATGTAATGGATGCTGCAGCCGTTTTCCTGCGCCCACTTGGCCCAGGCCAGGTCTTCCAGACCGGTTAAGGTTTCATCGTAAGCATGAACCTGCCAGAGCGCCCGCCGGATGGCGGCATTGGCGTTATTGCAAAATGGAAAAGGCTGCTGCGGCGCGGAATGGTCCGGGTACCAATGCTGAAAGATCTGCATTTCAGAAAAATGCGTGGTGTCTGATCCGCGCTGCTTGCCATATGTCAACCCTGCGTTCTTGTCTTTGAAAGGCGCCAGCAGGGTTTCGAGCCAGTCAGGATATACTGGGTAAACATGCGCGCTGGCCATCACCACCAGGTCCGCTTTGGCATGCTCGATGCCCACATTCAGGGCATGCCCGAAGGTGAACTCCTCGGGCGGGATGTGCACCACCTCCACTCCAAATTTTTGTGCTTGCTCCACTGTTCCATCGCTGGAACCGGAATCCACCAGAATGATCTGCAAGTTCTTGATGGTTTGCTCGGCGATACCGGTCAGGAGCCTGCCAATGTGTTTTTCTTCATTGTAGGCGCGGATGATGATCGAACAGACCGGTTTCGGGCTCATAGGCTGCGTTGAAACTCACTTCCGCGCAAAATGCCTTCAGTTAGAATTTGGATGGTCTCAGAACGCTCTGGCAGCAGCGCTTCGGGGGCAAAATCCCTGAGCGTCACATAACCATTCCACACCCCGTCTTCCTTGACATACTCACCAAAGGGCAGCGAGGTGAGAAAGAGTTGGGCATATAAGAAACGGCGCGCGTTGCGGATAAATTCATCCGGAACAGGCATCTCTTCGCTGCGCAGGAACTTATCCAGCGTTGTCAGATATTCCTGCCTGTCTTTAGGGAAAAAAGTGGTTGGGATCTGTGTGTATCGCGCCTTGCCAGCTGTTAACACGGGTTTATGCAGAAGCGTGGCTTCCAGCCCGATGGTGGAGTTGTAGTTCATGACCAGGTGCGATCTTCGGATCAGCTCATAAGAACTGATGAATTCATGTGAATCAACAAAGATCACATTGGGCAGGTTTAAGAGTCCATGTCGTTTGACCCAATCGGCCACGCTCTCGCGGCTGGCCTTGCCCTTGCGCGATTCATCCGGGTGCGCGCGGATCACGAACAGGATCTCGGGATGATCCAGAATGGATTGGTAGATCGAATTCAGCCACTGGAACATATCTTTGAAGATGGTGTTGGCGTGTACCTGGCTGGTGTCAAAGATGACGTTGGTGAAGACCGGCACGATCTTCTTATATTGGGCGAAGCGTTGTTCCAGCCCGGGATCAAGTTTTTTCATCTCCGGCCAAAACTGGATGCCGGCCATGGTGAAGTTGCCGCTGAATCGGTGGCTCAGGTATTCATCCAGGCGCGTGTCCATCTCAGGGGTCAGTTGAAAATCCTCCGCGATGTGCATGGGGTAAGCCGTGGCTTCGCCCGCGGTGAAAAAAGCCGAGAAGGGTTGAATGCCCACTTCATGCGTGAAGACCTTGATGCCCCGTTCCAGGCAAACCTGCCTGGCCGCGGCTTCGGGGTAAAACATGCCATTGAAAATGACTGCCGCTTGCGGGTTGGTCTCGCTGACCAACGCATTAAACTGCTGATAAACATTCCAGGCTGACAGAATGTAAGCCATCAGGAAAGCTTTTGTTTGAAGATTCTCGGGCAGCGTGTAACGCCGCATCACCCAGCGCAGCGAATTGACCGCCCAAAAACCAAGCGGCTGACCGTGATGGGTAAATTCCTGCAATTTGACAACCGATAGATCTTCCAGTATCGTTGCCAGGGCTTCATCAGGCGCAAACTCCAGCTTCCAGACCCGGCTTTTCTCATACAGCGCCTGGCTTTGCTGGATGCAGGCGGCACAGGGCGGGGCCTGGTCGAAATCATCACGATTGCTACCCAACACACAGCGCTGCATGCCGGCCTGGCACACAAAATGGATCACGGGCACTCCCTGGGCGCGCAATCCCAGGCTGGTCAATCGGGAATAGGCCGCGTTCTGGCTGACCCCACCCAGACGGGTGGAGGCATTAAAAAAGATCACCGGGCGGGTGTCTTCTTTGATGGGCGTCAGGCTTTCCACCCTGGAAGCCAAATTCTTCCAGCGTTGGCTGCCAATATGATGCACCCAACGCTGGCGAATGGAATTCGAGATCCGTGAGACCAACTTGATTGCCAAATGTTAGATCCTGCGAAGCTTCTTCAGAGAAGGCAGTTCGCTGTCGTACACTTTTTTAACCCCGTCACCCACAGACATTTCGGTGACGCGGATGTATTTGACCAATTTCTCAAACCCGCCGGGTTCCACGGATGCGGCCTGGTCGGAGCCCCACAAGGCGCGGTCCAGGGTGATGTGGCGTTCCACCATGCAGGCACCCAGGCCTACTGCCACAGCGGAAGTGACCAACCCGACCTCGTGGCCTGAATAGCCCACCGGGCAGGTGAATTCACGGCGCAGGGTTTCGATCATGCGCAGGTTCAGTTCATGCGGGTCGCAGGGATAGGTGCTGGTGGCATGCGTCAGGGCCAGGTTGTCTTGCCCGATCAGGTTGACGCTCTCGTGGATCTGCTCCATGGTGGACATGCCGGTGGAGAGGATCAAGGGGCGGCCGGTGGCTCGCAGGTGTTTGAGCAGCTTGTGATCGGTAAGTGAAGCCGATGGGATCTTGTAACAGATGGGATCGAATTTTTCCATGAAGTTGACGGCTTCTTCATCCCAGACGGATACGAACCAGTCAATGCCCACTTGTTTGCAGTAGCGGTCAATTTCGGCGTATTCCTTTTCGCCGAATTCGGTCTTGAGGCGGTAATCCATGTAGGTGATGTAACCCCAGGGGGTTTCGCGCATCTGATTGCGCTGTTCCACGGGCACGCACAGCTCGGGCGTGCGCTTCTGGAACTTGACGGCATCCACGCCGGCGTGCTTGGCGGCGTCGATCAGTTTTTTGGCGCTATCAAGGTCACCGTTGTGGTTGATGCCAGCTTCGGCAATGATGTAGGCTGGATGGCCATCTCCGACCAACTTGTTGCCAATATGAATTTCTCGAGTCATGAAGTTCTCCTGTCAGGAAAGTGTAGGTAAATTTATGAAGCTAAAAAGCTGCCGATCAGGTTCATATCACATTGTTCCGTGCACTTGATGCCCGGCCTGAGATCGAAGTGATCGTTGCGGAATTGTTTGTATCTAGCGCCATTCCAGATGTCGTAGAGCGATTCGGTCTTGGCATCGCCAAGAATGATCTCGTTGTTGAAATCTTCGACGCATTCCACCGACTCACCATTGGATTTTACGGTCATCGAAGACCACGGGAACTGGCAGAACTCCAGCCAGTGAATGGATTGGGTGGTGTTCTTATTGTCTTCATACCACTGCTGGTCCTGGCTTTTGAGATAAACGTACACATCCAGATCCTTGAAGGCTTCCTGCAGGCGGGCGAACTCGTCCTGCTGCCAGGGTTTATTGAGGTTGATCATGGTGATCACAATGGTGGTTTTGTAATTACGCTGCGCTTTGAGTTCCAACAGTTTGAGGATGTTCTTGTAGGATTGGGTGAAATTGGAGGCTGAACCGCGCACTTCCTTGTGGCGCAGGTCATCCACGCTCTCAATGGAATATTTGACATAGCCCAGGCCATTCTCAAAGGTCTCGATGGTGCGTTCCATGTTGATGTTGGCAGGGTTGCAGGAGAAGTAGCTCTCGAGTCCCTTCTCTGTCATCCATTTCACGTATTGCGGCATGTTCTTGTCAAGCAGCGGATCGCCGTAGCCGTGCAGCACGATCACGCGCGGAATGACGTAGAGGAAGTAATGGTTCTCGCTCATGTCGTTCTTTTGGATGCCGTACCTGGTGGCAGCGAAATTCTCCCAGCGCGAGAGTTGTTCGGCGCTGAAAGGTTTGAGCTGGTCAATGACCTTTTTGAAGAGTTCGGGCTGCATGGTCTCAATCGGCCGGGTCATGATGGTGGTACGCGGGCACATCTCACAGCGCATGTTGCAGGCGTTGGTGGTCTCGATGTTGTAGACCACCGGGTCCTTCGAGCGGTAGGACTCCAGTTGTTCCACCAGGTACGCGCGTTCCATTTTTTCGCCATCCATCAGACGCTTCTTGAGGTCATACACTTTCATGTAGAATTCTATGTCAAACATTAAGCAACTCCTTTTAGAGCGAAATATCCATGTATTAAATGAGGCTCTCTATTGTAACCGAGAGGCCAGAATATCACAAAGCTCTCTGACGGCGCCGTGGCCGCCTTTTTGGGTCAGCACCAGGTCAGCACGGCGTAAAATTTCGGCGTGCGCGTCTGCCGGTGCCACCGCGTAACCCGCGATCGAAAAGCACGGCAAGTCATTGGTGTCATTTCCCATGTAAACCACCTCAGAGGCAGACAATCCCTTGTCTTTCAACACCTGGGTCAGGGCGGCCGCCTTGTCATCCACGGCTTGCATCACCGGAATTTTTAACTTGCGGCAGCGGGCTTCCACCACCAGGTTGCGTTCTTTTGAGATCACCAGGCATTCAATGGCTTTTTGTTCCCTCAACAATGCCAAACCCAGACTGTCGCTGCGGTTGGCCGCCACCATTTCTTCGCCTTTGTCATTGACCCACACGCGGTTGTCGGTCAGCACGCCGTCAAAATCCATCACCAACAGCGAGACCTTTTTCGGCAGGGCGCGTCTTTGTTTGGCTGGGTCCACCATCTCAAGTCCGCCTTCACGCACCAGCCACTCGGCCTGTTGCCAATCACGTGGGGTATCAATATCCACTGTGAAGCGCGCGTCCATCAGCAGCGGCATGATGGTCTTGCCGCTCATCGAATTGCCCTCGACAATCACCCGTGGTCGGATGGCATCGATATGGCCGATCTGCCAGAATGCCTTCGGCAACTGCTGCCTGGGCGCGTTGTAGGCTTCGGGGATGCCTTCCACCCCGATCAGGGAGTTCATGTGCCCGCTCTTGGGGTCGATCAGCCACATCTTATAGGGGCACTGATCTGCCTCGACCACCCCGCGCACCGAATCCACTTCAGGGCGCGAGAGCAGCAGGTTGACCGCGTCATCCACGCAAGAGATGGGACGCACCGGCGAGGTGGGGCGCAGTTGCACCACCACATCGGGCTGGTAATTCTCGTTCTCCTTTAGCCACTTGAGAGCGTGTTGAAAAACAGGCAGGTCGGTGGTGTTATCTTGCGCGAATTCAGCCGGGCGCAAGAAGGGCGTTTCAGCCCCCCACTCGCGTGCCACGGCGGCGATCTCTTCATCATCGGTCGAGACGATGGTGCGCGTTACAACATTAGATTGGGTGGCCGCCACGATGCTGTAGGCGATCAGCGGATAGCCCGCGAAGTCGCGAATGTTCTTGCGCGGAATTCCCTTTGAGCCACCCCTGGCAGGGATGATTGCCAATACCTCGGGTTTCTTTACCATGCCGTCCATCCTCCATCCACCACCAGATTGCCGCCCGTCATGTAAGACGAGGCCTCAGAGGCCAAAAAGAGCAGCGCTCCGCTCATTTCATCGCGGTGTGCCATTCTGCCCAGGATGGCGCGCGAGGAATAATTCTTCACAAATTGCTCATCGTGTCCGTTTTCGACCCCGCCGGGGCTGAGGGCGTTGACTCGTATGCCCGTGCCGGCATAGTAAGCCGCCAGGTAGCGCGTGAAGCCCAAGATGCCCGCCTTGGTGACGGAGTAAAAAACCGGCTTGTAGGTTTTCATCTTGCCGGTGCCTTCATACACACGCTGGTCAGGTCCCACCAGTCCATAGGTGGAACATAAATTGATGATCGAACCGCTGTTTTGCTTGACCATGAATCTGACCGCGGCTTGTGAGACCAAAAACGGTCCGGTCAGGTTGACCAACATCCCCGCCTGCCAAAGGTCAAGCGGATAATTCTCAAAGGCGTTGTCATAAAACTGCGGATGATCCGGGTCAAACTTCGGATCCAGCGCCGCGCTGTTGACCAGTACGTCCAATGTGCCCGATTGGGCGGCAATGTAAGCTGTGGTCTGCTCGATCGAGACAGGGTCGGTCACGTCCATCTGCATGCCGATCACCTTGCCCGGCAGGTT
>CAYYRU010000002.1:117483-120582 GCA_964474095.1 uncultured Anaerolinea sp.
TCTCAGCTGCATACAGCCTGGCCAACCCGCTTTCGTTTTGCCACTCAATGGTACCCTTTGAGCCGATGATTTTCAAGCTGTGCTCGGGCGGGCGTTGCACGTAATCCAGGTGGGTCGAACCCAATACGCCGTTGGCAAAGCGCAGCCCGATCTCGGCCGTGTCTTCCACGTCCATCTCGAGCCCGCCCTGGCAGGAGGTATAAGCCCACAGGCCAGCCACCTCGCCAAAGAACCAGCGTTGATAGTCAAGCGGATGACTGAGGGTGTGCACCACCCCGCCGCCCAGGTCCGCGCGGGCGCTGTAGCCTTTACGATAATCTTCCCAGGGGTGCCAGCCGGGCAGGTATTCGCCCCAATGAACGCGGCAGGCGGTAACTTTGCCGATGCGTTCCTCCTCCAGCCAGGTTTTGATCTGTTTCAGTCCTGGATGAAAGCGAAATTGAAATCCCACCAGCGTGCGTCCGCCGTTGTTCTTCTGCGCAGCTACCAAATCTTCGATCCGCTCCAGGTTATGCGATACGGGTTTTTCCATCAGGATGGCGCAGCCCGCCTGGGCAGCCGGGATGGCCACCTCCAGGTGTAGTGCGGTCGGGTTCGAAATGATTACCGCGTCAGGTTTGTGCCCAAAAGCAGCTTTCAGGTTGGTTTCAACCGGTATTCCCTGGATATCCTCTTCAGGCAGGGTCGAACGGTTGGAGCGCAGCAGCACAAAATCCGTCTCGCCCAGGGCGCGCAGATTGTTGAGGTGCCTGCGTCCGATCGAACCATAACCCGCGATGAGTGTCTTCATTTAATCAATCCTTTGAGAGCAGCGACCATAAATATTCCGCCGTGCGCCTGCCGGCGCTGCCATCCGTATAGGTCACCTCGTCCCGGATGAATTTGGCGCGTTCAGCCGCGTCTTGTTCAGGGTTGGAAAGATACACATTCAAGGCTTCTTTCAATTGTTCGGCGTCAAAAGCCACCCGGCCTGCCTTCGCCAGACGAAAACGCTGGTGGGTTGGCCAATCGCCGATCTTGGAGAGTTTGAGCGAGAACTTGAATTTGCGGTTCCAACCGCCCGGGGTGTCGATGCAGATGCTGACGATGGGGCGCTCATGGATGGCCGTCTCGACGCACATGGTGGAATACACCGTGGTGAATACGTCTGAGTAAGCCATCATGGAGGTCTTTTCGGGCATGTCTTCGCCAGAGTAGTAGCCCAGGTCGCCGCCCAGCGCCACCGGCTCCACCACGTGCACATGCGGCAGGCTCCTGGCCAGCGCGCGGATCTTCTCACGCTCTTCTATATAAAGCGGTTCGTCCATGAAATGGTTGGGATGCAGGCGGATCAAGAGCTGGCAGGGTTCGGCCAGTTCATCCGCGGCCACCAGTTTGGCCAGGGCTTCCACGTTCAGGTAGTTGGGCGCGAAGGTGATAAAGCTCGAGGCGTATGTCACCAACTTGCGGTCTTTGACAAGTTGGTGCATTTTATAATACTCGTCCCTTGGGATCAGCCATTCCCCGCGGAAGTAGCCGTCATAAGAGGGGATGCCGCCCACGTTGACCTTGGCCGCATCCCAATCCGAACCGTCCACCAGTTCCGTCTTTTGGATCTCCGACCAGCAGGTCACGAAATCCAGCGGCGCGGCCGGGATGCCGTAGCTGCTGGGGTTATCCCAGCCCACGATCACGGCTCCGGTTTGAATACCGCGGGCAACCGCTTCACGCAGCAGGTAGCGGTCATGACGCCAGCCATAAGTGGCCGAAACCACCAGGTCGGGTTGATATTTATCGAACAGGTCATCGTAAATGTGAGGGTTGAAGCGCATCTGCCAGTGCACCAGCTTGCGGCGGGCCGCTTTCGAACGGCGCAGCAGGCCGATAAAGCCTTTGGCGGCCAGTAATTTCAAGCGCATCATGCCCTGGGCTTCCGCCTCCACCTGCTTGATGTGACTGTCCATGGCTTCGGTGTTGATGCGGTTGGAGGTGCCCACCCGGCGGATGAAATTGGACCAGTACTGCAGCGAAGGCTGCACCTCTGCCGCGTATTTGGCGCATTGTTTGAATCGCAGCCCTTCCACGATCATGCCGGGCATGCCAAAGCGTGTCTTGATCTGATCCACCAGGCCGTCGTCGGTCAGCACCACCACGCGCGCGCCTTTTTCCACCAGTGTTTTCACCAGGTCGCTCTGTAAAAAGTAGATAATGGCCAGCCCGTGGTCGGCGCTGATAAAAACGGTCTTGTTTACTTTATCCATTAGGCTTTCTTTCGCAGCACCACCAGGTAGCCCACGGGTGCCGGGTTGGGTTGTGATTTGTAGTCAGCAATGAAACCTTTGCGGGTGACCCTTCCCAGGTCATTGATCACGTGCTGGGCCAGCGCCACCAGCACCTTGGCCGCGAATTGCTGCGTCTTGGGCTGTGACGCGATGGAATACTGCCAGGCGTTGCCCAGGCTTTCATTTAATAAATATTGGGTGTCATAATAGCCCTGCAGGCTTTCCACGATCAGGCCGGCTTCGCCTGCCATCTTCTCGATGAAGTAAGGCGTGTAGCGCGAGAAATCAAAGGGCGCCTGGTGCACTTTGAGCAGGAATGGCACCGTGAAAATCAGCTGGCCGCCTTTTGCCACCACGCGCGCGATGGATTTCAATAGATTGCGGCTTTCATAGACGTGCTCCAGCACGTTCATCAGCACCACGGCATCGAAAGCTTCGTCTGTAAACGGATTCTCGCTGCCCAGGTCGGCCACCAGGTCCACCTCGGCGTAGGGGACGATATCCAAAGAGTAGTACTTGCGGCCCGTGAAGATGTCCGCGAAATCGCCGTGCCCGGCGCCGACATCCAGAATTTTGGCATCGGCAGGCATACCCGAGACTATACCATTCAGGAACTTCCAGTTACTCTTGCGCCAGGCCGTGCCCTTGTCGGGACCACGCTCCACCTTTTCCCAGGGTTCGATCGTGGCAGGCACATCCGTGAAAAGCGGAATTCCCTGCACGCTCCTGGCGGTAAATCCGCATTTCGAACATACCAGACCCACGCCTTCCTTTTCAAGCAGGCTGGCACGGCATTTTGGGCATTCCATCAGGTCAAGTAGTTCTTTTTTCACGGTCG
>CAYYRU010000003.1:0-110782 GCA_964474095.1 uncultured Anaerolinea sp.
CATACAAATTTCCCCCTGTTCAATTGATTGCCGTTCTGATAAGATAGTGGGTCGTTTATGTGACCTTTGAACAGGAAAAATTAATGGAAAAAGAGCGTATTGATATTCGTAATATCGCAATTATTGCCCACGTTGATCATGGTAAGACCACATTGGTAGATGGGTTATTGAAACAAGCTCGTGTTTTTCGAGATAATCAAACCGTTATCGAACGGGTGATGGATTCAAATGATCTTGAACGTGAACGCGGGATCACCATTTTGGCAAAAAACACTGCCATTGTGATCCCTGACAAGAAACGCGGTGGCATGGTCAAGATCAATATCGTTGATACTCCCGGACACGCCGATTTTGGTGGTGAAGTGGAACGTGTCATGAACATGGTGGATGGAGTATTGTTATTGGTGGATGCCGCTGAAGGCCCCATGCCGCAGACCCGTTTTGTGCTCAAAAAAGCACTGCAAATGGGACACCGTGCCATTGTTGTCATCAATAAAATGGACCGCAAAGACGCAGACGCTGAACGTGCTGTAAACCTGACATTTGACCTTTTTATCGAACTTGGGGCTTCAAATGAACAGGCGGATTTCCCAATTATTTATGCCAATGGCATCACGCAGCAGGCCGGCACCACCAAAGATATGTCTCCTGACTTGCAACCTCTTTTTGAAACCATTCTGGATACTGTTCCGCCCCCAAAAGTGGATGTGGACGCGCCATTACAAATGCTGGTGACCAATCTCGGTTACGATGAATACCGCGGGGTTTTTGCGGTCGGTAGAATTCATGCCGGACAGGTAAAAGCGGGCGGACCAATCGCCAGAATCCAAAAAGATGGAAATATACTCGCAGAACGGGCCAGATATCTATACGTTTTCCAGGGACTGGATAAAGTGGAAGTGGAATCAGCCGAGGCAGGAGAAATAGTGGCCATTGCCGGACTTGAGGCAATAGCCATTGGTGAGACCCTGGCTGCCAGTGATAACCCAATCGCCCTGCCTTCCATTGAGGTCGAAGAACCGACTGTACGAATGACATTTGGAGTGAATACCTCTCCGTTTACGGGCAAAGAGGGCAAATGGGGTACTTCTCGTAAGTTGCGAGAACGTCTTTTTGACGAACTGAAAAACAATGTGGCATTGCGTGTAGAAGAAACAGATAGTCCAGACACCTTTAAAGTAGCGGGTAGGGGAGAGCTGCACCTGGCAATCCTGATTGAAACCATGCGGCGAGAAGGATATGAGTTCCAGGTCTCAAAGCCGGAAGTGATTTTTAAGCAGGATGACAATGGAAATTTGCTAGAGCCTTTTGAAGAACTGCACATTGATACCAGCCAAGAGACAGTTGGAACAGTTGTGGAAATGCTGGGCGTCAGGCGAGGGAAAATGCTCAATATGATCAATAATCCTGACAACACAGTGCATTTAACCTATACCGTGCCAACGAGGGGTTTGCTAGGTTTTCGATATCAATTCCTCACAGCTACCCGCGGTATGGGAATGTTGAACTCGCTGTTTCTCGGTTACATGCCCATGGCTGGACAGATAATTTCAAGAGCCACCAGCTCCATCGTATCTTGGGAAAATGGCGTTACTTCCACTTATGGCCTAAAAAATGCTGAAGAACGGGGAGTGTTGTTTATTGGCTCTGGCGTGGATGTTTATGAAGGCATGGTTGTCGGTGAGACCCAACGACCGGATGATTTGACCGTAAATGTTTGTAAGAAAAAGCATTTAACGAATATGCGTAACTCAAATAAAGACATTGAGATCCGCCTTGTACCTCCACTCGTAATGAGTTTGGATCAAGCCATTGAATACCTCAGTGAGGATGAGTTGCTGGAAGTTACACCGCTCAATTTCAGGATCAGAAAACGCATCTTGGATACTGAAGAACGAGGCAAGCAAACCAAGAAAGCCAAAGAGTTGCTGAGTTAATGTTAGCCGGTGGTATAATCCAGTTAACTAGGAAACAGAAATAGATGTATTTATTCAAACAGAGAAAACGACTTGAAAACATGTTCTTGACTTATTCAAGAATATGTGATAAAGTTATTTAAGTAGGATGCAAAGTAGTTCTTGTTGGATGTAATAACAGACAGCCAAGGCGAAAGCTCCAGGGCTGTTTTTATTTGACCGCTCCGAGAGAACGAAACAAATCCTAAAAATAAGTTGGTTTTGCTATAGGAGGCAAAAAAATGTCAGAACGTATCACCGGCACGGTCAAATGGTTCAATGGAACCAAGGGTTATGGCTTCATCTCCCGCGAAGGTGGAGAGGATGTCTTCGTACATTTCTCCGCGATCCAGGGCGAAGGCTATCGTAACCTCGAAGAAGGCCAAAAAGTCGAATTCGCCATCGAAAAAGGCCCCAAAGGCCTTCAGGCCAGCAATGTAACAGTTGTAAACTAGTTTATCATTGCCTACTCAGACAACCCCTTGATGACAAGGGGTTGTTTTTTTTTACTCAATCGGTGAAATTGATTGATATTCTGATCGTTCATCGAACCACCAGCTGTTAGCGTTGTAATGCTCTGCTTCAAAAGGTGGACGGTTTTCTATTTCAAGTAATAGCAAACCCTTGGTTGGTCTGATGGAAAAAATAGCGCTAGAAGCATGGTTGGGGACATCAGGCTGTGCAAGGCTTATGGCAATAAAGCCATTGATAAGTATGAGCACTGACAAAATAGGGATCAAACGGGGCCGAGAACGAAAGGAAATTCCAAGGAATATCGCAGCGATAGGCAGTAGAGGAAGAAGGTACTCGATCTCGATTGGATATTTGAAAAACATTGCCTCGGTCAATAATACTATCGCAATCGCAATCCACAAAAATTCAGCATGAAGGAATTTGGAAATTCCTTTCTTGAAGGCGATCATTAATGACAATAAAAGCGCAAAAACTGAGGGAATTCCCCATAACAGCAAGTTTTTGTATCCCCAGCGGCCAATACGCATGAAAGGAGACCAAAGGGAGGCATCACCAATGCTTCCTGTAAACATTCTAGATAAATCCCAATGCGTAAAATTGAGGGGTAGGTAATAAAACAATATATTGATTATCAATATGATAAAGCAACCCAAAACGAAGCGAAAAACAGATTTTCTGTTACTGACAATGAGTATTATGAACTGAACCACATAAATGCCTAAAACTAACAATCCATAAGATAATCGGGTTGCCGAAGCAAATGCGAAGAACAAACTTGAAAGCAGAAATTGTCTCTTGATAAAAAAATAGAGTCCAATAGTAAAAAAGCATAATGCCCAAATATAATCAATGGTACAGGTGGCACTTGCAATAAAATACGGATTGAGAATCAATAACAACACAGCATTGGTGGGTAAGGAATAATGATGCAGAAGCTTGATCACCATCAGGCAGGTCAAAGCTGCGAACAAAAGGGTGACTAAATTGGAGAGAACGCTTCCCCCGATCTTTGTTAAAAAGTAAATTGAAAATTCATGAAGGACATAACCTGGTAGTCTGGAAGGGACGTATTTTCCGGTTTGAAGGAAATTGTTCCAGACGTTCAAAGAGGAATAGGTATCACTATCCGAGCCAAAACCGAGAAATATCAAGGGAATATATAATACCAGCAACCATAAACACCAGTATTTGGATTGAAAAAAATGGAAAATCTTGTCACGAAACATATATTTTCCTGATCATAAACAGTTTCAGATGAGTTTTTTAATCATGCCTAAGTATAAGTAAGGCTTTGATTTACGTCAAAGATGTCATTTTTCGATGGATTCCCAATAGCCCTTATCCAATTCATCATCGGAAAGATGCGCATAACGTTGGGTAACCGCTATATTACGATGACGAGCCAATTCCTGGGCGAGTTTCAGGTTACCGGAGGAACGAAGTACTCGTGTGACGAAATAATGCCTGAAAGAGTGGGGGGTAATGCTGCCAACAGCTTCTTCACCTAATAATTCACGAACACGATCGGTGACAATGTTGCGTCCCGTGGTAGTGGTCATGGGTTTGATCTTTTTACCGGCTCCGCGGTCATGCCTTGCAAAAAGGGGAAGAGCTGTCAGGGGAATCTTGGTTCCACCATCGATCAAGATGCGCGCTTTAAGGTAATCTTTGAGTGCCTCTGTACTGCGTGTAGAAAAACGAATAATATCTTGCCGGTTACCTTTACCAATGATCATGGCTTTACCTTCATTCCAATCCAGATCACCGCGGTGAAGGCCACAGGCTTCGTGAACGCGCAATCCAGTATCGGCCAGAGTCAATAGAAACGCACGGTCTCTTAACTGGATCAAATGGTCCGCATCATCAGCGGCTGAAAGAAATTCAGGCGCGCTGATCTTCTCTATAATTAGATCGATAGCCGACGAAGGAAACTGCGGCAGTCTTTGTCCAGGGCGCCTGGCTCGTTGTTGGATTAACAACTTGATGCGCGGCAGGTTGACCTGTGCCAAATTGTCCGCGGCTAAAAAGGCAAAAAATCCTGTTACCGCTGTCAAATACAGGCGTTCTGTGGTGGCCGCGTGGTTTTTAAGAGAGGTTGCCAGCATGACAATTGTGTCTTCGCTGAGATCTTTTACAAGGGTGCTTTCAGGGTCGATCTTGTAGCGGCGCAGTGTATCCAGGTAAAAATCGATGGCATTTTGATACGTTGAGGCTGTGTGCGGACTGCGTGCCATACGCACGCTGTTTATATAATTATAGGCAGCTGAGGAAATGGTGTCAGAAGGCATAGTATCTCCTTTTTGACAATTATACCATGCTTATGATAATAATACTTATCGAAACCATGAAGTTTGGAAATAGATTGTTGTCTCCCCTCTTGAGAAAACCGTGCGCATTTGACGTTGGGTAAAGGAATGGGCATCATTCACGCCAAATCATTTTGGGCTTTGGCTAGTTCTGCAGTGCTTGATATTTGATTAATCCACTTCATAAGCTAAAATAAAATACAATAATATAAAATTGCCTTTAGGTAACCATGACAAAAACCTTCTCTCTTCCCTATGGAACGTCAAGTATTCAAATCAAAATTCCTGATCAGGTCAAAGCTGACCTGTACTTGCCTGTCGAGTTACATCCAGATAGCGACCAATCTGAGATTGTAGACACAGCTATACGAAACAATGTCTTTTTTCAGAGCATTGTGAGTAGTATAGAGTCAAATACACGTGTGGCTATCTCAATTAATGATAAAACCAGACCTGTTCCCAATAATTTACTATTCCCTCCCCTTTTGTCTGCCCTGCATGCGGCAGGGGTGAAATCAGAAAATATTACTTTTCTAATTGCCACGGGAACTCACACTCCAATGCCTGATTCAGAGTTTTCCATGCTTCTGCAGGAAGATCTGTGGAAACAATATCGGATGATCTCGCATAATTGCGACGATGAAGCGAATTTGACTGATAAAGGTACCACCTCAAAAGGAACGCCCGTGCTGGTAAATTCAATTTTTGACCAGGCGGACCTAAAGATTGTTGTCGGAGATATTGAACCGCACCATTTCGCCGGCTTTTCTGGTGGGTTCAAGAGTGCGTCAATAGGTTTGTGCGGTAGAAAGACCATAAATGCGAATCACGCTTTGATATGGGATCCCAAAAGCAGTGTTGGTCGTTTTGAAGACAATCCATTACGGCAGGATATTGAAGAAATTGGCAAATTAATAGGCGTTGATTTGGCTTTAAATGCGATCCTAAACGAAAAGAAGGAGATTCTGCATGTCTTTTTTGGCAAGCCGGACGAGGTGATCCTTAAGGGCATCAAGATCATCCGTGAGACAGCACTTACTCCAATTAAGGCACCATATGATCTTGTGATTGCTTCTGCGGGAGGATATCCGAAAGACATCAACCTCTACCAGGCTCAAAAGGCTCTCACTCACGCTTCCCTATTCTGTAGGGATGGTGGAATAGTCCTATTGGCTGCCGCTTGTGTGGAAGGTGTTGGCAGCCAGGGGTATTTGGATTTTATGCAAGGAGTGAACAGTCATCGGCAAGCCAAGGAGAAACTAGTCTCAATGGGATTTCGAGTCGGACCACATAAGGCCTATCAATTTGCCGCCATCGCTGATCGTATCCAATTTGCAGTTAAAAGTACAATTCCTGTAGAAGTGATGGAACAAATTTTGATTTCGAGTATCGATGATTTTGATCGTGAAATTGCTAAAGTAGTTGACATTTATCCCAATTGTAGAGTTGCGGTTGTTCCATTCGCCACTGCAACCATTCCACAGATGGTTGGAGGTACACATGAATAACGAGTTCCCAATTTTCCAAAACCCTCAATCTGAAGGCGGATCTTTTTTCTGGCCTGGTGATGCCAACCATCAGACCGCCGTGCTCCTTTTTCATGGTTTTACTGCCACCACAGTCGAAGTCAGGCAAATGGCCAAGTATCTGAATGAACAAGGTTTTTCCGTCAGTGGAAAACTACTGCCAGGTCATGGAGTATCACCGGATGAATTGAACAAGACCAATTACGGCGATTGGATCTCATGTGCTGAAGATGCCTATCATGAACTTGCCGGTCAGTACAAGCAAGTATTTGTGCTCGGAGAATCCATGGGTGGGTTACTTAGTCTTTGGCTTGGAGCGACTCATCCTGAAATCAAAGGGCTGTTATTGTTTGCTCCTGCACTAAGAATTAAACGATTATGGCAATCCAATCTGGTTTGGCCGTTCGTAACACGTATGAATAAAAAGAATGTTGATCTTACAACCCAATGGCAGGGTTTTAATGTTGTTCCCATGCGCGCAGCTGCACAACTTTATCAATTTCAGAACAAGGTGAATCGTTTACTTGAGAAAGTAACAATTCCCACCATTATTTTTCAAGGCAAATTGGATACCACCATTGATCCCATTAGTTCGCTTAAGGTACTAGAAAAGATATCGTCTGACGAGAAAGAATTGGTTTGGCTGGAAGAATCTTCCCACTGCATTTTAATGGATAAGCAAATGGCGTTGGTTTCAAGGTTATCTCTCGACTTCATCAAAAAGTTGGATTGATCTGGTTTCGAGCACCTTCACGAACTATTGGGGTTATAATTATCATGAGTACACACAACGGAGAAGAAATGGAAAATCAAAAATTGCCGGCTGGAAAGACAACGATTTCCCCTGAGGTGCTTGTGTCAATCGCTTTGCTTGCCACGAATAGCGTTGAAGGAGTCAGCAGAACGACTCCGGGTCCTCGTGACGTCAATACTCTTTTTAAAAAAGGATTATCCGAAGGTATTGGGATCACTGTGGAAGAAAATGTGGTGTTTACTGATATTTATGTGGTTTTGGAAAAAGGCTATATCGTTCGTGAAGTATGCCGGCAGATCCAGAATCAAGTATCACGTTCCATTTCTGAGATGGTTGGCATGGAAGTTGGCCGGGTTAATGTCCATGTCGAAGACATCGATTATTCTGATTAGAAGACTGGTGTTATGAAATCTCGTACCAAGGCTCGTGGGATTGCATTGCAAGTACTTTACGAATATGACTTGACCGCGCATCCAATGGGGGTTTCACTGGAAGCGCGTTTTGAAGACGAAACTGTTGATGGTCAGATACTTGATTTTTCGAGGCAAATAGTCAGTGGTGTGGTTCCAATTATTTCAACACTGGACGAAGTGATTGCATCGCATGCACCTGAATGGCCTCTTGACCAGGTTGCCATAATTGACCGCAACATCTTGAGGATCGCATTGTGGGAGTTTGGTGTGGCCCGTATTACTCCTGTGAAAGTGGCCATCAATGAAGCCATTGAGCTGGCAAAAACATTTGGGTCTGATAGTTCTTCGCGATTTATCAATGGTGTGTTAGGCAGTTTGGTAGACCATTTACAAGAGATCCAAAACCGGTTTACTGAAAAGATTTGAAGACAATCATAAATGAGTAGATAAAATGATCTCCCACTGCTATTTAAAAAAACGACTGATCATAATTTCTACAATCATATTAATATTCTCACTCTTATTATCTTCATGTTCCATATTTAACAAGATCGATTCCCCAATCAATCCCATCGTTTTTACAGAAACCAAAGAAAACTACCCCCAAGCTGAGGTTATTTTTCAAGTAAGACTGCCCTCCCCCCTGCCTTACGATGAGAAGCTTTTGTTGGAGATAATTGATGACGTAACGGGGGTTTATTTCAATCCTTCACATTTTGAGATGACTGCCCAGGATGCACAGAATTTTTTCGTGCGTTTACCATTAACTGTTGGCGAGAAGATCAAATATCGCTTCGCGCGCAAGAATGCCGTTCAAACGATCTACGAAGCCACATCACAAAATAAGGTTGTTCATGACAGAGTACTGCTGGTCGAAGGCTCTATATTGACTCAAGATTTAGTGGCGGCTTGGAGCGACCAACCTTTTAGTGGAGCTGTAGGCCGTATCAGAGGACAGTTGGTCGACAGTTCAAACAATTCACCACTACCCAATATGGTGGTCTATGCAGCTGGGATGCAGACGATTTCTGCTTCAGATGGCACATTTGTCCTTGAAGGCGTGCCGGTGTGGACGCATAACGTTGTGGTCGCCAGTCTGGATGGCCAATATGCGACCTTTCAACAGGGCGCTTTGATTGCGGAACATGCCACCACCCCCATTGAGATTGGTCTTCAAAAACGTTCCATGGTGGAAGTCACTTTCGAGGTACAAACCCCGGATAATTTTGATACCAGCCAGCCAATGCGTTTGGCGTCCAATTTTTACCCACTTGGTTATCCTGAAGCTGATTTGCCTAGCGGATCCAGCATGGCATCTGCCAACCTCCCTCAATTTACCAAAATTGGTACGAATAACTATTCATTAAGTGTTTCCCTGCCCGCCGGTGCTGATATTCGATATAAATTCACTTTTGGTGATGGATTTTGGAACGCAGAGTTGTCAGAATCGGGAAATTTTGTGTCACGCAAACTAATTGTCCCGACCAAAGATACGACTATACGCAAACGAATCCAGATTTTGGGTTCACCTGCGGCTCAAAGAATCACCATTAACCTCACCACTCCACCTTCAACACCTATCAATGACACGGTCTCTCTGCAATTGAACCCTTTTGGTTGGATGCAGCCTTTACCAATGCAAAAAAGTGGTGAAAATCAGTGGACTTATACGCTTTTCACACCGCTCCATTTATTAGGAGAAATTGGTTATCGATTCTGCCGAAATGATCAATGTGAAAACGCCGCTTCCAATCCCATCCAAGAGGGTACCCTGGCTGGATCTACAGAAACACAAAATATTACAGTCAGCCTTTCATCGTGGCCATTTATGGAAACGACTACAGTAGCAACCAGCGTGGATGTGAACGGCGGAAATCTTCTACCACGGCCAGATTTTATTGCAGGATTTGAAATTATTGCGAATATGCCCTCTTCATGGAACAAATCCATCGATCAGGGATTACAGACTATTTCCAGTTCTGGTGGGAATTGGGTGATCTTTTCACCGACCTGGACGGTCACCAATGATAACCCTCCTCAGTTGGAACCCGTGGCGGGAAATGATTTTTTGTGGCCAGATCAGATTGACTTGGGTACAAGGATCATCGCCAACGGTTTACAGCCTGTCATTTTTCCACGTATCTCCAGTCAAGCATCCGCAGAACAATTATGGCTTAATGGCATTAAGGATGGCGGTTGGTGGCTGACTTTTTTTGACCGCTACCAGCATTTTGTGCTTCAGTCTGCTGACCTGGCAAAGATCTTGAATGCAAGTGGCATCATGATCGGTGATCCAGCGATGAAACCCTCCATGAACAGCGGATTATTATCCAATGGGACGGCTTTTACACCTCCTGCCAATGCAGATGAGTATTGGATTGAGTTAATCCAACTAGTAAGATCGCGGTATAACGGCCCAGTGATCGGAGTGATAAGCATTCCTGAACAGAACAGTGCATTGCCCACCTGGATCAAGGATGTGGATGCCCTGTATGTCTTGTTCACCCCTTCGCTTGAGGGAAGTTCTGAACAATCTGTTGAATCTTTGGAATCGGCATTCTCGTCTGCTTTGGATACTTACATTCAACCAATCGCGAACCAATATGGCAAACCCATATTAATTGGGATAAATCCACCTGCCACCCCTACCGCTGTAAACGGATGTCTGGCGCTGAACAACTCATGTATGGAAAATAATGAGCAAACAATCTTTGCGCAGCCTCTTGATCTAGACCTTCAATCCAGGATCTATAACGCTGCCATTATTGCTAGCGCCTCGAAACCGTGGATCAGAGGATTCATTTCAAGAGAATATGATCCCTTGGTGGTCGTAAAGGATCAGCGTGCGTCAGTATATGGTAAACCCGCATGGGATGTTTTGTGGTTTTGGTACCACTACATCCTTAACAAACCATCTTAAAAACCAGGAGTGATGAATGCGTCTAGACCCAAAAAAAACGGAACTTGATCTCGGATATTTGGGAAAAGAAACAAGAATCAACACGTATTGGAACCTGGCAACGCCACAGCTGATCGAACAATCCATTCTCAATCAAGAAGGTAATTTATCTCTTACCGGCGCATTATTGGTAAAAACCGGAAAGTATACAGGACGTTCCCCTAAAGACAAGTTCATAGTAAACCATCAAAAAAGCAAGGATGATGAAATAGACTGGGGTGAAGTGAATAGGCCTTTTTCTCCAGCACAATTTGATCAATTGCTTGAAAAAGTTCTCTCTCATATAAAACAAAAAACCACTTATACCATGGACCTTGTGGTTGGCGCGCACCCTTCTCATCAACGTCGAGTGCGTGTCATTACCGAATACGCATGGTCAGCGCTTTTTGCGCATGATTTATTGATTCCTGTACAGGAAGGATTTACATCTGAACCAGATTTTACGGTGATCCAGTCACCTTCCTTTAAGGCAGATCCCAAACAGGATAAAACGAATTCTGAAGCCTTCGTGCTGCTGGATTTCACAAGAAAGATCGTACTGATCGGATGCACTGAATACGCAGGCGAGATCAAGAAGGCTGTATTCACGATCATGAACCGGATTTTGCCATCAGCAGGTGTGTTACCCATGCACTGTTCAGCCAACATAGGCATGGAAGGAGACACTGCTCTATTCTTTGGCCTTTCCGGAACTGGTAAGACTACACTCTCCTCGGATCCAGATCGTTTTCTGATCGGGGACGATGAACATGGTTGGAGCAATGACGGTGTTTTCAATTTTGAAGGCGGCTGTTATGCCAAAACAATTAACCTGAATCGAGATCTGGAACCAGTGATATGGGATGCTTCTCAAAAATTTGGATCCATTCTTGAGAACGTCATTTTTGATAAAGATTCACGTCAGATTGATTTTAATGATGGTTCTCTTTCGGAAAACACGCGTGCGGCGTATCCACTAGATAATGTCACCAAGCGCATCAAAAACAGCCGGGGCGGACACCCCAATCACATCTTCTTTCTTAGTGCGGATGCATTTGGAGTTTTACCCCCAATTTCTAGATTATCTCCTGAGCAAGCTGCCTATTTCTTCCTATCAGGGTACACTGCCAAGTTGGCAGGTACTGAAAGGGATTTGGGACTAGAACCTCAAGCAACCTTTTCCACTTGTTTTGGGGCACCCTTCATGCCGCTGAATCCTGTGGTTTATGCCAACATGCTCCGTGATAAGATAAAAATTCATCAAGCCAGGGTCTGGCTGGTCAACACTGGGTGGACAGGAGGACCTTATGGTATTGGATCACGAATTAAGCTCCCCTATACCAGGCATATCATTTCCGCTGCCCTTAAAGGTATTCTGGAAGAAGCACCTTCGATGACAGAACCGCTCTTCCACCTTAGAATCCCAACGATCATTCCAGGAGTTCCGGCCAAGTTATTGAACCCAATTGGAAACTGGGAAGACAAAGGCCTCTACCAACGCACGGCAAAGGCGTTAATCGAGAAATTCAAGCATAATATCCTACAATACCAAAATGTTGTTGATGCAGAGATCTTGCAACAGCTATAAATTGGGTATTGGAGGCAAGTAAAATATCATAATGGCTGCCAGGACCAGGAACGGCGCATATGGAATTGTAGCGTAAGCCTGGTATTTTTTACTAATGGCTTTGATCGTTAGATAAACAAAGGAATAGATGCCACTCATCAAAATGGCGAGGATGATCATACCCAACGAATAAGGCCACCCCACGAAGAACCCTAGAAAAGCCGCGGCGTAAACGTCACCAAAGCCAAGACCGGGTTCTGCACTGTCTTCTTTACGACTTCTGGCCATGATCCGTGAAAAGAATATCCCAAAAAAGTAGATCAATAACATGATCAAGAAGCCGGAAATTCCTCCCAAGGCGGTAAAAAGTATGCCTTGCATGAATAAGCCATAAACAAACAACAGAACTAGTCCCAACAGACTGGTCTCGGTCAGGATGACATGATGTTCAATATCGATTACAAGGATGATGCCAAAGAATAATAGAAGGGGTATTGTTGCCCAGAAGGATAATCCACCGAAGGGATAGATCCCAACCAATACTGAAGCTGCAATTGAAAGCAACAGAACCAAATAATTCCGCAATACCGGCCTATTGCCGCAATGTGGGCAGCGGAACGAGATCAAATATCCTTTTAAGGTGTAAGAGGTAGAACAATTTGGGCACGCAAGAGCCAAGATGCTCGCCCACAAAGCGGATTTCGTATCCGCGCTGATATGAGAGCCACATTTATGGCATTTAGACCTGAATATCCCATCTATCGGACGGAAAACCGTGGCGCAATTGGAACAGGATAGATCAGTGATCATGCGCGTTCTGGGCAAAATATCCGATAAGACATTAACCAATACTCCGATCAAACCACCAATTAAGGCATATACGATCAATATCATCATGGAAACTCCGCGGATTACTATAGAATAATTGTGCTACAATTATATGGTAAATCTCTTATTGGCATTACCAGTATAATGCCTTAAAAGGAACGTCGCAACGGAAATATGAGTCTATCATCTGCTGTTCAACAGTTACGAAGAAATCAACTGCTTGCTGAAAACGTTGTATTCTGGCAGGACCAGGAAGCCAGACAGCAAAGGAAATATGATTTTCCCACATGGTTACAACCTTCAATGGCAAAAGCACTAGAAACAAAAGGAATTTCGGGATTATACACCCATCAGGCGAAAGCCATTGAACTGGTACATTCCGGGAGTAATATTGTGGTAACCACCGGTACCGCCAGTGGGAAGAGTCTATGCTACCAAATCCCAATCCTAAATCAATTGATCTCTGATGGACACTCCACCGCGCTATTATTCTTTCCAACTAAGGCGTTAACTTATGATCAACTCAAATCCGTTACTTCTTTGATCACTGCTTGCGCATTGCCTGTCGAAAACCAATTGGCTGCTGTATATGATGGCGACACACCCGCCGCGCAGCGCTCCATCATCCGTCAAAAAGCCAAGATCCTGATGACAAATCCGGACATGTTGAACATAGGCATTCTCCCCCACCATACCAACTGGGTGCAATTCTTTGAAAACCTGAAATATGTCGTGATTGACGAGATCCATCTGTACCGGGGAGTTTTCGGTTCACATATTGCGAATCTCATTCGGCGATTGAAGCGGATCGTGACGTTTTATGGAGCGAAACCTCAATATCTAATGACATCAGCTACTATTGCAAATCCCATAGAACTTGCTGAAAATTTGGTTGAGGAGAAGGCCATCCAGGTTGATCTTGATGGCTCCCCAAAAGGTGATAAGAGTTTTCTGATTTATAATCCGCCGATAGTAAACCAGGAATTGGGAATCCGCGAAGGGGTACTATCCACCACCACCAAACTCGCTTCTGTTTTATTGGATAAAGGAGTTCAGTCGTTGGTGTTTTGTCAAACACGTCGATTTGTAGAACTGTTACTGCGGGAGATTAAGAACGCAAATCCTCGATTTGGAAATTCCATTAGAGGTTATCGCAGTGGGTACCTGAAGAAAGACAGACGCGAGATCGAAGAAGGCCTTAAGAACGGCTCTGTCAAACTTGCAGTGGCCACCAACGCTCTGGAATTAGGGGTGGATATCGGCGGCGTGGACGCCATTCTCATGGCGGGCTTTCCCGGTTCAATTTGTTCGCTCAGGCAGCGCATGGGGCGTGGTGGTCGATCATTGAATGAGTCAATGTCTGTTTTGGTAACTTCAATGAACCCTTTGGATCAGTATTTTGCCAAGAATCCCCAATATTTGTTGGATCGTCCACTGGAACAGGCATTAATCAATCCCAACAATCCCCTGATCCTGCTTCCACATATCAAGAGCGCGGCATTTGAATTGCCATTTTCGCTTTGCGATTCATTTGGAAGCATGAACTGGAATGAACTCGAGGAATACCTGGATTATTTATGCCAGGAGGGGGTTTTGCAACAAAAACGCAACAAGTACTACTGGTTGTCAGATGCTTATCCCTCAAATGATTATTCATTAAGAAGCACCATTTCAGAACGGATCCTTATCCAATATGAGCGGCAGGAAGAGACTGAGACCATTGGTGAAGTCGATTATGAATCTTCCTTATGGATGATCCATCCTGGAGCAGTTTACTTGCAGGACGGATTGATATTTTTAGTTAAAACGCTAGATTTGGAGCACGGTATTGCCACCCTGGGGGATCATCACGCAGATTACCTGACCGAGCCAATCATGAGTCAGGAAATTGAGCCGTTGTCTGAGAATAAAAAGCATGATTTTGATATGTTCTCACTACATTATGGTGAAATCGAGGTCACCTCACAAGTGACAGGGTACAAAAAAGTTCAACAATTGACTCGTGAAGTATTGAGCATTGAACCACTTGGAATGCCCGAGGTGAAGCTACAAACGACAGGATTCTGGCTCGAGATCAACCAAAAATGCATTGAGCGTATGCGGGCTGAAAGTCTGTGGTTGAGCGATCCGAATGACTATGGAAAAGAATGGAACAAGGTCAGGGAAAGCATCCGAAAACGGGATCGTTATACATGTCAGTCTTGCGGCAAGGTTGAAAGCGGAGCAGCATTTCATGTGCATCATAAAGTTCCATTCAAGAGTTTTACGTCAATTGAACAGGCCAATCAAGCTGATAATCTGATCACGCTCTGCCCTGTTTGCCACCGTCTCGCGGAACTCAATATTCGCATGAGGAGTGCTCTTTCAGGGTTGAAGTACCTAATGTCCAGCCTGGCACCCCTGCTGGTACTCTGTGAACCGTCTGATCTTGGGGCTTTTGCCGATCCGAACGCAAAATTTGCAGACATGAACCCTGTTATTTTGGTTTATGATGCCATCCCAGCTGGAATTGGCTTGGCAAGCGCGCTATATGAACAAGTCAATGATCTTTTAAGAAAGTGTGTACGATTAGCAGACCAATGTGAATGCCAGGATGGATGTCCGTCATGTGTTGGACCATCCTCTGATTACGGTATTGGAGGAAAACGAGAAACCATCTATTTAATAAATTTATTGCTTGAGAAATCTTACCATGCCATCACTGATTGATAGACTCAACGCCATAGGAATTAAAAAAGGCACGGAACTTACTGCTCCACAAAAACTGAGCCATCCGTCCCTGGCTGAAGTTTTGGGTGCCCGCATCGAAGAAAACCAGTTCGGCCGCGTGGTGGTCTGCGAAAAAGATTATCCCTATGGGACACAACATGGTGATATCCGCTTTTTTGAGGAAGTAAGCACCCAGACCATCCATAAAGCCGGAAAAGTGGATTCACGAGTCGATAGTCTCATGAAAATGGTCTTTCTGGATACTGAAACCACAGGTCTGGCGGGTGGAACAGGAACGCTCGCTTTTCTTGTCGGTCTGGCCAGATTTGATGAGAAGGGCTTGAAACTTACCCAGTTCTTGATCGAAGATCCCTCTGAAGAAGAAGCCATGCTATTGGCATTTTCTAATTTCTGTTCGGATGTCGAAGCCGTGATCACATTTAATGGCAAATCCTTTGATATGCCTCTCTTGAAAACGCGCTATTTGATGCATAAAATGCCCGTGCCGTTCGCGAATTGGGAGCACCTGGATCTATTGCACCTTTCCCGAAGGATATGGAAGCTCAGACTATCGAGCCGCAGTTTGAAAGACCTGGAACAAGAGATCCTGCATGTTCCCAGATCAGAAGATGAAGTTCCTGGCTGGATGATCCCGGATATCTATTTTGACTTCCTGCGTACAGGGGATGCTTCACCTCTTTCTCGCGTGGTTTATCACAATGCCATGGATATCGTATCGCTGTCAGCATTGCATCTAATGATTACCCAGATGCTTGATCATGATCTATTGACAGGTAAGCTAAACAGCCTGGATGTTTTCTCGATTGGCCAATTATTTGAATCCATTGGCGATACTGACAAGGCGATCTCGATCTTTGAACACTGTTTGAACCTGTCTCAATTCGAATTAGGTATCACGATGGAATTAAGATCTCGTCTGGCAATGATCCATAAGCGTCGATCAGAATGGGATCAAGCTCTACCCTACTGGTTGAAAAATGGCAATGATGGGGACTTCGATGCCTGTATAGAGCTGGCCAAGTATTTTGAGCATCAAAAGAAAGTTGAAACAAAAGCGCTTGAGTGGACGATTCAGGCAGAGTTATACCTTGAGGAGTCCAAAATCCCCCACTACCAGAAAAAAGTCGCACAGAAATCGATTATGATTAGAAAAGCACGTTTAGAGAAAAGGATTAACGATGTTTCCAAAAAAGATCCGCGATGAAGTGGTGTATATCGCCAACGGCAGGTTTGAAGCTGAATCAGTTAAAGCCCTCTTGGAGTCTTTTGGTATTCCAGCCTTCATCAATCAGGAATCCGCTGGAATTGCGCTTGGATTGACGGTTGGATTGCTTGGTGAAGTTGAAGTTGAAGTTCCCCTCTCAAATGTTGAAGAAGCCAAGAAAATAATCGCCGAAATGAACGCTGGAAAACTCGAAAACGACGATGAAGTGATTATCTAATTTATTAATTATTTATCGTATAATATTATGAATTGATTAAATGGCTACGCGCATTATTTAAATATTTCGATCATCCGTTTGTAATCATCAATGGTGTCGCAATCCAGGCTGATACGATTATCTGGCCACTTCAGGTTCAATGTTCTAAACCTTTTGGTCAGTTTTTTGCCGCCCTGGTCCCCTTCTAACTTCTTAATCTCGTCAATGCAAACAGGGCTAAAATAGATCGGCGGCTGAAAGTTTCCATCCTCAGCTTCGGTGATAACGATTTCAGCCTTGCTTAGCCTTGCTTTTCTTATTACCCCCTTTACCAGATCAACCGGAATTTGTGGTTGATCGCACAGCATGAACACAAAGGGTTTCACGTCGACCTTTTCAAGCTGGTGCACGCCTGCAATCAACGAACTGCTTTGCCCGTTTTCCCAATGCTCGTTTCGAACCAGGATCACTGGCTGCTCCCGCAGGATTTCTTCCACTTGATCGGAATAAGCGCCTGTCACCACAATGATAGGGTCAAGTTTCGCTTGCCTAGCTGTCAAAACCACTTGTTCGATAAAGGTTCTTCCAAACCAATCCAGCAATTGCTTGGGCTGGCCCAATCGTTTAGATCCTCCTGCCGCAAGAATGATTGCAGTAGGTCTTTGATCAATCGTTTTCATGAAGTTTCGTGAAAACCCGCTCGGCAGTTAGCGGAAACTCATCAAACCAAACACCCGTCGCGTCATGGACGGCATCCACCAAGGCTGGCGCAAAGGGCAGATACGGCATTTCTCCCACACCGCGCACTCCCCATGGACCCACCTGGTCAGGAATTTCCATGATGATGGTGTTCATCCTCTCCGGGATGTCTTTCACGGTTGGGATGAGATAGGTTGAAAATTTGTCTGTGAGTGCCAGACCGTTTTTCTCAATAAAATCTTCCTGCAGTGCATAACCTGCTGCCTGAACGATTGCGCCTTCGATCTGTCCCTCAACCAATTGCGGATTAATGGCCTTACCAACGTCATCCACGCAAATTACATTGTTCACAGTTACCTTGCCGGTTTCCATATCCACCTGGCATTCCACAGCTTCGGCGACGTACCCATAGGCAAAGTTTGGGTCGCATTTGCCGGTCTCAGGGTCAAAAGGTGTGGTTTTCGGCGGCTCATATTTGTACGCGGCGATCGCTGGCCGTTCTTCCTTTTTCCATTTTTCGAGCGCCTCTTCCGCGGCACCTTTGATGGCGTTGCCAGCCATGAAGGTCATTCTGGACGCACTTACGCTGCCTGAATTATCGGTTTCTGCTGTATCTGAAGCCACTAGTTCAACCTTTTCAACTGGTACATTTAGTGAATGTGCAGCCATTTGTAAAAAAGCTGTGTGTGCACCTTGTCCTACTTCCGCGCCGGCATGCTTGAGAACAACCTTTTCAATTTCTGCATTACCATGCAACTCAATGGTTGCCCAGCATTTTTCTGGCGCGCCGTATGAAAAACCAATATTCTTGAATCCGCAAGCAAAACCCAACCCTCTTCTAATAGTTCCACTTGTTTGCTCTGAAACACCCTTTTTGTACCCTTGTTCCGTTTTTTTCCAGCCCGCTTTTTCCGCGCAAGTTTCGACCACTTCTTCTATAGTGATTCCCACGGGCAATGGAGTCTGAACGGAAATCGTTTCGCCTTCTTTGATGAGGTTACGTTTACGCACTTCAACGGGATCTAATCCCAATTTATTGGCTATTTTGGTGATCTGCATTTCTGCCGCAAAAGCACCCTGCGGCCCTCCAAAACCACGAAATGCGCCATTAGGGATATTATTGGTATAGATCGCGTAAGAATCAACTTTCACGTTTGGAATGCGATAAGGTCCGGTAGATAAGAGAGTTGCATTCCCTAACACTTTGTTAGAGGTATAGACATAAGCTCCACCGTCAGTTAATATCTCCACTTCAGCAGCGGTGATAATTCCCTCCTTGGTTGCGCCCCAACGAGTTTTAATAATATAGGGATGGCGTTTATGATGCCCGATCATGGATTCCTGCCTGGACCAGATGATCTTAACAGGTCTCAAAATTCCTTTTTCTTTCAGGCGTAATACCGACAATGCCAGAATAATCTGAACGGACATGTCCTCCCGGCCGCCAAATGCGCCACCAATAGCCGGGTAGATCACACGGATCGCATCCATAGGTAAGTTTAAGGCATGAGCGATTTGTTCCTGGTCTTCATGAACCCACTGCCCGCCCACCACCACTGTGATACGCCCTTGTTCATCGTAATAACTAACTCCTGCCTCAGGCTGTAAAAAAGCGTGTTCTTGAACTGGGGTCTTATAAACACTTTCTACAATAATGTCAGCATTTCTTAATGCCAGGTCAGCATCACCTTTGCGAATTTTGAAATGGGTAAATATGTTGCTGCCTTTATCAGGATGAACCAATGGTTCAAGATCCAGCCTGGCTTTCTCAACATCAGTCACGACTTCAAGTTCCTCATAATCAACTTTGATCAGCTTGCGAGCCTGTTCAGCAATCTCTTCGGTTTCAGCGATGACTAAGGCTACCTGGTCTCCAATAAACCTGACATGGTCTGCGTCGATTTTTTTTGATCCAGGTCCACAGAGAACTGGTTGGTCAAAAGTCCCAAGGCCGTACTCATTCACTGGTACATCCTTGGCCGTTAAAATCATCACAACGCCGGGTAATTTTTCCGCCTCCCCTATATTGATGGAGCGAATGATCCCATGTGGGATCCCGGCAAAAAGCACTTTCATATAGAGCTGATTATCGAAGTGAAAATCCCCTGGATAAAGTGCTTTTCCAGTAACTTTTTCAACCGCGTCTATTCGAGTTATTGATTTTCCAATTTCAGCCATGCTGATTACTCCATAAAAATGGATATAAGCTATCCAACGTCGTAAGGTCCTTTTCTATTTCCACCAGATAGTCGATTTACAACAAAGGTTATGACGCTAAGCAGGAAAAACAGAAGAAGCCCAATCACTATGGCGTATAAAACTTTCACAAAAATCAGAGGATCATTTCCCTGTTTAAGCACAATTTCTTCAGGGATCACAATCCAAGAAAGAGCATCCCGATTATTGATCAATTGGACTGATCCCGCATAGGACAAAACCGGAATAATCACCATCGTAATGCAACCAATGCCACGCCACACAGGATGAACTTTCTTGGATTCATCCTCCTTCGGTTTTCGAACCTGATATTGATCATTCTTCGGCATCGGACTTACCTTTCCGCGGCTTTTTCAATCGCGCTGATGATCTTGTAATACCCCGTACATCGGCACAAGTTACCAGAAATACCAGTCATTATTTCTTCCCTGTTTGGATGAGGTTTCTCTTCAAGAAGTTTAGCAGAAGACATGACAAAGCCTGGCGTACAAAAACCACATTGGACGGCACCTTCATCCACAAATGCTTGTTGCACTTTGTGTAATCCCTGTTCAGGTGCGATGCCTTCAATTGTGGTGATATGGGTTAAGTGCGTTCTGGGTGCGGGTACCAGGCAAGCCATGACGGCGATTCCATCCATGTAGACCGTGCAAGCACCGCATTCCCCTTCTCCGCAGCCCTCCTTGGTTCCAGACAATAGAGCGTTTTCACGAAGCATATCCAGCAGGTTCTTATGGAAAGCGCCCTTAATTTGCATACTTCTACCATTTACCAATAACGAGATCGGCGAATCCGGTCCTAATTCCAATGAATTTTCAAACAAGGGTTTGTTGGCGTTTGTTTCTTGACCCCAAAGTAGTACTGGGGTTCGATTATCTGGTAGGTTTTCCTGCATGGCATTCATCAAAGCCCGTTTTACATGAATGGCAACCATTTTGGTTCTATATACATCTGAAGCGCGTATATCGCTGATGGGTTTGGTTTCATTCGCGGCTATCTCCCCTGCCTTGCCGCAAACTTCCTCATTGACAGCTTTACCAATCAGGAAATTTTCAGCCTTAATTGCCCTGATCACTGTTGGCGCAACCGACCCAAGAGCAATTCTTGCTTTTGTGATCTGCGTACCGTCGTTTTCAATCGATACCGCGACGTTTAATACAGAGATTGCCTGAGCGTTGCGTAATGCATTCTTGATAAAGAAACTTTTCTCTGCCTCTCCTGGTTTTGTAAAAAAAATATCTGTGACCATTTCGTTGGGTTGAAGAATAGTTTTTCGAACCCCGGTAAAGAACTCTCTGAGTTTACTGGTTCTGAGCTGGTCTATAGAGCGTAATTCGACACTGGCATCCAATGCCATTAATGCAGAAATGGTATCGTTCGCCGGCGAGGCGGTAACGATATTTCCCGCGATAGTCCCTCGATTCCGAATTTGTGGTGAACCAATGTTGTCACAGGCTTGGTATAGACATCTGGCATATCTCTTGATCAGATCAGATCTTAAACAGCCGCTGTGAGTTACCATAGGCCCAATATGAATTTGGCCATCTTCGTCCATCTTGACTTGATCCAAGCCAGCAATTCTTGAAACATCGATTATTTCATTAACCGCTGAATGTTGGCCTTTTTCAAACTCAAGCATGAGATCAGTGCCACCTGCTAGAATACGAGTTGTTTGCGGGCTTCGATTTTTAATCTCAAGTGCATCATTTAGGCTATTTACGACATGATATTTCGTATACATTCAATCTTCCTCGATCAACTGGTTCAACTCTATTTCACGCTTTACTATGAAAATAGAGCGATTAGCCTTCCAAAATACCCAATACCACGGGTAGTAATTGCTTTTTTCTTGAAACCACACCAGCCGCAAAGCGGGTATTGTCTTTTTCAACCAAATAGGGCAGCTCATCCAGTATGGCGGGCGCATGAGACAAGATCAACTTACTATTGCCCCTGACAATATCTGTGACCATTAGGATCGCAAAATTTACGTTGCGTTTATCGCGCAAATCATCCAGTGCATTATTTATTTGTGATAAATGTTCAGTTACTTCATTCAGATCACTGACTTCTGCCTGTGCGATCGCAAATTGTATTTGTCCGGCACTGTAGATCTTCAGATCACTACTCACTACCTCATGAGCGGACCGTTTTGATAGTCCAGCGCTGGCCGCCAACACTTTGATACCAAACTCGTTTTGCGTTTCACCCTCAAGTGGACTGCCCTTGATCAAAGCCCAACGGGACAACCAGAAAGCTGCTTTTCGATCACGATCTGTAGTTGTCGGACTGGTTAGATTTAAAGTATCTGATAATAAGCCTGCCAGTAACAATCCACCTATTGCAGGAGGTGGACACATTCCAGCGTTCTCTATCCTCTCCGAAACCAATGTGCTGGTGCTCCCCACAATTTCTACCGACACCCTGATGGGAGTATGCGTGGAGGGGATGCCAAGTCGATGGTGATCCAATATCTCTAATAATTCAGCCTCTTCATGAGAAGCAACCGACTGCTGCGCCTCATTATGGTCGACCATGATCAACTGAATTCTTGGCGGATTCAACAGATCTCGCTGCCTGCAAATTCCAACGTAACGTTGATATTCATCAACCACAAAGAATTCATCGTTCTCTTCTCGTAAAATACGATCTATGACATCCTTAATTTTTGTGTTGATGTTAAACTTCAATACTTTTTGATTGGCAGCATCCTCGCAAGGGTACTCCAGTATTTTACTGATCATCAGCGCGTTTGAGTTAGCATTGATCCCCACTAATCCAATAATAAAATTGAACAAGCTTTTGCCAGTGATCAATCCAAAAGGAGTTCCGTCTTGATTTAAAACAGGAGAGACACCACCAGTCCTTGAAGCAATCGCCCAGGCATCTTTCAATGGCATGCCTTTTGTTGTTGAGTCCAGTCTGTGAACCACCGAATCGAACCTTGGACTGGCATCATTAATCAACGTGGGGGGTTCGAGCCCAAGTAATTTTAGTATCCATGCGGTTTGTTGATTGATGGTTCCCGCTCTTGCAGCAACAGCATCCAATCCGTCTCTCTCTCGCAGTAACCAAGCATAGCCGATCGCCGAAGCGATGGAATCAGTATCCGGATTGACATGGCCGACCACAAAAATAGTTGATCTCATTCTGAATCTATGAAAAAGTATCAATAAGCAGGTGAACGTCTCCGCCTACTGGATATAAAATTGGGCAGGTGCACCCATTATCAATATATTCCGCTACTTTTTTACGGGCTTCTTCAGGAGTGCCGGAGGCAGTGATGCGTACGATTAAATCTTCAGGAACCAGGTGTTTTGCTTTGGCAATCTGTTCATGAGTGGCAGGCCAACCAAGAATGGATTGAATCTTTTCAACCACATCCATGGAAACACCTGAGGCTTTCGCAATATGAGGTTGCTGGGCTAGATATTGCGTCAATAGCTCGCGGGTAGTGTCGATGGCTTTGTCGTGATCATGATCCACCGAGCATACAACGAGCTGTGGACGGTCAATATTATCAATGGTTTTTCCTCGCTTTTTTGCTCCATTAGCCAGCAATTCAAGCGCTTTGTGGTTGTATTCAGGAGGAACGCAATAATTTAGAACCACCCCATCGGCGATCTCGCCTGTCATTTCCATCATATTATCCCCAGTCGCGCCAATATAGATCGGCACATTCCGAGGTTCTTTTCTTCCATGGACAACGTCCAGTTCGATTCCATTAACGTGAATAAACTCTCCATCAAAGCTAACCCGCTCCATGTTCATCAATCTTCGGAATACTTCGACAGTTTCTTTCATGGCCGTGAGCGGTTTCTTACGATCAATCCCTACGTTTTTCGCCAACGGGTCCCACCATGCTCCAATTCCACAAATGATTCGATCAGGAGCAAGGTCATCAAGTGTCAAATAAGTAGAGGCTAAAAGTCCAATATTTCTTGTCCAGTTATTGATAACACCGGAGCCGACCTTGATCGTTTGGGTTACCGCAGCGTACGCCGCCATGGGGACGATTGCGTCCCTGACCAAACGGCTTTCGGCTTGCCAAACCGCTTCAAATCCACGTTTTTCAGCATATTGCACATACTCAAGCCCATCTCTTAATTGATGGGCATCTTGAAGATATAGTGCAGCTTTTTGGGTCATTTCTCCTCCGGTGATAAAGATATAGCAGGATTTGATTCTTTCTCTCGGTTTTCAATTTCTGTAAGCAACTCAAGATCTTCGGGTAAATCAAGATCTAAGCCAAACTCTTCAGATTCAAAGATTTTAACGTTTATTTTCCTTTTTTCAGCTTCTTCAACATGTTTGTGAAAAGAACCTGTTCCATAATAGAAATTGATCAAATCAGCTGGTTCCAAGTAAAGCGCGTTTGTGCCATCTCTTCTTCGGTCGGGTGCGATAATGATTTCAGGTGGTTTTGTGGCGCAACTTAATAGTGACTTCACGTGGTCTGCTTTTACCAAGGGTAAATCGGCTGGTAATATCAATATTTTATTGACATAATACGCTTTGGCGACTGCCACTGCTCTACGTATGGCAGTATTAAGCTCTGGATTTCCATCTTCCAACACGGTCCTGGCGTCCCAATCTCTCGCTATAGCTAATGCAGACGGGTCTCTGCTGACGACAAGAACTGTATCTATTTCATTGATCGACTTAAGGGTTTTAAGAGTGTTTACCAACATTGACTGATTCAATGTGGTTCGTTCTGTTTCAGATAGAATATTTGAAAGCCTGGATTTACCCCTTTTCAATGGCTTTACGGGAATGATTGCCCATAGCGTCATAAGCGGCGGATCCTTTTATCCAATTTGAGACGCAAAAACCAATATTTCTTGTGCCAGCCTGACTTTGCTGTCAATCTCAGTCATAATTGTATCAGTAATCATTGGAATTATACCCCAACCCCGAATTTGCTCGAACTCATCCGCGTTCTGATGATCCATCACAAAGCCGTTGATGATCCCCCGATACAATTTTGCTACCTCAGCGGCGTTTGGATGTACGCCTCGCTCCTCAAATATCTTTGCCGCTGGTCCTTTTAAGGCCGCTTGCCCGACAATAGGTGAAACTGCGATCACCATTTTTGATCTAATCAATGACTTAAAATCTTCAATTTCTAATATTGGCATGATACTCAACCAAGGATTGGACGGGCAGATCACCACAATATCTGCTTCAATAATCGAATTCCGTGTTTTAGGATTAAAAACAGCCTTATCAATTCCTAAATATCTAAAATTGATCATGCGAGGAGTGAACTGATATTTCACAAAATATTCCTGAAAACTGATCTCTCCATATTCCTCAGTTTCTATTAATGTCGATACTGTCTCATCTGTCATCGGAAAGATACGATGCAAAACATGATACCTTTCGCAAAGTAACCTGGTCACCTCGGTCAAACTCATCCCAGAATGCAATAATCTGGTTCTCTCAAGATGTGTTGCCAGATCAGCGTCACCCAATTTGAACCAGGTTTCGCTGTTCAGGTTATTGAGTGCTGAAAAACAATTCCAGGTTTCTGACTTTCTTCCCCAACCAGTTTGCTCATTTGAAATTCCCGCCAGGTTGTACATAACTGTATCCAGATCAGGGCAAATGTTCAATCCAAAATGACAAAAATCATCCCCCGTATTGACAATAATCGATAACTTATCGGGAGAAAGAATTTTTGAAAGCCCTAAAACCAATTTTGCCCCACCAACACCACCTGCCAAGGCAATCACTTTTGTCATAACATTCACCTGTGTGTTGATTATCGAAATAGGTCTTGTTCTTCTGGCCGAATGAGTTCTTCGAGTGTAGATTCTCGTAAAATGTAAGGAAATCCCTTAACGTGGATTACCGGAGTACCTTCGGCTGCTTGCCCCATCAGCAAAGATGCGCCTGCGGCTAATTCATCCGCAGCCCCAACTGTGGTGATCTTTAACTTGAAACCAACCATATCTTGCGTACCTCGAAGGTCAACCAGCCCGGGAAGACCCGAAAGTCCGATGGTGATGCCCACGGTACCATTCCGCCATGCTCTACCGTGCGAATCTATAATTAGTACTCCAATTTTCTTTTTATAATGTGATTCGAGACGCTGTCTGATCTCTGCCGCTGATCGGTCAGGGTCCAAGGGTAATAAAAGCGCCCATTCTTCAGAAAGTTGGGTGTCGGATCCAATATTAGAATGGTCAATTCCTGCATTTGCGCAGATAAAACCACGATTATGCTCAACGATCAGTGTGTTATAACGCGCTCGAATTACTTTTTTGCTTTCGCCAAGGACCAGTTCGATAAAGCGTGGGTCTTTGTGAGTGATCTTTTCCAGTTCGAGCGCCGTATGGGAAGGTTTTACATTGGCATAATTTACTAATCTGCCCTCAGCTTTTGAGACGATCTTTTGAGCAATAACCAGAATATCTCCATCTTCAATGGAAATTTCTTGTTCATTTAGCAATTGAATTAAGATGGCAGATAAGTCATCGCCTTCTTGTATTCTCGGAAAACCTTCAATGGCGGTGAATACCAGATTTTTATTGGCTAAAGTCACGTGATTACCGTTGAATTCCTGTGATTTTAATTCCCGCGTCATGGACTCCGTACTGCCCGTTTATTCCGATCAGAATGGAGGTTAATCCTTCAGCCACGACCGAATTTTCAATAGGTCCTGCATCCCAGCCTGTCATTCCAGCCAAATCAACAAGGGATAATACCTTTTTTCTGGCTTCTTTGGAGGATCCAGTAACCAAGACATCACAATCGATATCACCATCTCCTAAAAGTCGTTCGTAGGAAATGTTTTGAAAAGCAGAAACGATTTGTATGTTCTCGCCTAGAATTTGCCTGGCTTCAAGTGCTGCGCTGCCTGCAGGTGGCAATTGTACCTTGCTCACTTTCGGCGGAACGAGAGGAACTGATACATCTATGAGAATCTTACCGTCCAGACACTCTTTTAAATCGCTCAAGATGGTCTGATGCGCGCTAAATGGTACGGTTAATACTGCAATCTCACACCAATCAGCTGCTTGATGGTTCTCAAGACCTGTCACAGGATTCTCTTTATTCCCGACAAGCAGGTTTATTTCATCAGCAGCGATCTGGGCCTTTTCAACCTGTCTTGAACCAATCACCACCTCCAAGCCTGCTTTTGCCCAGCGGTAGGCCAAGCCTTTTCCTTCTTTTCCGGTGCCACCGATTATTGCAATTCTCTCTGCCATTATTAATCCTATTTTGTAAAATGGTTCTGATAGCGTTTCCAGACTTCCTTTGAAAGATTAACAGCCTTTTCGGCAATTTCTTTCTCATTAAGTTCTAAAAGGACTCGATCTTTCATTAACCATTTTCCATCCACCATGGTTGCAGTAACCATCGAATCCCTAAATCCGAACAAAATATGCCATGGGAGATTATCTATGGTCAGGTCAGTGATGGGCTCATAATCCACCAAGATCAGGTCGGCTTTGGCACCCTTTTCAATAGAACCAATTCTCTTATCAAAAAAGTGCCCAGACAATTCTGCGTTATTATAGACTGACATTTGAACAACATTATTACCATTCATCCTGCGAGGGTCACGATTCCAGTTTTTGTGCACCAGGTAACAAGTTCTCCATTCATCCCACATGGCGTTCGAAAAACCGTCATTACCAAGGCATACTTTTAATCCAGTTCCTAATATTGAGTCAATATCAGCCATTCCTACCGCGTTATTCATATTGGACCTTGGTTGATGAGTAAGCCAGGTACCTGTTTGATTTAGTAGCGATATCTCTTGTAAATCAAGATGGACGCCATGTACAACAATCGTTTGCTTTCCAAGTAAATTGTGACGGTTCAACCGTTGAACTACCCTCTCATTGGTCTTAAAAAGACTGTCATACTCATCATTTGGGTGTTCAGCTACATGAATGTGAACCCCATAGCGTTCAGGTATAGCTTTTCTACATTTCTCAAGGGTTGCCTCTGAGAGTGTTAACCCGGCGTGCAAACCAAAGGTAGCTTTGACCCGGAAATCCTCTTTTCCCTTGCTTAGCTTTTGTATCATTCGGATGTTTTCAGAAATTCCTTCTTCTGCCTTCTCAATACCGCCGCGATCTGTAACTTCATAACACACAACACCCCGCAAACCTGTTTGTAAAAACGCTTGCTCTATTTGATCCAATGATCCAGTAATGAAATTTGGGGATGCATGATGGTCAAATAAAGTGGTAGTGCCGTGCTTAATCGCATCAACCATGCTAACCAGGGCTGACAATTTAATTGATTCCTTGTCTAAGGACTGGTCTAAAGGCCACCACAGTTTATTAAGAATATCAGGAAAGTCAGATGGAGCCTCCCCTGGAATGTATAAACCCCGAGAAAATGCACTGTAAAAATGAGTATGTGCGCAGATCAAACCAGGCATTAAAAATTGATTGTGCGCATCAATGATTTCATCTTCTGAATATTTTTGGATCAGGTCTTTTTGTGAACCAATATCCACAATAAAAGAATTTTCAATTCGAATGGCTTGTCCGACCAATATCTGATTGGGTTTTTGCCAGGTAATAATTTTTGAATTTGTTATGAGCATTGTTCCTCTATCTCAATAAGTACAAAATCATTTTAGCATAAAGGAGAAGAAGCAAGAATAAGTTTATAATGGAATATAATCAATACAATAAAAAATCAAGGAGAGACACTTGGATACACGCAATCTCGCTTTATCTTATGCTTCTTCTCACTTTGAAGAGTTTCTATCTTTCTTAAAAGAAATGATACGTATTCCGTCAGTTTCGACTGAACCTGAAAAGTCGCCAGAAGTTGCCCGCTGCGCAGATCTGATCGCTCAAAAATTGACATCAATTGGCATTGAGCACGTTCAAGTGCTGCCCACCGCGAAACATCCTGTAATATATGGTGATCTGCTGTATGCCGGTGAAGATAAACCCGTGGTTTTGATCTATGGGCATTATGATGTTCAACCCGAAGATCCCATTGATTTATGGAAGACCCAGCCCTTTGAACCCATAAAACAAGGTGATTATCTTTTTGGTCGTGGCGCTTCTGATATGAAAGGTCAATTCTCCGTTTGCATTTCTGCCATCGAAGCCATCATGAAGACTGGCAAAATGCCTGTAAACATCAAGTTCATCCTTGAAGGTGAAGAAGAAATTGGCTCCCCCAACTTGCATGAATTCCTCTTGGAGCATAAAGACCTATTACAAGCTGACGTGGCGCTCAACCCTGATGCGGGTATGTTCTCCAAGGACATTCCAGCCGTTGTTTATGGTTTGCGCGGATTAGTGTATTTTGAGATCCGTTTGTTTGGCCCGAACCGGGACCTCCATTCTGGAAGCTTTGGAGGTGTGGTTCATAATCCCGCCATCGTACTCAGCGAACTCATTGCCGGCATGCATGACAAAGAAGGAAGGATCACTTTGCCGGGTTTTTATGACACTGTTATCCCTCTATCTGATCAGGAAAAAGCTGAGTTAGCCCGCCTCGGGCTAACCGACGAGTATTACAAATCCCAGGTGGGTGTAAAGAATTTGCATGGCGAAGAAGGATATACTTCCACAGAGTTGATTGGCGCTCGCCCAACCCTGGATGTGAACGGTTTCCTATCTGGATTCACAGGAGTTGGAGCTAAAACCATTATCCCAGCCAAAGCCATGGCAAAGATCTCCACCCGATTGGTACCCAATCAGAAACCTGCTGAAGTGCATCAACAACTGTTGAAATATATGCAAGAAAACGCTCCCGATACGGTGTCCTGGGAAGTAGAACTCATCAGTTCTGGGAATCCCAGCATGTCTGATATCAACTTGCCTGAGACCAAAGCGCTTGAACAGGCACTTGAAAAGGTTTGGGGAGTAAAGCCTGTCTATAAACGTGAAGGTGGCTCTGTTCCGGTTACTGCAGACATGCAAGAGATACTGGGAATCGATTCAGTATTAACTGGCTTTGGATTACCGGACGACAACATACATTCCCCCAATGAACGCTTGCATCTGCCTTCTTATGAGAAAGGCATCATGGCGCTGATCCATTTCTTCTTCAACATTCCAGACAAAAAGTGAGATAAATATACCATGCCCACTGAAAAACTGAAGATTCCATCTTACGGTGGACAAGCTCTCATCGAGGGTGTCTTAATGAGGGGTTCCAAATATCTTGCCTGTGCTGTCCGCGATCCCGCGGGACAAATTCAAATTCAGACTGAAAAATTACAAGGTATTTACACCTCAAAAATAGCCAAATTTCCTTTCTTGCGCGGCCTGGTAATTATGTGGGATGCCCTAGGTTTAGGCACTAAATACTTGACAATTTCTGCAAATTACCAAACTGGTGAAGACGAGAAAATCGAGGGTCCGGCACTGTTTGGCACATTGTTTTTCTCGTTTGCGGTGGCCATTGCCTTGTTCTTCTTGGCTCCGGCCGGTGTCGCAGCTCTGCTTCAAAAATGGTTCACGATCCCTCCATTTATGACAAACCTGATTGAAGGCTTGATTCGTTTGATTCTTGTGATTGTCTATATTTGGGCAGTCGGAAAAATGAAGGACATTCATCGTGTTTTTTCATTTCATGGCGCCGAACATAAAACAATTAACGCCTTTGAAGCGGGGGTGGATTTGACACCTGAGAACGTGCAAAAGTTTTCTCTACACCATCCTCGCTGCGGAACAGGCTTCATCTTGATCCTGGTGGTTTTTTCGATTATTCTATTCACTCTTCTAGGACCTATGCCAAATATTGCCTGGCGGCTCGCCTCCAGAGTTGTTTTTTTACCAGTTTTGGTTATGCTCGCTTATGAATATATGCGGTTTACATCAAATCACCTCAAAAATCCCTTTGTAAAAATCCTGGCTTTACCGGGCATGGCCATGCAGAAACTAACTACGAATGAACCTTCCTTGGATATAATTGAGGTAGCAATCGCATCATTTAATGCCATGTACGCTCTCGAGCAAAACGATCAAAAATGAAAAATCATCAATCCCCGACGCATAATTTCATAATAGGAATCTTAATTGGGATTTTCATATCGGGATTATTCTTAATGTTGAATCGAAAATCATCGAATCTTCACCTGCCAAATACTGTAATCCAATTTCCACTTGAACCAACAGTTGATAATCAATTCAGCAAAAACCATCAAATGGAGAGTAAAATCGACATCAACAGTGCACCAATTGACACTTTGATGACATTGCCAGGCATTGGAGAGACTAAAGCAGCTGCGATCATCAATTTTCGAGAGAGATATGGAAGTTTTGAACAAATAGAAGAGCTTACATACATCCAAGGGATTGGGCAAAATTTATTTGATCAGATAAGTAATTTAATTTATGTATCCAGCAAGTAAACAGGAAGGTAGTTATGTTATCCAAAAATACTTTTGAAGAAGCCCTTCACGATGCAATGCGCCAAAAAGATGAAGTTGCAAAAAACGCATATAAGATTCTCCTTTCCTCAATTAAAATGGCTGAAATTGAAAAAGGAATTGTGATGGATGAACCCGGGATTCAGGCCATTCTGCAAAAAGAAATAAAGATGCGCAAGGAATCCATCTCTGAATTCCAAAAAGGCGATCGCGCAGACCTGATTGTCCTGGCTGAAAAGGAAATCAGCTTATTACAAAAATTCCTCCCTGCCCAAATGAGCGATGAAGAGATAAATAAAGTTGCCAGTGAAGTCGTTAAAGAAATTAACGCTTCCGTAGCCTCCGACATGGGTAAGGTCATGAAAGTATTAATGCCAAGACTCGCAGGAAAAGCACCTGCTGACCGTATCAGCGCGATCGTCAAGGCACTACTCGTCTAAGACAATTGTGACCTCTCTATCTGATCGTTTCATTCAGAACACACTTTCCCGTAAGATCTATCGAATCGGGTTGCTTATCGTTACCGCAGGATTGGCTTTTGCAGCACTGGTTCTTCCCATTGCCCTAAGACCATCCTCTCCCCCCGCCCAGATGGGAGACGTATCTCCACAAACATTTACTGCCCCAAGCGCAATAACATATGAGAGCCAGGTGTTAACCGAGGCAGCCAAACAGACCGCTGCAAACGCTATCTCCAACCGCTACCTTCCCCTGGATTTATCTATCTCAAGGACTCAGATCGAGTCTTTGCAGAATTTACTAAACCAAATTACGCTTATCCGGAACGATCCAAACATTACCTATTCTGACAAAGCTGAGTCTTTGCCTAAATCAGATAGTTATTCAATATCTCCAAAGGCAGCCCAGGTTATCTTCCAAATATCAGACTCGCAATGGGCGGCTATCGTGCAAGAGTCCATCGCCTCGCTGGAAAGAACGATGCGCAAGTCTATTCGCGATTACCAGGTTCAGGAGAACAAAGACAATCTTCCTTCCTTGATCAGTTATACCCTGCCCAGGGAACACGTTTTTGTTGCTGAAGAACTTGCGGGCTCCTTCATTGTGGCAAACAGCCTTTTTTCTGTGGAAGAGACTGAAATTGCCAAACAACAAGCCATGGAAGCCGTCACGCCAGTCACTCGAACATACGTCAAAGATCAGATCATCGTCATCAAAGGTCAGTTAATCAACGAAGAACAGTTTGAAGCCTTACAAGTTTATGGCTTAATCAAACCCGCCAACAAGGTACAAGATCTAATTGCTTCGGGTGCGCTCGTGATCGCTCTTGTGGGTTTTATTGTCTTATATTTTACACGCCGCCAAATTCAACCCATGGGAGACCTAAAGAGCCTTACTGTGATCGCGGTGGGGTTCTTGGTGTTCTTATATGGCGCGCGTTTCTTGGTGCCAAACAGAGCCATTATTCCGTATTTTTATCCGATTTCTGCTTACGCATTAATTTTGGTTACTCTTTTCAATCTTGAGATTGGCATCATTTTTTCGCTTGCGTTAAGTATTTTAGCTGCTTATGGCACAACCAATTCTTTAGATTTGACCTTGTTCTATATGATTTCGTGCCTGATAGGTGCGCTCGCGATCGGCCGCGGAAGGAGGATTACCAGTTTCTTTGGTGCAGCCATCTCAATCTCATTGGCCGGTAGCGCCGTATTGGTGGCATATAAACTCACCGATCCTTTATCAGACATGCTCGGAATGATTACGCTTGTGAGTGTGACATTCTTAAATGGTTTTGCTTCTGGTAGTCTGGCCTTGTTAATTCAATATATCGTTTCACAACTACTAGGCTTGGTCACTCCTCTATTTTTATTGGAAATCTCCCGTCCTGATCATCCATTATTAAAATTTCTTCTTCAGAATGCGCCAGGCACCTATCAACATTCACTGCAAGTCTCAAACCTGGCTGAACAAGCCGCAGAAGCTATTGGAGCGGATGCGTTATTAACCAGAGTTGGAACGCTATACCATGATGTTGGTAAAGCGGCGAATCCTTCCTTCTTTGTTGAAAACCAGATACCCGGAAAAATCAACACGCATGATGATCTTGATGCGGTGATTGCTGCACAGATCATTATTCGACATGTTCAAGATGGCATTAATTTAGTCAACAAACATCGTCTCCCGCCTAAAATTAAAGAATTCGTCAGAGAACATCACGGAACAAAAATAACAAAATACCAATATACTCGTGCTCTCGAAAAGGCAGATCACAAAGCGGAAAATGTAGATCAAGAACTATTTCGTTATGCTGGGCCGAAACCCAGATCAAAAGAAACAGCACTGGTCATGTTGGCAGATGGATGTGAAGCCACCGCCCGCGCGGTGCTTCCAAAAACAACTGATGAATTGGAAAAGTTGGTGAAAGGCGTTTTTGATTACTGCCTTCAGGAAGGCCAGTTTGATAAAACCAATCTAACCTTGAAAGATCTAAAGATGGCGCAGGAGTCTTTCATCAAAACTCTTTCGAATACTTATCACCCCAGAATTCAGTATCCTGATTCCAAGGCTCCAAGCAAGGAAAACAAATGATCACGGTTGAAGTTAAGAAAAACTTTAGATCTCAAATTTCCGCGATGAATTTGGGGACAACTGTGGAACGAGTATTATTGTTTTTAAATGTCACAACCCCCACGGATATTTCTCTTCAGATTGACAACGACGCAACTCTTCAAAAACTGAACAAACAATTTCTCGGATACGACCAACCTACAGACGTCCTTTCATTTGAATCAAACGAGATCAACCCAGAAACAGGAAACCTTCATTTAGGGGATATCATCATCTCGTATGAATCTGCAGAAAGACAAGCTCATGGCGCGGGTCACCCCGTAGAAAACGAAATCATCTTGCTGCTCGTGCATGGAATATTGCACCTCTTGGGTTTTGATCATGGCACAAAAACTGAAAAAGAAGAAATGTGGAACAAACAACAATTTATCCTGGATCATTTAGGCGTGAAGATCAACAGGATTTCTGGCGATCAGGACTTTCATGATTAAAGTTAAAGCCATTTTTCGTTCAATTCGATATGCCTTTTCGGGCTTGGTGCATGTGGTAAAAACACAGAATAATGCCAGGTTTCATCTTTTGGCAACGCTGATTGTGATCGCCCTATCCACCTGGCTCAACCTAACTCTTATCCAATGGGGTTTTATCTTGATCGCGATTGCAGTTGTGTGGATCACAGAATGTTTCAACACTTCCATCGAGGAGTTGTTCAACCTGATTCACCCTGACAAGCACCCAATTGTGAAAAATGGCAAAGACAGCGGTGCCGCGGCGGTCTTGGTTGCCGCCATGCTAAGCGTGTTACTTGGATCTCTTGTGATAATCCCCGCTCTTATAACCAAGATTCAATTGTTTTATAAGTAAGGGAAGATGAGGGTTTTCACAGAGATGCAATTTGGAACAGTGGGTACACCCATTTCCACCCCAAAAAAGCCAGGAGGCAGCCTGGGGGCGATCGCAAAGCTGCGCGATCTGAGCCTAGGCGCTTTGGAACTGGGTTGGGTTCAATCTGTCAGGATCTCTGAAGAGAAATGTGCGGAGATTAAAACTCATGCCGCACTCCATCAAGTTCTATTAAGCGTTCACGCGCCGTATTTCATTAATTTAAATGCTTCTGATGAAGAATGGCCAAAATCGAGGCAGCGCCTGATGGATGCGGCTTTTTATGGGAATTTGGCCGGTGCGACAGATATCATTTTTCATCCAGGATCCTATTTTGAGAAATCACCTGAAGATGTGTTAATGGTTGCCATACCTCGACTGCAAAAGTGTGTGGATGAACTACGTCGAAATGGAAACTCCGTCATACTCAGACCTGAAACAATGGGCAAATCTGCCTTGCTTGGCTCATTTGATGATGTACTTCGAATGAGTAGCGAGATAAATGGGGTGCTGCCCTGCCTCGACTTTGCACATTTACATGCCCGTCCTGGAGATGGCAGTGGAAATTCGAAAGAAGAGTGGTTCGATCTACTTGAACGATATCATAAAACGTTGGGCGACGCCTCATTAAAGCATTTGCATATTCATCTAAGCGGTATCGAGTATGGTCCAAAAGGCGAACGCAATCATCTTCCCATCCAGGAATCAGATTTGCATATCCATGAACTGTTGGGTGAATTAAAAAGAGCGGGCTGTTCTGGAAGAATTCTTTCAGAAAGCCCGATCCTTGAAGAAGACGCTGTCTTCATGCAGACTTTGTGGCAACAACTCTAGTTGATATATTCCTTCAGGCTGTGTTCCACCGCATATGCTGCGGCTTCGGCGCGATTGCTAACCCCTAGTTTGGATAGGATTGAACTAACATAGTTGCGGACAGTTCCTTCACCCAGAAAGAGTGTTTTTGCGATTTCTCGATTGGTTCTGCCTTCTGATACCAATATTAATACATGCTTTTCTTGTTGAGAAAGCGTTGAGAATGCCATGGATTCTTCTTCTTTTACCGCTCTTCTCACCTCTTGAAAAACTCTTTGAGTAACTGCCGGATCAAGCAGAGCCTCACCTCGCCCAACCGCTTCGATGGCATGTAAAAGCTCTTCCGCTCCAATCTGCTTTAAAACATAGCCAGACGCTCCTGCCCGAATGGCAGAGAAAAGCATGTCGTCTTCAGCGTAGGAAGTAAGCATGATAACCCGAATGTCTGGGAATTTTTTGGTGATCTCTTCACACGCTTCGATTCCGGAGGTGCCTGGAAGCCGAATATCCATAAGAACGACATCAGGCAAGAGCCTTTCAACCAGCTCAAGGGCTTCTTTCGCGTTGCCGGCTTCGCCGACTACTTCAAATTGCGGATGCCGCTCAATTAGTGATTTTAAACCAAGTCTGACAACTTCATGATCATCAACCAAAATTATCCGTTGTTTTGACATTGCGCTCCTTATTCGATCCTTCACTTCTACCAATTATACTTGACGAACTATGGATAATTTAAATCAATTGTGACTGGGCAATGATCAGAACCCTCTATTGAATCATGGATGATGACATCGTTTACCTTTGTCATGAAGGAATTTGAAACTAAAAAGTAGTCCAATCGCCATCCAATCCCCCTCGCTCGCGCAGTAAATCGATAAGTCCACCATGTATACTTGACTGTATTTGGGTATAACTGCCGGAAAGCGTCCGTAAAGTTGTTTTCGATAAACTTATCGATCCACGCTCGCTCCTCTGGCAAAAAACCAGAGACTTTTGAATTCTCTTTTGGGTTAGCCAGATCGATTTCATTGTGAGCAGTGTTGAAATCTCCGGTGATAATGATGCTCTTGTCTTTTGAGTGCAAATCATTACAGATTTCCAGGAGTTTGGCGTAAAAGCGAAGTTTATAATCAACCCGTTCCAAACCACGCTGTCCATTTGGAAAGTAGATATTGAATAAAACGATCTCGTTCAGATGTGTTCCAATAACCCTGCCTTCTATATCAAATTCCTCAACTTCAAACCCTGTGGTATGCGTAAAAGATGGTACGCCATCACGAACATAGGTTGCAACTCCGCTGTATCCTGGTCGTGCAGCCGAGTTCCAAAGATGGTGATATCCAGGAATGGTAATTTCATCCTCACTGAGTTGCTCGGCTTTTGCTTTAATTTCTTGCAGGCATAAAATATCAGGCTTGATTAAATCTACCGACTCTTTAAGTCCTTTTTTCAACGCAGCTCGATAGCCATTTACATTCCATGTCGTAATTTTCATTGTGAACCTGAGCCTCATTGTGGTAAACTTTTAGTTTGTAAACACTATTTTACATGTTTTACCAATTATGACAAATCTGATCATACATAACCTTTCTCGTCCAACAGACCCAATTCACGCCAAGCTTGCGAAGAGTTTTTTCTCGAAATTGGCAGGTTTGATGTTTCGCAAAGAACTACCAATAGATTCTGGCCTCTTATTAACCGAAACTAAGGATTCTATCCTCAATACCTCAATTCATATGTTGTTTATGAATTTTGATATTTGTGCGGTATGGATTGACTCATCGCACCATGTGGCAGATGTAAAATTGGCAAAAAAATGGCATTTGGCGTACTTTTCAAAAAAACCAGCTCAATTTGTTTTAGAACTGCACTCTTCGCGAATCACTAGCTTTGTGGTTGGTGATCAGCTTCAATATGAATATGAAAAATAAACTTTCCGCTTTACTCGCACTCATCTTTTTGTCATCTTTCATCTCCAAGCCTGTCCATGCCCAGGACGAGACGGATTTTCCGATTTATATTGTTCAATCTGGTGATACGTTAAACTACATCGCTAGTTTGTTTGAAGTCACCCCAGATGAGATCATTCAAGCAAACAATATTTCTGATCCTGACAGCCTTTATCCTGGAATGTTATTGAAAATCCCTGGGTTACCAGGCATTGCAGGTGTTTTGACCCCCTCAGTTGTCGGGTTGGGTGAATCTTGGCAAGACATCCTGATCAAATACCAAATGAATGAGGACTCCGCTATCCGCTTAAATAAACTGATGAACCCCACTGGGTTATATACCGGAACGCCTTTATTACTTCCCCTTCAAGACGATGGGGTTAATTACTCAGCCAAGTCCTTACTGGATGGCGGCAGCACGTTTTTGGAAAAATCGGTGCTTTTGAGTTCGAACCCATACTCCCTTTTGATGAAAAATCGAAAAATATCTGAAATTGATTTCCTTTCAAATGAACTTATCTTTAATAATGACGCTGACCAAATAACAGTAAACCCATTTTCCAGTCAGATTGAAACTCTTGAGGTTTCACCTCTTCCAATCGTTCAAGGGGATACGGCCGTAATTCACTTGATCTCTCCCAGACCAATCTCATTATCTGGACAACTCGCTGGTTATCCACTTCATTTTTATTCAGAAAACGGTACCGATTATTACGCGCTCCAAGGAATTCACGCCATGGCAAAAACAGGCCTGGTGGATTTTTCTCTATCAGCAACAGATGGAGCTAACCAATTGTTTTCAATTGAGCAAGGTATTTTACTATCTGCAGGAAATTTTGACTCTGATCCCAATTTAACTGTAAACCCCGATTTGATTGACCCAGCGGTCACTCAACCTGAAATGGAAAAAATTGAAACCATTGTCTCTGTTTTCACCCCTCAAAAGTATTGGCAAGGTACCTTCATAAGCCCGGATCGCGATTACGGATCGGGAATGGACAGCGAGTACTATCAGGATATCATCTCAAGTTTTGGTAGCCGTCGTACTTACAATGATGACCCCACTGTCACTTTTCATACTGGAGTGGATTTTGGAGGAGGAGAAACCCTGCCCATTGTTGCCCCCGCGAAAGGCAGGGTGGTTTTCGCTGGGGAATTGCAGATCAGAGGTAATGCCACTATTATCGACCATGGTTTGGGAGTGTACAGCGCTTATTACCATCAAAGCAAAATTCTTGTTAACATTGGCGATATGGTTGAGGTTGGTCAGAAGATTGGTGAAGTTGGCAACACAGGCAGGGTCGATCGTGCTAATGAGTACGCCGGAGCCGGCGCACACCTTCATTGGGAAATCTGGGTTAATGGAGTACAAGTTAATCCATTAGATTGGGTGAATCTTCAGTATCCTGAGTAAACCTAAGGTATAATTGAAATGTTATTGAAATAATTTGGATGGTTGCGAATGACTTTAAATGACTCATTTTGGATAAATTACCAGTTCACAGAAACAGACCTAGATGCACTTTATAATCATCTACTCGAAACACAAATTCCCTTAAATAAAAATGAATTAACCAATTTGCTTATCTCAAGGATCATTGAGGAGCAAAAATCACTTTTGACAAAAGAACGCCTTTCAGGTGGATCCCGTTATTTCCCGAAAGAGTCATACAAGATAGGTCAGAGTGTGGTTTTTCCACAACGAAATTGGCAAAAGGGTAAAGTAGTAGAAACTAGAAAAGGTGTCAACCCTGATCACGCAGACCTCGAAGTTATTACGGTGGAATTTTCACCGGACGAGAAGGCCATGTTTGCAAGTAAACTTGCCAATCACTCTTTGAACGAGCCCGTCGAAGAACAAACTGACGATTCCCTCGATTTACAACTCGTTTCACAGAAATTTCACGATTCACTCTCCAAGAGCCTTGAAGACCTTTTAACAGTTAATGATGATCTTGTTTGCATTGCTGGAAGTTATTTTCCGCGCTCTCTGTTGGTGGATGTAGGAGTTGGACATCTCAATCTATGCGAAGCGGTACTTGAGATGAACAATGGCGGCCCGATGACCAGCCGTGAATTGATCGCCCAAATTGAATTACCTACCGACGTCAATGCCAACCTCACGGAATTTTCCCTTAACTTGGCACTTCAAGAAGATCCAAGATTTGATGAAGTTGGTCCTGCTGGCGTCACTTTATGGTTTTTAAACAGGCTTGAGCCTGATGAAGTCAGGCAAACCCCGCAAACACTGGTCAACAATTGCGATTCGGTGATTTTACCTCCTGATTTGGAGAAATATAAAACCCTCGGGGTTGAATTATGTGACGAACTTGAAGAAGAATGCGATTGCGAAGAGGATGTTGAAGAAGTCACCATCGCGTTAACTTACCCTCATTGGAAAGCTGGCACTCTTCCATTGACCTCAAAATTAAAAAAACTCTTTCCTACCGCTTATGAAACCCCCAGGGTTAAATTCGATTTCGTGGATGGTGTTTCTCAGGGTAAATTCTCAGGTTGGGTAGTCAGACCGAACAAATATATCTTTGGATTACGAGAATGGTATGCCAAGGAAGGTTTCATTCCAGGTAGTTTGATCCATTTGTCGCGTGGGAAAATCCCAGGTCAAGTAATTATCAAGGCAGATAAACAACGCAACTCTAAAGAATGGATCAAAACTGTTTTGGTCGGCGCTGATGGCGGGATTGTTTTCGCGGTACTAAAGCAAGTGGTTACCTGTACTTTTGATGAACGGATGGCCCTGGCCATCTCTGATCCGGCAGCAATCGAAAAGCTGTGGGATTCAAGATCTCGGCAACCCCTGGAAAAGACCATACAAACGATTATGCACGAACTTACAAAGCTTAATCCACAGGGACATATTCATGCGCAAGAGTTGTACGCCGCGGTTAATCTCATTCGTAGATGCCCTCCAAGTGCGGTTCTCAACACGCTATTTACTCAACCCTGGTCATCTCATCTTGGTGATCTGTATTTTCGCATCACTGATAATTGAAAGTAGATTCTTATGACCGAAACAAAACCCTTTAGCGTTATTAAACCGACCATCAATACACCCTATCATATCGACTTTGAGTGGTGGAAAGAACATGACAACAATTGGCATGTTTTCCTTTTTAGTTGTTTGTGTGCAGAACATCAAGCGCTTTTTCAAAACCAAACCGAAAATACCCTGATTGATTGGATCGACCCTGTTACTGCGGAAATTCGCCAAGTGGATGGAATCCAAACTACTCTTATGGATCATTGTGTCAAAGAGCCTGGATTTTTGACCGCGAATACTGCCATGATCGATGCCATTTTCAGAGTATTTCTTAGCAATGGCAATCATCCCATGTCTCCACTTGAATTATCTGATAGAATTGGCAAGTCTGCTGACGTGATCCTTCGCACCCTGAGCGGTTTACAGGTGTACAAAGGCATTCGACCAAGCAAGTAGATTATCCGCCCTCGTAGCTCAATGGACAGAGCACCGGACTTCTAATCCGATGGTTGTGGGTTCGACTCCCACCGGGGGCGCCATTTTAATAGCGGGGAACGTTCAGTTGATCATTTCCAACAAACATGGAAAATCCTAAAAATGATACAATAATGACAGTAATTATTGTATTTCTCTTGCATTTATTTTATTGAGGTTTCAATGAAAAACAAACCATTAAGTTACACAAAAAAAAATAATCAATTCTACGCGATGGATGTTCATATCCATACTCCGGCATCCATCGATTATCAAAACCCAGAAGTGACTACTCTGGAGATTTTACAAAAAGCTGAAGCCCGCGGACTGGATATCATCGCTTTCACAGACCACAACACCATTAACGGGTATTTAAAACTGAAAGATGAAATTGACCAGTTGGAATTGCTTGAAAAACTTAACCGCTTGATTCCTGAAGAGAAAAATCGACTCCTCGAATATCGTCGATTGCTAAAAAAGATACTCCTCTTGCCTGGTTTTGAGTTCACAGCTACCTTTGGGTTTCATATCATCGGCATTTTTTCACCAGAAAAGAACCCACGTGAGATCGAACATCTTCTTTTGGACCTTTCAATTCCTGTAAATCAACTGAATAAAGGCGATCCCGCTATCGGATCATCGGTCGATGTGATTCGTGCTTATCAATTGATTAACGAAGCTGGCGGAATCGTCATTGCTGCGCATGCCAATTCAACCAACGGAGTTGCCATGCGCGGAATCAACTTTGGTGGCCAAACTCGTATCGCCTACACGCAAGACAAGTATTTACACGCCCTTGAAGTCACCGATTTGGATGTCAAAGGTCCTCGTTCAACTGCTGGGTTTTTCAGTGGCACCAAACCTGAATACCCGAGACGTATGCATTGCATTCAGGGTTCTGATTGTCATCGGTTGAATACCGACCCCGCTCGAAAAAAGAATCTTGGTGTTGGCGACCGCGTTACAGATGTTTTATTGCCAGAGTTAACCTTTGAAGCGCTGCTTGAATTATTCCTTTCTAACGATTTTTCTCGCACCCGCCCCCACCGCCACACAGAAGAACCAGTTTTCGATTTCATACAGGCAGCCAGGGATGAAGGCTCAAATATCATTCAAGATTTTCACGAGTCCCTTTCTGTCAGGGCTGGCAAGCTGTACTCCATCCTCTCGGATATCTGTGCTTTTGCGAATACCAATGGAGGCACTCTATTTATTGGGCTTTCCACTGATCCTCATCAAGAACCTGTTGGGATCCCCAACGCCGATCAAGCCATCAAACAACTCGAAAAAGAAATCCAGAACCGGATCAGTCCCCCGCTTAAACCAACCACTGATCTCCAAAAATATAAAGGTAAAGAAATCATTAGGATCTTGGTTCCAAAAGGTGATGAGACTCCTTATGCGTTGGATGATTATAAAATCTATGTTCGGGACGAAAATGAGACAAATATTGCCGTGCGCGATGAAATCGTAACGCTGGTCAATCGTGCCACTCCCGTCATTTCTTCTCCCGTTTTATCAGCATCAGAACCTATTAATGAACATCCCTCAGATCCAGGGTCTGCAACACCAACCTCTCCGATTAAAATTGACTCAGAGGATCCACGCACTGGCGTTGAGGTTATTGAGTCTGTTCTCAGAGGTGGTAAAAACTTCTACACCATGCGCGATCTTCGAAATGGTAATATAGTGAAAAACGTAACCCAGGCATCAGCTCGCAGGCTCTGGCACTATGCAATTTCACGCTATGGCGAGATTTCTGACAAGATCGAGACAACTGACGTACAATGGCGTGGTAATTACGGTCTGGTGAAACAGTATTCTCAGGGTAAAACACAACACTATGATTTTGTTCTGAAAACAGATGAGAAATTTCGGTACTTCTTTGGAGTCACTCCAGACGGTATTCATGGAAATTGGAAGATTTTCTCTGCTGAAGAGGAATAAGCATGCCCATTAACACGGCTGTATTGACTGTTTCTGATCGTTGCTATAAGGGTGAACGCCAGGATATCTCAGGTCCAGCGCTTTGCCAAAAAGTCCAAGATCTCGGTTGGAACCTTGTTTCGACGGCCGTCCTGCCGGATGAGATTGATCAAATAAAGACGTATCTGCTCAATCAAACATCCTCCGGAAAAGTAAACCTCATTTTAACCTCCGGCGGAACCGGCTTTTCACCGCGCGATGTCACCCCTGAAGCGACGCTTTCTGTGATCGATAAGCGTGCTTCAGGAATTGTGGAATGTATCAGGATTGAATCCTCAAAGACCAACCCTCATGCATACCTGTCCCGCGCAGAAGCGGGCATCCGCAATACCTGTCTCATCATAAATCTACCCGGCAGTCCATCGGGTGCAATTGAAAGCCTGTTGATAGTTGCAAATATTATCCCCCATGCATTATCCTTATTACAGCAATCAATTGACGCAGAAGACCATCAAGTAAAAGTATAAGCGGCGAATTTTATTAAGCCCTGAACCCCATAAGGCGAGGAATCCATGACCAATTCAAGTTTTCACCTTTATCAGCTTCAAAAAAATGACCAAAAACTTGATAGTCTGAACAAACGCCTTAGCGAAATAGACCGAATACGAAAAGATAATACTGTTCGTAATGAATTGGAAAGACCACTTCTATCTTCGAAAGCCAAGCTCGAGCAACTACAACAGATTTACGATGAACTGTTGGAGAAAATCAACTCCAAAAAGATGAAAGTGGAGCAATCCGAGGCATCTTTATACAGCGGAAGCATAAAAAACCCAAAAGAACTTCAAGACCTGCAGAACGAGATCAGATCTCTGAGAGCAGCCATCGCTACTTTGGAAGACGCCCAATTACAGCAGATGCTTGATCTTGAATCCATACAAAAGGAAATGAACGCTGCCCAAACATCAGTAGATGTTTTTGACGAAAAGAACAAGCTCGATTTCTCGGCTTATCATTTGGAAGAGTCGGAAAAGAAAATTGAAATTGAAAGAATCAGTCAGGAACGAAAGCTTATTGTTGATCAGGTTGATGCAGCTAATCTTGAAAAGTACAATTCGTTGCGCAAATTGAAGAATGGGGTTGCTGTTTCGATGATCGAAGATTGCTGTTGCGGGGTTTGCGGTACAACTCTATCACCTTCTGATTGCCAGATCGCCAAATCGCCCACAAAGATGGCTTATTGTCCTTCTTGCGGACGAATCCTATACGCAGGATGATCTATTTTTTCATTTTTGAAATCTTCTCAATCAATTGCGATTTATTAGCCCCTCTAAATGAAATCATCTTGGTTCGACTGGTATGCCCCGATAAGATGAGGATTTTATCTTTTTGAATATCAAGTATCTCCGACAAAAAGTCAATCAGCGCATTATTAGCCTTGCCATCGACCGGTGGTGCAGTCAGTCTGATTTTTATGGTGCCATCTTCCATTATCCCCAAGATATCATTTTTTGGAGACCTAGGAGTTATTTTAATTGTTAGCACTGAATTACTATTTTCAGGCATGATAAAAACTCATTTATGAGATCAATCGAACCAACAAGAATTCGACTAATTGAAAAGCCAATAAAAGTACGATCGGGCTAAAATCAAAACCTGCCATTGGTGGCACGATCCTACGAATTGGGTCCAACATGGGATTGACGATCTTATCCAAAAAGGACCTGACTGGATTGTATGGCGGCAATATGAAAGAGACCACCGCGTCAGCAATAATGATAAAGGTGATGAGATTAAAAACCAGATGAATAATAGACGTGATTGAGATTGACATAATAATCCTTTACGAATAAGTTCGTTGTCCCATGATGGCTTCACCTATCCTGATGAATGTTGCCCCACATTTTATAGCCGTTTCAAAATCTGAACTGGTTCCCATTGACAATTGATTGAAGGTTAACAAGTTAAACTTATCCTCTATCCTTAATAGTAATTCCTTGCAGGATCTGAAATAAGTTTCGTTTTGTTCACCCTGCGAGACGTAGGGGGGCATGGTCATAAGACCTTGAATTTTTAATTGAGAAAACTGGAGTAATTTTTCAAAAGAGTCCTCAAAAAACATGATCTGTTTAGAAGATTGACAGTTGAATCCATATTTCGATTCCTCTCCCGCCAAATTGACTTCCACCAAGACGTTACATACATCATTAATTGTCCCATAATATCGATTAAGCTTTTCAGCCAGCTCCAGACTGTCAAGCGAATGGATCATATCAAAATATGGATACATTAATTTAATTTTCCTGCTTTGCAAGTGCCCAATCATATGCCAAATTGGTTTTACTTTGTCTCCCAACTCGACAAGCTTGGCATGTGTTTCTTCGGGATAGTTTTCACCCAGGTTACTGGCGCCTGCGTTGACAACCTCCACGATCTTTGATGCGGGTTGCCCCTTTGTAACAACCACCAAAGTCACATCACTAGAAGACCTGCCAGAATCCGCGCAAGCCCGTTCTACTTTTTCTAGGACTTGAAGGTAACGTGATCTAATGGATTCTGTCAAATTATTGATCCTTCAAGGCAATCATTGCCCCGAACCTTCCGGTCAGACCTTTTTCAGCCCTATGACTAAACCAATCCTCTAAGTGACAGGCCGTACAGATCCGAGCAGTTTCAATTGACCGCACCCCGGCTTGTTCTAACCAAAAGTGGTTTGCCTGCCAAAGATCAAAATGGGTATAACTTCCAACTGTGGTCAATAATGAACGGCTTGCATCGCCAAAATTCTTCCTCACTTGCAAGACCACCTCTTCACCCACGGCATAATGATCTGGTCCGATAGATGGCCCAATTCCAACATGAACGGTTCCCGGATCCACGTCATAGCGTTTAGCTATTGCATTAATCGATTCACCCACAATGTTGTTTACTGTACCCTTCCAACCCGCATGGATGAGGCCTACAACCGTTTTTACGGGATCATAGACCATTATTGGCACACAATCTGCAAAACGCATAAATAAGGTAATGTGAGGGTTATTTGTAAAGATGGCATCTGCTTTTTGATGTGGCTCATTCAAATCTCTTGGTTGCTCGGCACAAACGACATCCGTACTATGAACTTGCCAGACATCGAAAATGGATTCAACTTTTCGATCATAAAAGTTAAAGGTGCGAGCTCGATTCTCGTAGACATTATCACGATCGTCCCCCATATTGGATCCCTGGTTCAATGAAGTCCATTGTCCACGGCTCACCCCGCCCTTACGCGTAAATATGCCGTGAATACAATTATTGAATACAGGATCATCGAATTGAAAAGAATCCAATCCATTTTTTGAAACTCTATGCATTATTAGCTTTCTGTTGAGATTGGTAATATTTTTTTATGATCGCAAATTTTCGGTGCAACATTATACGGGTTTCTTTCAGATTTTCTTCCATTAAGGGATACATGTACCAAGCTGTCCCAAACCCAAAAAGGGAACCGGTCACAATTCTCAGAAAAGGTGTGCTTTCCCGATAAGGGAACCATGCCGGCCACCCCGTCGCAAGACTTGGGATCTGTGAAGCCCCGTCTATGGCGATGGGAACAAGGGCGATCAAAAACCACCAGTACCATGGTAGTTGCTTAACCTTTTGTCGAGCGTAATGAAAGAAAAAACCAAACAATGCCAGAGAGCCGTAGATGGCAACATCTCGTTCACAAACGGCTACCTTATATCCCAATTCAGAATCTCCAATAAAACTTCGCGCGAACTCGAGATCTATGATTTGACTGCCAGTTACTTGCTCGTAAGTCCTCAATGAATCCATTTGGGCTAATTCGCGAGGATAAACAGGTTGTTCGCCAAAAAGGAAAAATGACCGAAAAGCTAATTGGTGGCATAAAACATGGTAGGTTTTGTAGATGATATTTGCGCCTGTGATATTGTTGTTTTTGGCTAATACAGGTGCCAAAAAGGGAATTAAGATAAATATTGACAGGATGAAAGAAATTATTAACGCGTAGTTACGGGAAAAAAAATATGAAAACCGATCCAATTTCGAAATAGTTAAGCCGTTTAGTGCCCTTTGTTGGTAATTCCGAACATCATCTTCAACTAATCTGTTTTGCCTTTCTATAGCGCTTTGAATCGCAACCTGCAGATCTGTTTCTGAAAAAGGAAAATTTAAGACAAAAGGGCCAACACAAACCACTGGTGTTTTACTTTGATATTTCGATTTCAGCTCAAGATTCTCGTCGACACAAATATCCACAAAAACCAGATCATTTTTCAGACAATGGTCTTGCAGATTATCTGCAGTAAAACTCTGATTGGGGTCTTCCCTGCTATAAAAATACGTCAATGAGAGCATTTATGACCTTGTGACATAGAAATCTCTATTATGTTCTTTCTTAATACTCAATTACTTGAACCTTGGTGCCGGAATATCCATCTTGTTCGATTTTGCCTTCATCGTAAGGCGTCGCGGGCATAGTCCAACGATAAACAAATTTGGCTTCTTCAGGTTTCATGTTGACACAACCGTGCGACATGGTATTCCCATATGCATTGTGCCAATAAGTTGAGTGAAATGATACACCGCCAGAAGCAAAGATCGAGGTATAGGAAACAGCAAAGTCCTCATAACCAGACGCTTTATTATCTCCGCCGCCCATATGAAGCGATATATACTTGCGATTTACCACATGGTTATCGCCAACAGGCGTAGCCCAGGCTTCAACAGGTTGACCTTCAGAGTTAAACTTGGCTCCAGTAGAAACCACTGAATATAATATTTCGGAATTTCCTTCATAGCATGACATGCTTTGATGGGTGAGATCAACCACGATTCTCTTGTCAGTTCTATCCGGATTTATCGGGGTGAGGTCTTCAGGTGCCAAAGGTTTAAATGCCCTTGCATCCGCCCAAAAGATATCCCCATAGGAACCGTGCTTCTCAAGCACACGATAAATTGGCTCGCCATAATCACCTGTACTGATGGCATCAATCCACAACACCTGACTGTAGTAGAAGCGCATCGGCTGCCCCAGTTCCATCAACTCAGTTAGCAGTGGAGACTTAGGTGCTTGTCCATCCAGTTTAAGGTCTACATATGGAACAGTTACTTCCGCCCAGAACCCGGGATTCGTCCCATAGGTCGGTAAAGTGGATAAAGGAGTGTTTTGAATGTTCTTGCAAGGTTGGGCTGTTGGAGCATAGATATATCCTTCATCAGTTTCATACCAGGTTCTTGATCGATATCCATACAAGCCATTCGCACCAATCACCTCTCGATAAATATTGACGACATTATCTTGATAAAGCGTTTTTATGGTCGCGCTTTCAATATCTGGCTTGGTTTTAAAATCAACGGTATAGAAAAGGCGGCCTAAGTTATCGTTATTTGGAAACTCAGGCAAGTATGCTGATACGGGATTAACCTTTGAAACCAGTAAGGCGCCCAACCCAACAGCACCCAGCTTTATAAAATCTCTGCGACTGATCTGTTTCATCTATCCTTCTTATTAGTTAGCTTACAATTCATGTCTCACGATCAAACGTTTCGCCAAGTTAAGTTCAGGCCCCCAATAAGTGTCTCCGGCACTGTATGGAATATGTTGGCGAATTCGCTCATAAAGTACCTGAGACAGTTTCCCCATTTTACCATCTTGTTGTCTCTTTCTCAGGTCCATGGCGCGTGTGGCCATATAAACTTCAATTCCCAATATTTGTTGAATATTCTCGATAACCATGGCTGCGTGTCGGGCGGCAGTCATGGCGTTGGCATTATGGTCTTCTTGTTCTGCCGAAGTGGGCAAGGAGTGGACTGAATCCGGTGTCGCCAGAGTCTGATTCTCGAGTACCAGAGAAGCTGCCGTATATTGAAGCATCATCATGCCAGAATTCAAGCCGGCTTTGTCCTGTGAGTCCACTAACATCGGAGGCAACCCCATATTCAGCTTTCCATCAGTCATGCGAAAAATGCGCCTTTCGGCAATAGCACCCAGTTCACATAAAGCAATGGAAAGATAATCCATTACCAGCCCTACAGGTTCTCCATGAAAGTTGCCACCCGAGATTGCCACGCCTGGGTCAAAAATTAGGGGGTTATCGGTTGCGGCGTTGATTTCCTTTTCAATAACCCTACGTACAAAGCTAATGGTTTCTCTGACACCGCCATGGATCTGTGGTGCACATCTCAGCGAATATGCGTCTTGTATGCTATCGGTCGAATCTACAAAATCGCTTCCCTCAAAACTTTCGCGAATTCTGCTTGCTGAATCAATTTGGCCTTCTTGTCCCCTGGCTTCGTGAATTCGCGCGTCGAAAGCCCCTGAGCAACCTAGCAGCGCTTCTAACGTTAATGCAATTGATCGATCTGCAAGATCACTTAAGTAAGTTGCATCAAATACAGCAAGAGCTCCAATGGCGGCTGAAAAAGTCGCACCATTATTAATTGCCAAGCCTTCTTTTGGGCCAAGAACAACACGCTTGATACCGGCTTTCTGCATGGCGCACTTGCCAGATAGTCTCTCTCCCTTATATGTTGCAAAACCTGATTCAATTTCGAGATCTTGATCATCTGTCGTTAGTATTAAAGCCATATGCGAGAGTGGACAAAGGTCTCCGGATGAACCAAGCGATCCCTGGCTTGGAACCACTGGAGTCACCCCCTGATTGAGCATTTCCACGATGGCATTAATAATTTCGTACCGGACTCCTGAAAATCCTTTTGCTAAAGTATTTGCTCTTACAAGCATGGCAGCCCTTGTTACTTCTTCAGATAGATCGGGGCCAGTACCAACCGCGTGGCTTAAGATCAGATTTCGGCTGAGCTGATTGCATTCCTCATTTTTGATCTTACGATCTGAAAAGATTCCGAAACCTGTATTGATGCCATAAGTTGGTTTATCACTTTGAAGAATTCTATCGAGTCGCTCATGAGACAATTGAATTAATGTCTTGGCATTCTCGCCAATCGCAACTTTCTCATGATGACGCGCAACGTTAACGACTTCTTCGATGGTTAATGAATGATCACCCAATATCAGCATGTGTATCCTTGGAGAGTTACTAAATTATTAATCTCTACCCTTCATCGCGCGGGCAATATCACGAGTCATATCTTTCTTGGCGATCTCATCCCGCTTGTCGAAAAGTTTTTTGCCCTTGGCGATGGCAATATCCAATTTTGCTCTACCATCTTTTATATACATTCTTACGGGCACAATCGTGACGCCTTTTTGTCGCACGGCAGTCCATAATTTCAAGATTTCTTTCTTATGCAATAACAACTGTCGTGAGCGTTTTGGATCATGATTGGTATAACTCGCTGGATTATAAGTCGCGATATGCGATTCTATCAGCCAGGCCTCATTTTCCGTGACTTGAATAAACGCTTCTTGCAGGCTCACCTGACCCGCCCTCACAGATTTTATTTCGCTTCCATGCAAGGCTATTCCTGATTCGAAATGCTCTAACAAGAAGTATTCGAACTCTGCTTTACGATTTTTGGCAACTGATTTTTGTTCCATACTAAAATTTTAACATAAGAAAACCCTTAACCCGGGAATTATTCAAATGTTAAGATAATTTCGATAATGCCTTTACGGATTGCAGTGAAATTTCCATCAATTCTTTTGCAGTTAGGTGTTTTTCAAAAGAAATCTTGTTTGTCATAGCCCATGCTTCCAGAGGTTTTTTCCAATCAAGCAGTGCCAACGTGTCAGCTGGATAATGGGATTTTCTAGCCCCAATATTGATCACTTTTAGCCCTGCGAGAGCATTTTCCCAATCCTCCCACGATACCAGGTCGGGCGTTTTTGAAAAAGTGGATAGGCCAGAAAAAAATACGGGCGACTCTATTGGAAAATATTGACTCATTGATTGTAAGAATCTTTTTGAATCTGTTGTATTGAAAATTAACCATAAAGGCAGCAAGGAGGTTTGGTCAACCACACCCGTATCAAATTGCGAAAATGTCTCAACAACCACTCCTGCAGGTGGAATACCGGCCTTTTCAAGTATTCGAATTTTTGAGAAGAATGCCAGACGCGAAAAATCATTTGGGTCATCATATGCAATTTTTACAAAGTTAAACCCGTTTCTATGACAAAACAACTCAAGCGCTTCTGCCAATCCAGTTTCACTTCCCCATTCAGACTCGGGTCCATCTTCGAGAGGATATCCATCCAGGCACCAATGATGATATTTCAGCTTCTCGTTCTTAGAAAACTCTTTCAATCTAGGGCTGCCTGAAATAAACTCTTCGGCAGGAATGTCTCCCCACCCACCGACTTGGAAGACACAGTTTCTGTCCAGCCTGAACCTTTTCCAACTTGCTTTTCCTTCAAGGTAAACAACATCTCCACCAGGAGTTAATTTGGCAAGTAGAAATTGTTTATATTCTTCTGGCAAACCGATCAATTTCAGGCGCAGGTGATTCACCCTTTTTACCAGCCAACCATCATGAATCGGATCATAGTGTTGAATCGACATTAGATCAGCGTTTCGTCTGGTGATGGATTTTGCGGTCTCTAATGTCAATGAACAATATTTATTTACATCTCCGTCCATGGTTCCATTTTTCAAGGTTAATACAAATGCTTGAGGTAAAAAAGGCCCACCCAAAGCCAAAGCAAGGTGGGCAGTGGTTCCCCCCATACCTACCCCCACCACTACCGCTGGAAACCTACCATTCACATCGCAATAATCATTGATCCTTGCCTGGGCAAGGTCTCTAGTGGTCAGATTGATAAGGTCGCCTTGCGAAAAGGCCTTAGCAGAATTCACTCTAGGGATTAACCATTCAGCGACTTCTTTTGGTAGCGTGCCCACCAATCTTAACGCAAGCTTCTCCAATAATGAGAAGTTGTAATTGCCTGAAGATCTTGCGAGTAATCCATTCGCAACGGCTCTGGTGATAATTGGTGAGGAGCTTTCTTGACTTTCAAGTAGAATTGTCATAGGGTTCCCTTTATTGATGAGGATCAATGGCTGATACGGATAAACCAGTTAAAACAATTCGTGATCTACGTGATTACGCCAGGCAAACCCATATAAGGTTGATCTTTGGGGGGATAATCTTGTTATTAATAGTCGGTCTTGGTTTAGTTTATATATTTTATGGAAGTGGAGCGGTTTTTTCTGCCTTTCTTTGTATTGTGGCAGGCATTATTCCAATAGTCTTGATCTATATAAGCTTTTTGATTATCGATTGGATTGTGAAAAGAAATCGCTAATAAGTTATTTACTTGACAGTAAAGTACGAGATTAAAATCATGATCACTCCCAAACCGAGTAACGCCATGATGATTAATCCAATTGGAATGCCTGCAAAAGATTGACTATCAAACGCTTCAAAAGTTGGGATCGTCAACGGACCGGATGGCGTAAAAGTCGGCATTTTTGTTGCCAGAGGCGTTGTAATAAATTGCGCAGCCAACGTTGGATCGATGGCTGTGGTTGCTTTTGGTTGCGGGGTTGGCGGTACCTCGGCAACAGGAATTTCACCGGCCGAAATATTTACGTTATAAAAGTAGACCCATCCCTGCCCCCCCGCGAGACTGGTGTCCTTTATCAATATCCAATCACCACCAGGCGATTTACCCAAAATAGGATAATCCTGGTCGATCCACATTTTGCCAATTACTTCGTAAAAAGTTCCCGGGCCTGACCTAATATTGATTCCATTTCCTTCTGCTTTATAGGTGATCACGGAGGCCATTGGTCCTTTTGGCGTACCTGTGACGGTTGCAATTGATCCTGTTGGTTGCTGAGCATAGACACTTTTTGGCGCAGAAAGCGTATATAATGTGATGAGAAGAAGCGATAAAACCAACCACACGGATACCCATTTTAAAAACTTAAGTTTCATACAACTCCATAATTTCAATATTAATAAAACTGATTATAATTCAAATATGGCACAAAGAATCTATCATGGTGAATTTCGTAATATTGATATCGCTGAAGCACTCATAGGCCAATTTTCACGCGGCAACTATCAGGTTCAGCAGTTTGGTTCTGACGATACAATCATTGTTCAGATCGCCACTTCCCCCTATCATAATTCTGGAGGAAAAACCGCTTTAAGCGTATCGCTTCAAAATGTTGCAGATGGAGTAGCCATTGATATCGGGAAACAACACCTTCTTGGAGTTGCAGCCAGTCTTGGGGTTTCAACTCTCTCTGCTATACGCAATCCTCTTTCTCTTTTAAATCGCCTGGATGATATTGCACAAGACATCGAATCAGTACAACTGACTGATAACGTCTGGAGTGTCATTGATCAGACAGCTCGCTCCTTAGGCTCTGGTTTTCAATTATCAGAAAAATTAAATCGTTACATTTGCAACTATTGCAATACTCCAAACCCATCTGGCGAACCCACTTGTGTGGCATGCGGTGCCCCACTTGGAGACATCCAACCTACCACCTGTAAAAAATGCGGTTATATTGTTCACAACAACGAGTCAGTTTGCGAAAACTGCGGCGCGCCACTTATTTAGACAACCTGAAGGGGTAACAAATGATAAAGATTTTTGCCGATACCACTTCAACAATATCTGTTGAAGAAGCAAATAAATTAGGAATCCATTATCTACCTCAAATCATTGTGTTTGACGATAAATCTTATCGAGATGATACAGAATTGACCTCGGATCAATTCCTAGAAAAACTCAGAAAATCTTCCAACCTGCCAAAAACAGCCGCGCCTCCCCCTGCGCTGTATACACCCCTTTTTGAAGAAATTGTTCGCAATGGCGACTCCGCCATTGTCATCGCACCTTCTTCAAAGGTAAGCGGAACTTACCGAAGCGCCACAGTAGCCGCCCAGGATTTCCCGAATTCCAATATCAAGGTGATCGATTCAGAATTGATCGGTCCTGGTCTTGGCACTGTTGTCAGATTATCAGTGGAATGGGTGAAACAAGGTGTTCATCTTGAGGAGATCGAGGAACGGATCCAAGATTACGCTTCTCGTTCTGTGATTTATCTTTATGTAGATACTTTGGAATACTTGCATAAAGGCGGTCGCATCGGTACTGCGAAGGCATTGGTAGGTTCAGTTCTTCAAATTAAACCCATTCTTTTATTCAAAGAAGGCCAGATCAATCCCTTTGAAAGTCAACGCACCAAGAAAAGAGCCATCGCGCGTATGATCGAATTGGTTGAGCAGGAATGTCCGCCCAATTCTGAATCCCATCTCTCCATTCTTGAAGCAGACGCGATGGATGATGCCAACCTTTTGAAATCCGCGTTTTCGGCTTCTTTGGGGATTAAAGATATTGAAATCTGCGCCCTTCCCCCAGCGATCATTGTTCACGCTGGCCCTGGGATCATTGCCGCCAGTTTCTTCAAAAATCCAAGTTAAATCGTATTCTGTGAATGGATTTACTTTATCAAGATGATCATGTATTAGTTATCAATAAACCTGCGGGTTTATTGACCATTCGAGATGGATACAATCCTTTGTTGCCTACAGTGAAATCCGATTTAGAGTCAATCTTTAATCGCTGTTGGATCGTTCATCGCCTGGATAAGGAAACCAGCGGGGTATTGATCGTTGCATTAAACAAAGAATCCCATCGATATCTAAATGACCAATTTCAAAACCATCAAATTCACAAGAAGTATCACGCAATTGTATCAGGAGCTCCACTTCAAGATCAGATATTGATCTCGTCACCCTTATGCGTTAACGGCGATCGAAGGCATCGTACAGTGGTCGATCAAGACAAAGGAAAACCTGCCAGTTCTCTAATTACAGTACTGCGTCGCTATCAGAGTCACGCTCTATTACAAATTGAACCAGAAACTGGTTATACACATCAGATCAGAGCGCATCTATCAGCGTATGGATATCCTATCCTTGCAGATCAACTTTACTCCAAGATACCCAATCCGTTCCCTGCATTAATCCAAAGAACTGCTTTGCATGCGTTTGAAATTTCTTTTCAACATCCCGCTACCTTTTCCCCCATTACAATTATTGCTGGCTATCCCGAAGACTTTCAAAAAACACTCGATGGACTACATAGATAAAAAAATCCGGAATTTCTTCCGGATTTTTTTATCACATAATTTGCCTAGCTAATTACCACTTTTTTCTTGCTTCCCGCGATGGCCCAAATAATGGCGGCCACTAAAACAGCCACCACTATCCACTTAAAGGGACTTTCAACATAATTCACAATCACTGGAGCGGCAATGAGGCTGACCAGATTGACGACTTTGATCATTGGGTTTAGTGCGGGGCCAGCTGTATCTTTCAGCGGATCACCCACGGTATCACCTACAACAGCAGCTTTGTGGCATTCTGAGCCCTTGCCCGTATTGGCAACAAGATCTCTTGGTTGATCTTCAACGCTCTTCTTGGCATTATCCCATGCTCCGCCAGTATTGGCCATAAAGACTGCCAACAACTGACCACTCACGATGACACCGGCCAGAAAACCACCTAAAGACTCAACACCAAAAACCAACCCAACGGCAAGAGGCATCAAAACAGCAATTGTTGCCATCGGTATCAATTCTTTTTGAGAAGAGACCGTTGAAATGGCAACCACTTCTGCATAATCTGGTTTCTTGGTGCCTTCCATGATGCCAGGAATTTTGAACTGTCGCCGTACTTCTTCAACGATCTTCATGGCGGCGCGGCTTACAGATTTGATCGAAAGTGAGCTAATGAGCCAGGGCAACGCAGCTCCGAGCAGCAAACCAATAAATACAGTGGGTTCAGCGACATTTATCGCTTCCAAGATCTTTACGTTCGCTACTTCTTGCACTTTCTTAACATCTGTAATGTAGGATGAGAATAAACTTACTGCCGCGATGACTGCGGAAGCAATTGCAACGCCCTTGGTAATGGCTTTTGTCGTATTACCTACAGCATCGAGGTCAGCCATGGTTTGACGAGCTTTGAGAGTATTTTCATCAGTTTGATCGTGCCATGCCATTTCACCAATACCATTGGCGTTATCTGAAATGGGGCCAAATGAATCCATAGCCACGTTATTGCCGGTGTGGCTCAACATACCAATACCCACCATGGCAATGCCATAAATAATGTAGAGGGGTTGACCCACATAGATTAGCGTGGCAAAGAAAAATGCTACTGCAAGCACAATCAAAGCCCAAACACTTGACTCCATACCAATCGATAAACCAGAAAGAATTGTCGTGGCTGAACCGGTTTTCGTTGAATCCACAATTTCTTTTACTGGTGAATACTTGGTTGATGTGAAATAGGAAGTCAATGGATTGAAAGCAACAGCAAGCCCAACACCAATGGTCGTCAAAACGGCAAGTTTCCAACCATCGGGTCCACCAACATATAACATACCTACGACGAAGGACCAGATAACAGTGTTTACGCTGGAAACTTCGTAAGACCTAAACATTGATTCTTCAGCATCGTGGGCACGCAAGAACTTGATCGGGAATTTTTCCCAGATGGGAACCGTGAAGGTGCCAAGGATGGAACTGATCACACCAATGCCACGAATGATCAATGGATAGACAATCCATTTCAAGCTGTGTGTAGGATCCTGGCTCATAAGTGCCAAACCAAGAATTAATGCTGAAACGATTGTAACTTCATAACTTTCAAAAATATCTGCTGCCATTCCTGCGCAATCACCAACGTTGTCGCCGACAAGATCAGCAATAACTGCTGCGTTACGTGGATCATCTTCAGGAATATCTTTTTCAACCTTACCAACCAGATCAGCACCCACATCAGCGGCCTTGGTATAGATACCACCACCCACGCGCATGAATAGTGCCAGCAAAGTACCACCAAAACCAAAACCTAAGAGAGCATCTGGTGAGGCTTTACCAAAAATGATAAAAATTACTGTGCCGCCCAATAGTCCCAATCCATCTGTAAGCATACCGGTATATGTACCGGCATAATATGCAATGGAAAGTGCTTCGTTAAATTCTCTTTTGGCAGCAGAAGCAGACCGAACGCTGGCTTGAATGGCCATGCGCATTCCTAATTGCCCTACCATCAAGGAAAATGAAGCGCCTAAAACAAAGGCTAATGAACGACCAATTGCAATAATAAGCTTGGTATTTACAGGAAATTCTGCAACAGCTTCAGTAGTTGGGGCAACCACATAAACTGAAAGAAACATGGCAATGAAAAGAATTCCAACTGCAGGGAGGATCGTTTTCAATTGTTTTGACAAGTAGCTTTCAGCGCCAATTCGGATCGCGTCCCAGACTTCTTGCATCTTTTCTGAGCCTTTATCCTTTTTCATGACCGAGTTTCTCAGCAACCATGCATAGATCAGGCTGATGAACGCGACCACAAGGACACCGACAATGGCAATTTGTTCAAATCCATTTAGTCCGTGTTTTGCAAGACCTAAAACATTCATTACTCCTCCTATGAAATTATTATTATTGCCAAAATCAGGCAATTTGTTTTCCTCACAATAACCGTTGATTTTACTCTTGTTTAGTCAAGCAGTAAAGGAGTAATGAGTTTTATTAAAATTGTATTAGAGTAAACAATCCATATTGACTTTTGTATTCAAATTGGTGTATATTGTTATGCGGCAATTTTTGGCTGTCAGACATTTCGAGCGGAAGGAATCTTCCGCTTTTTATGCGCCAATCCGGCTTTACTCCGCCCCGCCCGCTATTGTAATTATAAGAAAATATGTGTATTCTAGTTTTGTACAATTATTGGAAGAATACACGAGCTGAGCGTGGTGGCACAACACTCACAAGGACACGGTAATTAATGGATAATCCAATAATCAATATGGTTGAAGATGAAGATGAAGAATTTACTGCCATCGCCAGGCTAATTGAACTGGGAAGGCAGAAAAAATTCGTTACCATCGACGATATCTTACATTTCTTCCCAGATGCGGAACAAGATGTTGAGCAGCTTGAAGAGACTTTTGCTGCTTTAATGAGTGCTGGAATTCCTTATATTGAAGATGAAACGATTCATGAAGAACCAACTGATGAAGATCTGACTGTCAGCGAAGAATCTGAAGAAACTCGCTCGTTAATGTCGGATGATCTTGAAAATATTGACACAGACGACACAATTGGTCTTTATCTAAAAGAAGTAAGCCGGGTTCCCCTCTTAAATGCAGAAGAAGAAGTTGAATTGGCTCAGCGGATTGAAAGAGGGCGGATGGCTCGCGAAGAATTGGCAAAAGGGAATGTCAATAATAAGCGTCGCCAGGAACTTCGCAAGTTAATTGAAGATGGTTGGTCAGCCAGAGAGCATCTGATCACAGCTAACTCTCGCCTAGTAATTAGTGTTGCCAAGAAATATATGGGGCGCGGCGTTCCGTTTCTTGATCTGATCCAGGAAGGAAACATTGGCCTGATTCGTGCCACCAAGAAATTCGACTATCGCAGAGGACATAAGTTCAGTACTTATGCGACATGGTGGATTCGTCAGGCTGTCACGAGAGCAATCGCTGACCAGGGTCGCACGATCCGTGTACCTGTTCACATGGGCGATCAAATCAATAAACTTCTTCGTATTCAACATCAATTAACTCAACGATTAGGTCGCGAACCAACGGTTGAAGAATTAGCCATTTCTTTGGATGTGCCGCCTAAGAAAGTTGAAAACATGATTCAGGTAGCCCGGCGTCCGTTATCACTTGAAACGCCAACGGATGACGAAGAAGACTCTGTCCTCGGAGATTTTATTGAAGATGATGAAGCTCCACCACCCGATGAGACTGCTACATATAATTTATTAAAGGAACATCTTGAAGATGTTCTAAACGGTCTGCCACCTCGAGAGGTCCGAATACTTCAACTTCGTTATGGCTTATTGGATGGACAAGCCTATACACTGGAAGAAGTTGGCAGAAAAATGGGAGTCACTCGTGAAAGGGTCAGGCAAATTGAAGCACAAGCCTTAAGCCGCCTTAGGCACCCTTCGATTCGCCGAAAACTTCGAGACTATTTGGGCGATTAATTACTCCTAAAAAATCCAAGTCTTGCGTTAAACTCTTGCTTAATACAATTGATTGTTGCATACTTAAGCGTGAGGCTCATAGTATCTAATGATTTCGTTGCGAGCATATAACAGGCAAATCGAACAGTTAATTGATTCTGGACAATATGACCAGGCGATCACTCATTGTCGATATTTGTTAACACAATACCCTAAATATATTGAAGCATATCGTAATTTGGGGAAATGCCTTTTAGAACAAAAAAAATATCCTGAAGCAATGGATATTTTTCTAAGGATACTTGGCGTTTTTCCTGACGATTTCATTTCCCATGTTGGTTTATCTATTATCAACGAAGAAAAACAAAATATTGACACTTCCATCTGGCATATGGAACAGGCTTTTGATGTTCAACCTGCCAACCTGGCCATCCAAGATGAGCTTAAACGATTGTTTCAAATTCGTGATGGTGAAAAACCTCAGAAAATTCGATTAACTCGAGGCGCCTTGGTTCGCATGTACTCTCGAGGCGAACTTTACCAGCAAGCAATTTCAGAAATCCAGTCAGTTCTTTCAGTAGATCCGAAGCGCATCGATCTCGAAGTTATATTGGCACAGATGCATTTCTTGTCAGGTGATAAAAATGAATGCAAAAAGATCTGCCAATCCTTGGTTGATCGAATTCCTTTCTGTTATGAAGCAAATCTTATTTTGTATCAGATCTATTTGGATGAAAATAACATTGAAGGATCAACCATCTGTCGTAAAAGGTTGATAACCATCGATCCATATTTTGAGTTTGCTCAATCTCCCTTCACCACTCAAGAAATTGCGGATGAGCATATCCTAATTGAGTTGTATGATCCTGGAAAAGATGTGGAACCTTTTCAAAACAATCAGGTTTGGACGGAGCCAGATTCACAACAAGATGACATCCTAAGTATCACAGATGCCCCCCTAAACGGTCAATTATCAGGTATTTCTCCCGATAATACTCTTATCTCGATCAATAGATCCGTTTTGCCCGAAGGAACTATAAGTAAAACGGATTCAAGCGCATACGCCACCAACGAAACCGATGAATCTACGCTTGAAGATCTTTCGCTGTTATTTTCAGAAATGAAAGAGGGAAAAATGGACGAAATGAATAATGGAGAGAAAGATAATTTTTCTGAACAATCGATACCGGCAGACTGGCTATCTAAAGAAAAAACAAATGACAATACTGAAGTAAATTCAGATCAAGATTTGCCAGATTGGCTTAAAAACCTTGATAGTGAAACCACACAACCATCTGATAAGGCTGATGATCTTCCAGATTGGCTTAGAAACCTTCAAACAGATATTGAACCTCAAGAACAAACGATTACTGATAATGCTGCATTCGATATCTCTAACCAGGCAACTGCAGTTGCCGAAACAAATGAGGCTGAATCTTCATTTATGGATCGAATTTCTGATCCTACTTTTGAGAATCCTGCCAATCTCGACAATGGTTGGGAGAAAATTGACCTTACCCTCGATCAAGAACAATCCTCTGAAACAACCGTTGACTCTGTCATAGAATCCGGATCTGATGCTTCAGAAGATACCGTACCAGATTGGGTAAAATCTGTTCTCTTGACCAACCCTTCACTGAATGCTGAGACGGACGAACACGCGGCCAAGACTGGACCTTTACCTTCTTTCGACCTTGCTGATCGAATCAATGATCCTGGTCAAGAAGTGGATCTTAATGAACAGACTACAGAACATGTTTCTGCATCTGTGGAATCGTTGGATCAGGGTGCAATTTCTCAGCAAACCAACGACGAGCTTCTTGACTGGTTAAGGGGTCTCAAGGAAGAGGAGAAGTTTAGCTCCACATCAATCCAAACTCCTCAAGCTGAAGAAATCATTTCTCCCCAAAAAGAAGAAGCCGTAGCTGATGGTTTTAATGAACTTGAAGAATCTATTCAAGATTGGCAGCCTCTTGAATCTCTTGAAATGGATAAGGATTCAAATGCCCACTCAATATTTGAGTCGGAAGATCAACTCGATGGATCCCCAACACAGGAAGTTGAAACACTTCCATCTGAGAAGATTGATTCCGAAGAAGTAGTTACGGAAACTCTCGAGCCTCACGTGTTTAGTGAAATGGAAGGCCTGGTTAACAAATTGATTGATGACGGTGAAGATCTAGATCTCGCCATCGAGCGCGTTACATCACAGCAACAAATGAATGAAAATAACTTTGAGTATTGGCAGGCCATTGGTGATCTTTACGTCAAGCATGATCGACTCGCTGATGCGCTCTCAGCTTATGAAAAAGCTGAGTCTTTGCTTGTTCAATCACTCGCATCCTAAACAATTTGGAGTTAAAAATTGGAACGAACTTTAGTATTAATCAAGCCAGATGGTGTTCAACGGAATTTAGTTGGAAAGATTATTTCCCGATTCGAAAATCGTGGTTTAAAGATCGCAGCCATGAAATTTGTTAAGGTTTCTGAAGCTCTTGCAAGGGAACATTATAAAGTTCATTTTGGAAAACCTTTTTACGAAGGACTTATCAGGTATATTACCAGCAGCCCCGTGGTGGCTTTAGTGTTGGAAGGACCTAACGCGATAGCTGCCGTTAGACAGACAATGGGAAGCACAAACCCTCTTGAAGCGACTCCAGGATCGATCCGTCATGATTATGGTTTATCTACCAGTCGAAATCTGACACATGCTTCTGATTCCATGGAAAATGCTGAAATCGAAATATCAATTTGGTTTTCACCGGATGAGATTTCTTCTTGGGATCGCTCCAGTGAAAATTGGTTTTCAGGCGCAAATTAATCTTTTTCAACTTTCAAGCATGGAGTAATTAAATGCGAATTTTTATCACCGGAATTAGTGGATTCTTAAGTATTAATCTTGTTCGATATTTATTGGAGCGAGGATATACCGATATTGCCGGCATAGACCTTGTTGATTTTGAGTACCCAGAAAGGAACAAGATCGATTTTCTGCAAGGGGATATCCGTGACAAAGAAGCCTTGAAAAAATGCATGAAAGGCGCTGATATTGTTATTCACACCGCTGCTGCTCTCCCCTTGTATACTCCTGAAGATATCTACACCACGGACGTGGTGGGTACCAATAACGTTCTTGAACAAGCGCTCCAGTATGGGGTAAAACGCTTCATTCACATTTCTTCAACCGCGGTTTACGGGGTTCCTGATCATCACCCGCTATTTGAAACTGATAGGGTATATGGAGTTGGCCCTTATGGAGAAGCCAAAGTAAAGGCGGAAGAGATCTGCAGGTCTTATCGCGAAAAGGGCTTGTGTGTTCCCATTCTTCGACCAAAATCGTTTGTGGGTCCCGAACGCCTGGGTGTGTTTGCGATCTTCTATGAATGGGCCAGCGATGGCAAGAATTTTCCAAATATTGGCTCCGGAAACAACTTATATCAATTACTGGATGTGGCGGATTTGTGCCAGGCAATCCATAATTGCATGACCCTGGAAGAAACCAAGGTCAATGATACTTTTAACGTTGGTGCTGAAATCTTTTCAACGATGAAAAACGACTATCAAGCAGTACTGGATGAAGCCGGTTTTGGAAAAAAGATCATTCCATTTCCTGCTAAACCAGTAATTCTCGCTTTGAAAATTCTCGAAGTATTAAAACTTTCCCCGCTGTATCCATGGATATACGAAACTGCCTCAAAAGAGTCCTTTGTATCCATTGAGAAGGCTCAAAAGCAAATTGATTTCAAACCAATCTATTCGAATAAAGACGCTCTGATTCGCAATTACCACTGGTATCTTGAAAACAAAAACCATCTCTCCGGTGGATCGGGCGTATCTCATCGCTTGCCCTGGAAACAAAAAGCTTTGAAATTGTTAAAGATATTCTTCTAACAATTTCAAAAAACTTCTTGACTCAATTTTTCGTGTGTGGTAAACTTCTTATCGTTCGGGGGCGTGGTGTAGCGGCTAACATGCGGCCCTGTCAAGGCCGAGATCGCGGGTTCGAACCCCGTCGCTCCCGCTCGAACCAAAAAAATCCTCGTACAGAGGATTTTTTTATTTTAAGGCATTTTTCAAAAACTGGCGATATTGTAAAATATTCGCTTTATACTATACTTTATTTATCTTTAGAATAGGTGGAGCCTTATGACCCTTTCAGATCAATCCGGACAACGTTCTTCCACATGGATTGGAATCCTCATCGTAATAGGTATCATCGCGGCTATTATCGGTGTCTGGATTTTGCGAAATCAATCTTCCGCTGAAGGTGAATTACGTCAAGTTACTTATCAGGTGGAAGCTTCTGGTGGTTATGCCCAAATCATTTACACTAATAGTACAGGCAATACAACAGAAGCCGCCATTTATACGACCCCATTTATTAAGACACTGAATCTTCCTGTTGGAGAGCAAGTATATTTGACTGCTAGTAATCCATCACAAACAGGCACCGTTGTATGCAAGATAAAAATAAACAACCGAGATTGGAAAGAAAGCCGTGGGACCCATCCAATTGACTCGGTTGCTTGTGGCGGAATTATTAAGTAGTGCTACTGCTTACTTAGCTACATCCTCAAAAACTTTATCTAGATCAAGCAATATGATTAGGTTATCGTCTATCTTGACAATTCCTTTTATAAAGGTGGAGTCTATTGAGGTAGATATTTTTGGCGTAGGCTCAATTTGCAAGTCATCAATTTCAACCACTTGAGAAACAGCATCCACGACCATCCCAATTTTCTGGTCCTTTATCAGAGCAACCACAATTCTGGTATCGATACCTGGATCCACACGGGATAAGCTCAAACGCAACTCAAGATCAATGACAGGCACAATGTTTCCACGTAAGTTTGTCACACCAACAACAAATTCTGGGGCATGAGGAATCTTCGTGATGGTCTGAAGCTTAATAATCGATTCTACCGATCCAACTTCAACAGCAAATTGTTCTTCATTAAGTTTAAAAACCACCAATTGAGTACTCATGATTCTCTCCAAATCCTTGTTTAAGATTGTGTAGATACTTCTGGCTTTGCAGGAACAGGGATTTGAGCTGTGGTTTGTCCATGCGACTTGCCTTCACGTAAAGCAAGATGGATATTTACACCAACTTCATCAAACAACACAGGAACCACAATTCTCGCAAAATCTAACGTAGAAATCGTGGCACCTCTTCCCAATAGCAGGGTTGGTGGAGATATTGTCGCTTCATAACCCGCGGCGGATAATTTCACACTAGCCCTGCCCGTGATCACATTTCCCAACTCTGCAATCCCACTTTGCGCAAGACTATCAAAAGTGGTAACGTTCTCACCTATCATCCTTGATACCAGTTTAATCGCTGTGTCATTTGACATGCCGTAGTAGACAGTACCTTCAACCGCACCAACCAAAGCAAGAATAACTGTGATGTCATCCGTAATATATTCACTTTGCTCAAGTCCAAGGCTGCCCCTTGTTGGACTAATTCCAGCTTCTGCTTTTAAGATCTCAAAAGCGGCTTCAATAAATGGATTTAAAAATTTTACATTCATGATTTCCTCATTCCCACATTTATTGTTTTTGAACAGCTTCTTTTATCAAGGGAACGAAATTATCATTCCATTCACCAGCCTGGCTTTCTCGCAGGGCCAAGTGAATCACCATATCTCCAAATTCACATGTCAATGGAACCACGATCCTTGGAAAATCAAGCGTTGAAATCTGAACCCCTTTACCTGTAATCATGGTTGGGGGTGAAATCGTCGATTGATATCCGGCGTCTGACAGCAAAACTGTTGCGCGACCAGAAATTACGTTTCCAAGTTCCGCAACTCCACTTTGTGCGAGGTTATCAAATTTTGTAAACTCTTGATCCATCATTTTTGACACAAGCTTCATACCGAGACTTTCTGAAAGACCAAATAAAACTACTCCCTGCACTTGACCGATCAAATTGATCAAAACGGTTACTTCATCTGTTGTAAGCGCTGACTTTTGCAGAGTTAAAGTGCCTTTTGAAATATTTACTTTAGCTTCAGCTTTCAGAACTTCAGCCGCGGCGTCTACAAATGGGTTCAAAAATTTTACATTCATGAAAATTCACCTCCGACCTTTACCTTCAATTATGATTGCCTATCTTTTTAAACCAATGAATATTTCGGCTTCAGAGACATACTCGCTGATTCTCGAAATTAAAACATCCATCTTTTGCTTGTCAAATTTTACTTTGTCAACCGCAAAATCATCTAATTGATATTGCAAACCATCCACACCGATGCCTATTCCCATCATCATCATAGCTGCATCAGCGATATGCACTGCAGAAGCTATCAAATCGTCTTCACCCGCAAGGTGTGGAGCGTGATGGAATTTGATTGCGTTGATGATCGGATCAGCCATTCTCCAACGCTTGGCTATTTCAGCTCCTAAATCTGCGTGACTAACCCCGAAGTATTTATTTTCAAGATCTTCGAATGATAGGGATTTCCAATTAGCTGATTTCAAGTTTTCTTTTCTTAGAAGGAACTCGAACGCGAGTTTACCAATGTCACATAATAATCCGGCATGATATGCAGTTTCAGACACTTCGCGACCAAAAGGTTCAGCTATGATGCGCGCTCCAGCTGCAATACCAATGGAGTGCCTCCACAATTCTCCCCTATCCAAGCCGTATCCAGGGATTGGTCTTTCAAGATATGGAGCCACTGATGCTGCCAGGATAATGGATTGAATGGTTTTTTGTCCCAAAACTACAGCAGCCTGCTGTACAGTGGAGACAGGATAAGTCAATCCATAATAAATTGAATTAGCCATACGTAAAATCAAACTTGTTAAAACCTGGTCTTTTGCCAATACATCCGAAATGCTCAACATATTGGATTTTGGATCTCGAATTAACTCTAATGCCTTCTGAGCCGCTTGTGGTAGCGGCGGAAGATTGCCTACCTGGTTTACAAGCTCATCAATACTTATGCTCATTTTTTCTGCCCATCAATCTTCTGATAAAAGGATATACCCATATTCTTCAGGCCAAAATCGTTTGGTCTAGAAATAATTTCAGTGCCACCCAAGAAGAGGACACCGGTGGGGCATAATGCTTCTTGAAATTTTTGGTTGAGCAGTGCTTTTACCTCGGTTGTAAAATAGATAATTACATTTCGGCAAACAATCAGGTCAAAATCTTTATCATAAGGATCAGTGATCAAATTTTTCTCTCGAAAAATGACCTTCCTTGTGTGTTCTTCTTTAATAAAGAAGGGGGCGGTATCCGTTTTAAAGTAATGCTTCAACTGTTTGTCACTTACATTCTTAACCTCATCCTGTCTGAAAGGGCCACCCGCTCTGGCTTTATCCAATGCTCCACGGTCAAGGTCAGTGCCAATAATTTTAAAAGGTATATCGAGATTCATTTCTTCCATGATCATTAAAAGCGTATAGGGTTCAGCTCCGATCGAACATCCGGCGCTCCAAATGTTGATCACTCGATTTGGATCTCTTCTGTTTTTCGCATTGTTGATCAAGGAAGGTAATACAGTCGTTCGTAACGAGTTCCAGCGATCAATATCCCTGAAGAATTCAGTGACGTTAATCGTCAAGTAATCTCGTAATCTGGCTAATTCTTTTTCTTGTTCTTTTAATCTTGAAAAATAATCATCCCAACTTTTATCGCCCATCCTGATAATCCATGAATCCAGGCGACGTTTCATCTGCTCGTCTTTATAACCACTTAAATCAATATCGAGCATCTTCTTAACCGTTGATTTGATCTTCAAGTAGGTTTCTTGTTCCATGGAGTACCAATCTTTCAAGATTTCTTAAAATAATCCATAATACCGTCTGCCATATCATTCAAAGGCAAAATTGTATCTACTACTCCAGCCTCAGTGACACTTCTCGGCATACCCCAAACTACACAAGAGGATTCGTGTTCAGCAAAGATGTGTCCACCTGAACTGTGAATTAATGTAGAACCACTTGTTCCATCAACACCCATGCCAGTTAGAATTACCCCAATAACGGCTTTACCAAAATGCTGAACCACCGAGAACATGGTAACGTCGATAGCAGGCCGGACTCCATGAACCGTTGGATTTTGGTTTAATGCAATCCGTTTGTCAGAATCCAATACCATGTGAAAACCACCTGGTGCTAACAAGGCTTTGCCAACTTCCAATTGATCACCGGGTTCAGCCTCTTTGATCTTTAACTTTGAGACAGAATCCAGCCGTTCAGCAAGAGAGTGTGTAAACCCGACTGGCATATGTTGAATGATCAAAACTGCTGCCGGAATTTTCTCGAGTTCTGGAACAACTGTATTCAAAGCCCTGGGGCCGCCTGTTGATGAACCTATGATCAAAACTTTGTCTCGATCGGTCATTGGGCGAACAACTTTGTTTTCAACTTTGACCACTTCTCTTGGCTTAATAATTGGAAAAGTGACAACTTTCGAAGTACCAACTCTGACAATTTTGGCAACAACTTCTTCCATGACTTCAGAAATATTGACCTTATTCTCAGGTTTGGCGACAAAATCAACCGCACCCAAGGTTAAAGCCCGAATTGTTTCTGATGCCCCTTCCTTCGTTAGACTACTCAACATGATCACAGGGCATGGATGAGTAGCCATTATTTCTTTCAATGTGGATAAGCCATCTAATCTAGGCATTTCTACATCAAGCGTGATCACATCTGGATGAAATTTCTCGAGCAATTCCAATGCCTCTTTGCCATCTCGGGCAGTCGCAATCACCTGAATATTTGGAGTTAGGTTCAAATGTTTAGTAATTGTGAACCTCATGAATGCAGAATCGTCAACCACCATGACTTTGATGGTTTTCTTGCCTTCTAAACTCCGATTTTGCTCATCCATAGCCATGATCATCCCACCAGTTTCTGAAGTGCTCCTACGACCCTTTCGCGCTCAAATGGTTTGACAATGAAATCTTTCGCTCCTGATTTGATCGCTTCTAATACTACCGACTCCTGGCCAAGAGCCGTGAGCATGACAACCTTCGCACTTGAATCAACAGCCAGGATTTCACGAAGAGCAGTTAATCCATCCATTTCTGGCATTGTAATGTCCATCAAAACGACATCCGGTTTTTGGCTTTTATAGGCATTTAATGCCAATAAGCCATTTTCTGCTTCAATAACTTCATAGCCATCCCCCACTAGCATTTTTGAAATTCGTACTCGTAAGAATTCTGCATCATCTACAACCAAAATCTTTGTCATCCTATTCACTCCTTATTGTTTATCAGAAAACATTTTCTTTTTCACCGATCATTCTGATCGTCATTTTTCCATCAATAACATAGACCCTGAATGTGCGACCAATGTTACCGCCAACATTTTGGTTAACTATTTTTATTTTTAACGACTCCAATATTCGAGTAGCCATGGCTATGTTCCTATTTCCGATATCAAAAGACTTTGATAATCCGGGGGATGTAAGCATATTTGCGCCTCCGGCTATGCGAACTATCAGTCTCTCCTTGACCGCACCTTTCGTTGTCATCTCCTCAAGTAATTTCTTAATTCCATTTCCAACATATTTTGTCGATTCCTGGTCAGAACCGTTGAGAGGTTCGGGTAAAACTGCATGTAACAATCCAGCCACACCTTTTACTGGGTCGTACACTCCAACACCAACACAAGATCCCAGACCAAACGCGACCAGAACTTCGTTTTTATCTTGACTTACCGCTATTTCGCCTAATCCGACGCCGACACTCGTTTCCATAACAATAATTATTTTGCTCCATAAGCCAGAATAGTATTCGGATCTGGAATTACCCAAAATTGAATTTCTGTTGAGAGATCTCCATGTTTGAAATCAGCGTCCAACATCAACACTTCATCATTTTCAAGTCCAGCAGTCGCAATCACAATATCCAAAATCGCAGCACACATATCTACCATTACAGCCGGTGGTGTTGGCCGAACTGAACTGCCCGTGTTATCAGATACATAGTTTAAGAAATAGGTTCCTGTGATGTTTCCAAGTTCCTGCAAGGCTGATTTCTCCATTGAACCTAATGCTTCAGTGGTGCCTATATCTTGTCCCATGATCATGTCCACCAAAACCATGGCTTTATCAAATGGTAAAACCAACATCATTTGTCCAGCGATAGTCCCTTCAGATTTCAAATAGATGGCTACTGTTTCGTCTTCTGGCCCTCCCAGCATTTTTGGAATATCCAGCAATTTAACTAGCTTTACTGATGATTTCGCAACAACGAACTCTTTTCCAAGCATACCGGAAAAGCCTTTTGCGGCGTTCTCAATGCCTTCTTTTGAAATCTTTAACAATAATTCAACAAACTCTTCAGTAAAAATGGCTTTTAAATCAGTCATATTTTCCTTGTTTATCTTATTGAAGAAATTTTTATTAAGCCTTGTACATCAACAATTAACGCGATTTGCCCATCTCCCAAGATTGCCGCACTCGAAATACCGGGAATATCACCAATGATTTGTCCAAAAGATTTAACCACTACTTCTTCTTCACCAACCAGATGCTCAACCACGATTCCCACCTCTTGTTTACTGGTTTTTACAACAACAATATAAGAGTACTTTGGCGCATGATCTGGATTCACTAAATCAAATACTTCTGCCAGCTTAATCAATGGAATAATTTTCTCTCTAAGAACGACGACAGACCTGCCATTTACGGTTTGGAAGGATTGTTCGGTTAGGCGTTGTGTTTCTACAACCGTTACCAGTGGAATTGCAAATATTGAGCCCTCCACCTTTACCAATAAAGTTGGCACAATTGCCAATGTCAAGGGCAAAATAATTTGGAATTGTGAACCTTTTCCTGCTTCTGAATCAACCAAAATAGAGCCATTCAGGCGTTCAATATTGCTACGCACGATATCCATGCCAACCCCACGCCCCGATATGTCACTAACCTTCTCAGCAGTAGAAAGACCTGATTCGAATATCAAATCAATGGCTTTTTCATCCGACATACTATCGGCTTCAGCTTGTGTGATCCACCCTTTTCTAACAGATGCAGCCTTAATTTTTTCCGTATTAATTCCACCGCCATCGTCTTCCACTGTGATCACGATCCTACCCTGATCATGGCGCGCTGACAATATTATTGTGCCGCGTGGTTCTTTACCAACGTCAACTCGCTTATCCGGAGGTTCAATTCCATGATCCACCGAATTCCGGATCAAGTGAATCAATGGATCATTAATTTCTTCAATTACAGATCGATCTAGTTCAGTTTCTTGTCCGCGAATAACGAGATCGATTTCTTTACCAACCTTCTGAGCCATATCTCTGACCATGCGCGGAAATTTTTTGAATACATTTGCCACAGGAAGCATGCGTATGTGCATCACTTCTTCTTGAAGTTGATCAGTGATCCTGCCTATATGGACAACCGCTTCAGCTAAAATATTTGTGTTCTCGTTTCCTCTGAATTCATTTTCAAAAGCCGAATGGATTTTTATTAGCCGATTCCGATCGGTTATCAATTCACCCACCAGGTTCATCAATGCATCAAGCCTCTCAACACTGGTTCGCACAGTTCGGTCAATAAGGTGATCGCCAGCTTTTCCACCCTCTGCCCCGGCCATCAATGCCGAGCGTTTCTGATTCATCGTCTCACCGATGGCTTGGTCAACGACATTTTGGGCTAGCAACCCCATGGAAACAATCACTTGACCCAATAGAGGCGCGCTTTCGGGAGGATAGCTTTTTTGTTTTTCCAATGCTGATTTTAGATCGCTTGAGGAAATCAATTCCTTAGAGAGTAAATATTCTCCCAGCCGCGAAAACTCAAGCTCGCTATTTTCTTCACTTTTTGTGATTTCTGCAATTACCGCAGGTTCAACAAGAGAAATCACTTCATCTTGAATCACCAAACGATCAATTTCCGGAATATCTCGCAATTCCTTCGATATCACGGTGATTGTTTTCTTAGGAACGATCAATGCCGATAAATGCCCAACCGGAGCGGCGCTTTCGATCTCCTTCTGACTAGGAATCAGTTCAATAATTTCGCTTGAGGACTGTAAAACCATGAGAATCTGAAATGCCCTGGCTGCTGAAGCCACGCTACTTGGAGAGATGTCTGCTTGTATTTGAATTTTGGCTTGATTTATGCTCGATTGATCAACAATTGGTTTTTTTTCTTCTTTTGCGACAGGTATTTTCTTCGCTGGTGTTTTTTCCGCTTTCTTGATCTCTATCTTGGCTGGTTCTCTCTCTGGTTCAATTTTCCCAGCACGAGACGGATCCATTGCAGAATCCAGGAAGTTTTTAAAAGTCTCGATCATTTGTGGAACATCCACCGCAGAAGTCTCGCCTGTAATGACTTCATCTCTTAGTGACCGTAAAATATCAACCGTTTCCAGACACAAATTAATCAGATTTGTGGAAATGGAAAGTTGGTTTTTTCTGACAGCATCAAAAGCATTCTCAAGTACATGCGTAATCTCAACAAGGCGTTTATGACCAATCATCCCAGCAGTGCCCTTAATGGTATGTGCAGCTCTGAAGAGCGCTTGTAACAATTCAGGGTCGCGATCATTCTGCTCTAGACGAACTAATCCGTCTTCAAGTATTGTTAGATGGTCTTCTGTTTCGGCCTGAAAAATTGGTAACTCATCTTCGCTAATGTCAAAGGGCATGGTTCAATTCTTTCTATGATTAAATTATTTTAAACAAGAATAGATATGAATACTTTATCACTTTCACAGTCGATTAAGTGTAAACCTCAGATAAAAAGATCGGTAACAATGCATTAATCCTTCAACTTATCTCATATGGTGGTAGCGGGATCAACCGCCAAGCCGTTCTTTCTGACCTCATAGTGCAAATGTGGTCCTGTGGAATTTCCAGTATTTCCTGACAGTCCGATAATTGATCCTTCCTTTACTATTTGTCCAATAGACACTGGAATTTTTGAAAGGTGGGCATAGTAGGTTTTATAAGGACCGTTTTCAACAATCACAAGATTTCCATATCCTTCATTGTTCCATCCAGCATAGGTTACTTTTCCACTCATAGTGGAATGAACCGATGTGCCAATAGGTACACCGAAATCCAATGCAACGTGCCCTGGGTGGCTTTCTTGAGTAATCATCCCATTTAATGGCGTTCCATTTGGTGACTTAATTAAAAGAGTCGAAGGATCTTCGGTGGCCTTATCACTGAAAAGCTTGGAAATAAGAATAATGATCAACGATGATAAATCTATCGCTCCATTTGAATTGCTGGATCCTGATAAGGAAGTTTGAGAAGACATCATCATTGAAAGCAAGTTGGAAAATTCATTGCTAGATACTTGCTTATTTTTTGATAAAGAATCTCCAATATTGGCAGAATTAATTACTAAAGGATTTGAATTAAAACCTATCGTATTTGTCATGTTCATCATTCTACGATCAACTAATGAAACACTCAGTAAACTAATTGTAAAAAATTCTCAATATGATTTCATCAGGAATAAACTTCCTGATTATTTTACTCATACCACTGTAATGAAATTGCTTTTCGAACTTTACTATTACTTTACGCAGGCTTCAGAAGACTTTTATTACCCCGGATAGTTTTTTCTGATAAATTAGGTTTTGGTCGAATAGATTCGATAATCGGATTGGGTTTTCGACACATTTTGAGGACTATGATGTCTCTATTACTGATGGAAAACAAAGGCATGAAAATTTCTGAACATAATTTGGAAAAATTGAAATCAATCGGCCTCTCCTATCTCGAAAAGGGTGATTTTCAAGAGGCTGTGAAGGTTTATAAGGAAATTTTACTTGAATACCCCGATGACATTGAAGCGTATATGTTACTGGGCGATTTGTATTTGGCTACTGAGGATTATCCTTCCTCTGAAAAACTATATGAAAAAGCCTTGTCTCTTGATCCCGACAATATAATCATTCAGCGTAGGTTGAAATTATCCGCCTCTGAACATAAATCCAACTCATCAGCAGAAATCCCAACAGATTCAGAGTCAGTATCAAAATTATTACAAGAGATTACAGGCAGAGAAAATCCAATTTCGGATTCTGAGATTGAAACCGCCGCAAACTTATTAAATAATATTGTTCATAATGAAAACCCAGCGGAAATGGTTGCCAGTCATCTTGATCAGATCGATTCTTTACTCCCCGCATTAATTGAATTGAACATCAGGCAGGCTCGTAACGATCGAAGGTTTGATTTAGTAAATATGCTTCAAGCTTTGCAGGAAAGCATCTCCCAATTAATACAAACTCCAGCGGTCTACAGGCAAAATAATCAAAAAAGTACAGATAATAATCAAGTTTCAATAGATCGAAATTCGATCAAGTATAAGAACGTGCTTTTCCTTCTTCCAGATCAGGAATACATCAGCGATAGAATTCGATATTGTATAAACACCCTCCAAGCCAAGAATATTCAAACGACAATTTTTAATCAAAACAGCGACCTTGAACAATTATCCCCAGATCTCATCATTGCCTCTAATCCACACACCCATTCTGATCTTATGGAAAAGATGGTCAAGTACTCATCGAAACATGTTCCCATCCTCTTGGATTTGGACGATGATTTTGAGTATATGCCTATCAACCATCCGGACTACCCCAAAGCGGGATTAGGATCCTTGGAAAAATCGCGAGCTTATACAGCTTCAATGCTATTCTCAAATTTGATCACTGTGCCTGGCGAATCAATCGCAAATCACATTCGCGAATCAGGATATAAAGCTGAGGTGATTCCATTTGGATGGTCCAGAAATAATGAAAGTTGGTTAAAAGCTGCTCCAAGCCGCAGTTTTGTAAATATTGGGTTGATCGGAATTCATGGCAATTTTGAAGATGTTCAACAATATCGCAGAATAATTATCAGAGTACTTCGCGAGTTTCCACTTACCCGTTTAGTGGTTTGCGGTGACTCAATAACATATAAATTATTTGAAAACATTAATGAATCAAGACGAATCTTTCTTCCAACCATTCCACACGAAGATATGTCTTATGCTTTAAGTCAGATCGACGTGCTACTTTTGCCTTTGACTAATACACCTTATCATCTGACCACTACTGACGAATTGATCATGCAAGCAGGTGTGAAAGCCATTCCTTGGATCGCATCTCCTATGCCTGATATTATTCGATGGCAAGCCGGTGGAGTTACTGCTGAGACGGCAGATGAATGGCATAGCTATCTCAGACAGTTTGTTCAAGATAAAGAACTGCGTTCCTCTCTGGGTCAAGCAGGCAGAAAATTGGCTGTCACCAGAGAAGAAGTATTGATTGGCGAGAAATGGCTTCAATGCATAAATTCAATTTATCTTAATCAGCCTTAAGCGGTTAAATATTTAGGAAATAAAAGTGCATATCGTATTTATTTACAGTGATAATGAATTACCACAGGTGAACTCTACCGGATGGCGGGGAAAGATGTTTTATAGCGCCGTTCAAAAAACAGGCCTTCACCAGGTTGTATTGGTTAAATATTCTGAGCTGCATATCAACAATAAAGTCGCAATTTCTCATTGTATGTCTGCGCAAATCATAGTGATTGAAGGATCAATCCATTTTGATATGTTGACTTTGGTCAACTATTGGAAATCTCGTGGAAAAAAAGTCGTAGTTGATATACCTGCAACACATGAATTTAGTTGCAGCGAGTGTTTTCCAACTGTTGAGAATCCGTTCTCAATTGCGCACATCTATTCGGGTATACATTACCAAAAGCTCTCTCAAGTAGACCATACCGAGAGGTTCCGTTGGGGTCTTCATCTTGCGGATTGCATTCTGGTTTCTTCTTTACAATCACAATCACATTGGCAAAGTACAGCTCCAATTAAGCAAATACGAGATTATTTTGACCTGGAAGTTATTCAAGATATTGTGAAAATCCAACACGATGAACTCGTGATTGGGCTTTTTTACAATTCCACCCCAATTTCTGAAGACCTGCAAATGTTGCTACAAACAATTAGCGCAGACTTCCCCAATGTTAAATGGCTTCCTCTTGGCCAACCACAGCTGCTTTTTGGGATTAATCCTGATTCAATTCTGAATAAAATGCCATTAGGGCTCTCTTCTCCCTGGCCTGGACCTCTATCCATTATTGATCTTGCGATTTTTTGGGATACACAGGTTACCCGAGGAGAATTTTCAACAACTATATTAGAAGTAATGGCAAAGAAAATCCCCTGGATTCTTAATGATGGAAAAGGATACAAAGAGTTTGAGAAGTATGGTTTAATCATTCAGGATTGTTTCAGTTGTCAGCAGAAAATTCAGAAAAAGATCTCGGATGTACTATTGAATTTAGCTGATGAAGAAAACGGTTATTTATTTTCGATTGGTAATAACATAGAAGATCACATCCATGAGATTATTGGCGCATTTTCTGACATTCTGAAAAGTACAGGTTAAAGGACAATATGGCTGCTGAAATGAATAAAGATGAAAAAAATAAAAAACCTGAAGAATTAGCCGAAACTGTTAAACCGCCTGATATGATTCAGATCCCAGCCGGACCATTCCTGATGGGAACAAGCGATGAACAAATCGAATTACTTGTCGAAGCTGAAGATTGGGCTGAAGAATGGCGGCAGGACGATCTTTTTCAATTTGAACAACCACAGCATCTGATCAACTTGCCCGATTATGAATTAGGTATCTATCCTGTCACTAATCTTGATTACTACACATTTGTTTATAATACCGGACATAGGGTTCCAAAGAATTGGATTGGGTTTCATTTTGAAGACGGCTTGGCCAATTTTCCAGTGACCGGTGTTTCAAAAGCAGATGCAATTGCGTATTGTGATTGGTTATCAAAATCGTTAAATAAAGCCTTTAGACTCCCTAACGAAGCTGAGTGGGAAAAAGCCGCTCGCGGTAAGGATGGACGTCTCTACCCTTGGGGAGATTTCTTTGACCCCTGGCGTTGCAATACACTTGAAAGCGGAAAACGTTCCACCACCCAGGTGGGATCCTATTCTCCAAGTGGCGATAGCGTTTATGGAATTACTGATATGGCTGGAAATGTCTATGAATGGACTAGTTCATTTCTGACATCTTACCCATTTAATGAAAATTCTGACCAGGTACAAAAGAACAAATGTATCGTTAGAGGTGGAGCCTGGTATTATTCACATAAACTGGCGCGCTGCTCTGCTCGAGAATCTGTTCTTTCAGATTATGTGTCACCTGCACTCGGATTTCGATTGGCCAGATCTTTATAATCTAGTTTTGTTTGTTTTCTGGAAGCATGATCGTAAACTGGGTCCCTCTACCCACTTGACTCTCTACCATTATTCGGCCTCCATGTGACTTTATAATCCGGTGAACCACTGATAAGCCTAATCCAGTGCCTTTTACAGGGCTCTTAGTCGTGAAGAAGGGTTCAAATATTTTACTTTGTTGGGTTTCGGGTATTCCAGGGCCGTTATCCCGAATCGTAATTGTGAATTCGCTATCTTTATAACGAGTGCTTATAAGAATCTCTCCCTCTTGTTCGTCAATGGCTTCAATCGCGTTCATGATGATATTGATCCATACACTTTGCAAGTTCTCTTTACTGGCCACTAATTTGGGGAAGTTCTCGCCTTGATCAAAGTGAATTTTTATTGGATGAATTAACAGCTCATGTGATAACAAATTTAATGCATTCTGAATAGATTCATTTAGATCAATCGGGAGAAACTCGTATAACTCTTTTCTAGCTAAACCTAAAAGATTCTTTACAACTTTTCCAGCTCGTTGCCCAGCAGTTTCAATCAATTTAACAGATTCAAGCCAATCTACTTTGTTCTTAGGTAGATCACGCATAAGTATTTGGGCGTTAGCGATAACCGCTGCCAAAGGATTATTGATTTCATGGGCAACTCCAGCAGCCAACTGCCCTACCGCGGCCAGCTTCTCACTTTGAATCAGCTCAGTCTCAAGATGCCTTTTTTCTGTAACATCTTGCTCAAGCAAAATCGCTTGAATTACCAAGTCATTACTATCTGAAATTGGATAGGTACTGATCTCCCATTCTGTGGCCGTATCATTATCACCCCATGATCTTTGATTGCGGTTTGTAATTGCCGAATTGTAGAAAGTCTCTGCTACCTTACAACCAGAACAAGGATCATTAGTATGATGTAAAGCTTCAAAACAACGTTTTCCAACCAATTGGTTGGGTGCAATCCCCGCTCGTGTCGCACGACTGCGGTTTACCGCCACCAAAAAATAATTGCGATCAATAATATAAAAAGATGCCGGTATACTGTCAAATAATGCCCTCAGGGTATTTCGAGAGTTTAATAGTTCCCACCCGCTGGCCTCTAGATCGGCATTGGCGATTTTTAATTGTTGAATCAATTGATTGTTATAAATAGAGTTCGCAAGAGATGTAGTCAAAGAAACCAACAATCCCTGGTCAAATGAATCGAGAGGAGTATGTGGAGAATTGTATATGGTGACGACTCCAACAGTACGCGAATTCACAATGATAGGTGAACAGATCATGGATCTTTTTGTCAGATCGCGGCATGAATCAGTTTCATAATCAAACTCGGCGTCTGAAAGAACATCAACCACCTGATAAAAGGCACCCTTCTCAACACAGTTTTTTAGGATTCCTTTTTCAAATCGGATTGTGTCATTGATCAACCATTCGGACCCACTATCAACCATCTTTTTTTGGGCGATATTGGGGTTCTCTGCGTCAGTTAATACCAATCCTGCCAATTCGCCTTTAAAGGTGTCTTTTATCCCTTTTAAGATCCATAATTGCACATCATTTAGATTTAGTTCTGAGCTTTGAGTGGCAGAAATGATCCTCAAAGTCGTTAGATATTGCTCGCTGCTGATTGTTGTGCTTTGAGTTTGATGAAAATAGATCTCTCTGGCGATGATATTGCCGGCAAGTTGGATTACTCTTTGATCAATATCATCAAATTGGCCAGGCTCAAGAATCAGAACAGCCTGAATTTCAAGTTTCCAATAAAATGGAATAAGTATGAACTTATTGCCGTGGTAAATTGTTCTCTCTCTTGATTTACCTTCAACGAAGTTGGTTACTTCATAAAGTAATTGAGGAGAAATGTTTTTATAATCATCAACCCAAAAAGAAATTGGGTTCAAAGAAAACCATAAAGGTTCTCTTTTTCGGTAATTTTTTGGAATAAAAATTCCCCCACTCTCAATTCTTAGAATTTCCAACAAGGCAGATAAACCAATTTTAACAACGCTCTTGATGGAATCCGCGTTGCTAATCACAGTATCAAGATTTGAAATCGCCTCAAATTTCGAAAGATCAAGAGTCATCGGAATCTTGCTGTCAGAATTATGAATGTTCCGCTCTAATTGTGTAACCGTATCCAGGAACTGTCTCAATAAAAACAGGCAAATGAGGATCGATTTCGACTCGTTCTCTCAGGTTTTTAATGTGAACTCGAACAAGATCTGGGCTTCCAGTATCTGATGGATAATCCCAGACTTCGTCTAATAACCTATTCGGTGAAAAAATCTCGCCAGGGTGACTCATCAGATGATATAAAAGATCATATTGAATCGGAGTTAATCGAATTTTTCCATGACCGGGAATGGCTAATTCATATGTTTTAGTATCAAGAATATACCCTTGTATTTGGATACAATGAGTATTTGCTGCTGTTTTCTCTTCACCCTTGTTCTCTTTTTGATTCCCCTTACCCCTTGAAAACAGGTTTGTAAAAGAAAAGGATTTTGCGTTCTGATTTTGCTCTTTAATGGAATTGGAACCTGCGGTTCTTCGTATAATCGCACGAACCCTTAAAGTCAGTTCATCAAGATTAAAAGGCTTTCCAAGATAGTCATCAGCACCTGCATTAAAGCCTGTAATTTTATCCTCATCTTTAGTTTTGGCTGTTAAAAAAAGAATTGGTACATTAACCAAAATAGGATCAGCTCGCATTTCCCTGCAAACGGTATACCCATCCATTCCTGGCATGATCACATCTAAAATCACAAGATCAGGCACCCGCTTATGCGCGACCTGTAAACCTTCAACTCCTGAATTAGCAATGGCTACCTTGTAATTCTCTCGTCTTAAGCAACGTTCGATGGTTCTAGATACAATGTCATCATCTTCAATAACGAGAATATTAGCCTGTTCCATATAAAAACCCTCCAAGATGCTATGTTGTTCGATTGCAAATAATCTTGTGGTTTTGCAAAAAAATCATGTTTTCCAATCAACTAAAAAATGAAAGACATAACCAAAATAGAATATAAAATTACACCACTCAATCAATTACATATTATTATATCCAATAATCCCTGAAAAGCTAAAACGGAAAAACACTAAGGATTTTTGTAAAGCAACCGATAATATTTTTTTTAGCTTCTCTTAACATCGCTTTCACGATCAATTTACAGGATAAAGCCATTAGCCATGGTAGAGTTATGCAAAACATTTGGGTTAATTTATTTAATAAACGGATAACTGCGATGATACTTGTCACCAGATTTGATGGAACCACTCTTTACATAAATCCTGAATTGATCAGGTCTATTGAACATACACCTGATACAGTAATAACACTCACCACCGACTATAAAATCTTGGTAAAAAATTCAGCAGATGAAATACGCGATCTTTTTATTGAGTATCAAAAAATGGTACGCGGAGATGCTCTTCTACAATTTCTAAAATCAGAGCATAAAGAGGATTAATGGACCTTTCAACAATTCTTGGCTTAGTTGTCGGTTTCGGTACTGTGGTAGTTGTGCTAATTCTTGATGGTGGAACACCAGGTGAACTATTCTCTGTTCCTCAAGCGATCTTGTTAATTTTTGCAGGTTCACTTTCTGCAACCGCCATCTCAGTTGGTACAAAAACCTTTGCCACATTACCCAAATTAGTTGCCGAAACGATCAAACAAAAGAAAAACAACCCAAGCGAAGCAATAGAACTGCTTACAAAAATGGCTGATAAAGCCCGCCGTGAGGGTTTGTTGGCGCTTGAAGAGGAAAGTAAAAAAATCACAGATCCCTTCCTCCAAAAAGGAATTATGTTGGTGGTGGATGGTGTGGACCCTGCGCAAGTACGATCCATTCTTGAAACAAATATTGAGAATTTGCGCACTCGACATAAAAAAGGAGCTGGCGCATTTGCGGCAGCTGGCGGCTTCTCACCTACTTTCGGTATCATTGGTACCGTTATGGGATTGATGAATGCTTTAAAAATGTTGGACGATCCTGAAAAATTGGCTGAAGCCATTGCTGGCGCGTTTTTGGCCACTCTTTGGGGCTTGTTGTTTGCCAACCTGATCTTTATTCCCTTTGGAAATAGTTTAAAAGCAAAAAGTGAACAAGAAGTGCATTACCGCTACTTACTCATGGAAGGAATTTTGGCATTACAAGCCGGAGAGAATCCTCGTATCGTACGTGAAAAATTAAACGCATTCCTACCTCCTAAAGAAGTAAAAACAGAGGATGGTAAGAAAAAATCAACATCGGCTCCGGCAACCGAGAAAGCGTAGGATTACCGATGAGTGGACATGGAGGCGGTGGGCACGAAGAAGAACATGCTGGCGGCGACGAACGTTGGCTGGTCAGTTATTCTGATTTCATCACTCTGCTTTTCGTACTCTTTGTGGTGCTCTACTCGATCAGTCAGGTTGATGTCACCAAGTATAAAATATTAGCCGAGAGCATGAGAGCTGCCTTTTCTGCAGGTGGTGCGGTTAAGGTCGTTTCAAGTTCCATCAGTTCATCCGGCGGTAGTAGTGACCCAAATAGTGAACCAGATCCTATCGTCATCCCAGGTATGCCTCAGAAACCTCCTCAATCTGAAGATGTGGCTAACCAGTTATCCTCAATGTTGAGCCAAATGAATATTGGACAAGGTGTGAGTGTTCAAACCAACATTGAAGGGGTTTTGATATCATTAAGTGAAAATCTGGTCTTTTATCCAGGTACCGCAACTCTGTATCCACAGGCATATCCAGTTTTGGATAGTATCGTAATGATGTTAAAGACCATTAATAATGATATAAGAATTACAGGACATACTGACAACACCCCTTCCATTGATCCAAAATATGCAAACAGTTTTGAATTATCCATGGGGAGAGCGATGGTAGTAGCCCAATATCTGATAAACGCAGGAATAGACCCAACAAGAATTACAGTATCGGGTAGAGGCGAATATGATCCTATATTTCCGAATGATTCTGAAGATCATCGAGCCATGAATGGGCGGGCTGAAATTGCAATTATTTATCCTGATACCTCTAGCAGCATCACAGTTGGAACATCTCTACCGTAAAAAGGGAAAATAAAAATGGAAAATCCCAAAAAAACTTCTATCCTTCCAAAAATATTGCAGATCTTTGCCCTTGTGCTTATGGGTATCTTTTCTCTTACTGGGGTTGCCGCCGCATATATCATTTTTGCACCAGATGATCTGCCCAAGCCGTTTTACCTTCAATATAATTACCCAACACCTATGGTTCCATTAGAAGGTACGCCTGGAGCGACTGAAGCGCCCCATGTCGAATCAAATCATGAATACGTGCCAGGTGAAGGCATCATGGTAAATACTGGCACAAAAATCATTAATTTGTCCGATCCTTCCGGTAGAAAGTATATCCGCATAACTATTGTGATCGAGCTTGCACCAAACGAATCCACATACTTCGAAATGCCGATTGAAGAAAAAACAGCCTATACCACTGAATTTACGGCAGAAGTAACGAATAAACTACCTGTTATCGAAGATGCCATCATCACTCAAATATCCACAAAAACATTCGAAGAACTGTATACGGCTCAAGGGAAAGAAAATTTAAGGCTGGAACTTTCGAATTTAATTATGCAAAGAATGCCTGATTATCACGTTCTTTCTGTGTACTTCACTGAGTTCGTTGTTGAATAATACGGAGAGATATGCTCAGTCAATCAGAAATTGATGCCCTACTTAAAGGCGCCATTGAAATTGAAGAAAAGGATGGCGGTGGTTCAGTCAATCTGGCTGAGATCATGGGGCAGCCCGCGCAAACCTCTTCCACCGCAAAATCCTCAGATCCTCAAAAGAAGATCCAGGCTTACAATTTTTGGTCTCCTGAACGCTTTTCAAAAGAGCAAATACGTGCCGTTGAGTTGGTACATGAGGATCTGGCTGAAAGACTTGCTACTTCGATTCCAACCTTTATTCGTACCAGTTTACGGCCAAGGTTGGTCCATACAGAACAAGGCAGGTTTCATGATTTCTTGAAGGATCTGCCTGAACAGAGTCTCTTCCACCTGATCACACTAGCCCCTCTTCCAGGTCAGATGATCTTGACCATCAGCCCAAACGTATGCCATGTGATCCTCGAACAACGCTTGGGTGGAAAAATGGAAGGCGAACCCTCTGTAAGGTCACTTACCGATATCGATCAATCTCTATTGCGCGGATTGGTTGAGCACATGTTGAATGACCTAAAAAGCTCATGGAGTAAGGTCGCATCAATCGAACCCCAATTAGATGACAGCACTGTCAACCAGCATTGGGTTCAGATGTTAATGGGGAACGAGCGCGTCCTCCTGCTCACTTTTGAATTATCCATTAACATGATCACTGGGACGATGAACATCTATATCCCCTTTAGTTCTCTAAAACCTATTGCCGGTAATTTAAACCCTGCTGTTTGGGTTACGGGTCGTAAAGAAAAACAATCAACACCCGCCGCTCGTCAACTGACGCTTGATTTACTTTATCCAGTAAAGCTACCTGTCAGAGTTACAGTGGGCAGGTCAAGATTATCACTTGGCGAAGTTGCCAGTCTCGAGATTGGTGACATTATCCAAACTGACACAAATGTACAAAGCAACTTGATCATGAGAGTAGCTAATGAAGATTTATTTAATGTCCAAATTGGCAAAGTCGGTAAGAATATGGCCGTCCAGGTAATTTCTGTAAATCGCGAAGATATTTTGTAACAGAAGAGGTATTTATATGGATTCAAACCCAACCGTTCCTGAAACACAAACCCCTGCACCAAGGCAGGCTCAAGATTCTTCTAATACAGGATCACCAAATATTGAAATGCTGCTCGATGTGCCCTTAACTGTTACCATTGAACTCGGTCGAACAGAAATGACCCTTAAACAGGCACTTGAACTGCAGCATGGCTCAGTTGTCGAACTAAATCGCCTTGCTGGTGATCCAATAGACGTTTTTGTAAACGAGAGATTAATCGCCAAAGGTGAAGTGGTGGTTGTTGATGATAAATTTGCAGTTCGTGTAACTGAATTGGTTTCGCCACAAAACAATAATGCCGCCCAGAGTGAATCAAAATGAACAAAGGGAACGAGCGATTATTGGCGTTTTTAGCCTGGATGCGCAGCAAACCTCGTTGGGTACTGGTTCTGATCACGGTGGGTGTTGTTGTCGTTTTAGGAATCGCCATGTTTCTGCTCATTCCTCAGAACCAGCCTCCTGCAGAAAATTCGACATACCTTACTTCAGCAGGATTGGCTTTCAATGTCTTTTTGAAAATGGGAGTAATTGTTTTATTGTTGATCGGTCTGGCAATTGTCTTGAAAAGATGGCAATCCAAAGAGCGGATCACAAACACAAAACAAATCACAGTGTTGGAGACAGTCCATCTCTCACCCCACCGCACTTTATACCTGGTGGAAACCCAAGGGTATAAGATCCTCATAGGCGGAACTGATCAATCAATGAATAATCTTTTTCAAACAGAAACCCCAGAGAGTAATCAGTTACTATCAAAATCTGAATCGTTTTCAGAGATTCTGGAAAAATCAACTAGATCATTTTCTCAAGACAAAGAAGTCAAATCATGAAACATAAACTAAATAAATTATTGTTTATTATTCTTATCTTAGTGATGTTAATCGGATTGACCTCATGCGATACTTCGTCTTCGTTCGCTGCTCCCGGGGTTACCTTCTCTTTAACACAAGCGGATGATCCCACCCAGGTAACAACCGGTGTTCAATTACTCGTTTTACTTACCGTTCTATCTCTTGCCCCATCAATCCTTATTTTGGGGACATCTTTTACGAGAATCGTGATTGTTCTGTCAATGGTAAGAAACGCAATTGGCACTCCCACCATTCCGCCAAATCAGGTTGTTATTGGACTCTCTTTGTTGCTCACCTTTTTTGTGATGGGACCTACCTATACGCAAATCAATCAAAATGCGATCCAACCGCTGATTAAGAAGCAAATTGATCAACAAACTGCACTAACAAATGCAATTGAACCTGTTAGAGAGTTCATGTTCAAACAAACACGGGAAAAAGATATTGAGCTCTTTATGGAAATGGGTGGAATATCAAAACCGGCCACATTGGCGGATATACCAACTTCTGCGCTTTTCCCTGCTTTTGTCATAAGCGAATTAAAAACCGCATTAACTATGGGCTTCTTGCTCTACGTCCCATTTTTGATTATTGATTTGGTTGTCTCCAGTATTCTATTATCACTTGGTATGATGATGCTCCCTCCCTCGTTGGTATCGTTACCTTTTAAATTATTGCTATTTGTTATGGTGGATGGTTGGTACTTAATTTCGCGATCACTGATGCTAAGCTTCTCAGGTGGCACATAAATGGATGAAGCGTATCTCATCACGTTAACCCAAAATGCAATCGTGGTGATGCTGGCACTTGCTGGCCCTGTATTACTTATCAGTTTGCTGATTGGTACTATAATTAGTCTCATACAAGCCGCGACCCAGGTAAATGAAGTCACAATGACATTCATACCTAAGATAATAGGCATTGGGTTGGTAATTGTCTTTTTAGGGTCTTGGATGATGCAACAAATCATTGTCTTTACCATAAATATTTTTAACAGCTTGCCAAGTTTCGTCAAATAAATTTTTGCTAGGTGAATAATGGCACCGACAAAAGTAGACACAATCATAAGAACCGTTGAAAATCTTCGCCCAATGCCCACTAGCATAACCCGTGCATTGCGGGCAATCGAAGATTCGAGCGCCACGTCTTCAGAAATATCTGAAATTATTGGTCTTGACCAGGCGCTCTCCGCTTCGATCTTGCAATCTGCAAATTCGGTAGCCATGGGTTATTCTGTCGATTGTTCCAAACTCTCTGAAGCTGTAATGCGTCTCGGTTTCAAACGACTCAAAGGAATAATTTTAGGGATTGCAGCCGTTGGCCCATTTAACCAAAGCTTGAAAGGTTATCGATTTGGAGCTGGTGAACTCTGGAATCATTCGATTGCCACCGCGGTTTCAGCAGAATGGATTTCACGAGAATTAGGCTATCGCGATCCAGAAGAAGCATATACCGCTGGATTGCTCCACGACATGGGAAAATTATTCCTCGATCAATATGTTTTTTCTGACTATACTCGTATCGTTGATTTGATGTTGAAATACAAATTAACACTCTATCAGGCAGAAGAACAATTGCTCGGAATTGACCATGCAAAAGTTGGCGGCTTGATCGCGGAAAAATGGAATTTCCCAGTTGTTTTGATTGATGCGATTCGTTTTCACCATACTCCCTCATTTGCACATGGCAATCATAAACTTCCGGCAATTATCAATGTGGCAAATTCGTTTTTCGAAAATACAGGCAATCAAAACGCTCTCTTTTTTGAAAGATCAATACATCCTGAGACCTATCAAATTCTTAATATCAATCAGGAAAGAATTGATCGTATGCACGTTCAATTGACCAACTACATGCTCTCCTCCGGTTAAAATGACCGCCAATCCAATTCCGCTTGTCTTGCTAATTGAATCAGACCCGGTTCAACGCGATCTTATTCAGCTATCCCTTAAAAGAATTGGATGCGAAGTGATTGCAACTCGCGATCCAGACTTGGCGGTAAATATCATCTCCAAACAGCATCCCTCATTGATCATCATAGACACCTTCATACCTGGATCCAGTGGATTGGAAATTTTAACCGACCTGCGGCAGAAAAAGCTGTTAAAGCATTCGGGAGTATTCTTTATCTCCTCTTTTGGATTCCCTGAGATAATCCAACAAGCCAAGGATTCCGGAGCTCATGAATTTTTAATAAAACCCTTGGATATGGAAGATCTTCTATCCCGCGCGAAGAAGCTGCTACAAATTTAAAATTCTCGGCTTCTTTTTTCAAAACTTTAATCTTTTTACGAATTATTTAGATTCACTTCATCCCCACTTTACTGACAATCAAACCTGAGCCTGGTATCCTCATGGTAGAGGTAACCATTGTATTATCGATGCTTATATCGATTGCTCAAGCACAAATTTTCTTTTTGGTTCTCACCCGTGTAATGGCGGTAATTATTCATATCCCTAATCTTGGTGGAAACTCAATCCCAAATCAGGTCAGGATTGCACTTGGGTTTGTTTTGGCAGTCATTTTGGTTCCGTGGTCTCCCCTATCAGCAAACACTGAAGCACTGGCACTGCTTACTTTCGCAGCGGCTATTTTAAAAGAAATCATTGTAGGTACATTGATTGGGTATGCAGCAATCGCTACCTTTGGCGCGATTTCAATCGCCGGAGAAATTATGGGGCTTGGTAGTGGTTTTAGTTCTGATCGCATTTTTAACCCGGCTATGGAACAATCAGTCACCCCAATTGGACAGTTGTTTGTTGTGATCGCCATGATGCTTTTTATGGCATTAAATGGTCATCATATTGCTCTGATGGCACTCCAAAAATCTTTTACCCTTGTTTCGGTGAACGGTTTCTTGCCTGATTTCTCTGTTGAAACACTACTTGTTACCACAGCTAATTTGATCGTGGTTGGTATTCAAATTGCTTTTCCAATTTTTGCTGCCTTGTTGCTTGCAGATATCACACTTGGCCTCATTTCTCGTGTTGCCCCCCAAGTGCAGGTTTACTTTTTAGGCCTTCCTCTCAAGATTGGTCTAAGTATGATCGCGTTGGCTATATCTATCTCGATCATGCTGCCTCTCCTAAGAGACATTTTTAATAACATTGGCGAGCGTATGCTCAGCATGGTTGCTCAATAGGCAAATATGTCAGATAAAACCGAAGCCCCAAGTCCACGTAAACTAGAAGAAGCCCGCGAAGAAGGCCGTATTGCTCGCAGTATTGAGCTAAATTCTGCTGCGATTCTCATGCTTACTCCGCTTCTGTTGACAGGACCTGCCAAATCTTTGTTTGCCTGGATCAGTGAATATCTTTCTTCAACTCTCATCAATTTATCCTCGAAAGAATTAACGGGAATTGGTTTGAAAGATATGGTTTTCGGTATTGGCGTCAATTTGCTCCCAAAGTTGGGAGTAGTATTGTTGATCGTTTTTGCTACCGGATTGGTCGTAACCCTGGTTCAAACAAAATTCCTGTGGGCATCCAAAAGGAAGAAATTTGATTTCCAAAAAGTAAATCCGCTGGAAGGTTTTAAGAGGATCTTTTCTGGACAAGGATTAATTGAATTGGCGAAAGCTCTATTAAAAATAGGGCTCGTGGGTTGGGTCGCTTACTCCTTTCTGCGAGGAAAGACATACGATCTATTATGGATGGGAAATGTAGACTTAAAATCTGGCGTTCAATCTTGGATTGATCTGGCCACAACCCTGGCTACCCGAATTGGAGTAGTTTATTTGATCCTGGCTATCGCTGATTATGTTTATCAACGTTATCGTTTCATGAAATCAATGAAGATGACGAAACAGGAAGTAAAAGAAGATTTTAAGCGTTCTGAAGGTGATCCATTTTTGCGTAGTCGCATCCGATCCCAACAACGAGCCATGGCAAGAAATCGTATGATGGCCAATGTTCCAAAAGCCTCTGTGGTCATCACTAACCCTACCCACCTTGCGGTAGCAATTGAGTACAACCCCCAAAAAATGTCAGCCCCCAAGGTATTGGCCAAAGGCGCTTTTGAAATTGCCCAGCGTATAGTAACGATTGCTCGAGAAAACAATATCCCCGTGGTACAAAACATACCCCTTGCACGAGCCATATTTAAAGCTGTAAATATTGAGGAACAAATTCCCCCTGACCTATACATAGCCGTAGCAGAAGTATTAGCTTATATCTATCGTCTCAAGAACAATAAAGCTCAACCCACTCAGGCACAGGCTTAAGGAAATAAAAGGACTTATTAATGACAACTACCACACAAACTTCATCAACTTCATTTGCGTTGCGAAAATTGCTTGGCCGCAAAGACATGGTGCTGGCTTTGGGCTTGGTTTTGATCGTGGCGCTGTTGATCATTCCATTACCTGCAGCCCTGGTGGATATTTTGGTCGTAGTAAACCTAGCCATTTCCATAGGCATCTTACTGCTCACCATGTACATCAAGCAACCGATGGAGTTCTCCGTTTTTCCGACTGTCTTACTGCTGATCACGCTCTTCAGGTTAGGCATTAACATTCGCGCAAGTTACCTGATCCTGCTCGAAGGTAACGCCGGAAAAGTAATTTCGGTGTTTGGTAGCCTGATTGTGGGCGGCAATTATGTAGTGGGCGTTGTCATTTTCTTGATGTTAATGATCATCCAATTTGTCGTTATCAATAGTGGTGCAGGACGTGTAGCAGAAGTATCCGCACGTTTCACATTGGATGCCATGCCCGGAAAACAGCTTTCCATCGATGCAGATTTAAACGCCGGTTTAATTGATGAAACCCAGGCAAGAGCGCGCAGACGCGCAATCGAGTCTGAAGCAGATTTTTACGGCGCCATGGATGGTGCTTCAAAATTTGTACGTGGTGACGCGATCGCGTCAATTATTATCCTGGTCGTGAACATACTTGGCGGCTTTGTCATCGGTATGGTGCAAAAAAACATGGATGCCCTGACCGCTCTTCAAAACTACACACTGGTAACAATTGGTGCAGGTCTGGCTATCCAAATTCCCGCGCTATTAATCTCGGCAGCCTCAGGTTTGATCGTTACGCGATCGACCTCTGAAGATTCATTGGGTGCTGATCTATTCAAACAAATATCAAATTTTGGCTCTCTAAGTGTTGGCGCAGTCATCATGATCTTAATGATCTTCGTACCCGGTTTGCCAAAACTTCCTTTCATCTTGGTTGGTGGTGGATTAGGAGTTGCCGCCATTTATGTAGGAAGAATCAAACGTAAAGAACAGGAACAAGCCATGATTCCAGAAGTGATTCCAACCACTGAAGCTGAAACCCCAGAAGATATGCTTGAAATGATTGTCATTGACGCTATGGAACTGGAAATTGGATACAGTTTAATCCCACTGATCGACGATGAGATGCCCGATAATCTGCTCAAACGTATTACTGGTCTCCGCCGGCAGATGATGTCTGAACTAGGCCTGGTTCTGCCAGTTGTTCGCATTCGCGACAACCTGCGACTTCAACCTCAAGCATATCGCATAAAAATCCGTGGACAAGAAGTTGCCCATGGTGAACTCATGCTTGACCGTGTTCTCGCGATTCCAGGATCTGAAACTGATGAAGACCTCAAGGGAATTCAGACTTCTGAGCCCGCTTTTGGTTTACCAGCCTTGTGGGTTACCGAAGGAGAGCGCGGTAGAGCAGAATTAATGGGCTATACCGTTGTTAACCCGGTTTCTGTTCTATCAACCCATTTAACCGAAGTGGTTAGAGGGCACGCAGCCGAATTGCTCAATCGCCAAATGGTACAAGAAATGTTGAATCAATTAAAAGCCAAGAGCCCGGCTTCTGTTGATGGCGTGGTTCCGGATTTGATCAGCTTAAGTGAAGTATTATCTGTCATGCGAAACCTGTTGAAAGAAAGAGTACCTATTCGTGATCTTGGTGGAATTCTTGAAGTCCTGGCAAATAACGCGCACGTTACCCGCGATCCAGCCATCCTTGCGGAAGCGGTAAGACAATCGCTCGCGAATACCATATCAAGTCTTTATCGAGATGAGACCAACACTTTGCATGTCTTTACTTTATCACCGCAACTCGAATCGGCTTTGCGCAGCTCACTGGGATCAAATGAAAACGGCGTAGGCTTCCAAATTGATGCCTCGCTTGCTCAGACGATTCTCAACAACACCGGCGCTCAAATGGAAAAAATGGCTAGTGAAGGTAAACTTCCAGTTCTGCTCTGCCCTCGCGAATTGAGGTTGGCATTCCATAAGTTGGTAGACCTATCACTTCCAAATCTTGTATGTATGGCCTTTTCTGAGGTCAGCTCAGGTACCCGTGTTAAGGCACACGGTATGGTCGAAATAAACTAAGGGACATTGAATGTTTACCAAGACTTTTCGCGCTAAGGATATGTTGACGGCATTAAAAGAAGTTCAGGCTGAACTCGGGGCTGACGCAATGATCATTTCAATGCGCGAAGTTCCAGCCGGCTCAATTTGGGCTGCATGGAAAAAACCAGGGGTGGAAGTAATTGCATCCAAAGCGCTTAAGTCAGTCGAGAAAGAATCATCTTCAAAAAACAAGACCCAAACCAACGATGACGAAGTCCAGACTCTTACAAAGCCAACTTCTGAAGAACTCAAACGAGAGATCGAAAACCTAAAAATGCTCATGCTAGGACAGAAGATTGATCCCATAAACGACAAGGTTCGAGATCAATCCTCAAGCAAGGAGACTCAAGTTCAAGCGGGTCTAAAAGTAGAAAAGAAAACTGGCGAATCCTACAAATTCGATACAACGGATTTTAAACTCATCAAAGAACCTGGAGTCTCCTCCATAGAAAAAATGGTTGAGAAATCCGAGGCGGCCATTGATAGATCTTCAACTGTAAAGCTTGAAAAGTCAGAAAAGAAATCTGCTCCTGTTCTGCCCCCCATGTTGCAAGAGATTAAACAGAGGTTGTCAAATCAAGGAGTGCGTTCTGACCTACTCGATAAGATTATTAATACAAACCAAGATGCCTTAAGCCCCGCCATCTTAAGTGATTACAACCGACTGGAAAGATTTATTCATCACCAGCTTGCAGTTTGCTTGCCCCCCGCCAGAAAATCATTGGCGTTGGTTCCGAGTAGAATCATGGCCTTGGTGGGTCTCAGCGGAAGTGGAAAAACTTCATGCTGTGCCAAACTAGCCTCATTTTACATGATCACCATGGGGAAAAAAGTGGTATGGATTGAAGCGGATACCATTCGCACCTCAGCAATTTCAGAAGCGCGCACATTCACTGAAACACTTGGTATTCCGCTTTTCCTTGCCTACACCCCCCAGGAATTAACTGAGTTGATCGAATCACAACATGATGCGGACCTCATCCTGATTGATACCGCAAGTTGCAATCCATGGAATGAAGACTCCGTTACTGAATTAGGCTCCTTCCTGTCAGCCATTCCTACAGGCAATACGTATGTTGTGATGTCAGCCACTACCAAAGAACAAGATCTGTTGCAAACAGAAAAATCCTTCAAACCCTTTGGTCTAAAAGGCATCCTCCTGACAAAAACAGATGAAACTGGATTTTTTGGTTCCATTTTCAATTTGTTATCCCAGACAAAATTGCCCTTATTTTTCTATACCACCGGTAGTCAAATATTTGGAGATTTAAAACCTGGTTCGCCTGAACAACTAGCAAATGCCGTTTTGACTGGCAAGTATCCTAGAGAATAGAGATCAATATGGCAAATAAAAAAGAACCTCAAAAAATACCCTCCTCCTCTTCTGACCACTCAATTGGTCTTCCAGTATTAATTGAGACCATTTTTACGCTATCTAAATTGACAGTCATACTAGTAGGTATTATTGTAATGGTACTAACATTTGCAAATGGAAACCCCTATTGGGTGGCCATTTTGCGAGGAGGAGTAACCGTTCTTTCTTTGGGACTATTGCTTTGGTTTATCTCCTGGTTTTCAACCAGAGGCATTATCGAAAGCGTACAAAAAATGTTAACCGAAGCAAATGAAGGTGAACCAGAAAACTCTATGGAAACTAATGCCTAATGGACCAATTAACGACAATAACCAAACAAACGCAAGACATTGAAGTTCTAAATCAATTTCTTGCCACGCGTTCGCCTGCCCTACGCGAAGATTTGGTTTTAAGACATGTTTCGTTGATTCATTATGTTTTAGGACGGCTTGGCGTATCCACTGACCTGGGTATGGATTATGAAGACCTGGTTCACCAGGGACTTCTCGGATTAATTGATGCGGTAGATCGTTATAACCCTGCCTTTGGAACCCAGTTTTCTACATACGCCACTGTACGTATTAGGGGTAAAGTTCTTGACTATCTGCGTTCAATGGACTGGCTCTCTCGAACTGCCAGACACCGTTCAAAGAGTATTCAAAAAGCAATTCAATCATTGACATCCAAAACCAATATACCTCCAAATGAACAGGAAATATCTGATTATCTGGGTATCGATTTGGATAAAGTTCATCAAGGTTTATTGGACTCCAATAAAGTGATCGTATCATTAGACGCATTGATCAGTATGGATGAGGAGAATGAAAATTCTCTTTATGACACCCTGGCTGATGACAGCCAAGCCGACCCCGCAGAAATCGCCACAGATAATGATCTAAAAGCAAGAATGGTTGACAGTTTAAAAAAACTACCTGAAAGAGATCAATTGGTTTTATCGCTATATTATTTTGAGGAATTAACTTTAAAAGAGATTGGAAAAGTGCTTGAAGTTTCGGAATCTCGCGCATGCCAAATCCATGCTCAAGCCATCATGAATCTTCAAGCCTTGCTGTCTTAAGGAGAACTGCTATGTCAAACTCAATTCCAGGCTTACTCAACGATACCCTTAACCTCGTTTCACTTGCCCGAGAAACCGCCCTCATGATGGGTAAAGAAAACCAGGCAAATAAATTGACGCCAGTCGTTGAGGAATTACGGACGGTCGTAACCTCTTCACAAAATCAATCCGCCCCTTCTCAGCCTTATGGGATGATGATGCAGAATGACTTTCAAACCTTACTAAACGCAGCCCAGAAGACGGCTCCTTCACAGAGGACCATCCCTACCCTTGATATTGGTGAACGGAACATGATTGTTAAAGCCATGGCCAGCGGTAATATGCAAGATGTTGATATCGCTCGTCAATTGGGAATGACTCGCGATGAAGTTAGCCTGGTCCTAAATGTTGGCAAAGCATCTGGTGGCAGCTTGGAGGTGAAATCATGATCAAAGGTTTATATTCTGCTGCATCTGCGATGATCACTGGAGTCTACCGGCAACAAGCCGTCGCCCATGATATTGCGAATGTGGATACACCAGGATTCAAACAAATATTGACTTCATTAACCGATTTTGATACTACCAATGCCTACACGCAGCATCTTTCAAATTCGGCTACCTCACCCTCTTATCTAGGTGATCTAGGCCTTGGCGTTATGGCCTCACCCGAGACCAACGATTTTTCTCAAGGTACTTTGAAGAATACTGAAAGTCCACTCGACTTTGCCATTGAAGGTGAAGGTTTTTTCAGGATCAGAACTGCTGCTGGTGAACGCTACACTCGAGATGGACGCTTTAGCAAAGACGCCAATGGCTTGCTGGTAACCGTGGATGGTAATGCAGTGCTCTCTTCCACCGGGCAGTCGATCAAATTGACCGATGGTGAAATTTCAGTAGCCCCAGATGGAACCATCTCCATCAATGGTACCGGCAACACAAAAATAGGCCTGGCTTTCTTTACAGACCTCACCACACTAACCCGGGATGGCGATAACTACTTCTCCTCTTCGGCAGCTCCTGCTGCCACAGGCGCAGGATCCATTCTACAAAGCGCATTGGAGCAATCCAACGTGGATAGCGCCCGATTGATGACTCAAATGATCGAGATTTCAAGATCCTACCAGGCCGCCCAACAAATGGTTCAAAACCAGGATGAATTGCTTGGTAAGGCAATCGCTACCCTTGGACGGGTGAGCTAAATTTAGAAAGCGAGAAAAACATGTCACCGTCACTTTTTCAAGTTTTAAATATCTCAAGCCAGGATATGAATGCCCGTATTGAGGATTTGGGAAATTCCAGTAATACCATTGCCAACATCAATACGAATGGCTTTAAAAGTTCAAGATTGAATTTTCAAGAACTGCTGGATGGGGCCAACCGGTCAGGTGTAAAAACGACCACTACCCAATACATGACAACGCAGGGTAAATTAATGGCCACCGAAAATCCGACAGATGTTGCCATAAATGGCGACGGTTATTTCTCCATCAGATTGCCAGACGGAAAGTTTGCTTATACTCGGGATGGTCAATTTCAACTTGATGAGAATAACCGGCTCCTATCTTCTAATGGCAACCAAATCGTCATCACCGGAACGATCCCAGCTGCTGCAACTGAAATTGCGATTTCTCCGAATGGCACGATTAATGCAAAGGTAGATGATGCCTGGGTCTCTGCCGGCACCATTCAACTCAGCCGGTTTACAAATCCTGGAGGTTTATCGAGTATTGGCAACAACATGTTTGTAGAAAGCGTCAATTCTGGTAAAGCCCAGAACGGTGCACCTGGGAGTTTAAATTTTGGCAGTTTGGTACCGGGTTCACTAGAAAATTCAAACGTGAACTTTGCCGATGAGATCACCCATATGATCGTGATCCAAAGGTCATTTCAAATGGCATCGAGAGCATTTGACACCACTTCGTCCATGATTGACGCGGCAATTCGTCTAAGAAAAGGCTAAAGTATTAATAGAAATGACCGAATATAAGAGTACAGGTTGATGTAAGATTTGCCCTTATAGTCGGAGGTAGATAAAATGAAAATCGAAAACAACAATATTAACGGTGCTACTTTCAATAAGGCAGAAGGCGCCCATCAGATTGAAAAACAACAACAATCTGCTGCGGCTGAGAATTCTTCTTCTGTAGCTAAAAAAGATAAGGCAGAACTCTCTGACCAGGCACGCTTGCTTTCAAAAGCACGCGTTGCATTTGAGAATTCTTCCGATATCAACCAAGCCAAGGTAGATGATTTGAAAGCCAAAGTTCAAAAAGGAGAATACAACGTTCCTTACGACAAATTGGCAGACTCATTGCTCGGAAAACTTGGCCTGTAATAATCAACCTGTGATGATTAGGATGGGCAAATGGAACACAACCCGCAAGTACAAGATCTCCTTAATTCATTGGAGAACGTCTTAGTTCAAGAATTTCGAACTTTACAATCGTTGATCATTGCAACGAAACAAGAGCGTATTCTACTAAGTAACAAAGAACCAGATTCGATCATGCAGATCGTGGAAGAAAAAGAAGGACTTCTCGATCAATTTGGCCTTCTTGAAGAAAAACGCCGAATGCTGATCACTTCCCTTGCCAGTGAATTCAATCTCAAATTGAATAACGTCACAATTAATGAGATTTTCCCCGGTTTGGATTCTGCGGAATCTGACCGATTGATGCGTTTAAACGACGGAATCACCATGCTTGTCCAACAAGCTCGTGATCTGAACTATGGCAACCAGGCTTTGGCGCGTACCGCACTTGATTGGTTGATCTCGGCTCAATCATTCCTTCTGAATCTTTCCAACCCTTCAGATCAATACTACCCTCCTGGAATGAAACCTCAAAGGGACCGCATACTTAGTGGTGACATGGGGACGAAGGCATAGGTGCCCCATGACAAACATACTCTCCTCCATAAATGTGGCACTGACGGCGTTGATGAGCCATCAACAAGCCACTGCCATTTACGAGCACAATGTAGCGAATGTGAATACTGAGGGATACCATCGCCAGGAAGTTCAACTTTCTGCGGGGCCTTCCATCACACTCACAAACGCATATTACGGCACCGGCATGGGTCAAATGGGATCAGGTGTCTATGTAAATTCAATTCGCAGGTATGCGGTTGATTTTTATGATACTCGCTTCCGCACCGAGAACCAGGAAGCCTCTAAATGGTCCACTGAGAGTGAAATCGTCAGCCAGTTGGAAGCAACACTCGCAGAGACCTCTACAAATGGTTTGCTCCCGAAACTTGATGCTTTCTTTAATCAATGGCAGGCCTTGTCCAACAATCCAACCGACTTGAGCGTTCGGCGCGAATTGCTGGACAGCGCGAAAGAACTTGCAAGTGCCATGAACATGCGCTACACGCAGATCAATCAGATCCGTATTGAACAAGATCTGACCATAAATCAACGCGTACAAGAGATCAATCAGTTAGCGGATCAAATCGGCGGTCTGAACCGTGAGATTTCACGAATTTATTCTGTTGGCAATTCACCTAATGATCTTTTGGATGCCAGAGATGTCGCTCTCGACCGCTTGGCCCAATTGGCAGGGGCTACTTCTTTCACGCAAGCGAATGGTGAGGTTACCGTTTCTATAGCCGGTCACATATTAGTGGGCGGACACGAGACCTATCCCCTGCACACTGAGATGGACCCTTTTAACGATAACATGTTGAAAATGGTCTGGTCAGATGGAAGAGACTTCATTCCAACAACTGGCGAACTTGGTGGTGTTGTCGAAGCTCGTGACACGGTTTTCACAGATCAACTGAATGGACTCAACAATTTGGCAACCTCCATGCGCGATGCAGTTAATTCTTTACATCGCACCGGGTTCGGTCTTGATGAAAGTACCAACTTAAATTTCTTTATTGGAACAGATGCCGGAAATATTAAAGTCAACGAAGCACTTGAAAATGTCGAACGAATTGGCGCTTCTTCAGTTCGAGGTGAAGTTGGCAATAATGACGTCGCTCGCTCTTTATATCTTCTGCGAAATACTCGGGTGATGAACAACAACACGTCATCCTTTAATCAATACTACAATGATCAGATTTCCCAATTGGGTTTGACTGTAAAAAGGGCCAAAACAAACGCATATGATCGAAAACTGGTTGCAGACGCCCTCGAAACACAACGCCAGTCTGTGGCGGGAGTCAGTTTGAACGAAGAAGCAGCCAACATTATTAAATCTCAAAAAGCTTATGAAGCGGCAGCCCGTTTGGTAAGCACTATAGATGAAATGTTAGACACAGTAATTAACCGTATGGGTGCCGGTAGATAAGGATAGGTGAAAGATGAGAGTTCCTGAGAGCTTGAGCTACAATAATGCCATTCGATACATGAATGATGCTAAATCCAAATTGGAAAAACTTGGTGAAGTTGTTAGCAGCACCAAGAATTTTCAGACTTCCTCCGATGACCCAAGCCTTGTTTCGACTTCCCTGGTCTTAAGATCAAGTATTGTAGCCAGCAATGGTTATATCTCTTCAAGTGAAAACGCTCAAACCTGGATGGAAAACACTGAAAGCGCATTCAAACTAATGAATGACTTGATGAGTGATGCAAACACCATCATGTTGAAATCACTTTCAGATACAGTCGGCGCTGATGCTCGCCGTGATGACTACGCCGTTCAGATCACCCAGATCTTAAACCAGGCGATTTCCATCGCAAACACTTCTTATAATGACAATTACCTATTTGCGGGAACACACATCACTACTAAACCTTTCTCATTGGCTGCCGATGGAAGTGTCGTAGAGGCGGCTACCGCTACTTCAGGTGTCATGAAAAGGGATCTCGCCCCAGGGATTAATGTTGCAATTAACACTGATGGAACGGCAGCGTTCAATTCATTTTTCGACGCGCTCATCCTTGCCAAACACGGTCTCGAAAATAATGATTCTACCGAAATGACCACCGCTTTGGCCAATATCAGTGCTTCAGTAACCAATATGAACCAGTATCGTACCAACAATTCGGCAATCTTACGTCAAATTGGTACAAACCTCGATCATCTTACTACAACTCAAAAAGAATTAAAGAGCCTGCTTTCGATCAAAGAAGATGCAAACATGGCGGAAGCCATCTCGATGTTCAATCTTCAGCAGACTACCTATCAAACCGTTCTTGATGTCAGTTCAAGAGCAATCTCTGCGTTAAGCCTTTTTGATGTTCTCTAATTAGGAGAATATGCTCGTTTTATCAAGGCACAGCAATGAAAGCATTCATATCGGTGATGATATATACATCACCGTTCTTGCTGTTGAAGGAGATAAAGTAAAAATTGGAATTTCAGCACCGCGTGAAATCGCCATTATGCGAGGTGAAATCTTTGAAGCGGTTCAATCACAGGAAAAATTAAAAACAATACTCACTGAAGGACCCGAGCCTGAATCTTTCAAAGAGCTGCGCAATCTGTTGTCAGAAGAATTTGCTCCAGAAGAACCTATTACTCATTCTTCCGACGAAGGTATGCCTGCTCCGATAAAATAAATTGGTAAGGAATTTTCTTAACCACCAGAAACATCGCAGCGTGCTCCCCTGAAATTCGAATGATTCTCCCCAATACCTCAATCGTTGAATCATCATGCAGTTTGACATGGGCGTGAAAAAGATCCCCCGGTAACTTTATATTGTCCCTTAATTGAAAACGCAATCCGGTTTCACTTAGATCAAGGATCTCGTACTCGTCTTTGCGAATCAACAGCTTTGGATGATAATCCTGTGGATAGATGATCCGATAATTCTCTCGTCTTTCTTTGTTTGAATTAATATTGTTGATCATAATTCCTTCATTCTCACGTTTTCATTTTGATACGATAAATATAGGATAACACTTCTGCCACTACTCGATATAATTCTGGAGGTATTGTCTGATTAATGTCGATTTCCATCAAAGCCGCAGTTAGGAGTGGATCATCCTGAATAGGGATTCCATTCTTTTTTGCCACGGCGATAATTTCTTCTGCGATATATCCTTTACCCGACGCCAGTACTTTAGGCGCGTTGTCTTTATTTGGATCGTAACCAAGCGCAACAGCTTCAGGCGGTTTATTCTCATCGTTGTTTTGAATATGGAGGGATGTCAAATTTAAACTCCCATATCCACTGATGTTATTGATTTGTTGTTTCTGTCTACCTCCTGAATTCCCAAATCCATTGCGGTTCTACCTACCTCTACCTTGCTGGTTTTTAAAGTATATCCCAAGTTGGATAAACCTGTTTGCAATTCTGCCAGTTCTTCTGATGCTAAAAGACAAATGCCCTCATTTGACGCCGTGATTTCTGCCCCAACCATTTTGGATACGATTGATAGATCCACTTTGATCATCTCTTCTTGAGACAGATCCACTTGAATAATCAATCTTGTGTAATTTGGGTTAATACCGTTTTTATCGTTATCCTCAGGGTTATTTGCAATGCGTATATGGAGGTCATGAATTTGATTCTGGTTGGCCTGGCTGATCGGTTGGTATCCAAAGGAGAATGGAAGATCAATTTGGGTCCACTGCCCTTTTGCTATGGCATTTTCTGGTTCAACATTAATAAAATGCATCCAACGCATACCAGTTGAAAATCGATCGATCGCATCAGCCAACTGCCCCAGATTTGAACCACGAATTTGTTGCCTTAGGTTAGCCAATGAATACATCATTCCATTAATTCTTGAATTCTGATTGCCTGCTTCCTCTGGGTGTAATCGAACAAACAATTCTTTTTCCAATGACTTACCAAGACCCTGGATTGATTCTTTGATATTTCGCTCAAGAGCTTCGAGAAAGTTTCCTCCAGTGATAATTGTTTGCTTTAACTCATTTTGTGTTGCTCGCAAATTCTGATAAAGAGTTTCAGGAATTCCTGGACGATTTAATGCGATTTCAACCTGGCGATAAAGGTCTAAAAAAGTGGTACGAACTTCTTTAATGGCGTTTTGAGCCAGTTCAATACTGCCTTTTGTCAACGGCAACCCCATGGATTTCAAGGCAATTGCCAATTCAACTTCCTTTTTGCCGGCATTTGGAAATCCAGCCAGCACTTGTTTAATTTCATTAATCAACTCAGGGGTAACTTTTAACCCTTGATTAACCGCAGTTTGAACGATCAAAAGGTTTTCTGGGTCAACAGCCACTCCTAAATTTTCAAGTAGCATTTGACTGATCGGGTTTGAAGCAGCCTCTTTGGGCGTTGTAATTTTTTGGTTTGTATTGGCCAGTTGCAGAGTTACCTGGTTCTCGTTAATGTCTTTGACGATGAAATAGGCATATCTACGCTCCAGCAGTTGCGCTAGCTGCTCAGAGGATGTCATTTTCGCGACAATTTGTACTCCATTGACAGATAAAACAACTTGTTCATTTGAGACAGTTAATATTTCACCGGTAAAACGCTGATTCACCTTCAGGAATTGATCTACAGAATCCTGAATCGGTTGTAAATTGGATTGTATTGGTCCGGTAATATTCATATCTGCTCAATTTTATCGACAGGCCTGCCTATACCTTAGGCAGGCCTGTCTCTATTTATTCATTTATTGCTTCAAATTCACCAATTCCTGTAGGATCTGGTCAGAGGTGGTGATCACCCTCGTGGAAGCCTGGAAGCTGCGTTGAGCCAGGATCATATTGGTAAATTCCTGGGCCATATCAACGTTTGATGCTTCAAGATATCCGGAGTTAATGGCACCACGTCCGCCAGTGTTGGCTGTGCCGATCTGAGGTTCACCTGAGTTCAAACCGATCTTGTACTGATTGCCACCAGCACGCAACAAACCTGATGGGTTCGTGAAGTGAGCCAGAGCCAGTTGTCCAACCAACTGTTTCAAACCGTTTGAATAAACTAAATACATTTCACCTGTATTCGGAGCTCCATACAGTTCTGAAACTGAACCGGCTGCCAGACCATCTTGATTGCGCGGAGAAAGAGTGGTTTGAGATGACAACAAGGTTAACTTTGAAAGATCCATAGTTACAGAAATGTTATCCGCGCCGGGGCTGCCTGCCAGAACAACCGGAGCAGAGACGGTTGAAGCGCTGTAGCGACCATCCGTGGTGAAGGTGATTGTGCCGCTGCCTGTTGATGTGGCGGGATCAGTAACAGCCCAGTTCCAGATCAACGGGTTGGAGGTGCGCGTAAAGGTAAACGTGGGGGTGTGAGAGGATCCCAGAGAGTCATAAACGGCAATGGTGGTTGAAACAGTACCTGCGGTAACGTTTTCCAAAGAAGGGGTGTAAGCCACAGTTCCCGATGTGATTGTTTGATCACCCTCAGCCGGAGTTGAATGAGTGTAATCAAACTGGGTTCCAGTGATCGTTCCTGCGGTCAAACCATCAGCTATCGTAACGGAAACACCATTTCCACCCAGGCTGAATGTAGTACCGGTCGCATCATCATAAATACCCAGGTAAGGGGTTCCGATCGGACTTCCGACACTATCCAGCAACTGTGCTGAGTAATTGTATCCAGAAATCGCATCGCCGGTGATGGTGACATCGATCGAATATGTCCCGGAAGAAAGCTCAGTTCCGGTGATCGGACTTGTAGAACCGGTTAATCCTGCTCCAAAATTAGTGGTATCCAGCGAACCAGGGATGGCATCTGCGCCTGCCAAACCACTATCGATCGTGAATGTTAACCCACTTCCAAGATCAATAGCTGCTCCTGTCGTATTGTTATAAGTTCCTGTGACAGGGGCGCCAGCAAAACCACCGGTGCCGGTGTATAACTGAGCGCTATAGGTATAGCCGCTGAGGGAATTGCCAGATATGACCGTGCGTAGGTAGTAATTACCGCTTTCCAGTTCGGCGGTACCGGTGGCTAAAGCAGACAAAGCAACCGTGTAATCAGTTCCAACAGCAGTTGCATCAACAGATGCAGGAGCCGCAGTTTGAGGGATATCCAACCCAGAATCAAGGTTGCCGCCCAAACTTGCCGCTGTAGTAGCTCGAGCGATGGTTGCGTCGAGTGAGATCTGCATGGCGGTGGTTGGTTGATTGGTGTCAATCGCAGTCGAAGTGCCGGGATCGATCATCCAGCCCATGATCCTCATACCAGTGGAGTTGTTGACCAGATATCCATCGGCATCAATTTCAAGGCTGCCTTCACGTGAATATCGAGTCTCCTGACCATTTGTGTAAGTAAAGAAACCATTTCCTTGCACAGCAAGATCGGTACTGCGGCCAGTGGACTGCATCATGCCCTGGGTAAAGGTTGGAGAAACGTATCCAAGTTTGACACCCAAACCGATCTCGGTCGGGTTAATGCCACCCACTTCTCCGATGGGAGCAGCACCAGAACTCATGATCTGGGCAAATTGGTCTTGAAAGATTACGCGGCTTGATTTGAACCCGGTGGTATTTGAGTTGGCCAGGTTATCAGAAATCACATCCAAAAAAGTCTGGTTCAAGTTAAGGGCACTAATTGCTGTGAACATTGAGCGTATCATTTTTACTCTCCTGTAGGCTATGGGCAGGCTTCCTCCAAGAGGGCCAGCCTGCTTGATTGGTTTTATTTCTCAATATTGATTGAACTATTCTTGTTCGCTTCAGATGGATCTGCGAAAACAACGCTGTCGATCTGGGTAAATACTCCCTCTCCACGATTCTTTGAATCTAGAGCGGTTACCACCAAGCGATCTTTTACATTGACGATGAAAGCCATGTCATCCACCATCACTAAAGATTCCTTACCACCACGTTTTTCAGCTTTATCCACTGCATTGGCCAAGCGATTGATGCCGTCGTCAGTCAAGCTGATATTGCGAGATTCAAGTCGCTTCTGTGCGTGATTGGAGAACTTTAGATTGATGTTTGACAAGGTTTCAGCAAAACTGGTAGAGCTCTCAGCATCCACTTTGGCAGATTCAGGTTTTGAAACCCCTGCTGCTTGAGTGTTGATGATGCCCTGACTTGCCTGTACCTTGAAATCATCAACCATCGGTTTAACCCTCCATTACCTCAACGATACTGGATAATTCGACATCCAGATTGCCAACTTGAACCATTGTTTGACCGTCATCGATTGTCATTGAAGTCACTGTTCCGTAGATGACGTTGGTGGGATCATTTTTATCCGGGATGGCAGTGATGTTTTTACCGATCAGATTTGATGCATAAACATTGGTTTGTGTCTGATTCATTGAATCAATGCTTTTTTGCATGGCAAGCAAGGCATTCAATGAATTTAATTGAGCGATCTGCCCCATCATTTGGCTGCTATCCATTGGGTTGAGGGGGTCCTGGTTCTTCAATTCAGCCAAGAGCAGGGTCATGAAATCATCATTATCCACTTTGGTCTGGTTTTTAGAACCCGAGATCGCGTTCGTACCATTATTTGCCATTACCGATGTAATTGGTGTTGTTGCCATCATTCCTCCTATACTCGGTAATCTATGGCTGAAGTCCGCAGTTGAACTTGCTTCGTAGAGTCAATAGATTCTTTATCCGATGAAATTTTTGGTTGATATCCTGAAGCGGAGAAACTTTGTTTCTCATCAAAAAGTTGTTGATGATTGGAATTCTGGCGCTGACCGATGTTTAAGTCACTTAACTGAATCCCCGCCTGGTGCATGTTTTGTTTCAAGCTATTCATCTCAGATTTGAGCACTTCTTGAGTTGAAGCCCTGTCAGCAATCATGGTCACATCAATCCCTGCTTTAGTTGTGACCACTTTAAGATCAATATGCCCTAGTTCTTCAGGGTATAGCTGAACACGAAGTGTAGACCGGTTGGAATGAACCATCTGGCCTAATTGATTGACTACTTGATTGATCACCACTTCGTTTTTGGGAGCTTCCGCCAAGCGGGCCGGCTCTGCGATTTGTGGATTGGTGACGTTCGAAACCGGAACGGTATTCTCAGTCACCTTTGGTATGTCTGGTGGGGCAGCATCTGATTTCTGCTCCACTTTGAGGCTTGAAAGGTTGTCAATACTTATTTCGGGTTTATTTGGGCTCTGATATTTTCCAGTTACTGATTCTGGATTTTGAGCGTTGACCCTAATCTGAGATTCATTACTCGTTGTGGTTTTATGTTCTTGAGAAATTTCAACTTCAAGATTTTGGTCATTGATTGTTTCATTTTTGTTCTGACCAACTTCTTTTAGATTGAAATTCATCGATTCCGTAGTGTTTGACTTCGGCTGTAAATCCTTGTTAGACTCTGTCACTTCGTGGTCCGGTGTGGAAGGATCCTCTGCCGTGGCTTTGATTTCAGTCATAACCATATCTGGTGTATTGCCAGGAACTACGGCGTTGTCTGGTTTATTTGATGTTTCAACCACAGCATTCGGCTGTTGTGAGATTGTTTCAGGCGCCACCAAAGGCACAGATACGTTTTGTGAAGTTAACTCATCATCAACCGGTGCTAAAGCGATCCCGACAGTTGCTTCAGATGCCAATTCGACATCTTCGGGTTGGTCTTCCACTATCTCAGTACTAGTATTTGTTGATGTTGTAGCCAGAGACAGTAGTTGTATCATCTCCTGAACAACTGGATTGGTTGATAAGTCATCAACCTTTTCTGTTTCAGTTGAACTCTCTTCTTTAGTAAAACTCAATTTTTGATTGTCAATTTCTGATTGATTCACCTCATTCTTAGTTCCTGACTTATTAACGGATAAAGATCGATCAGAACGATTGGCGCTCGATTGCTCGATTGCTGTTGGCTCTTCTCGATCACGGACGCGAGAGTTCCCTTTTTGATCAAGGTTCTCAGACGTCTTTTGCAATATCAGGTTAAAAGGTTCTTGACCTGATGCGGCTGCCGCTGGAGCAACCGACTTTGTTGCAGCCATCACGTTGGGTGGTGATGTGCTAACAACCGGCACAGTTTGTTGCATGTTAGCCTCCTTGTGCTATGGTTTTCAACAGGAGAAGCTTACTGCTGATCCCCTGACTGATTGCCTGGTAACGTAAATTAGTCTCCGACATGTCGATCAATTCGGTGTCAATATCCACGTTGTTGCCATCTTCCCGATAGGTTCCGCCACTTCGATTGGCAGTGTTGAATAAAGTAGCCACAGAAGAGTATGTGTCTAAATGACCATTACTGGTCTTGGCTAGCCCGAGCTTGTTGTTGGTTTGATTTAGAGTTCGCTTTAATGTCGTTTCAAAATCAAGCTGTTTGGCACTGTATCCCGGAGTATCGACATTGGCGATGTTACTGCTGATGACTTGCTGTCTGGCAGATAATCCTTTTAATGCCAGGCTTGCAGCCTTTAAAGCATCATCAGAAAATATTGTATTGCTCATCTCGCCTCTCCTTAAACTCTAATCTTCATAATAGCTTAAAATGCGAGAAACGTATGCCTGTGTTTCTTTATAAGGCGGAATCCCATCATACTTATCAACTGCTCCTGGGCCGGCATTATATGCGGCCAAAGCTAACTCAACATCTCCTCCGTAACGATTTAACATATTTCTCAAATACTTGACCCCACCATCAATGTTTTGAGCGGGATCAAATGAGTTTGTGACTCCAAGACCAGCCGCGGTGCCGGGCATTAACTGCATCAGACCTTGTGCCCCGCAAGAGGATACCGCAGTAGAGTTATAGTTTGACTCTGCCTTGATTACAGCACTGATCAAATCGGCATCAATGTTATATTTCTGTGAGGCTTTTTCAATCAGATCAGAAAATTTCGTTTCAGAACTAAGCGTAGAATCAGTGCTCACTTCTTGTGATGTTTGCGAAACGCCACTCTCTTCTGCTTGCTTTTGCAGAAGTTTCATGATCAGGTCCAGCATCATCATTTGCATATTACTGTTAAAAGAAGTGTCAATCACGACGAATATCCATTTCTTGCCTCTTTTGGTAGTTGCGGGCAATATAAATGTCATCCTGCTCTTTATTCTCATGGATGACTTCAAGGTCCTTATAACGCTTGACTTCTTTCCGCTTCAAAATATCCAAGGTTTCCTCAGCTTGCCTGGCTGACACCAACTGCCTTCGTTTGTTCTCAATTTCTACTTGCAAGTTGGCTAAAGCAATGTGACAAGTTTCGATGGCTTGAATATATTGGTTAATGTTGGCGCGAATATGAGCAACTACAAAAAGATCCATATCACCAGTCATTTGATCATGTAGCTTGGACATGAGTGAATCTTTGGTGTTTTCAAGGTTTTCGATCTCATTAAATAACTGGCGTTCTTGCGCAAGGACTTTACTGAACTCAACTTCCAAGGCTTCTGCGCGGCTGTGCCTTACATCTAGAACGGTTTGAAGAGAGAATTTTGGCGGCATTATTAGGCCTCCTGCTGTTGCATAGACATTAATACACTTAACATATCATCAAATGAAGTTACTTCTCGCATATTTTGCTGTAAGAATCCAGTGAGCGTGGGCATTACTTTCAAAGCCGCATCAATTTCTGGGTCAGATCCGCTTACATAGGCACCAATGTTAATCAAGTCACGTGCCTTTTCATATGTAGCCAGGTGTTTCCTCGACAAAGCTGCGGCTTGCAGGTGATCTCTTGAAGTAACCGCTGGCATTACACGGCTTACGCTGTTTAACACATCGATGGCAGGATAGTGATTCCTGGCAGCCAACTCACGGCTTAGAATGATATGTCCATCCAAAATACCACGCGCCGCATCGCAAATTGGCTCATTGAAATCATCTCCCTCGACCAAGACTGTAAAGAATCCCGTAATGGTGCCTGTTTTGCCAGCTCCCGCGCGTTCCAGCAATCTTGGAAGTAAGGCGAAAACAGAGGGAGTATATCCTTTTGAGGCAGGTGGTTCGCCGATGGCCAGACCGATCTCTCGCTGTGCCATGGCAAAACGGGTGACTGAATCCATCAGGAAGGTCACATCCATGCCGATATCCCTAAAGTATTCTGCAATCGTCATGGCGATGGAAGCAGCCTTGAGACGCACCAAAGCAGGCTGATCAGAGGTTGAAACAACCACTACTGATCTTGCCAAACCCTCTGGGCCAAGATCCCGTTCCAAAAACTCTCTTACCTCGCGACCACGTTCTCCAACCAAAGCGATCACGCTGACATCCGAGCGAGAACTGCGAGCTAGAGCACCCAATAAAGTGCTTTTGCCTACCCCTGAACCAGCGAAAATGCCCATACGCTGACCTTTTCCACACGTCAACAACCCATCAATCACGCGAACACCCGTCACAAGTGGGTTGGTGATTGGCGCTCGATCCAACGGATGTGGTGGTGTGTTGTAAGTGGATACCTTCTTTACAGTATCCAGCAGTGGACCGCTATCCATTGGACGTCCCAAGCCATCAAGCACCCTGCCCAGCAATACGGTTCCAACAGGCGCTCTGAAAGATTTATAGATCGGGAATACAGTGCTTCCTGGTTGTATCCCCTGCATGTCTCCAAGAGGCATTAACAGGATTCGTTCTTCTTTAAACCCGATCACCTCAGACATGATGGTCACGCCCAGGCTCGTGGTGATTAAACATACTTCACCGATCTGGCAATCCAAACCGATGGCCTCGATGGTTAATCCTAATACCTGCACCACTTTACCCGAGTTTTTAACCGGGTTAACCTCGTTAAGCGATGCGGTATAGCGTGAGATATCAGGAAGCTCGATTTGCATCATTCCTCATCGGTCTCTGGTTTCTCGACTTCAGAAAATTGTTCCAATATGGATGCAAGTTGAGTTTCAACAAGGGCATCCGCTGTGCCCCACTCCCCTTGAATGTAACAGCCGCCGCGTTTTATGGAATCATTTGTAACAATCTCGACCTTATGCCCCAATAACCCCGCCTGATACTCTCTCCAATCAGGACCTAACGCTTTGGCATCCAAGGGGTGCATAAAGATCCGTAAATCTTCCAACGATCTGGCGGTTTCCAATACCTCAGCAAAATGCTGCTGCAAGACTTCTCCGTTCAGCACTACACCGTTTCCAAACATCTTGTGTGCCATTTGTTTGACCAGATCCATGATCATGGGTTCGGCTTGTTTCATCATGTCTTCACGCCATTCTCTGGCGACGTTTAGCACCGATACTGCAGCTTGAAGTGTTTCACGGATTTCTGTTCTCGCGCTTTCAAGTCCTGAATCATATGCGTTCTTATTTACCTGTTCAACTTGATTTCTTGCCTGTTCCAGGATCTGTTCCGCTTGATTCTTTGCTTCTTCAATAATTCCATCAGCGATCTTTTTGGGATTTGGAGGTTCAATAAAAGGAGCCCAGGATTGTGGTTCTGAATGATTCATACCAAAAGACATTCCGCCAATTGATGCAGGCACAAAATCCTGAATGTCATCCCTATCTACATTGGCCTTTATCAAGTTTCTGGTTTTCTCAGGAGCTTGCCCCAACTTCAATCCAAATAAACGTTCTGCACTGGCCCGGATCAGATCCGCCGTGATCAGGCTTTCTTGTCCAAAATCAGCAGGAGACCAGGAATGAATCTGCTCCCTTTCATCGCCGGCAGGTATAACCCTATTGGATGATTTCATAGTCTTCACCGCCGCCAGCTATCACGATCTCACCAGCCTCTTCCAGCGCTCTTACGGCATCCACCAGGCGTCGTTGGGAAGCATATACATTCTTCGCCAACTGTGGACCAAGAATTTCGATCTCTTCTTGCAAGTTTTCACGGGCCCTTTCAGACAGGCACTTGAAAATCAGTTCCTTCAGTTTGTCAGTTGCAGATTTCAAAGCCAGAGCCAGGTCAGCCTTACTAACATCCCTCAAGACCCGCTGCATCGTCTTCTCATCAAGTTTGCTCAGGTCATCAAAAGTAAACATATTAGAGTGAATTTCTTCGACCAATTTTGGATTCGTGGTGTCTAGTGCTTCAAAAATAGTCTTTTGAACACCACGATCCACCTGGTTGAGCATTTTTACCAGGAAGGATACCCCACCCGTGGCTCTGAAATCAGCCTCGTTCATCACCCCAGATAGTTTATTTTTTAAGTCTTTTTCAACCACCTGCACAACTTGTGGAGAAACGCGATCCATTCCAGCCAACCTTAATACGACTTCGATCTGCATATCCTTTGGCATGGAAGTGAGAATATCCGCGGCAACTTTTGCCTCAAGATAAGATAAAACCAATGCAATGGTTTGCGGCATTTCATCTTCCAGCAGTTTTGCTACTTGTGCTGGATCAGCGCTTCTGAGCATTTCAAAAGAAGACAAGGTTTGATGAGCAGAAATTCTTTCGAGGATTTCAGCTCCACGCCGCGGCCCCACAGCTCTGGCCAATAACTGTCGGCTATATTCCACACCACCACCATGCAATCCAGTGCCCGCCTGCGCGATTTCATAGGCCTCTTGCAAAGCCATACTTCTCACTTCAGGTGCCACACTAGATGCTTTTGATAGCGCCATCAGAACACGCTCAATTTCGCCTTCTCCTAAATATTGAAGCACCTTGGATGAATTATCTACTCCTAGGCTTAAGAGTAAGGTTGAGGCTTTGTCAAGACCGGTGGGGGTGGCGTAATTACTCATGATTATTTTTCATCCTCAGATAGCCAAAGTTGGATGATTTCTGCAACACTGGCTGGAGATTCCTCGCTAAGCCTGGTTAAGACTTTTTGCATTTGCTCATCTTCTGCGGAAATAGACTGTCTTTGCGGCAGTTCAACCGGAGTTGGAATGGGTGCTGCAACTTGTGGAACTGCGATTGTTGGATTAATCATTGGAGCCACTGCAGGACCTCTTAATGAGTTATCAGAGACTGTTTTCATCACTGGAACCCATGCTTCATTCGATGCCAATTTTAGATTCTTTAATAATCGTGATATGTAAATGAGCAGAATCACAAAAAGTAGTACAGCACCGCCTATTTCAGCATATTTTATATATGTGCTGGTTTTTGAAGAAGCTTCAAGTTCTTCTGCAGCGGTCGTGTAATACGTGCGATCAAATACTATCGACTCTAATGCAATCGTGTCACCGCGTGTAGCGTCAATACCTACGGCAGCGGCGACTGCATTTTTTAAAGTATTTAGCTGGTTTGCATCGGTAATGGAATCAACCAAAACTGAAACAGAGATCTGTTTGATCTGCCCAGGTTCAATAATCTCATGCGATTGGGTGGTAGTAACTTCATAATTCGTGGTGGTATCAGTCTTTGAGTAGTTTGTTGACCCCGTACCTCCTGCTGTCGTTGGAACAGGAGTTGGAAGATTGCTGACCGCTCCAGGAACTCCACCTGTGGTCGAGCCATTGGTGGTATAAGTCTCTGTTGTGGTTGAAGAAGAGCGAACCGCAGCAGGTGTGGGATCAAAGGTGGTGGAAGTGAGCTCACGTTGTGTCCAATCAAGTGATACATTTGCTTGTACGATTGCTTTATCTGGCCCCAAGGCGGTATCGAGCATATTTTGCGCTTTATTCTGAATATCTCGCGCTACAGCCAATTCAGCAGCTCTTCGAGAATCGCTCATGGCTGCGGCCGCGGCATCTGCCCCACTCGAAGAGCCGGCAGCCAACATGGTTCCATCACTGTCAACTACAACCACGTTTTCAGATTTTAAACCTTCAATACTGCTGGCAACCAAATGAGTGATCGCTTTTACCTGCCCCGCATCCAAAGTTTGCCCGGATTTGGTTTTTACCATGATCGAAGCAGAGGGTTCTTCTTGGTCAGATGATAATAACGTTTTCTCGGGAACAACAATATGAACTCGTACCGCTTCTATAGCCGCCAGGCTACTAATGGTGCGTTCCAACTCCCCTTCCACGGCTCTCTGATAATTCACTTTTTGGGTGAACTCGGTCATGCCCAAACTGCTTTGACTGAAGAGTTCATATCCAACGGTAGTGCCTGAGGAAGGTAATCCTGCTGTGGCCATTTTGATTCTGACGTCATATACCTGATCTGAAGGAACCAAAATAGTGGAAGACCCTTCCAATTTGTAAGACACACCCTGGCTGGTTAGTTCCTCAACAATGGCTCCTGCATCAGTTTCGCTCAGCCCACTGAAAGCTACTGCATAGGTTGTTTTTGTCGCCCATGAAATTAATACTGGTATCAATATTAACGCGGCTAAGACCAGCGTGATCATAGTGATCTTTTGACTGGTTTTTTGTTTTTTCCAATATGCCAAGAATTGTTGAAGTAAAGCGTTCATGCTGTTTTATGATCCTTGGTCTAGACACTCATTCTCATGATCTCACGATAGGCATCCACAAGTTTGTCACGGATTGCCATGGCTACGCGAAAATTCACGTCATTTTCGGTGGTAGCAATCATCACATCTGCGATGTCAACATCCTGTCCACTGGCGAGCTGGGTCATTAATGAATCTGCGTTATTTTGCGAGTCATTCAGTGAATTAAGAACATCCCCGAAGGTCTGTCCTAAATCATTACTTTTGGCTACACCGGCAGTGGTAACACTTTTTGAGGCACCTTGAATGCCATTGGTATAAACTGATGAAATCGAAGAAATATCCATAATTTATCCTTAGCCGATCAACGGCCAATATTGAGCGCTTTTAGAGCCATGTTTTTGCTGGCATCGACAACCGCCAGGTTGGCTTCATAAGACCTGGTTGCTGAAAGCATGTTGGTCATTT
>CAYYRU010000004.1:0-10061 GCA_964474095.1 uncultured Anaerolinea sp.
CTGACCTCTTCGATGTAAGCAGTCAGTTCTTCTCCATCATCATTGGTAACGCTGATCTCCAATCCGACTTCCAGGGGAATGTCTTCAGGAAATTCGGATTTCGGCACTTCCATGAAGCCCTCAGTGTCATATTCACCATAGGCTTCAGCAGCTTTTACCAATACCTCTTTTTTATCGCCCACAGATAAACCTTCAACGGCTTTTTCAAGCCCGGGGATGATATTCTCGTATCCCTGGATGAATTCAATGGGATCACCCGGTTCAGATTGATCAATCACTTCGCCATCAACTGACAACTCATAATCCATGCGGATCACGAGGTCTTTTGCAACTTTGCTGAGATCGGTTTTTGAGTTCAAGGAGACTCTCTTTCTTTGATGAAAAATATAGACGGCGGATTATAACACGAACGATCCAATTCTATGATCGAATGACCTATCAAACTTGTTAAACACTTACTGTATAAACTCGGATAGCGGCTTCACCTGAAAGCGGGCATTTATTCTCACATGTGCCACAGCCTATACAGCGGTTACGGTCTACCACTGGAAGTTGCACTTCCACCGGGTTTCCGTCTATATCAGAGAAGGTGCCGATTTCAAGGGTGATGGCTTTTTCAGGCAGTGGGCACATCTCTTCGCAAACGATACAATTCTCATGGTTTGCCCAGGCAATACAGCGGTTGTGATCGATGTAAGCGTGCCCAATCACCGCGAGTTGTTTTTCCGCCAGTGGTAGAGCAGGAATGGCCTGGACGGGACAATTTTGTCCGCAGGCGTTACACGAGTATTGGCAGAAACCAATACGAGGCATCAAGATGGGCGTCCACCAACCTTCAACACCAGATTGCGTAAAATCGGCTTGCAGACCCTGCGTGGGGCATACCTGCAGGCACACTCCGCAGCGGATGCATTTTGAGAGGAAATCCTGGTTGTCAGTCACGCCTGGGGGACGGAGCAGGAAATTCCTGGCAGTTTTCTTGATCCAATTCACGCTGAAGAGGGCAGCAGAGACCACTGCGATACCTGCGGCAGAAAGGAAGGTGCGTCGATTGGGATCATAGGGTTTCCAGGTCGCGGGTTTCAATTTTGGTTTGAAAGAGAAAGCTTGTTTTTTGCATGCCTGCCGGCAGTTCATGCACATGATGCATTCAGATGGATCGCTCTCATATCCATCCTGAGGATCAATGGTGCCTGTGGGACAGTCTCTTGAGCACAATCCGCATTCTGAGCAATTCTCTTTCAGGCGTCGTTGAAACAGGGATAACTTCGAGAATAATCCCAGCATGGCACCCAAGGGGCAAAGATAGCGGCACCAAAAACGGTCTGCGATCAAATTCAACAAGAGCAGTGCAATAAAAAAGATGCCAACAAAAAAGGAATACTGGATCGAAGCAGCGGCCTGTGGCAAAATATCAGGCCGCAGCCAGGCGTCAAAACTATAGATACCGTTCGCCAAAAAGGGGATTTTGGATAAGACCATTTCAATTGCGTATATAGTCTTGTCAATGACAGGAAGGATGGTCAAAGTGGCAGCGCGGGTAAAAATGGTCAGTGGATCAAAGAACAGAAAAGTCAGGTTGCCAAAAATGGCAGACAGTAAGATCAAGATCAACAAACCATATTTGAGTTTTCGCAAATCCTCGGGCGGGGTCTTTCCATTTTTTCGAGAAAGACGGAAGTAATCCAATATTGTCCCCAATGGGCATAGCCAGCCGCACCAGGCTCTGCCGAAGAGCAGGCTCGAAAGCAACAGGATTAGGGATAATGTGGACCAGGTTAAAAAGTTTTTGCTGGCCAGGAGGTTGGAAAGGGCGGTCAGCGGACTAAGGCGGACTGTAAAATCAGTTAATACTGGAGACAATCCCCCGGCGCGGCTGAAAAGGATGGCGGCAATGAAAAGAAGCAAGGAAAGGGCTTGGGTGATCTTGCGCGCCATCAGCCAAGCGTCTGTTTTATTCTTTTTTATGGGTTTCATATCAGGCATTGATGTTGAATTCTTCGATCTTGATGGAGGATAGATCCGTGGTTCCGAGACCGCGTTCTCCTGCGGCCATGATATATGGGATGTCTTGTGGCGTCATCCCGAAAAGACGAGTCGCATAAGCATCTGCTGCCACGATGTCTGGCGAGAAGATCATGGTGTCTTGTTCCTTGACGTCATTCAGATCGCCGCCGGTGGGACCATTATCCATGAGGGTACGGATGGCATCCACAATTGTCAAATGCGGACGGACCACTGTGGCTAAATCTACAAGATTTTTCTCAAAGGAGGGATGAATCCTTTCGCGCATCTGCATGGTGCCCATCAAGTTCTTGAGCCCAAGAGTCAGAGTGGCCATGCTGTGATTTTTGGCGATGGGTACATTAATCACGAAATCAGCGGATAGGATATCCTGGTAGATCTTTGCGCTCTTAAGGCTTACGGCATTGGGGATATCCGTATCAGCGTATTTCAAGTTGGTCATGACTTCCATCACTCCACCGGCAGCCACGACTTGTTCTTCAATACCGCTGCCGAGATAACAAGAGCGGGCATCACCGCCAAAACCATTATCCATTACCCTGACTTGTTTAGCCCCGGCTTCGAGGCACATTTTGACCAACGCACTCACCACCCAGGGGTTGGTGGTGGAGGCATATTCGTAGGTGTTATAGCCCACGCAGATATTCGGTTTAATGATCACATTGGCGCCTGATTTCATGAAGCGCTCCATTCCACCTAAAGCTTTCATGCCCTGACGGATCAATGTTTCGGGGTCTTTGCCATGGGTGACAACCATATCTGGCAGGTCTGCCTGGGCGACCGTGGGGGATTCGGTGGCGCTATTCTCTTGTGTGGATTCAGGTGCGGTAGTTGGTGTTTGATCCGAAGTAGGTTTTACCCCGCAGGCGCTCAACAGTTGTTGGGCCGCCACGGTTGAGAGACCCAAACCGGCAAATCTTAAGAAATCCCTGCGTGATTGATTGGTCATAGATGTGCTCCTGAAATTGAGGTTAGGGCGTCAAAAATACTTCACATTGAATTGGAGAAACCGCGAATTTTAGCTGGTCTTGTAATAATGCCAGCGTTTCAAAAGGCAGGTTCGTAAAAAAATGATCCGGTAATAAACTATTCCAATTGACCGCGGATAGATATGCATTGCCAGAACCTGACGTTAAAAGCTGACAAAACTGTTGATAAGACGTGCATTCACTCGTCCGAATCGCACTTTTATCCATATCGGTCACCGCGGGTGTGGAGACAAGGGTGGTGGCAACACCTGTCATCCATTGGATAGAAAGCGCTGTAGCCGCATCGTCGGTCAGGATGTATCCGATGGTTTTAATATCAAAAGCTTTGTTTACCTGGTTGATGAAAGAGGTATTCACAGAACCATCAGGATTCAATTTAAAAGAATTAGCGATCTTCTCATGAATTTCCGGGTTTGTGGCAGGGTAGAGTGGAACAAACATCAACTGTGGCGGGTTGGTTTGATAGGCAAAAGCTGCCCAAATTGAGATCAATTCAGGTTTTTCGAGTAAACGGTCGTTAACATGAAAGATAAGGTAGTTATTTTGTGTAACAAGGATGGAAGATGTGTTTTCTCCCTGACCGATACTGTGAATCCCCGAGGATGGAAAAATCTTTTGGGCAGCCTTAAAGCCCAAAAATGCACAAACAAGAAAAACCACAATAATGATGAGAACGGTTTTTTTCTTCATGGAAAGGGTTCAGTTGAGATTCATGGAAGTATCAACTGAGTTGGTTAATTGTACCATCAGGAGAAAAAGTCAATATAAAAAAACAGCGCCCCAGCGCTGTTAGGTCTCACGAAAATAAAGTACTGACTGAAAAGATCAAAAACCCACTCGCAAAACCGGCACAAGCGATCACGATACCAATTGCGATTGCGCGCAGCGCGGTTTCATCGTGATAAAGATTACTGATTTTGGCAACCACTTTCTGCATCCAGGTGGATCGCGAAAGCAGGGGAATCATGAGATCCCAAAACTTTAACTCGATTGTTTTAAAGAATTGCGACATCATAGAAAACCTCTTAACGGGATGTGGTCATCTTCAGGATCTTGCCCTGTTCATCAGCAGTAACGCGTACGATACGATTGATGGTTTTTCCGTTAGCAGTCTGACCTTTACCGTGAAAAATCAATTGAAATTTATCACCGGGCAAGTTCGAAGTGGATGGATTTGCCCCGCGAACTTCAGGGAACTGCAGATAAACGGCGCTGCATACACGATTTTTAGCGCTTGCGTCCATAAGAACTCCTAATTCGACCTGCGCCTTAAGAATGCAGGTATATCCAGGTCTGATTGGTTGCGAACCATTTCCATTTGCGGTTGTGAAGAAGGAATAAAGGGCTGAGGGATGGACTGGTTTGCCTGAGCCGGATCATCAACCATACGGTATTTACTCTCTGTCGATTCAACAGAGGACGGGTTGCTGTGTTTGATGGTGTTGACCGATGAATCCACGGACGTGGCACCGATACCCGTTAAGACCAAAATTGCCTGCACGCGATCTTGCATGCGTTCATCTGATATGACACCGGGGATGATCTCTACGTCAGCTCCCGTTTTTTCTTGCAGGTAATTGATGGCTTCCATGACTTCAACAAAAGCCAGGTCATTGCCACCGGTGAAATTGACAATGATCCCCCTGGCGTCAGAGAGATTGATGGTTTCAAGCATGGGGTGGTGCAAAGCGTGTTCGATGGCATCAATCGCTTTATTATCGCCCTGCCCGGTACCGATGGCCAATAATGAACCGCCACCATTTTTCATCATGCTGCGGATGTGTGAAAAATCAACATTGATCAAACCTGGTTGGGTGACCAGTTCTGAGATGCCCTGAATACCCTGGCGCAAGATATCGTCTGCCATGCGGAATGCCATTTCAAGTGGTAAATCTCGGGGCGCACACTGCAGCAGGCGGTCGTTAGGAACGCAAATCAGGGTGTCAGTGAAACGCTGCAGTTTGGCGAGGCCCTCACGGGCGTTCTTTTGACGTTTGCCCATTTCAAAGGAAAAGGGCAGGCTAACCACAGCAACCACAACCGCACCCAGTTCCTTGGCAATTCTGGCAGCTACGGAAATGGAACCTGTGCCTGTTCCACCGCCCATACCAGCGGTCAAGAACACCATATCGGCACCGGTTAAGGTTTCCTTGATCTCACTAACGCTTTCTTCCGCCGCGGCTTCTCCCACTTCAGGATTACCACCAGCGCCAAGCCCGCGAGTTAGCTCCGGCCCGAGTTGAAGTTTTTGGGGCGCCTGACTGGATCGAAGTACCTGTGCATCAGTATTGGCGGCGATAAAGTCCACACCCGATAACCCCAGTTCGATCATGCGATCCACGGCATTTTGACCGCCCCCCCCCAAACCGAGAACTTTTAGAACAGCTTGGCGAGCTTCAATGGGTGTGTGAACGACTGTAGTTTCAGGTAATGTGATGTTCATAGGGTTACCTCTCTAAGAGTTGGGTTGCAATACTTGTACCATCGCCACTGATTAAATCCACCAGACATCCGTTGTCACGTAAACCGCGAATTTCTGCTTCCGTGTAAAAGTTTTCTCCATCAATAATGGTGACCTTTTCTGCTTGCGCCGCTTCATTGAGTGAAAAGCCGACAGTCGGTTGATGTTTCAATACAAAAGGTTTGATCACTTCCAGATGCCAATCGGCAACGCCCCATTCATAGACTGGCAATAGCAGGTAGTGATGGATGGGGTGTGAATCACCCCTGACAAGGTTCTTAAATGGATCCTCTTCTTCATATTCAGCAAAAGGATCTACATATCTTTCATTCGTTTGAGCCGGTTGTTTGAAGTTATCTCGATCTTTTGAGAGTACCCGCACAACTGGAAGCACATCACTTTCCGTTTTTATCCAGGCTTGAGGGTAGTCTTCTGAATCCGGTTCAGCCGCCAGAAGCCAAAAATTGCACGCAAGCACTGAACCATAATCTGATTGATCCATTTTTTTCAAGATCGTTTGAACGATCTCAGCGTGAACTTCAGGAGAATAGTATGAACCAGGCTGTTTAATGCCGGCACCAAACTGGAGCAAGGGCATTTCTTTCAAACCCAAAGAACGGGCAAGGGATTTGATCCAAATGTAGTTGTTAAATCCTCGCTGGTCTTGCGAGTCCGCGGGAGTGAAATAAGGCTTGACTTGTTTCCAGGTTTCTGGGCCACCTTCACCCCAAGACAACTCACGACCGAAAGTGAAGGCGTAAACTGCGGCCGCCATTTTGTCGAGCAACAGGTGCTGTCCGCGCCGCTGCAGTGATAGGATGGAGGATTTGAAGAAAGAAAGATCCCAATAGCTTCCGCCTGGCATGAGAGGAGGGAATACGGGGGTCAACCCGGCACGCACCGCTTCTTGCGCCAGGGGTACAAAGTGGTCGATGAATCTTTCCACCAAGTCTTGATGCGACCAACCCGCTGAAGACCAGCTGCCGGCGTCGTTTGGTTTATCAAAGAAAACAACGTATTGCACTCCCCAACGGCGGTACGCGCCGAGAATGGGTTTCAACTCGGCAACAGTTGGAGCGTCGGGCAGTTGCATCTTGAAATGGATAATCGGAGTAATACCAGCGTCGACCAATCCGGTAAGGAATTGTTCCGGGATGGCACGTTCGGATTCTGAAAGCAAAACCACCCAGCGGGCTTCCAGCCTCTGTAATTCAGGCAACCAGGTCGATAAATCCTGATTGGAATAATGCAGGGTATCCTGAAAATAATGGAAACCGATCTGATTGTTATTGGAAGTATTCTCGGGTGAGTTCATTTTTCTTCAGCCTAAGCCAGTTGAGTTTGACTGAGAATAATGTAGCAAGTTGCGTGCCAAAACGAAGGCCGAATCTTAAATGGTCTGCTATAATTCGACGCATGATCTTGATCACCGGCGGTACCGGTTTTATTGGCAGATACCTGGTAAAAACTCTTGTCGATTCTGGGCAGCAAGTTCGTTTGTTACTTAAACCATCGGCTATTTCACCGAATTTTCCACGCGGCATCTCGGTGGAGGTTGCCGTTTGCAGCCTGAATGACCAAAGGGGAATCAGGGCGGCGTTAAAAGATGTCACACAGGTTTTTCATCTTGCCGGAGCTGAACGAAAGGGTAGCAGGGGTGACTTACACCAGGTGGATGTAGAAGGTACCTCCAACTTGGTGAAAGCTGCAAAAGATACCAAGGTGGAACGTATTTACTACCTGAGTCATCACGGCGCAGCCCGCGCATCTGCTTACCCGGTTCTGAAGGCCAAGGCTATCGCAGAAAATTGGATCATCAATAGCGGCATCCCTTACACGATCGTCCGCACAGGTTCAGTTTTTGGGCCAGGCGATCAGTTTAGTGTGCCACTTGTACATTTGATCAAACTCTCCCCCTTGTTTTTCTTCATGCCCGCGAGGGGGCATGTATTATTGCAGCCTCTATGGATCGACGATCTGATAAATGTACTTATGCTAATGATGGAAGATCCAAAATCGATCAACCGCATCTATGCCATTGGCGGAATGGAAGCACTGCCGTATCGTGATATTGTGAAACTGGTGATGGCGAAAACCGCAATCAAACGCATTGTAGTACCAACTTCTCCGGCCACCCTGCGGACCTTGACCATGTGGATTGACCAGATTTTTCCTAATTTTCCGATCTCGATCTTTTGGTTGGATCACCTGGCTGAAGATCGGACCGCCAATTTGGACAGCCTTCCACGTGAGTTTGGCATCATGCCAGCCAGGTTTCACCAACACCTTGATTATTTGCTCGCCGAACTCAATAAGAAGACCTAGGAAACCCGCATGCCCGATCATCACAGCTTCAACATTCACGCACATTTTTATCAACCCTCACGGGTGGATCTACTTACCGGGTTGATTCCCGATGAGCCGGGGGCGCATCCATATCTCAATTGGAATGAAAAGATTTTTGCAGAATGTTACCGTCCGAATGCAGAATTGGGCAACTTTTCGAAAATCGGGTTTAACATCGGCCCGACACTCGCGGCGTGGCTTCGAAAATTTCACCCGGATACGCTGCAGCAGATCGTGCGGGCTGACCGGGATAACGTTAACAAATACGGCTTTGGAAACGCTATTGCCCAACCCTATCACCACACCATTCTGCCGCTGGCCAACCGGCGGGATAAACAGACCCAGATACGCTGGGGAATCCATGATTTTGAGCGCACCTTTGGCAGAAAACCTCAAGGGATGTGGCTGCCTGAGACAGCGGTTGATCTTGAGACCCTTGATCTCTTAACTGAAAACGGAATTCAATTTACAATTCTGGCTCCCTGGCAGGCTGATATTCACGAAGTGGACCCGCGCCGGGCATACCAGGTGATCCTTGGCGGACATAAGTCAATCAAGGTGGTTTTTTATCACAGCGGATTGAGTTCGCGGATCAGCTTTGACCCGGGTGCTACAGAAAATGCCGACGAGTTCATCAGAGCGTATGTTAAACCAGAATTCCTGCCGAATGAGGGAAACCAATGGTTGACCATTGCCTCAGACGGTGAATTGTATGGTCACCACCAGCCTTTTCGCGATAAGTTCTTGACCTATCTGCTGAACGGATCTCTAAGCATTCAGGCTCTTGATTATTCTTTTCCGGCGATGCAGATCCAACGGCAAACAACATTTCCGATCATACAGATCAAAGAGAACACTTCCTGGAGTTGTCATCACGGCGTGAAACGCTGGCACGGCGTTTGCGGCTGTACCCCTAACAGTGAATGGAAGAAACATCTACGTGAGGCCTTGGAACGTCTGGAAAACAACCTTGATCGAATTTTTGAGCGACATTGTGTAAGCTTGCACATTGATCCGTGGCAGGCTCGTGATGCCTATGAGGATGTTTTTTCGGGTGATATATGTTTCGAAGAGTGGATAAAGCCTCAAAGCAAACTAGAACTCTCTAAAAGCGATCTGGATGTTCTACGGCGATTATTTGAAGCTCAACTTGACGGCCAGCGCATGTTTACTTCTTGTGGCTGGTTCTTTGAAGACCTTGATCGGATCGAACCCAAAAACAACCTGGCATATGCTGCTCATGCCAGTTGGCTGGTCAAAAAGGCCACCTCGGTCGACATTTCAGTAGAGATCATGCCCTATTTGGAAAGGGCCAAGAGCTGGCGCAGCGGATTGACCGCAGCTGAGATTTTTACACGGGCGCTATCGCGATTTAATGGTGAAGTCAGCTAGTGAGATTTACCACTCGAGAGCAGTTTCTCAACCTGGCATTCAGATACTTCATCCAATGCTTCTATCTGCACAATCAGTTTTTGAACCCCAAGAACTGTCTCTCCAATTGAAGCCAGGCTGGCATCTGAAGTTGCTGATTCCTGCAAGATAGGCATGAGTTCAAGCCACCACAAGAACTCTTGGAAAGACTGGTGATCATACCAGAGGATGTTCTCGAAACGGTTGATCCTTAAGAATTCCTGCACCTGGGGGTTGCCAAACCATGATCGCAGGAGGTCTTCGATCTTTTTCTGCCGATACTCTACGTACCAATTTTGGTTGAGGATTACCACCTGGAGCAGTTTCATTGCTTGGCTTGCATCTATTTCGCTATTTTGTATGGAACGCAGTTTTTCGCAAAAAGGAAGTTCAAGCTTCCAATCGTCGATCCATTTCAGGCTGGTTTCGGTGGGATTGCTTGAAGCAGACAGCTTGCCAATTGAGCCGAGTAGAACGACTGATAAAGCGGTAAGCCACAGGTCCGGGTTTTGAGATTTTTGATCCGCATGTGCTAGCAGGGTTTGACGGATGTTTTTTAGGCCAGGAGACGTAAAGGATCGCGCCAGTAAAGGATAGTTGACCAAGGCTCGTAGCTTTCTTAGGGTCTCTTCTTGTAATTCATCAATGGTTTTTTCTGTTTCGGATAATTTCGCGACCGCTGCCAAAAAAGTTCGCAGATCCATCGCGATTGGTTTCCAGTCTTTATCTGATAACGGCTGATGAAGAAGGATGCGGTTGACCTGTTCAGAAGCAAGAAGATTTCTGAGAGGCTGTAAAACAGGCTGCACCTTCAGCAGTTTTATTTCAAG
>CAYYRU010000004.1:10161-84730 GCA_964474095.1 uncultured Anaerolinea sp.
AAGACCATTTGATCTTTCCATGAGTGCGTTCAAAACAGTTGTTGTAGATTACCAGGGTTTTGTTGCCTTGGAGTTGGTTGGTGTAGACGTATACATTTTCGTTGATCTGGTGGTCATTGATCATGAAATCATATAATGAAAAATGCTCCACGCCTGAAAACCACTCGCGCCTGGCTAACAGTGGACTGATCTCCTGCTGATGGCGGCGCAGCAAATCTTGATCGGGTATCTCATCGAAAAATGCCCGGCTGTATTCCATGCCATACTTCTCGGTAAACCCTTCTATTTGTCCATGCCCGAACATGGGCAGGCCGGGTAGGGTGGCCATGAGGGTGCATGTGCCAAAGTATTTATCATCTCGGCCAAACTGGTCCACAGCCGTGCGCTCATCCGGGTTGTTCATGAAGTTCACAAAGCGCTTGAGAATTTCAGGTTCAAACGCCAGCGTGTTTTTCATCAGTTTGCGGTATCCGGCGTTGTCTTCATCCCGCAGCATGTGCATAAAAGCGCTGTTATAGACCCGGTGCATGCCGAGGGTGCGAACGAAGTACCCTTCCATCAACCAGAAGGCTTCCGCCAGCAAAAGGGTGTCGGGTTGTTCCTGCTCAATTCTTTCCACCACGTCACGCCAAAATTCGTTGGGGATGGCGCGGTCGAAATCAACTTTTGATATGGCATGTTCCGACCTTGAGGGGATGGCTCCACCTGACCCGGGTTCAGGGTACCACAGGCGCTGGATGTGTTTTTTTGCCAGGGTCATGGCGGCGTCGAAGCGAATGATCGGGAAGCGCCTTGCCACCTGCAGGATGGTTTGGATCACCTCTTCACGCACTTTGGGGTCAAGATAGTTCAATTGGGCGGTGTCGTTCCAGGGCATAGAAGTGCCGTCATTGCCGTGATAAATGTAGCGGGTTTGTCCGCTGCGTTTGTCTATGTGTCTGAAAACCACTGCCGCGTCGCTGCGATCGTAATAATGATCTTCGATCTGAATCACAACATTCTCATCCGAGGAGAGATCGGGACCGGTAAAGGTATAAGAGGGAAAAGGGCATTGTTCCACAGATAGGAACCACTCGGGATGGTGGATGACCCATTCTGAATCGATACCCATGTGATTGGGTACCATATCAGAAGCCATACGGATGCCGTAACGAGCCGCTTTTTCGATCAAGCGGTCACAAGCTTCATCTCCTCCAAGTTGGTCATTGATACGATAGGTAAACAACGAATAGGCTGATGCAACCGCTTCAGGGTTGCCGCAAAGTTGTTTGATCCTGGCGGATGCCGGACTGCGCTGCCACAGGCCAATCAGCCATAATCCAGTGATGCCCCTGGCACTGAGCGCTTGCAGCTCGCTTTCAGGTATCTGATCCAAGCGGGTAATGGAGGTTCCATATTGCCTGGAAAGCTGATCCAACCATACAAAAATGTTCTTCGCGATCAACACCAACCGCGGCATCCAATCTCGATCTTGACTGAAAGCTTCAAAATCGACGGATTGTCCAACCGTTAGGAGGAATTCATCCGCATTAAAGGTAGGAATCTGGATTGGGCCAGGACCCACAAACCCTAGTTTCTCTTCTTCCTTTGCCAGATCCAGGCTGGTGAGCAATATCGTCAGCAGGTCACCAAGCAGGAATCCCCAATAGGTACGGATGAATTCAAGCTGGCCGCTAATGGAATGGGGCGAAAATCGCGCGGGTGCCTTCAACATGGCCAACAGGGATTGATTTTCTGGTCCAAACCCCGACATGTTTGAAAAAACCTCTTCAGCTCGACTCAACAAAGGATCAAAAAGGGATGACTCGACGACTTCAGGAGCCCAGATCAATTCAGCCATGGGTGAGAAAGCCGGGTTTTGATGCGAAATCCACAACAGGATCAAGTTTTGGAGGACGATCTCCCGATTTGGAATTCCATTTTTCATACCAGAAAGGTATTCAGAAACCGAACTTTTTTGATCATGGACGAGGGCTGGTGGATAATCCGTAATATAGCGGGTGAGCAATTCATTAAGCAGACCGCTTCCGAATTCTTCCTGTAGAGCCAGGTCCAGTTGCTGGCAGGCTTTTGGATTTTTCTCTCTTTGATAAAGGGTGAAAATATGGCGGAATATTTGATCGATCAATCCCATGCCATGCATTTCACTGGTTTTCACAATTTGCCGTGCTTCAGATTTAGAGCGATTGACCTGATAAACGAATTGTCGCAGGGCATGAACATCGCCCAAATTAAGATCACCATCCGTTTGTATCAGGGAACGGTCGATCTGGTGTTTCTCAAGAGCGCGGCGAGTTATATGAAAACCCATTAACACTCCATGGAACGATCAGGATTATTTAATTGATTATAACCTTGCTGGAGATTTTCGATTTGAAAAAAAGGTCAAACTAAGCGAATAAGCAGCGTAGGCATGTGTATGGACCCTTGCCCCCCTCGAGATTCACATTTTGCAAGATCAATTCCTGTTCGGCAAGCTCGGAAAGCGTTTTCTCCACTTCATCCAGTTTCCACCCGAAAAGCGAGGTGATCTCTTTGGTCGAGGCAGCGCCAACTGACGTGAAGTAAAAGGTGAGTATCTGGCGGCGCGCTTCTGGTTCAGAGATGAAACGGCTTTGTTCCAAAAGATCTGGAAAATAGCGATGGGTTAGGTCATAAACAAAAGCGTAACGCCAGGTTCCCACTTCAGCGATGGCGGTGGGCAAAACCTTCAAGTCTTTTTGAAGCAGATCAAGGGCGCGAGTAAAAGGTGTGTTGGAGTTTGAGCCTGAGAGGTGGGCTTCGCGTCTTAAGGCTAGCGTGTCTAAGGGGCCTTTATCCAACAGAGCCTGAAAGATCAGTTTCACTTCCAATGGGATCAATCCCTGGTGATATTGGTCCTCTATCTCCGCTTCGGGTTCACCAAAATTAGGAGAAAGCGCGTAAAAATAGGGAATGGTATTGAGCGCCACCATCGTATTGCGCTTTTTTAGGATTCTGGCGTAATACCAAACACGCTTATCTAGCAGTTGGTCTTTCCAACTCCAACTGACGTGACCGGGGTCGTCATGTGCGTCGGGAACAGGTCTGTCACCAGCCACCGCGTTCCAGAGGCTGGGCATGGTAATACCCTTGGTTGGCCAAAACAAGATGAAGCCGCGTTCTTCCACGAAGCGGATGGCTTCTTGCGGCGATTTCAACCTGAGCGATTGCAAGCTACGGAAGGTTTTTGCGCGATAATCGTTCAGTATTGAAAGGGATAATTCATTCATAAGGGAAGCAGACCAAAAAGCAAAGGGAGTCTGCTAATTATACCGTCTGAAAAATATGGGTGATGATGTTCGACCCGCTGCCGCCGATATTTTGAGACATACCCGAGCGCGCGCCTTCCACCTGACTGCCGCTGGCTTCACCGCGCAGTTGTTGGACGACCTCAACGATCTGGTACATACCGGTGGCACCCACGGGATGCCCGCGTGCTTTCAATCCCCCGCGAGTGGCAATGGGAACTTTCCCAGTGGGAAGGATCTCACCATCCAGAGCGAGCTGTGGACCTTTTCCTCGTTCCGCAAAACCATTGGCCTCAAGAGAGAGGGTGGCCATAATAGAAAACGCGTCGTGTAATTCAAACAAGTCGATGTCTTGAGGTGTCATGCTGGCTTGTGAATATGCTTTTTTTCCTGATTCATAAGCCGCGCGCAAAAAAAGTGGCTCTTTGCGGTGGTCTATGGCAATCGTATCGGTGGCAGCGGCAGATCCGGCTACACGGATTACTTTGCGGCTCGATTTTTTTACCAAATCCAAAGGCACCACCACGGCGGCTGCGGCGCCGTCTCCGATGGCCGAGGCATCCATCAAATTGATTGGGTCGGCGATCATGGAAGCTTTCATGTATTGTTCGATGCTGGTGGGTTCGTGAAACCGCGCGAAAGGATTGTGCATGGCATTGGCATGAGCATTCACCGCGAAGGGGGCGAAATGCTCCTTGGTCCAGCCGTATTCATGCATATAACGCCGCATGATTAAAGCGTTCAGCGCCACGAAAGAAAGACCTTGCCCGGCCTCCCAATCAGCATCTGCGGCGGTGGCAAGTTGGGCGGTGATCTCATTTCCTGGTGAATCGGTCATCTTCTCCACGCCGACTGCTAATGCGGTTTGAACCTGGCCTGAGGCCACGGCCATGACCGCAGTTCGAAAACTGGCCGCGCCAGAACTGCAGGCAGCCTCCAGTCGAATGGCTTCAGCGTAACGCATACCGATCCAATCGGCGATGTATGCTCCCAGGTGCTGTTGCTGGTTGGCTGAGCCTGACATCATGTTGCCAACGTAAACCGCGTCCACTTTCTGTAAACCTGAATCAAGAAGGGCTGCCAGGGCGGCATCCCCGGCCAGTTCACGCAAGGATTTATCCCAATTCTCGTCAACTTTTACCTGACCAATTCCAATGACTGCTACTTCGCGCATAGTTGATCCTTTTTAGACATTCTCTGATTGCATTATAACGATGAAGCCTATCAAGAACTATCAGATTCCAGTGATTTGATTGGATAGGACTGTGTAGCGTATAATTCGCTTATCTCAATCCATCGAAAGTATTGATTGCCTTCAATGTCCCTCAAAAAAAAACCATTTCATTACCTGCTGTTATTTGTTTTATTGACCTCCTGTTCCACCTGGAAGGTGGATAGTTCATCCAATTTGCTTACACCCTCATATGGAACCTCTCCCTCGGATACCCCAATTATTCTTTCACCTGGTGCCGGAGGAATGACGGCGACTCCATTTCAACCCGTCAATGAGCCCTACCAAGTTTTCATCTCCGGGGGAATCCCTCAGGAATGGCGCACTCTGTTTCGGGAAGTGCCTGTTACTGACAATTCTATATCAGCCGACCTGATCTTTTCACCTTTGGCACCAAAAGACGGTCATATTGTTGGCGCGGTATTTCAACGCGTGTATGCGTTGGTAGCCCCCTTTGATACGGTAACCGATGGGATCAGCCTCAATGACTTGCAGACTGTTTGGCAAGGCGGTGAAACCACTGCAAGTTTTTCAAGCCTGATCATGGAAGAACAAACCAGCAAGGTTTTCAGTGAACTGTGGCAACTTGAAGCAAGCCAAAACGTGAAAATTGTTTCAAAAGAAGAGATCGTCTCACAGGTATGGAACAATGACGGTACCTGGGCAATCATCCCCTTTGAAGAGATCAAGCCGCGGTATAAAGTGATGCGCATCAACGGCATCAGCCCATTTGATCGGCCCATGGACGCTGATCATTACCCGCTGATTGTATCCCATCGTTTCTATGGGAGTCAGGCGGCCATTGAGAGTTCCGGGGAATTAATCGAGCAACTAGTTAATGTGATCCCATCCACCAACCGTGACGAAGCCAAAATCACGATCATTATGATGACAGGCACGACCGCGATTGCCCGGGTAACTTTAAGAAAGATCGAATTAAATGATTATGATTATCCAATCGAATTCGTTAGAGACTGGTTCCTTTCCGCCGACCTGCGGCATGTGAGTAATGAAGTATCCTTTAATGAGGAATGTGTATTTACAGATGCATATACCATGAGTTTTTGTTCAAAACCCGACCAGATCAAGGTTTTAGAGAATATCGGGGTGAATGTGGTTGAATCCACCGGAAATCATATGAACGACTATGGAGCAGACGCATTCTCATATACACTTGGAATGTACCAGGATCGCGGCTGGTTGAATTTTGGCGGCGGGATCAACGCTGAGGCAGCAAAACAACCGGCACTTACCGAAGTTAATGGAAACAAGGTGGCTTTCATAGGCTGTAATCCGATCGGATTTACTGGTGCATGGGCAACGGATACCCAGGCGGGTGCAGCGAAATGTGATTATGATTTTTTTAATCAAAAAATCTCTGAACTGAAATCACAAGGTTACATTGTCATTGCCACCTTCCAGGAAACAGAAATAGATCTTCCGATGTATGACGAACACTACCGCACACCGTTTAAAGAGGCAGCTCTGGCTGGCGCGGATATCGTGCAAGGGTCACAGGCTCACGTCCCCATGGGGTTTGAGTTCGTGGATGATCATTTCATCCATTATGGGTTGGGCAATTTTCTCTTTGACCAGATGGAACCAATCAATACACGTGAATTCTATGATCGCCACATCATATATGATGGAAATTATTTAGGCACTGAATTGTTAACCGCCAACCTGACAGATTGGTCGCAGCCAGTGCCCATGACACAAAATGAGCGAATTTCCTTCCTTCAGGAAATATTTGATGCCAGTGATATGAGGTAAAAAATGAAAATCCATGATCTTACAGTCCCGATCCACGAAGGTATGCCAGTTTGGCCGGGTGACGACCCGGTGGTACTGCGGCGCAGGGCAAAAATTGAAGAGGGAGCGCACGCCAATGTCTCGTTCATGAGCCTGAGTGCCCACACCGGCACTCACGTGGACGCGCCTTATCATTTCATCGCGGATGGTTCCAAGGTGCATGAAATGCCATTGGATGTATTGATTGGACCGGCCTTGGTGGTGGAAGTGCCTGAGGCGGTTTCAGTGATCGATGCCGATCAGATCGCTTCAATGAACCTCCGACCGGGCACCACGCGGATCCTTTTCAAAACCCGTAATTCCAGATTTTGGAATTTGAAAGAGGAAGTCTTTCAGACCCAATTCGTAGGTATCGATCAAGGTGCAGCCCAAATGTTAGTGGAACTCGGCGTAAAATTAGTGGGGATCGATTATCTTTCGATTGCCCCTTACAAGAACAGCAAACCAACGCATGATGTTTTGCTGGGCGCAAAAATGGTAATCATTGAGGGTCTTGATCTGCGAGAAGTAAATGGCGGAGCGTATACGCTCTACTGTCTGCCGTTGAAACTTCAAGCAACGGACGGCGCGCCCGCGCGAGTGATTCTAACTGAACCATAAAAAGCGAGGAAAAATGATCGAACTGCCTGATTCAGAGATCTTGCCGCTTTCAATGGAGCATAATTTTTGGACCTGGTCCGCACAATCTCGGGTAAATCCCATCCCGGTCAAGCGCGCTCAAGGGGTTTACTTTTGGGATGTGAATGACAAACGCTACCTCGACCTGAATTCAATGGTCATGTGTGTCAACATCGGTCATGGGAATGAGCACGTGATGAATGCTATGATCGATCAGGTGCGGGAATTGCCATTTGCCGGGCCGGGGATGGCCACCAAGCCCAGGGCACTGCTAGGGAACGTTTTATCAGAGGTGGTTCCACCTGGACTGACAAAATTCCTTTACACATTGGGCGGTGCGGACGCAAACGAAAATGCCATCAAACTCGCCCGCGCATACACCGGCAAGTTCAAGATCTTAACACGTTACCGGTCCTACCACGGAGCCTCCTATGGCGCCATTGCCGCTACTGGCGATCCGCGGCGGGTGGCCTGGGAACCGACTGTCATGCCTGGGGTGGTGCATTTTCTCGATCCGTATCGCTACCGCTCCACGTTTCATCGTCATAATCAAGAGGTCAGTGATGAAGAATTTGGCCACGATTACCTGAACCATCTGGAGGAGATCATCCAGTACGAAGGGCCTGATACCATCGCCGCAGTCATGATGGAATCAGTGACGGGCACCAACGGCATTTTCATCCCGCCAGTTGGTTATATGGAAGGTGTCCGGCGCCTGTGCGACCGCTATAACATATTAATGATCGCCGATGAGGTAATGAGCGGTTTTGGCCGCACGGGCAAGTGGTTCGCGGTTGATCACTGGAAGGTGGTGCCGGATATCATGACCATGGCCAAAGGATTGACTTCTGGCTATGCTCCCCTGGGATGTGTGGCCATGAAACCGGAGATCGCGGCTACATTTAATACCCGAGTTTTCCAAGGTGGGTTGACTTACAACGGACATCCTGTTTCTCTGGCGGCCGCCATTGCCAACATTCAGGTCATGCAACAAGAAGGTTTGGTGGAACGTGCCAACAAGACCGGCAAAGTCATGGCTGACATGTTGGCGGAACTGGTCGAGAGACATCCTTCTGTGGGAGAAGTGCGTTCCATTGGCTTGTTTGGAGCCATCGAGTTGGTCAAGAACAAGAAAACCCGTGAACCGGCGGCTCCTTTTGGCGCCAGCAGCGCGGAGATGAACGCGATTAAGCAATATTTGCTTGAACATGGAGTGTATCTTTATACGCATTGGAACATCATATTATTGATCCCGCCTCTAATAATTACCGAGGATCAACTCGCGGAAGGCCTTGAGATCATTGAGAAGAGCATCGAAATTACAGACAAAATTGCATCATAATCGGAGTGTCATTATGGAAAGTATTGAAAAAGTAGTCATTCTTGGTGCCGGACCTGCCGGTCTGGCGGCCGCCTTATATGCCGCGCGAGCGGAATTAAACCCGCTGGTACTGACCGGGATACAACCTGGTGGTCAAGCATCCTTAACCAACGTCATTGAAAATTACCCAGGATTCCCTGATGGGGTGGGTGGTGCCGAACTGGGTGAACTTTTTCAGAAGCAAGCCGAGCGGTTTGGCGCGCGTGTTGAGTTTGATTCAGTGACTGAAGTGGATTTCAACCAAAAACCGTTAAAGGTGAAAACGTATGGACGGGATATATTAACAGAATCTGTGATCATCGCCACGGGGGCCAGTTCAAATAAGTTGAATGTTCCTGGAGAGGACGCGATGGTTGGCAAGGGCGTTTCTTATTGCGCCACTTGTGATGGCTGGTTTTTTAAAGAGAAGAAAGTGGTGGTAGTTGGAGGTGGAGACAGCGCTCTTGAAGAGGCTCTTTTCTTAACCCGTTATGCTACCGAAGTGACCATCATTCACCGGCGCGACACCTTTAGAGCCGGAGCTTTGCTGCAAAAACGGATGCGAGAGAATCCCAAGATCAAGCTGGTATTGGATTCTGTTGTGAAAGAGATCAAGGGCTCTGGTAAAGTGGAAGCCGTAGAGATAGAGAATGTCAAAACAGGCACCCTTTCAACCCTGATCACGGATGGTGTGTTCATTTTCATTGGACACACTCCAAACAATGATCTCTACAAAGGTCAACTTGTAATGGATGAAAAAGGGTTCATCCAGGTGGACTCGAAGATGCGCACCAGCGTTGCCGGTGTTTTTGCAGCCGGCGAAGCAGCGGATTCTGACTTCAAACAGGTGATCACCTCAGCCGGTATGGGCGCAGCCGCGGCCATTGAAGCTGGAAGATTCCTGGCAGAGTAAATAAAAACAGGCTCCCTTATCAAAGGGAGCCTGTTACATCTTGATTCAATTTAGGGGGTCGGAGTGGTGGCAGCACCACCGGTACCGGACCACGCGAAGACTCTAAATGCGCTGACTGTTCCGTATTGTACGAAAATAGGCTGCCCATCGCTGGTGGAACCATCCTGGCGGACGGCTACCACAGACCACTTGAAGATATGGTTGGTATTATCCAGGGGGCGCAGGCTGGCGGGAACAGTGAACTTCGTATCAGTAACGTATTGGATCGTTTTCTTTTCACCACCTGAAGTGACATCTTCAATGGTTACGGCATAAGCTTCATTGGCGCGCAGAGTGCCTACGGAAGCCCATTGCAGGATGATGGTGTCTGTAATGTTAGAATAGACGGTTCCATCCGCAGGTAGCAGTAAACTGGCCTGAGGATAGGGCGGTGCCAATGTTGCTGTAGGGGTAGGACCTGGAGTGGGTTTTCGTTCACATAACGGCAGGTTCAACTGCATGCCTTCCATGATGATATCAGAGGCCAGACCATTGAAATTTTTAATGGATTCCTGGCTGATATTGTAATTGAGCGAAATACCCATAAGGGTATCCCCAGGTTGAACAATGTATGGATATGTTCCGCAGGCATTGGCGGTGGCTTCCGCTTCACTCATGGTGGCCGTTGGCATCGGTGAAGGCGTGGCAGTAGGCACAGGCACGAGAATCGTTTGACCCTCATTCAATGTCAGACACTCAGAATCCAGGTTATTTAGGTTGATGATACTTAGAGCAGAAACACTATATGCCGCTGCGATATCGCTGCAGGTTTGACCGGCTTTCACCACATATTGAATTGGTGGCAGATTGGTCGGTGTGGGGGCGGCGGTGGGTTCTCTGGTGGGTTCTGGAGTATTCGTGATGGTCGGAGTGACTGTAATTGTCGGTGTCTCGGTTGGCGCACTGATATTGCCCGTGCCCTGCAAGATCACATAAACCAGGGCGGCGCCAAGGCCAAGCACCAGCACCAAAAGTCCCAAGGCGGCCGGAAGACTTAGTTTGAGTTCCGGAAGTTTGGGTGCCTGCACCGGGTTGGGAGCGGCGGCTTTTGTATTGGAAGTAAAATTCCTTCCGCAGACCAGACAGCGGGTTGCGTTCTCGCTTAGGCGGGTTCCGCAGGTCGGACAGACTTTGTTTGTTGAAGTGTTGTTTTCAGGACTCATATTCTCATTTTCTTTCAAGGTGAACTGAAGTAAGAATTATAACATTACACAAGTTCACGGTCTCAATTGCGGGCTGGTGAGGTGTGTGATATTCTTGCTTTACGATGAAATCCACCAGTATCTATTTTCATATTCCATTCTGCAAAAGCAGATGCGGTTATTGTGATTTTAACACATTTGCTGGCATGAATTCCTTTTTACCGCAATACATCATAGCTCTTTGTCAAGAGATGGAAATAATATCCCAGGCCAGTCCAGAAAAAATAAAGGTGGGGACTTTATTTTTTGGCGGCGGAACCCCTTCCTTGCTCTCTGTTTCACATTTGGAATCGATCTTATCAATGGCGAAAGAGCGATTTAACTTGCAAGATGATTCTGAGATCACCCTGGAAGCCAATCCGGGCACCGTCAGTCAGAGTTATTTACAGGAAATCAGTAAGTTGGGAATCAATCGCATCAGTTTTGGAATGCAATCCGCGCATGTGGATGAACTGCGGACGCTCAACCGACTGCATCGGCATGAAGATGTCATCCAAGCCGTCAAATGGAGCAAACAGGCAGGCATAAAGCATATCAACCTGGATCTGATCTTCGGCATCCCAGGGCAAACGTTGGAGCATTGGCAGGATTCATTGGAACTGGCTTTACATGAACGGGTTGATCACTTTTCACTTTATTCATTGTCCATTGAAGAAGGCACCCCCATGCAATCTTGGGTAACGCATGGACTAGTCAACCAGCCTGATGAAGATCTGTCCGCTGATATGTACGAGCTTGCCATGGAAGAACTCGAACAAGCTGGTTTCAATCAATATGAAATTTCAAACTGGGCTCTGGAAGCCCAGGAGAATTCACGCTGCCGGCATAACCTGCAGTACTGGCGGTCATTACCTTACCTGGGGTTTGGAGCCGGGGCTCATGGTTTTGATGGCAAAACCCGTACTGCCAACGTAAATGGGATTGTGGATTACATCAATCTTGTGACAAAATCTACTCCACGGCTGTTCCCTGCTGGTCCGGCTTGTGAAATTGCCAGCCAATTAAGTGACTGGGATTTGATGCAGGAATTCATGATGGTCGGGCTGCGACTTACTGAGGAAGGAATTTCACGCTCAAATTTCGAACAGCGCTTCAACCATTCACTGGATACCATGTTCGAATCTCAGATCAATAAACTGAGGGCGCAAGGATTGATCGAGGATCATCCGCAAAACCCTGACCGGCTACGTATGACCAGGTCGGGTCGGTTTTTTGGCAATCGTGTATTCATGGAATTTGTGGGGAACTCGGACCCATTTACACAAAACGAACTTGATCAATAGATGATGACCTGGGTGCCGTAACCTGTCGTCTCAATGCGTTCTTCATCAGAAACCGGTGTGGTCCAACGGTAAATCCAGCGCGCTTCATCATCTTTCATGTTAATACAACCGTGACTCTTTGGCCTGCCAAAATCCTGGTGCCAATGGGTGCCGTGAAAGGCCACTCCGTTTGTCATTTCGAAGAAAGATACCCACGACACTCCCGGTAACACGTAGGCGTCTTTTGCATAATTCGCATAAGGCTGCTCCTCGCCCATGTGTTTGGAGATCATTTTGGATCCCACATTGAAAGTGCCGGTGGGCGTTTTCCATGTGCTGCCGTTGGGCGGGGTGTAATTTAACCCAGAAGAAATCTTGGTTTGCAATACCACTTTACCATCTTCAAAGGCTGTCAACTCTTGGGTTTCAAGCGAAACTTCGATGCGCTTTTTTTCAGGAGGAACGTCTATCGCGATGGGGGAGTACTCTGAAGGGTCCAGGAGACGTGCGTGTTTGGCAGGGATGTAGTAGTCCATGGTTTCTGAATATTTCAGGAGATCATCCCGCAGGCGGTACCAGACCTCACCATTGGGGCCCTCGGCAATGCCGACCGCGCGGTGGATGGTGCCGAAATAAAGCCGGTAGCTTTCAGTCCACTGACCAGGGAGGCGTTGAAAATAGCTCTGGGTAAAGGGAACGGTGATCTCTATGGGAGTGATGCCTTCTGTAAGATAATCTGGAACCTGGTTTAAACGTACCTGCACCGGCTGGACAGCGGCGCAATGGATGAATCCACCCCATACCCGGTACCAGAGCGGATTGTATATTGGTTTTTTGTCTGAAATTACTTCATAATATACAGGAAGTATCTCGTCACGGTTGCGTTGGAATTTGATCTCACTTTCCTCATCCGGCCGGCTGTAAACGCTCAGGGTTTCAGAAGCATCGATGGCAATACGAATAAGCGATCCACTGTCTTGCAGTTCCGCGAAATCAAAGGCGGGTTTGAAGGCCAACCCTGCCAGGCCAAGACCAGAAAGTGAAATGCCGGTAAATTTTAGAAAATCGCGGCGAGAAAAAAGTTGACTCATAATGTCTGAATTATACCAGTAGAAAAATCTCAATCGTTCGAGTAAAGGGCGGAAATCTCACAGTTCTGGTAGAAATGCCTAAAAGCCTTGATCTCGGCCATCTCTCGTTGAAGCCTGTTTCTAATTGCAGATTCTGCCTCTTCATCAACGCTTCCGCCCCTCGTGAGGTATGCGGTTCCATTTTCAAGATTGGTCAAGAGAATGTCTCCTCGAGCAGCGAACCAACGCAGAAGTAACTCAGCGGCCGTTTCAGTCACTGCCAGTTCAACGGCCAAATTTTGTACTCTGATATTCTTGTCTTCAGTTTCCAGAGTTTGTTTGATATTCCGCGCGGCGGATTTCAATAGAGCAGCCAATTCATTTTCGACGGGCAGAATCCCAAAACAGGCGACGCGGAGTGGATTGACCGCTTTCAGGATCGCATCCAATGTCTGCCGGTTGGGGGGAATGCTCCAAAGAATGAGTGTGTCATTTGGAGAAAGTTCATAACGATTTTTACCAGGCAAAGTAGAGGGCAGCGTCCCTTCTGCATAAACTTCACCTGATGCAAGATCCTTGAGTCGAAGTTGTGGAGAGATGTCATGCCGATAATCGAGTACTTTAATCGCTTTTCTTGACTTAGTCGAAAGCGTGATCGTTTCTTGCTCAGCCAAACGAAAATCCAGCCATTCCAATTGGATCTGCGGCTGACCTTTGTAGGAGGTGCTGCGCGCGGTATAAGCCAGATCAAAAAGGCCGTCGGGTTGGGGCAAACCAGCAGCCTGCCACCAAAGAATTTTGTATTGATCCCCTGCGGAGTCTTCCACCAGAACTTGCAGGTGTTCTTTGGCTTTCCCAATGGGGATGGCATCCACCAGGTGAAGATCTCTGGAGGCGAAAACGAGAGGCGGATTTCCAGCTCCAAAAGGTGATAATTTGTCCAAGGCTTCGAGAAGGCCAAAATCGATCTTTTGGGGCGGCAACCAGACGTCAATCTGCACCTGTTGTACCAGGGGTTCGCCTGCGGTTTGTGCTTCGACAGAACGGTCAAGCTCCCTTTGGAACTGGAGAAAATTTCGCGGTTCGAGTGAAAGACCGGCAGCCATGGGGTGCCCGCCAAATGAGGTTAACAAGTGCCCGTTTTGGCGGATGGCTGTAGTAATATCGATGCCCTCCACTGATCTGGCAGAACCCCGCAAACGTTCACCAGCGGGGGCTACAAAGAGGATCACCGGTTTATGGAAAAGGTTTACCAAGCGGCTGGCCACAATGCCAACCACACCAGCAGGCCACTCAGGATGAGAGAGCATTAGCACTGCATGATCCAATACAGAAGGGGAGCGTTCGATCTGGTCCAGTGCGCCTTGAAAGACCTGATCGCACAAGAGTTTACGTCTGGCATTCAACCCCTCGATCTGATTGATGGTTACTGCGATCAATGAGGGGTCTTCAGTGAGCAAAAACTCCACCATCGGGTTGGCATCAGCCAGCCTGCCCATGGCATTCATGCGCGGCGCCAGCGCGAACGAAATGGCTTCTTCAGCGAATTGCTCGCTATTGATCTCGGCGGCTTGCAGCATCATTTGGATGCTGCGGCGCGAGCTTTTACGAATGAGATCAATCCCTGACTGGGTGAGGTAGCGCGCATCCGCCTTGAGTTCGGCGATATCCGCCACGATCCCTAACGCTGAAAGGTCGTGCAAGCTTTGTGAGAATTCCGTTTGACCGAAGCGATCCAAAAGAGCTTCAGCAAACTTATAAGCCGTCCCCACACCGGGTAAAGGCCGCAACGGATGCTCTGGAGCGAGGAATTGCGGATTGATCAAAGCGAAAGCAGGCGGTAGCTTTTCAGGGAGTGTATGGTGATCGGTGACGATCACATCCACCCCGTGCTGCTGCGCCCAGCGAATGGAGTCACCTTCCGAGATGCCTGTGTCACAGGTGATCAGCAGGCTGATGCCGGTTTTCACGAAGTTTTGCAATACCACCAGATTAATGCCGTGGGATTCCGGTCCACGCACCGGCACATGATAGCTGACCTGGGCGCCTGCCTGCCTTAAAGCTGCCACCAGGGTGGCGGTGGCTGTTTGACCATCCACATCAAAATCACCCCACACACCGATCTTTTCACCCTGCTTGATCGCCTTAATTGTGCGTTCCATGGCTTGTTCCATGCCAGGTAGTTCATATGGTGAGGCGGGGAGATAACTCGTAAAGTCCATGAAAGCCCGAGCCTGCGAAGGCGTTTGGATTCCCTGGCGCTGCAAAATGCGCAGCACCAGATCTGGCAAGCCAAGTTCATCTTTCAAGCTTGCGGGAGGGTTGAAAGCGGGTGGGTCCGTCCAGACCTGTTTGATTACGGAGGATATTGTTCTCATCGTTTAGATGGATTCGAAGTCGAGATCGAAGGGGTCTCGTACGTCAGGCTGTTCATCCGCTTCTTCCATCTGGCCGGCAGCGACACCGCGGTTGCATAATGAACGGTACCGGCAGAAGGCGCATTTTTTCTCATCAGGGGTTTTCGTAAAGCCGGCTTCAGGTAGTGAGGAGATCCTCAAGATCAACTCTTCAAGATCGTTACACTCTTCTGTGAATCTTGATGCTGAATATGGTGCCTTGATGGGTGTTTCAGGGAAAGCTGGATACCAATAGATCATCTCAACCGTAGAAGGTTCCACTTTAGGCTGCAAGCTTTCAACAGCCACCAAGGGATAAACCTTGCTCTGCATGCGGTTTAATAGGGTCTGGCGTTTTGGCTGGTGTTGTGAGGTTTTCCAGTCATAAATTTTAACTTGCCAGTCAGGAAGTTTTAAGAGCAGATCGAATTTGGCGGCCAATCGATAACCGGCGAAGGGGATGGAGACCAACTTTTCCACCATTCGCTCTCCCTTTTGGTTGAGCAAGTCGAGGGCTAAAAAATTGTGCCACCAGTCAACCAACTCCGGTGATGTGATCCCTTCTGAAAGCAGTTCCATAGGGATGCCAGACAAGTATTGTTGGCAAAGCAGATGAAAGCGAGTGCCAAGTTCGATCAAGGCTTCCTGGGCGATAATGGGTTCGCTTTCGATGGCCGGCCATTCCAGCTGTTGAATGTGCCGCTGGAAAAAACGGTAGGGACAGTCCGTGAAGTCTTGCAGGTTTTGTTGTGTGAAGGTGAAGTGCTCAGGCAACAGCATTTGGGTCCTCCAAAGAGGCGGCAAGTGCAGCCAGAGGCAGCGCCATACGGGCGTCCTTCCGCTTGCCGGTGTTCCAGGTGATGATCAGGTTCTCGCGAGCGCGAGTGATACCTACATATAACAGGCGTAAACGTTCTGATGAGTATTCCATGCGTGCCTCAAGGGTGGCAACGCCGGGTTCCATGTACATACCGGGGATGTCATCCTCGGCCAGGGCTTTGAGTTTGAATAACAATTCCGCCTCAAGGTTAAGATGATGAGCGACAAACCATTTCTCACCTTTGTATTGATCATATTCCTGCGTCGATGGAAAGTCGTAATTGTTGACTGATAACAGGTAAACCCGGTCCCATTCAAGCCCCTTGGCTTTATGAAATGTGCTCACAAGCACTTTGCCTTTGTGGGCTTCCGGATTGAAACCAGTGTCATCCTCGCTGAAGCCCGCGAATTTGCGTTCGTTGGAAGCAATCTCCGCTAATTCTTGGGCGAATTGAGGCAACTGATATTCAGGGTGATTGCGGGCGCTGAATTCGAGAAGCAAGGCCAGTTTGTGGGTCAAAGCCAGATCTTGCGGGGTTGTGAACAGGTCCCGCCCGATGGTGAGCAGCAATTGGTCAACAGGCAGGGTGGTGGCATTTTGCCAGCGCACCATATTGGCTATAAAACCTGAAAAACGATTCTCAACGGTCTCTGGCAAACGGGTGACCTGCATAACACTTTTCCAATCGCCATCTCTTGCGTATAGCATTTCTTCCAGCTGACGGATTTTTTTCAACTGTCCCATTAAGTCGGTCACGGATGATTTGTTGGCTTCAAGTTCAGGGTCATCTTGCGTCATCAACTGAAATATGGCGGTAAATTTGTTGACCGAGGATGGATCGGCCAGAGACAGCAGTACTTTTTCAAGCAAACGAGTCACCCGGCGGGTGGATTGGGTGCTTTTCAACATTTCCACAATCTCTATTCCAGCTCCCTGCAGGGCTTCAACGACTTTTTCAGCGTGGAAAGCGATTGGGCAGAGCACGGCCAGGGTTTTGTCTGGATGCTCTGGCAGCCAACCCTTGATCGAATCGACTACTTTTTTAATCTCTTCATCGGAACTTACAGCGGATTTGAGAATGTAGATTGATTGAGGGTTATCTGGCGGATTGGGCTGCGGATCACCCAGTGGGGCAGGCACGATATAGGGTAAGGTGAAGGTGGAACGCAATTCTTCAACTGGATGCGCGGTTTGGGTCCATTTGTTGAGGGTGTTGGCAAGCTTAATGATGCTCTTGTTGGAACGCCCAGAATTGGCCAGATCTTTGGCGATGACGTTGCTTTGCTGCAAGAATTCGCGCAAAAATTTGGGGCTGGCAGTGGTGAAAGTTTCATAGATGGCTTGATTGGTATCTCCCACGCGCACCCAATTGCCTTGCGGACCGGCCAATAGTAGTAGGATCTTTTCCTGTACTTGTGACGAATCCTGGGCTTCATCCTCAAGGATGAAAGGCCAACGATAACGCAGCCTTTCAAGGAATTCCTGATCAGAGGAAAGCACGCGGTATGCCAGCCGGATCAAGTCTGAAAAATCCACAGCGCCCCGGTATCGTAAACCGCGTTGGTATTCAAGATAAACCTCAACGGCCATTTCAAGTAAAGGATCGGTAAGGTGATATTTTTCGATCTTTTGTTGGATATCGGTTGGTTCAAGCAGATGGTCTTTCGCCTGGCTTATGAAATTGGCATTCAGGGTGGTCATCATTTCATTCCAGGCTTTTTGGGTTCTGGGTTCGGCATGTAGATCGATGGAAGCATCCACATAAGTCTCAGCGAGTTCGGGGTGTTCGCGCAGATAAACCGCGGTAGCAGACTCGATCATGCGGGCTGCGTCATTTTCATCCACGATCGAAAACTGCTCAGAGAGGCCTGCCAAATCGGGTCTTTCACGGACGATGTCGTGAGCCAGACCGTGAAGTGTGCGTACCCGATAGCCCATGTTCTCAAGTAATTTGTTCTCTCGCATAAACCCCGCGATTTTTGTGGAAAAGTTATCCACTGCTGAATTGACCAGAGTGACGATCAAGATCTCTTGATCATCGTTGATCTTTCCACGCGTGATCAAGTGGGCAGCCAGGTATGATAGAGTAAAAGTTTTTCCGCTGCCTGGAACGGCAGCCACCCCCATCATGCCGCCATCATATTTCACGATCTCAGCCTGCATCGGGCGGAGTTTAACCATTTATCCCTCCCGATTGGGAATTCATTTTGCGCAAAAGTGTTTGCACTGCCATCATCAACGCGCCGCGTTCTTCGTTGCCTTGTTCATTGATACCCAGGGCGCACATGTAGATGTGACCGCTGCAACGCCGGATCAAACCGGCCGAAACCCGGTAAAGAGAGAGCTGATTGGCCAAATTTTCATGTGCGTCGGTCCAGAGATCACCGGTTTTCCAATTACGGTTGAGAACGTGTGGATGGGTCAGGGGTTGATCCAGGCGTGTCCACCATCCTTGTGAACCAATATCCAGCCAAAACTGCGCGCGGGAAGGACGGTTGCTCATCAGATAGGAGAATGCTGGAGATATCAGTACGGAATTGGTTGTGGAGTGGTATGCGTGATCTGAAAGGTATTGAGCTGAAAGAATGCCTTCCTCGACCAGGTGAATGTATTCCGTGTTCAGTGGAAGGTTGAAAGCCCTCAAATCTTCTGCCATCACCTGCCTGAATTTTCTCGCGGATTCCACCAGCCGGCTGACGGCAGCGGCGGCATCATAATTTTGATGAAAACCGAACCCGGGTTGAGAAAGAATCTCTCCAAACAAGCGGCTGATAAAGATATCCAATTCCATTTTGCCGCCCTGATTGTTGTCTGCAAGCCATTTTCGCAATTTTTCAAAGCGTTCACCGATCAGGTAGGTTAATCGCTGCTGCATTTCGGGTTTGATCGGGTCAAAGGATCGTAAACTGGCATTCGCGGGGGAGTATAGAATTTGAGCGATCAAATCCGCCCGTATATAGTCGCAATCCGCCAGGCTCAGCAGCATGGCGTTGCGCACCTCATCTTTGGTTGGTTTTAGACCGAGATCAGGAAAAGCCAGTTTGGCCAGTGTGAGTATCGCTTTTACTCCCGGCTCGTCGCGCAATCCGCGGGATGGGCGAAAGGTCATGAGCTTCAAACCGGATTCCGCAAAACGGGTTTGAATTGAAAAGCGCAATGAATCGCTCAAGAAGGGGGTCAAAATCACGATCTCTGACGGAGCGAAACCCTGATTTTCAATGAGGTCGAAGGTCTGAGAGGTGATCCAATCCATCAATTGCGGGTAAAAACGGAAGGATTGAATAGAGAAGGCACTTGCAAGGTCAGAGGTCAACTTGCCTTCGAAACGATGCAGTTGAAGACTGGTCTGAAGTGCATTTTCGAGCTGACCAAGTTGAGGTGTCTTTATCAGACTATCAGAGATTTCAATTATTTCATCGCAATCAGCCGCCAGACTCTTCGCGGATTGTGGATCAGCCCCCATGAAGGTGCGGAAACCTCCGTCATCGTCCGTAATAATCAGTGCTGATTTGAATTCGGGCAGCCAGGAGCGCACAATATCATGCGCCACGGGATAATCTTCTTCCGCGTTATCGTAGATGAGATGCTTGAAATTCGCGGTCAGGTATTGACGGCATAGAAGGGAAGGCCAGAGGTGGTTGGCAAAAACGGAGAGCTGCAGTGAAAAATCGAGCAGGTTGTGCTGCAGACAGAAATCACGAAAGAGGAGGGCACACTCCTGTGCCTGCTGATAGATCAACGCCTGGGTTGGTTTACCCGTCCAGGCCTGGATCAGGCGATCAGAAATTTCAGTGGGAGCAAAACCCACCACGGCAGATTTATTCAAGTTATCGATGATCTGACTGTAAAGGCGGTTGGGATCAACCGTGATGCTTTCGAAATAGCCCTTTTGCAATAAAGGTTCCACCAGACCGGCCAGGTAGTATTGGGCGGTCTCAAGGGTGAGAAAACGCGGAGGATGGGTGGGCTTTGAAAACCCGGCAATTTTTGACACCAACGGCCAGAATAAAGTAAGCATTCTCTGCGCCAGGCCGCCGATCGTCAAAATCGATGGCTCTCCACCTGGATGAAATTGGGGATTTTGGATCACTTCTTTAAAAGGTTGTGCCAGACTGCGTTGAGGTACCAGTATTAAGATGGAATCTGCTGGCTCGCCCGCTTCAATGAGCGCCAACATACGCTGCACGGCTGACGTTGTTTTGCCGCTGCCGGCTTGCCCGTGCGCGAATACTCGCCGGTCAAGTGAAAGACTGGCGATCTGCTGTTGGGCGGAAGTAAGTGTATTGTTTATCAATGGTCTTTATCTGCGTTAGTAGGGCAATCCCGCGATACTGTGAAGCACCGCTCGGGTAAGCAGGGCATCCGCGGTGGAGCGGTGCGCATTGGGCAGTGAAATATTGAAGAACTGGCCGGCTTCTTCCAGTTTGAAATACTTCATGGAACCTCTGACCGGGTTCCAAATACCGCGATAATCCGAAAAGAGCGGCAGTACATCCACGTTCTTGAAGTTCTCGCGCCAGGGCAGCCGGTAGCGGGCATGCGATTGCTCCATCATGCGAAGATCAAAAGGAGTGTTATATGCGGCAATGGTTCGACCATAAAGAAAATTGCGGATGGTCGGCCATAAGATCGGCCAGCCTGGTTTGGCAGACACCATTTCGTTGCTGATGCCGTGAATCCTTTGGGCTTCTGCTGGAATGGCGCGTGAGGGTTTCACCAATGAAGAAAAGAGCAGACTACCGTCAAAATCTACAATCGAAATCTCGATCACTTCATCAGTCTTTTCGAGACCAGTGGTCTCTGTATCGATATAAACAGGCTTTTCGGTTACCCAGCGATTGGCGAGGGCGATCACCTGGTCTTTGGATGAGGATGAAGATGGCTGCATGTGATTACCTTTTTATTGATCCCATTCCAGCAGTTCCTGCAGGATGACCGTGAAATTGGAGTTGCCTCGGGCGGATACGTAAGCCCCCACATGACCTCTACTGGGGATGGTAGCTTCAGTGAAATGAGTGACCAGATTGCCGTTAATATAGATATTGAACTGGTCATTGATCAACATTACTCCCAAGCGGTTGACCTGGTTCCCACCAGTGAGAATATGGGTGTCGGGGGTCCAACCGATCAGGTTTACGCCGTTTCCAGAAGCATCCAGGCGGTCAACGATGTAGTTGCCATCGCAAGACAGCCCTATGTAATAGCCAAGACTATCGTTATAGCTAGGCACTCGCATGACCAACCCGTAATTGTCTTTGGTGTCACATTGAACAACCTTGAAAGTGCCTTCGAGATAAAAATTAGTGGGAGTCGGTGAGGTTAAACGCCAGCGTTTTCCAAGATTGATGGCATGGCTTTCAAAAACCAAACCGCTGACCTGGTTGGAGATGGTTACGGCTGAATCTTCATAAGGATCACCCACCACCCCAAAAGGATCGCCGCTGCTGGCTGAATTGAACCAGAAATCAGGATTCCCCAGGGTTAATTTGGGATCATCCGGCGGCGTGGTCGGAGTGGGCGTCACAGTGGCCGTGGCAGTAGGAGATGGCGTCTCTGTGGCCAGTTCCACGGTGGGCAGCGCATTTGAGGTGGGAGCACTGGTGTCGGTATTGGAAGGACCGGCGGCAAGGGTAGCCGCCACGCGGGTGGCGATCTCATCTATATTGGTGGTTGGTTGGGCTGCCGGAAGGTTGCAGGCAGAAAGCAGGAGCATGAACACGATCAGAGCAGGAAGCAATTTTTTCATTTTTCCTCACTTCATTTTGATAATTATAGCCTTTCCCTTTTTAATGTTCCAGTTCTGTAGACATTTCATAAGCGACGTGACTTCATCGCTGAAAAACCATCATGTATAATCTAGGATGACCATGAAAACGAGTGTGATCCAACTTGAAAATTATGATGAATTGGCCTCCATCCAGGACAAGTTAACCTGGCATGCAGGGCAGCGCCTGATCCTGGTTTGGCCGAAAAAAGATCGGATCATCAACAATCCGCTCGAATTGGAACTCTTGAAGCGAAAGGCTACCGATTCAGGATCATCACTGGCGCTGGTTACTCACCTTGAGGTAATAAAAGAATGGGCGGCGGATGTTAAAATCCCCGTCTTCCCGTCCATCCCCGCGGCTGAAAAGGCGGAATGGGCATTTGAAAGCTGGCGGCAGGAGCTTTCACCAAAAAGCATAAAAGGGCGGGTTGCCCTGATCGACCAAAAAGCGAGTTTGCCGGCAGAAAGGGTTAATCGCAAGCCAGGCAAAGCACAGTCCTTGCTGGCTATGTTACTGAGCCTCTTTGCGTTCATCGTTTTGCTGTTGGTGTTGCTTCCCAAGGCGGAGATCACTTATTTTCCAAAGATGCAAGTACAGCAGGTTGAGGTAAAGATCAAAGTTTCTCCCATTTACTCGGGATTCAGTGCTTCAGGCAACGTCCCCGCCTCTTTATCAAAGATAGATGTCAGTGGGGAGTTGTCCATGCCAAGCAGTGGAAAGACCGCCATTCCCGACGCAAAAGCCGGCGGCAGGGTGACTTTTACCAATCTTACAGGTTCAAAGGTAACCATTCCCGAGGGGACCTTGTTATTTACGAGTGATCCACAGCAAACCCAATTCGTGACGCTTGAAACGGTTATCGTTCCAGATGAAGTGGATGGCACTGTGGAGGCGCCTGTGCAGGCTCTGCAAGCAGGAGAAGTTGGCAACCTGGCTGCCGGATCGATCGTTTCACTTTCTGGATCCGCGGGTGCGCTGGTTCGTGTTACCAATGCCTCAGATTTTTCTGGTGGAACGGATCTTGAAACCCCATCCCCCGATGCGAATGATTACGCCGCCTTGAAAGAACTCTTGATTGATGAGTTGAAGAATCAAGCCATCGCCCAATTACAAGCAGGTTTGCCGGCAGGGACTCAACTGATCCCCTCAAGCCTTGCGGTGGAGGGGATCAAGGAAGAAAAACAATTGAACGCGGTGGGTGAGCCGTGGGATGAAGCCAGATTGCAGATGACCATTGAACTATCAGTCTTAACCTATCAAGAGGCAGACCTGAACAGTATCGCGCGGACCATCCTGGATGCTAATTTACCAAAAGGATATTATCCTTTTGAAAACAGCCTGGTGCAGCGCCAAATCAGTGAGATCGAATTAGATGAGGTTAACCAGGCTACCTGGACGATGAAAGCTTACCGTAACCTCATCCCGGAGTGGGACCAGGAGAAAGCCAGCCAGGCATTAAGCGGCATGAAGAAAGCAGAAGCGGTTCAATATTTTTCAGAATTATTTCTGCAAGAAGAACCTGCAAGATTTAAAATGATCTTTGAGAGATGGCCTTGGATGCCATATCTGCCCACTCAAATCACATTTGTCAATGGAGTAACATCATGAACGGAAGAGTCATGGCTGTGGACCCGGGTGCAAAACGCATTGGCCTGGCCATCAGTGATGAAACGGGCACTTTGGCACGCGGTTTGAGCGTGATCAAACATGTTTCAATGAAGGAAGATTGCCAAAAGATCTCACGAATGGCGGCAGAAAATGAGGTCAAGATCATTTTGGTCGGGAATCCACTTGGAGAAAGTGGAGAAGAAAGACCTCAAACACGCCATGCCAAGAAACTGGCTGAAATGTTAGCCGAGTTCTCAGGCTTGCAAGTTCATCTGGTGGATGAATCAGGCAGCACACAACAGGCCCGAAACTTTCGCTTGCAGGCAGGGGCCAACCGTACCCAGCGGAGTGGGCACCTGGATGACGCGGCAGCAGCCGTGATCTTGCAAAACTGGCTGGATATGAACCAGAAGGAACAGAATGCCTAAAACAAAAACCAATCCAATCCTCCCAATATTTCTGATCTTCTTACTGTTTTTGTTGGGTGCAGCCATCCTTTGGTTGATCGTGCCGGCCCTGGCTGAGAATCGTTTTGGCAGCCCGGCTGCCAATCTTACACCTGTGCAAAAATGGCAGTATGGTTTACAGGTTTTGGTACACGAGAATGATCTGACAATGCCTCTTTCAATAATTGGGCAGGAATCCACTTTTACCATCCCCAGCGGCGCCAGTGTCACCTCGGTGGCCATGGATCTGCAATCCAAGGGGCTGATCAAGAGTTGGCAGGCTTTTCGCTATTATGTGATCTATAAGGGCATGGATACTGGCATCAAAGCGGGTGATTTTTCTCTCTCCCCAACCATGACCGCAGTTCAGATCAGTGATGCTATTCAATCCATTTATTCGACTGAAGTCTCTTTCTATATCTACCCGGGCTGGCGCGCCGAAGAAGTAGCTGCTGCGCTACCGACCTCCGGGATCGAAGTCAGCCCCGAAGAGTTCATGGCAGTGGTGCTTGCTCCTGCTAGCTTGAATCTGCCTGCTGACTTGGAAGGCATCCCCTCCTTGGAAGGGTTTCTCTTCCCTGGAACCTATACCATCAACCGCCAGGTGACCCCGCCAGAACTGGCCATGATCTTTGTGAGCCGCTTTACAGAATCGGTCACTCCCGAGATCCAGGCTGAAATTCAGAATCACGGATTATCCTTGTATCAAGGCATAGTGCTGGCTTCCATCGTCCAGCGTGAGACTTTTGATGACAGTGAACGCAGCTTGATGGCTTCGGTATTCTTCAACCGCCTGGCTTCCGGCATGAGACTGGAAACCGATCCGACTGTGCAATACGCTTTGGGTTACAATGCCGAATGGGGAGGTTGGTGGAAAACCCCCTTGGTCTTAAGCGACCTTGCGGTGCAGTCATCTTTTAATACATACATAATTTCGGGGTTACCCGAGCGGCCGATTTCAAATCCTGATATGCCATCCATTTTGGCTGTTGCCCGTCCGGCCGAGAGTGGATATTATTACTTTCGCGCCAAATGCGATGGATCTGGTTCTCACGTTTTCTCGCAAACCTACGAAGAGCATCTTCAAAATGCCTGCCAGTAAGAATGAACAAAAAAAGGGTTTCTACGAAGAGAAACCCTTTTTCTTTAATTTAGCGTGAATTACTTGGCGTTATAGCCAGGGCCGGATTTATAGAAATCAACATTTGCTTTAATGGCAGGGGTGAGGTCTACTACTTCACCAGCGGCCAGGGTGCGGGTCGCTTCCAGATGGACGTCTTCGCCGTCGCGATTCTTGCCGTCATAGACTTCTGTGAATCCAGCAGTACCCGCGGGCATCGAAAGGCGTTCGCCGCCTTTGGCGGTGTAAGCGGATGGAACTTCGTCTTCGGGGAAGATGGCATTAAAAGGGCATTCTGATTCACAGGCTCCACAATCGATGCAGGTTTCAGCATCAATGTAATAACCCGGATATTTATCTTCGGGTTTTCCAGGGGTGATGCATTCCACTGGGCAGACCGTGGCACAACCACCTTCGCGCATACATAAACTGGTAATTACTCTTGCCATTTAGACCTCCATAAAGTAAGTTGTGGATTATTATTCAGAAAACCGGTTCTCGGCTTCCTGCCAGTTGACCAGGTTCCACCAATTGGAAATGTATTCCACACGGCGGTTCTGATATTTCAGATAGTAGGCATGTTCCCAGACATCGATCACCAGTAGAGGATCGAGGCCTTCCTGCATGGGGGCATCCTGGTTGGCGGTGGAATGGATCACAAGCTCACCATTGGGCTTTTTGCTCAACCAGCAGTAGCCACTTCCAAAGCGTCCGGCTGAGGCTTTTTCAAAATCAGCCTTAAAGTTCGCAAAGCTGCCAAAAGTTTTGGTAATGGCTTGACCCAACTTACCGCTGGGTTCTCCCCCTTGACCGGGGGCCATGCTCGTCCAATATACATTGTGATTATAGACGCCACCGCCCATATTTCGGACCGTCTGCCGAATCTCTTCTGGCACCTTGCCCAGATCACTGAGGATGGTTTTTAGGTTCATCTCGAAGAATTGAGGGTACTTCTCAAACGCCGCGTTCAAGTTCTTGAGGTAAGTGGCATGATGTTTGGAAAAGTGAATTTCTACTGTTTGCGCATCAATAAAGGGTTCCAGCGCATCCACCGCGTATCGAAGTGGGGGCAGTTCAAAAGCCATAATATCCTCCGTTAGGCCAGCAAAACCGTCAACTGATCAGAATATTTTTTTTCTTCAGGTACAATTAGATTCTAGCCAAGCCAATCCGCTTTGTCAAGTGAAGTAGAGTAACTGGATAAATTAACCCAAAATTGGAAATGTGACATTGAAGAATTCAAAACTGAAAGCTTCTCCCATCGCCGGTTTATTCTTAGGCATTCTGGCGGTTTCTACTGCCTCCATTTTTATCCGCTTTGCTCAAGAAGAAACATCCTCTCTAGTGATCGCAGCCGGCAGAATGTCTATCGCTGCACTTATTTTGGCACCATTCGCACTCAAACGTTCGATTGGGGAATTACGGCTTACCGACCGAAAAACGTTATTTTTATTAATCCTTGCCGGATTTTTCCTCGGATTGCATTTTGCCGCCTGGATCACTTCATTGGAATACACCAGTGTCGCCAGTTCCGTGGTGTTGGTGACCACGGCACCTCTGTGGGTGGCACTACTTTCACCGTTGTTTCTAAAGGAAAAGATCTCGGGTTGGATCTTTGTTGGGTTGTTGATCTCACTCGCGGGAAGTTGTATCGTGGGATTAAACAGCGCCTGTCAATGGGCAGGGGGACGGTTTGTTTGTGAATCAATGGCATCCCTGTTTCAGGGACGCGCTTTTTGGGGTAACGTGTTAGCCCTGGCTGGGGCTCTGCTTTCTGGCGGGTACCTGATGGTGGGCAGGAGCGTGCGTGGCAAGTTCAGCTTATCGACTTATACTTTTGTGGTCTATGGCATGGCAGCATTGGTATTGTTGGGCCTGGTGGCAGTCACCGGTACCTCAATCGGCAAGCCATCCCCTGCGGCCTGGTTGTGGATCGTATTGCTGGGGGTTGTGCCGCAGATCATCGGGCATTCCACCTTCAATTATTTTTTGAAGTACCTGTCTGCTACTTTTGTTTCCATCGCCTTGCTGGGGGAACCAGTGGGTACCGTTATCCTGGCCTACCTTTTTTTGCGTGAGTCGCCATCCTGGATGGAGGTTGCTGGCGGTGTGTTAATTCTGGCAGGTATCGCTGTAGCTACGATTACAAATCAACGCCAAAGCCAAAAGCCTAAGTTGGAGGAATAATGATGGATCGTCCAAAAGGCAGGGGCGTATAGCCACACGCCCCTGCACTCACTATATGATTTTTTTATCGCATATATGAGGATTTGGGTATCTTATATAAACCGTAATAGGCAGCATCATAAATTGATCGAACGATTTACCTTAAGTACAAATCGTTCATTTCGCGGATGCGTGTCGCCAATGCTTCGCTCAAATTTGATGAAGAAAAGCGCCAACCCCAGTTGCCTGAAGGGCGGCCTGGATAGTTCATGCGGGTCTCTGTTCCGAGATTCAAGAAATCCTGCAAGGGGGCGAGCGCAAACATCGCCACTGATGACCAGGCCAGACGAATGAAATCCCAGGCGATATCTTCACCTGATCGGGCAAGGTAACGACGGCAGAAATCTCGTTCCTTTTCTGGAGCGCTTTGATACCATCCCCTGGTGGTGTCATTATCATGGGTGCCAGTGTACACCACACAATTTACTGGGTAATTGTGCGGTAGGAAGGGCTCTTCGGGTTTACCACCAAAAGCGAATTGCAACACTTTCATGCCGGGCAGTTTCAAGGAGTCGCGTAACTTGATCACGTCTTTGGTGATCTCACCCAAATCCTCGGCCAGGATGGGCAGTTGGTGAAATTCCGCTTCAATAGCCTCGAAAACGGATTTTCCTGGACCGGGTTTCCATGCGCCTGTCTGGGCGGTCGGTGAACCATAAGGGATTTCCCAATAACCCGCGAAACCTCTGAAATGATCCAGACGGATGATATCCACCGATTTTAAGACTGATCGCACGCGGTTAATCCACCAACGGTAACCCTGCGCTTTATGCACATCCCAACGGTAGAGTGGGTTGCCCCAGAGCTGGCCAGTGGGAGAGAAGTAATCCGGCGGCACGCCCGCAACACAGGTGGGCAGGCCATTTGCGTCCAGGTAGAATTGGTCAGGATGAGACCAGGCATCTGCACTGTCATAAGCCACAAAAATGGGGATGTCGCCGATAATTTGGATGCCCTTTTGGTGGGCGTAGTCTTTTACCTGCTGCCATTGACGGTTGAAGAGGAATTGACGAAATTTTTGCTTTTCAACCTGGTTGTCATGTTTTTTTATGAACTTCTCCAACGCTTCAGGAAGTCGTTTGCGCAGTCCTTCTGGCCATTGGTCCCATGAAACGCCCCCTTGAGATTCCTTGATGGCCATGAAGAGGGCGAAATCCTCCAGCCAATCACTTTCGGATTGACAGAAATTATCATATTCCTGTTTAAGAGAAGATTTCTTGAGTTTTCTGAAAGATTCATATGCGCGATCCAGCAGTGTGACTTTCCATTGGATCGCCGGACCATAATCCACATGATCGTGGGGTAAGGTCGGTCGGTCTTCCAGATCGTTGGTTTGCAGCAAGTGATCTTCGATCAACAAAAGCGGGCTGATGAGGTAAGGGTTACCCGCAAATGCAGAAAAACATTGGTAAGGTGAATCACCGTAGCCGGTAGGTCCTAGCGGAAGGATCTGCCATAAGCTGCAACCGCTTTGATGGAGAAAATCAATCCAGTGAAAGACCTCCGGTCCCAGGTCGCCAATACCATCAGGGCCTGGCAAGCTGGAGGGGTGCAGAATGATACCTGAACTTCTTTGAAAGGGCATGGTGGATCCTTTCATAATTGTTTGATTATTTCACCATTTCAATGTAATCATCCGAGGTAGTTTCCTGTAAATCGCCGCCCAGGAAGTCAATCAGTTTGGTGACCAGGGTGGATTTCAACTCGGCATCCTGGCGGCTCCAGGTGCGGCTCTTCACCTCGAGGAAGTGGCCAATGTGCGGTTTGGTGATCTCATCAATGTTGATGAAGAATTCAAAGCCTTCATATTTCACCAGGAAGCGAATGCGGTCTTTCTCAATTTCCTTTTCCTGCTGGGGTTTGAAGTACTCACGATAGAAGCGCGGACTCTGTGTAGCAGAAGCCATGTAGCGGCTGCGGGAGAGCAGCACCTCCTGTGGAAAACGGTCTTCGATGGTTTGACCGATCAGGGTCAGACGGGAGCGTACCTGTTCGATCTTATTGTCAGGAGACAGGAACTCATCTTCGCGATATCGTAAAATGCCCTGGTCGACATCTTTGAAGAAAAAGTAAATATCGTATTCACGATAATGGCGCTTGCGAAGGATCTCAATTTCAGGGCTTTGCAAAGCCTTGTATATTGGGGCAGTATCCTTGATGCGTACCTTGATCTGGATCTCAAAACTCTCTTCTTCTGAGGTACCTCCAATAGCAACCAATTTGGAAAGAACCGAAGACTCGCGTTTGATCAGGAAGGCGTCAATTTTTCGTGCATATTCCTGACTTTGCTGAAGCAGGGCTTGTTCGTCAATGTTAAGCAACTGGCGCTGACGCATTAACCATTTACCATTGACCATCACGTCAGACACGTCTGAGGCTTTCGTGGCATAGATCAGTTGGGCGTAAGTTCCCAAAGGATTGTGCTTAAATTGCGGACTGTTATGCAGTGGGCTTAGATCCACCAGAATCAAGTCAGCGCGTTTGCCGACTTCGAGCGAACCAGTCAAGTGACCGATGTGCATGGCCTGAGCGCCCAGGCGGGTAGCCATCAGCAGAGCCTGACGGGCAGGCAATGTGGTGGGGTCACCACTGACACCTTTTTGAAGAAAAGAAGCCAGTCGTATCTCTTCGAACATATCGAGATCGTTGTTAGAAGCGGCACCGTCAGTGCCGATACCCACGTTCAAACCCAGTTCGAGCATGCTGCGGATCGGGGCTACGCCAGAGGCCAGTTTTAGGTTTGAGGAGGGATTGTGTGCCACACCTGCGTTGTAGTGGTGCATGGTTCGGATCTCCCCTTCATCCACGTGCACACAATGAGCAGCCAGAACTTTCGCATCAAAAATGTTAAGCTTTTTTACATAGGGCACCACTGGCATGCCCTGTTCTTTGCGCATGTTCTCAACTTCGCTGGCGGTCTCTGAGATGTGAATATGCAGAGGGACATCAAACTCAAGCGCCAAGGCGGTGGCGGCTTTCAAAATTTCAGGCGGACAAGTATAAGGCGCGTGAGGAGCGATGGCGGGGATGATCAGTTCGTGATCTTTCCAACGACTAATAAAGTCCCGCGACATGGCGAGACTCTGTTCGAAGAACTGAGCATCGGGGGTTGGGAACTTCATTACAGTTTGGGCACACATGGCGCGCATGCCAATTTCAGCAGTCGCTTTGGCAACGTCTTCTTCGAAGTAATACATATCCGCAAAGCTGGTAACACCAGATCTGATCATCTCGGCACAAGCCAACTGGGTACCAAGACGCACAAATTCAGGGGTGACGAATTCACGTTCCACCGGCATCATGTATCCCATCAACCACACATCCAAACGCAGGTCATCTGCCAGACCACGCAGTAAATTCATGGGAACGTGTGTGTGAGTGTTCACCAGGCCGGGCATTAAGACCTTGCCGCCGCAATCCATAATTTGTTCCGCTGAATATGCCGCCAGGACTTCTTTTTCATCCCCGACTGCTAAAATGGAGTTTCCACTAATTGCCACGGCTCCCGGATCATATTGATTGAACTGTTCATCCATGGTGAGTAGAATCGCATTTTTCAAGATCAGGTCAACTTTGGTCATTCGTCTCCTCTATAAGTAATGATCGATATTTTCGTAAGAAGTAACTCAAAGCGAAATTTTTCGCCCATTCTTCACGCAGGCCGGGCGCACCCATGTATTCCCGAGTGAAAATATCATGCTGGTCAGCGTAGTCGAAACCGCATGCCAATCTGGCCATTTCGGGGATGGGAGAGTAAACACAAGAAAATACCGCGTTTCCTGATTTACATAATTCCAGTATTCGATCCTGGACCTCTGATGGTTTCACTATCTCAAGGGGAATGCCTGTTTGAATAAAAGCTGGATTGGAGTCGTTAGTGAACCCACAACACAGTAAGTAGGTTGGTATTTTGTTATTATTCAACTTGTTCAACACGCTGCTCAGCGTATCTTCATCCGCGCCATAAATATCATCTGGCAATCTCTGCCGGATGATGTTTTCCAGTTCCGCGATCATTTGGTCCGCGGCGAGAATGGTATCAGCCTTGGCGGTTATGCGTATATCCACAACACCAGGATGGGCCAGCAACCCCACAGTGGGATTACCCATTTTTTCGAGATCACCGACAATTTCATCCACTTTTGATTCAGACACGGCGCCAATGTGCAGCACTCGAGCTTTGATCACACCGGCCAGGGGATAGTGCTCCTTTAGCCAGGGAATGACCGCCGATTGGGTGAGAAACTCCATTTCCCGCGGCACACCGGGAAGACAGACGAGTGTTTTACCATTCTGGTGCAAAATAAAGGAAGGTGCTGTACCGACAGGGTTTTCAATGACGGTGGCGCCCACAGGAATGAAGGCTTGTTTTTTATTGTTATCAGAGATATGCATGGCGCGTTTGAGAAAACGCTGCTTGATCTGCTCCCATAACTCCGGATGAAATTCGTTATGAGTATTGAAAGCCAGTGCGGCCGCATCACGGGTGGGGTCATCCACAGTTGGACCAAGCCCGCCGGTGGTGATGACAATATCCGCTCTTGCGATAGATTCCTGCATCAACGCGGCAATACGCTGCAGGTTGTCTCCGATGGTTGTGCTGCGAAAAAGGTCAACTCCACAGTCTCTAAGTTGACGGGCAAGGTATTGGGTGTTGGTGTCGTTAATTTCACCAAGCAATAATTCAGTACCAATGGCAATTAATTCGGCTGTCGGCATTCTAATCCTAATTACTAGTAATTCTATCAGCATTTATTAAGATTGCCACACCCTGTCAAAGGTTGAATTGGAAAACTTGGAGTAGAATTTCTTCATTGGTCTTGGAGTGAATTTGATGAAAGCAGCTGTGAATCGAAGAAAGCAAATCCTGGGCGCCTGGGGGGAGGACTGTGCCGCCGGTTTTTTACAGTCCAAGGGATTCCAAGTTGTGGCGCGGAACCATCGCACCCCCGAAGGCGAGATAGATTTGATATTGGTAAAGGACGGTCATTTGGTGTTTGTGGAAGTCAAAACCCGTATTCATAATCAAGCTGGGTATCCTGAAGAATCTGTGACCGAAACAAAGCTGGAACATCTTATGGGTGCCGCTGAGTGTTATTTGGAACAACATTCAGAATACGCTGACGATTGGCGGGTGGATGTGATCGCCGTCACCGGGGCTTTGAATTGTTCAAATCCACAGATCGAATGGTTTGAAAATGCCGCCTGAGACCACCTCAAAACAAGTGGTCATTATCGTCGGTCCAACAGCGGTTGGAAAAACCGATCTGGCGATACGCCTGGCAGAGCGCATGGGATGCGCGGAGATCATTTCAGCAGATTCTCGCTTGCTCTATCGCGGAATGGATATTGGCACAGCCAAACCAACACATGAAGAACAGTCCAGGGTGGTTCATCATCTCATTGACCTGGCCGAACCGGATGAAATTTGGTCGTTGGCAGTCTTTCAAGCCAGGTTGATGCAGACCATCCATGAGATCCAGTCACGGAACAATCTGCCAATCATTGCTGGAGGAACCGGGCAATACATTCGCTCACTGATCGAAGGCTGGACCATTCCAGCGGTCAAACCGCTACCACACTTGCGCGCTGTCCTTGAGCGTTGGGGGCAAGAGATCGGCGCAGACCAGTTACACGCCAAATTGGCAATGATCGATCCACTGGCGGCAGAGCGCATTGATGCCAACAACTTGAGGCGCTCGGTCCGCGCTTTGGAAGTGATTTTCACCACCGGAGAATATTTTTCAACTCAGAAGGAAAAGTCACCACCTGACCTGGCGTTTAAACTGATCGGTTTGATGCGTCCGCGAGAAGAATTGTATGCCCGGGTGGATGCCCGCATAGAGTCCATGTTCGAACAAGGTTTTGTGACTGAAGTGAAGCAGCTACTTGAAAAAGAGTATTCCATTGATCTACCGACCCTTTCTGCCATAGGTTATCGCGAGGTCATCCAGTTTATTCAAGGTGGTTGTTCGCTGGAAGAAGCCAAGATACAGATGAGACGTAAAACGCGTGAATTTATCAGGCGTCAGGCCAACTGGTTCAAGCCGGATGATCCGTTGATTGAGTGGCATGCAATGACACCTGATCCAATGGATGAGATCCAAACTTCAATTCTGGGCTGGTTGGCAGAAGGTTAGCATGCAGCATAAACCCTGGTTGAAACATTATGATGAGGGAGTTCCAGCGAGTTTGGAATACCCCTCCATCAGTATCCATTATTTATTAATGCACCAATCCCAGAAATACCCGAATCGGATTGCTCTAATTGAGGATGATAAGCAGATCACATATTCTGATCTATATTATCAAGCCCAGGGGTTTTCATTATCCCTTATTCAAAAAGGGTTGAAACCAGGAGACAGGGTAGGAATTTGCCTTCCGAATGGGATTAAATTCGTGATTTCGTTTTACGGCACATTGATGGCAGGCGGTATTGTTGCGGCGATGAATCCTAATTATCCGCTACCAGAATGGGTTTCTCAAGCCACCATTTCCAAACCCTCCATACTAATCGGACTGTGCAAACGAGAGAACGATCTATTTGAACTTAAGAGGCAATGTGGTTGTAATTGCATCATTCTCGTAGAGGATTCACCTGATAGAGCTTCAGGTTTGGACTTAATTGAAGTAGAGTTTGATGACCTTTCTTTATCCAAACACTGGTTCCCATCAACCAGGCCTGATACTCCTGCAGTCATCCAATTCAGTGGGGGAACAACCGGAACACCCAAGGCTGCTTTGGCATCTCACCATAACGTAATTGCCAATGTCATCCAGTTCAAGACCTGGTTGACTACCATGCGCGACGGTCAGGAGGTTTTTCTGACGCTCATTCCGCTTTATCACGTGTACGGCATGGTCATCGGTTTAAACGTGGGAGTGGCGATGGGCGCGACGATCATCCTGGTTCCTGACGCTCGAGATTTGGAGAAGGTTCTTGAGTTGGTACCGAAATATGGGGTCACTTGCCTGCCGGGTGTACCATCCCTGTACCATTCCATCAACCACCATCCGCAAGTATTGGCAGGAAAGATCAATTTGCGTTCCATAAAAGCCTGTATCTCGGGGTCAGCACCATTACCTCTTGAGACTCGCGAAAGATTCGAAGCGCTGACTGGCGGAAAACTGGTGGAGGGATACGGTCTCTCAGAAGCGCCCACCGCCACACACTGCAATCCTATCCAGGGAGAGAACCGCTCAGGCTCGATTGGGCTGCCCTTGCCTGACGTGGATTGCAGGATCGTAGATTTGGAAAATGATCAACTAGACTTGGAACAAGGTCAAGAAGGTGAGCTGTTGATCCGCAGCCCTCAATTGATGCGGGAATATTATGGGGCGCCCGAAGAAACGGCATTGGCCTTGAAGGACGGATGGCTGCACACAGGTGACATCGGCAGAATGGATAAAGAGGGTTATTTCTACCTGGTGGGTCGGAAAAAGGAATTAATCAAGGTGAACGGTTTGCAGGTTTGGCCGCTTGAAGTGGAAAAGGTGCTCTTGAAGTTTCCTGGCGTGAAAGAAGCGGCAGCAGCCGGTGTGCCCGATGAAGATAGCGGAGAGACCGTCAAAGCCTGGTTGGTGATGGAAAAAGAAGTAAATCTGGATGTTCAGCACTTAAAAGAATTTTGCAAGGGTTTCCTGGCTGGTTATAAAATTCCAAAATCCTTTGAATTGGTTGCCAGTCTGCCAAAATCACCTGTCGGCAAACTCCTGCGCAGAGAATTACAACGTCTGGATCGAGAGAAAATGAAACCGGAAGCTTGAGGCTTCCGGTTGGTTGTTATTTATTGGCATATGCTGGTGTGGCATTCTTGTGCGGCACTGGGGGAGGGAATATCTTTTCAAATTCCTCTTTGGAGAGGGTTTCCACTTCCAGTAACTTCTGAGCCACAGCATCCAACTCGGCGCGGTACTTGGTAAGGATCGCGCGAGCGTCATTGTAGGCTTGATTGACCAAACTGCGTACTTCCTTGTCGATCTTCTCCGCAACCGATTCAGAATAGTCGCGCTGCTCTGAAATCTCGCGTCCGAGGAAGATCATCTCTTCTTTTTGGCCGTAGACCATTGGTCCCAATTCAGTGCTCATGCCCAGGCGGGTAACCATGGTTTTGGCAAGTTGAGTGACGCGTTCGATGTCATTGGAGGCGCCAGAGGTGATATCGTCAAAAACGATCTCCTCAGCGGCTCTACCACCCAGCAAACCGACCATATCTGCCACCATCTTCTTGCGCGGCATCAAAGTGCGGTCATCAATTGGCAAGGCCAGCGTATAGCCTGCGGCCATTCCGCGTGCGATAATCGAGACTTTTTGCACCGGATCGGCTTCTGGGAGTGCGTTCATCACCACGGCATGACCGGCTTCGTGATAAGCGACGATGCGTTTTTCTTCGGCACTGATCAGGCGGCTCTTACGTTCGGGGCCGGCGATGACGCGCTCGATGGATTCTTCAAACTCACTCTGACCGATGCTCTTCTTGTTGCGGCGGGCGGCCAAGATGGCGGCTTCATTCACCAGGTTCTCAATATCGGCACCCACAAAACCGGGGGTGGATTTGGCAACGGTGGATAAACCGACCTCAGGATCAACAGGTTTGCCCTTGATGTGAACTTTCAGGATCTCTTCGCGTCCGCGAACGTCAGGTCGGTCTAATACGACACGTCGGTCAAAGCGACCTGGGCGCAGCAGGGCTGGGTCGAGAATATCAGGGCGGTTGGTAGCTGCCATGATGATGATGTTGGTATCGGTGTCAAAACCATCCATCTCAACCAACATTTGATTGAGGGTTTGTTCACGCTCATCGTGGCTTCCACCCAGGCCAGCTCCGCGTTGGCGGCCGACGGCATCAATTTCGTCCACAAAGACAATGCAAGGAGAATTTCGTTTCGCTTGATCAAACAGGTCGCGTACGCGGCTGGCGCCAACACCTACGAACATCTCCACAAATTCAGAACCCGAGATCGAGAAGAAGGGCACACCAGCTTCGCCGGATACGGCTTTTGCCAGAAGAGTCTTGCCTGTTCCTGGGGGGCCAACCAGCAGCACACCCTTGGGAATGCGGGCGCCAAGCGCCAGGAATTTCTGCGGTTCTCGCAAGAACTCGACCACTTCCTTCAATTCTTCTTTGGATTCATCAATTCCGGCGACGTCCGCAAAGGTCACGCTGGGATGGTCACCCGTAAACATGCGGGCGCGTGATTTACCGAAGGACATGGCGGCATTGTTGCTGCCTTGTGCTTGTCGGAAAATGAAGAAGAAAGCGCCACCCAACAACAAGAAGGGCAGGATGTAAAACAAAGCATTTAATATCCCTGCAAAAGCACTGGGGGGTTTCACTTCAATTTTCACGGCACTGGAAGAGAGTTTATCGGGAGTAACGCCCAGTGCCAGCAATTGATTGACCAAGGTGGTCTCAGTTTCTTTGGTGGCAGTTTTGGGGTTTAGCCCTTCTGGATAATATACCGTTAATTTGTTTTCTTCTTCCACCACTCTGGTCACCTTGCCGTCTTGAATTTCTTCAGCAAGTTCGTTGATCGAGAGCACGTTATCAGCGGCATTGTTCTTGTTCAAGTTGAACACGATCAATACGATGATACCGATGAAGAGTAAAACATAGAGTATGTAAGATTGACTTCGTGGTTTCACTATTCCTCCGAATTGCATCATACCTGTAATGCAATTTTCATTTGAAAGGATTATACCAACCTAAAGAGAGGGATACCAGACAAAAATCAAGGTTTTTCCAAAGATTAATAAACCTCTTATAGGCAAATGATTGATTCGTTCAGCCCTTTATTAATGCCTGATGTATTTGCCGTATGTGATCCATGTCATGGTGGGCGATGAACCTGGCGATTTCTTCCAGATTGGTTGGTCCAAAGATGGTGTGTTGGGCGGGACGTTTCCATTGTTCAGGCGACAGACTTCTCAGCAGAGTGAGGAATTGCAGCCTTTGGCCAGTGAACTCAGTAAGTACTTGTGAATTTCGGGTATTTTGATAATCCCGTAAATTTATCCAAACATCACTGTCAAAACCGATGAGGGTTGGATTGACCTGATTTAAAATCGTTTGAATACGGGGGAAGTTGATCTCTTTTTCAACATCCAGCAAATGACTGACCAACTCGAGAATGCTCATTTCTTGTGCCAGCTTTTTTGCCTTCCAAGAGCTTTCATCCAACCGGCCAAGCAATGTGTTGAGAACAGCGGGTGTGGAGGTCAAAACCGCCATAATCGCTGAAGGATCACAAAGTGTATATGGCTGATGATCATTATCAATGCCTGACAACCATGCGCTTGCGTCCCAAAGCGATCCTGCACTCGTACGGAGGTCTGTATTCTCAGGCAGCGATTCTTTGTCATGATCCACCCAAAAAGCGGGGATTCCAAGCGTCGAGGGTGGGAGAATATCCTCATTGAGACTGTTGCCGACCATCCCTACCGCGTGCAGCGGCCAACCCAGACGACCAAGGATTTCGGCATAATAAGCTGCTCTCGGTTTGGCAAAATGCATGCTCTCATAAGCCGTCACAAAGTTGAAAGGAGAATTGTCTCTGGGAAAACCCGCCCAGGCCAAGCGGTTTTCCATGGCGATCAGCGGAAAGAGGGGGTTGGTGGCCACAACGATCTGCCAACCATTGCTCTGTGCTTGCTTGACCAGTTCCAGTGCTTCGGGGCGCATCGAGGTTACGCTTTGAAGTTGATTGAAATCACGCGAATAGAAATCCAAAAGATGCGGCTCAAGATCGACTTTGTTCAATCCAAGATTTGGATAAAAAGAGGCGTCAAAGGTTTCTTCGAGGGTCTGGATGGGTGATACGTTGTTCAGCATTTGGTCTGTGGCGGCCAACAGTTGGGGAACCATAATATCTGGATTTACGAAAGGAGCTAGCTTTTGTGATAATAATTTCAGATAAGCTGGCATAAAGCTGTCAAATGGGTTTAACAGCAGGGTGTCATCCAGGTCGATCAATAAAGTTTTGGTCATCTCAATGTGAATTTTTGATTAGTGGTAGATCTTGGTGGCAAAGCTCGCAGCCTAATGCGGGAACTTTGACTTCAGATTGTGATTTCGAGCAATAAGCTGTTACCTCAACGTGCGGTTTGGATAGAAATCCCTTTTTGATGGTGGCATACAGGCTCATATTCTCACAGTTGTTCGAGCGGGTGATGGCAGGTACAGGGCAGCTTTTACACAACTCAACCTTCCATTGTTGAGAGGCCGTGTTTACGATCAAACGGCATTCTTCGCGGCTTCGGCCGCGATAGTAATCACCGTAAAAATGGGGGCAGTCGAATCCAAATGGCGTACGCATGCAAATTCCTTTTAATAAACTGTCCCCATTAAGGGGACAGTCTTCGTTTGGATTGGTTCACTAAACCCTGGTAACGTACTCGCCGGTTCTGGTATCCACCCGGATGGTATCGTTGGTGGAGACGAAATAAGGGGTGGCCACTTCAAGGCCAGTTTCAGTGGTGACTTTTTTGGTCACCCCGGTGGCGGTATCGCCGCGGACGGCTTGTTCCGCGTAGGTTACCTTCAGGTCAACTGTGGTGGGAAGTTCGATGTCGATCGGCTCACTGTTAAAGAAGGTGAGTTTAACTTCCATTTCTGGTTTGAGATAACCTGCATAATCACCAATCACAGAGGCCGGGATGGCAGGTTGTTCAAAAGTTTCGAGATCCATGAAGAAATACAGCTCACCGTCGTTGTAAAGATATTGCACATTATGGAAGTCCAGTCTGACATCCTGAATGCGCTCTCCAGAGGTGAAGGTCTTTTCGAGGGTGTTCCCTTTGCGAAGATCGCGAGCTTTAATACGGATGGTGGCGTTTCCGCGGCCAGGTTTACTGAAGGAATACTCCAGCACCTTGTACAGGTACCCGTCCATCTCAAAAACCACCCCTTTACGCAGATCATTTACATCGATCATAGAATCTTAACCTTTCAATCTTGAATATTTAACAGATGAATTATAGCGCAGGCATTATAGGCTGGCAAGTAAAATTGCACCTTACAGAAGCTTTATAAAAATTACTTTGGGCTTGACTTTCGACCAAGTAATAGCGGCCCCACCAGATCCAATGCCCACGAAAAAAACACTTCTAATAGCGGTGAAAAGACCTGGTACCAAGGGATATAGACCACCTTGCGTGGGTGCAATATCACGCGGTATATGCCTTTTGCCACGTCCTCCGCGGATGTGGCCATTTTTTCGGCTGGAACATTTCCGCCATTTACATGACTTCTGGCAGCGTCAAAAAACTCAGTCTTTATTGGTCCAAGTCGCAAAACGGAAACAGTCACACCACTTCCGCGAAATTCTCGATAAAGACTGGTTGTAAACGCATCCATAAATGCCTTGGACGAGGAATATAAGGCGACGCCCTGCTCAGGTAATTTACCCACCACGGATCCTACGTTGATGATATGGCCATAGCCTTTGTTAAGGAAGGTGGGGATAAAGAGATGGGTTAAGTGGGCAACGGCTTCGACGTTGGTGGCGATCAGATCCCGGCCTGTTTTCCAATCCATGCTTTCATAATGACCATACCATCCAAAACCGGCATTATTGATCAGAATATCCGGCATTAAGTTCTTAGTTTGAAGCGTGGAAAACAAAGCCACCCGATCTTGTTCTATTGAGAGATCGCAGGCAAAGTAATGGGCAATGCCACCTTTCTGCGAGATCTTCTCAGCCAGAGATATCAGTTTTTCCACCCTGCGGGCTACCAAGATTACCACAAACCCTTTTGTTGAAAGGTACTCGGCGCTAATTGCGCCAATACCGCTGGATGCGCCAGTGATGAGCACGATTTTGGCTTGATCAGATCTCATAATGTTGAGTTATGCCTATTTTTTTGCGCTGCGAGGTTTTAACTGTTGTTTCCACCAATTTACAGTATCTTTAATCGATTCCCGAAGAGATCTGGGGTTATAACCCAATACGCTGCGTGCTTTGAAGTTACTGATCACTGCGTTGGCATGTAAAGTCTCAATGCTATAGGTGGTAAAGCGCGGTTTCGAATGGGTTTTCCGATAGTAGGATTGGGTGAATTTGGCCACAAACGAGGCCAATTTAACGGGTATATTGATAAAGAAGGAGGATTTGATGGAGACCAATTCTTTGACGAGACGCCATAGATCAGCCACTCTGATCAATTGACCTGAAAGAATGTAGACTTGTCCGACCTTGCCTTTTTGCCTGGCCAGGATCATACCTTGAACCACGTCACGCACATCTACAAAGTCGTAATTGCCTTCGATCAAGAAGTTTACCTTGTGATCCATCCATTCCTTGATGAGTGTGCCCATTTCAGAACCTTTAAAATCGTAAGGGCCGATGACGCCAGTGGGGCAGACTACTACTGCTGCCAGCCCATTCTTGGCGGCAGTAAGTACGGCTAATGTGGCCTCCGCTTTGGATTGATCATAGGCAGCAATGGCGGCATCCGGGTCGATGGGCACGTTTTCATCTACCACAACCCCGTGAGGGATGCGTTTAAATGCATGAATTGAACTGGTATGAATGAATTTTTTTACTTTGGCATTTTGAGCGGCTTCCAACATATTGACTGTACCGTTAACGTTCACTTCATGCACAATATCATCTTTTCCAGGCATGATCGAGATAATGCCGGCCAGGTGAAAAACAGTCTCCACGCCATCAAATGCAGAAACCAAAGTGGTTTTGTCGAGCACATTTCCTTTGAAAACCTCAATATCCAACCCCTCAAGCGGACTCAAGTCTTCGTCCGGTAGAACCAGAACCCTAACCTTTTCACCTCGTTTTACCAACTCTTTTACCAATACGTTTCCAATATGGCCGGTCGCACCCGTAACCAGATTCATATTATCTCCTCCAGACTAAAGATTAATACACATTGATTTTATAAATACAGATGATCATTCATGGGTATCTAAAGTTAGATTTATAGTCATACCTAAGATAGATTAATTGAGCCGGACAAATCGTCCGGCTCATTAGATGATTTTTGGATATAGGGATCAGCCAATTCTTGGTTCGATCAATCCGAGGTTGCCATCGCGGCGTTTGTAGAGCACGTTGATTGAATTTGTTGTCACATTGTAGAAAATGAAGAAGTCTTCATGGGCTACCAGTGCCATTTGTTCAACGGCTTCATTTTCATCCATGGGGATCAAAGTGAAGGATTTTCTCCTTACGATGGCTGTTTTGGGTTCTTCTGAAATCTCAGTTGGAGGCACGGTGACTTCTGAAGCAGAAACTCCATCACCGCGACCGCGAGCGCGTTTTCCTTTGAATCTTTCTATCTGACGTTGCATCTTGTCGGTCGCATTGTCGATGGCGGTCAGCATATCTGCGTTTCTTTCTTCAGTTCTTAAGATAAAACCTTTTCCGGTCAGAGTGATCTGGCATACTTCGCGATCTGAACGATTACGGGCTGTTTTGGCAAATGACAGGTCGAATTTCATCGTTTCGATGGCTGGCAGAAGCCTTTCAAGGCGGGGTGTTTTCTTATCGATGTAATCTTTGATCCGGTCTGTCAACTCCATATTCTTTACCGTTATTTCTAATTTTTGTTCCATTGTATCCTCCTTGAAAAGAATTTGAATTGGATCCAAATCTCGATATCACTTAGGGTGATGGAGCAGGGTTCTTGCGACTGAAAGGCAATAAACTTGATCTGCTCCGGCATTTTTTATGGTTTTGGAGCAGTTATGCATGGTAGCTCCTGTGGTGATCACATCATCGATCAATAAAACCTTCCTTTTGTTTAGTTTAGCAGGATTTGCATAAAAAGCATCATTCAAATTCGTAAATCTTTTGTTAACATCCAGTGAAACCTGAGTTTCAGTTTCTTTGATTCTTCTGACAGCGTTGTTGGAGTGGGGAAGATCAAGCTCAAGCGCTATATTAGTGGAGATCAATGCAGCCTGGTTATAACCACGCTGACGTTTCCGAAATCGGCTCAACGGAATAGGGATGACGATATCAATTGGCCAGTTATTCTTTGTGATGATCTCAATTAAAGGTTTTGCAAGAATGGCTCCAAGAGCCAGATTCTTTTTGTATTTAAGGGAGTGCACAGCTTCTCTTACAATACCAGCATAGACAGCCCAGGAGCGCATGTGATCATAAAATGGCTCAATCTGACTGCAGTTTTCACAAAACAATTGGTTCTTCTTAACCGGATATCCGCATTTTTTGCATTGGTATTGATTGAGCACATCGATCTCTGCCAGGCAGGCATCACACAAAACAAATCCCCGCGTGTCACAGTTGCAACAGCGCGGGGGATAAAGCCAGTCAAGTGCATTCCACATGAAAGTGGCGAGAGTTTTCTTGAATTTCCTGGTGTGGGAAAGCACGACCATCCTGCCTGCATACCTCCCGATGAAGTAATTATAATCCGCCTAAGACTCCTGATTGAATCACTGTCAAGATCGCGGGTACGAATAAGATGATCAATAAAGAGGGAAAGATCAACAATGCCATGGGGATAAGCATTTTGATCGGAGCTTTATGAGCATCTTCTTCCGCCATCTGGCGGCGTTTCACGCGCATCTGGTCAGATTGGATGCGCAAGACTTTTGCCATGCTGACGCCCAATTGTTCACTTTGTATGACGGCAGCCACAAAACTGGTCATCTCTGGAATCCCAACGTTATCCGCCATGCCTTTTAAAGCTTCTCGCCTTAACTTTCCCAACTGAATTTCCTGGATTACGCGTTGAAAAGCTTTGGATAATTCTGACTCCCACTTCTCTGTCACTTTGGATAAAGCTGAATCGAAACCGAGACCCGCTTCAACACAAATGGTCAGTAGATCAAGTGCGTCTGGCATGGCCCGCCGAATATTCTTTTGCCTTTTTGTGATCTTTCTTGAAAGCTGATACTGCGGCATAAAAAAACCAACCAGGGTAAAAACCAAAGTAAGCAGAAAAACCTGTCCGCCGGGGAAGGTCTTGGCAATCAACAGTAGAAATAGGAGTAGAACACCTCCAAAGATCACTGCGGTGATAAATTGCTGAGCCAGGAACATGGTTGGGTCCATACGGGATGGGCTGCCCGAAAGTTCTATTTTTCGAGAGATATTATTTAGCCAGTTCTGAGGAGTGAATTTGACTGTAAACTCCCCCAGTTTTCTGGCAAGGGGATAGATCACCCTTTCTGTAAAGGGCTGAGACATTTCCAGTTTCTCAAGGTTGATCTGTTCGCCAGTGCGGCTGAATTCTTCCAGACGTTCCTGTAGCAATTTATCATTAACAGTCTGAGGATTCCGCAGCCCAATCACAACCAAAACCACGGCAACGGCCAGGATCAAACCTATCAAAATGAGTGTCGGAATCATTAATCCATCTCCAACTCTATACTTCGATGTTGCCCATTTTCTTGATCACAAAATATCCAGAGATGATCAAAATTCCAGCCAAACCAAGGGCAAGATAACCACAAGGAACCGGTCCAGAATTTGATTCTTTGGAAACCAGCAGCATCACATAATCACGGTTGATCAAGTAAAGCACCAGAATAACACCAACTGGCAGTACAGATAACAATGTGGCAGACGCATCCATTTGGGAAGTTAAAACGCGGATCTCGCCTTTTAAGCGGATGCGTTCACGAATTGTGTGAGAAATGGTATCGAGAATTTCCGCCAGGTTGCCGCCCACTTCGCGCTGCACATTCATGGCAGTGATAACCAGATCAAGATCGTCGCTTGGGATTCGTCGCAGTAAATTATCAAGGGCTTTTTCAGTCGATACACCAAGCTGAATTTCCTGAACGACTCTGCGAAATTCATCACTGATAGGAGCAGGGAGTTCTTTACTGACAGATTCCATGGCTTGCATGACCGAGTAACCTGCACGTAGACCATTGACCATCAACCCGAGCATGTCGGCCAGCTGGTCGTTGAACTTGATGAGGCGCTTCTTTTTTTGTGCGTTGACGTATATCCGGGGGAGGAACATGCCAACAACCGCCCCAAGCAGGCCTATCAGGATACTTTGTGAACCTAAGAACCACCCGAATACAGCCATTAAGAAAGCACAGATGGCCATCAAAGCAACAAATTCACCGGGTTTCAGTTTTAGATCTGCTTGTGCCAATTCTTTACCAAGTTGATCACCAAAACTGGATTTTTCAACTCGTTTGGTCAGCCAATCGGTAACTGGTGTTTGAGCTTCTTTCTTTGGCTGATTATCAGTTTGTTCGGGTTTTACGTATTCTCCGATACGTTCTTCTTCAGAAGAGCTACGGCTTCGAATTGAAACAGCAATCCCAACGATCGTCAGAATCAAGACGACCGCACCACCTACCCAGAGAATTATTGTTGGATTCATAACATCACCTGGCTGCTTCTTTTCTATCTGTGCATTCCAATGCCAAACACACTGGGGGGTAGATGAATCCCGGCCGCTTCGATCTTTTCCATGAATTTCGGCCTTAATCCAGTAGGACGCATCCGTCCGATCACTTTGTTGTTTTCATATCCCAATTGTTCATAAATAAAAATATCGGTCATGGTGATGATGTCGCCTTCCATGCCTGTCACTTCGGTTATGTTGACCACTTTACGCGTACCGTCGCGCATACGCTCTTGGTGAACGACCAAATCGATGGCCGAGCTAACCTGTTCTCGAATGGCCCGCATTGGGATATCCATGCCTGCCATCATGGTCATAGTCTCCAAACGAGCCAGCGTGTCTCGTGGACTGTTGGAGTGCAGTGTCGTCATCGATCCATCATGGCCGGTGTTCATGGCCTGAAGCATATCCAAGGCGGCTTCATCGCGGATCTCGCCGACGATGATGCGGTCCGGACGCATGCGCAAGGCATTGACCACCAGGTCGCGGATGGTGATCTCACCTTTTCCTTCGATGTTGGCCGGACGGGACTCGAGTGTGATCACATGTTCCTGGCGCAGTTGAAGCTCGGCTGCATTTTCAATGGTGACGATGCGTTCATCAGAGGGGATGAAACCTGAAAGCACATTAAGCAAGGTTGTTTTGCCAGAACCCGTGCCGCCAGAGATCACCACATTCACACGTGCTTTAACACAGGCATCCAATAATTGGAGCGCTTCAGCGGTGATCGACCCAAATTGGATCAACTGATCTACGGAAAATGGGTTCTTTGAGAACTTACGAATGGTCAGAACAGGCCCGATCAGCGAAACCGGTGGAATAATGGCGTTAACGCGCGAACCATCCGGAAGGCGTGCATCCACATATGGGCTGGATTCATCGATACGGCGGCCTAATGGTGCCACAATTCTCTCAATGATGCGCATCACGTGTTCGTCGCTCTCAAAAGTGAGGGGCACACGTTGAATTTTTCCACGACGTTCAACATATATACTCTTGGCGCCGTTTACCATGATCTCTGTGATCGTATCGTCTTCGAGAAGAGGTTGAAGCGGTCCCAATCCCAGGATCTCGGCCACGATCTGGTCAAACAACCTGGTTTTTTCGGTTCTGGATAAAACAAAGTTTTCTTCGACCAGAATTTGATCAAATAGGTTTTGAATAGTTTTACGAACTTCGTTGACTTCGGTAACATCCACACTCGGATCCAACTCGGTGAGCAGTTTGTTTTGAACCCGTGTTTTCAGGTCTTGATAAGTATCTGCAGTTGTTTGACCGGGTGGAATCAAAGGTTTTCGGGGTTGAATGGGAGTGGAAGCGGCATTTCCCTGGTTGCTCAGACCTGAGTTTGTATTAGTTTCACCTGATTGAATGCGTTTTAAGATTGACATTTACCTTATTACTCCTAAGCGATTGAAGTCTCTTGATCTTTTTGGATTCTTGACCGTAGCACTTCAATCAAGGCAGAGATCGCTTTACCGGCAGGAGCAAGCTTGTTATCAACCATGAAGGGGATTCCCCGGTTCATTGCACTGGTGATAATTCTTTCCTCGTAGGGAATAGCAACCAGGATCGGTTGCCGCAAACTCTCACCAACGCGTTCTGGTGAAATGGCAATGCGTTTATCATAACGATTCATAATAAACAAAATCTTTTCTCTGGGGATACTAGACGCGTCAGCGAGCGTAAGAAATTGATTGGCGGTCTTGATGGAGGGAATGTCTTGAGTGGTTAGCAAAATGATGTAATCAGCAACATCCAAACAATTTTGTACCACTTCGGTAAGATAGGATGTTGTATCTATGATGACATAGGTGTAAATCTGGCGTAGATAATTGAGTACTTTTGAGATTGGCTCACCTTTTTGAGTTTCATTTAATTCCGGATCCTTAGGGGAAGGCATCATGTGTAGACCGGTTAATTTATTTTCAACCATGATGTCTTCTATGATATCTGGATCCAGATCGTCAGCCCGATCAACCAGGTCTAGGATTGAGTTTTTACCATGTTCGTTTAAGAATACGGCCACATTGCCATACAGCAGATTGGCGTCAACAATGGCCACTTTATTTTCAGGGGACTTTAGTCCAACTCCCAGATTTGTGGCAATGGTGGTGCAACCGGTACCACCTTTGGGGCTATACACACAGATGACCTTTCCTAGATTTACCATCGGCATGCGCATCATCATCTGAGGTGAGAGAGGACCTGTCATGCCTGTAGAGTTGAAAACAGCAGCCGCTTTCTGCTTTTCTTCATGAGCCAGGTCTCCGGCGCGTCTTATCGCGGCGGTTAGTTCATCAATCATGGGGGGCTTGGTTAAAAAATCTCGTGCTCCGGCAAGCATCGCCTTGCGCATGTAATTGGCATCATTTTGCACTGAAAGCACCACAATTTGGATGTAGGGCACTTTTTTCCGAATGGCTTCAGTGGCAGTGATGCCGTCCATATCGGGCATGTTGATATCCATGACAATTACATCAGGCTTGAGTTTTTGCGCGGATTCCATGGCTTCAATGCCAGTACGGCCTGTGCCCACTACCTCAATGGAAGTGTCAAACTGAAGCATACGCAGAATCATTTCACGTGATTCGTCGATATCGTCCACAACCACTACATTTATTTTTTCCTGCGATGCCATAAAACTCCGGCGAAATCTCTAGATTAGGTGCATGGTTTAAGGTTGAATCAAGATGTAATCATTGAAACCAGGATACACCAGGGAATCAACCCTGGGTTCGACATTGTAGGGCAATTTAACAGGTGAAGGGATGTTTTTCTGTTCCATGATGTATTGCAGGGTGACAGGATCAGTTGTGAAAACACTACCATCTCCTGCACTTCTCAAGGCCAGCGATAATTTAGAACCTGAGAGTTCCATGTAATTCAAGATCAGGTTATCTTGCGGTGAGACTACCAGGGTAACCGATCCAGAGTAGGTGGTGGGAATATTATTTACAACACCTTCGGGAGTTGCTTCGACCACCGGGGTGGGGGTTGGCGCCATGCCGACAGTAGCGGATTCCGCATCAAACATGCCAACATTCAGGATCATGGCATCTTGAATGATCGTTTGGCATACTAATCGAGGTCTTTGATTTTCAGAGGCGGAAAGATAAACAAATTGGTTGGTGGATGGATCGAGTTCATAACGTCCGTAGTATTGAAGTAAACCTTCGGGGCTGGGTTCCATTCCAACAGAGAATAAAGTGCCGTGATCTGTAACTTCTCCTGGTTGAGAATATGTGGCGTTAATATTGTTGGGCAGGCGGGTTTGATAATCGGTATCAAGTTCGGTGAGCAGCATGCAACCGATCACCATGACGTGATCGCCATTTTGAGGGGCAAAAGCCACATTAGTCTCAGGGCTAACCGCGATCGATTTGGCCACCATCCCTGATGGAATATCAAATGAAGCCAGGGAACCGCCATTCTCTTTAATGACCATGTTTGCAGTCAAGGGGACAGTAGGATCAATATCGTATTTGGCTTTTTGTCCGACCACGTCTTCGATCTTAGCAAAAAAGACGCCTTGGGGCATTTGATTGACAGGATATTTGATCGTGGTCAAGAAGTCAGCGGTAATGATCGTGCCTCGGGGAATCGTCTGTGAGGCGATCACAATATCCACCATTTCCATATTGGGAGTTGCAGTTGCAGCGGGTTGATTCGACGCAGGTGCCAGTCCGGTCAGCCCAGAGTTACCTGTTAACAGCAGGTATGCCAGTACGGCACCTACTGCAATGATCAAAATAATGATGATAAAGATCCTACTGCTTCTTTTTTTCCCTGCAGCCATTGATACCTCCTACAATTCCGACAACCCTTGAGTATATACTAATTAATTATACGGCATAAAAAACCGCGTTTACTGACTTTTTACTTGTTTTATATCCATTTTTGGCCTTAACAAAAAAGAAAGGCTCTGTTTCCAGAGCCTCGCTTTTTCTTGTTTTAGGCCTTGAACCTAGACACCTGACAGTGAGGAGTTGACCTTGCTGAAAACTCCACCAATCTGCGGACCAAGGATCCGAAGAACAACGATAACCACAACAGCGATCAAAACAAGAATCAATGCGTATTCAATTAAACCTTGACCTTTTTCTTTAGGGGCGAATAACATAGTGTGTCTCCTTTCATTAGACTAAATTATGTATATATTATAAAGATGTGTTCATGGTTCTTACATTACAGCTACTTAACAAAAAAATGGGGTGCTGTCATTAATTGGGGGCATTAGACAAGGAGGTATTAATATTGCTGAAAATACCACCAATTTGCGGACCCAAGATGCGCAATACGACGATGACAACAACGGCGATCAAAACGAGTATTAATGCGTATTCAATTAATCCTTGGCCTTTTTCTTTCGGGCTAAACAACATGATTTTTTCCTCCTTTCCAAAAGAATAGTGTTATCAAGATTATATACATCGATTGAAGCAATTAATCTTATCAATCACTTAACAACAATGCGTTCTCATCATTCTCAGAAAGTCCAAAATGAGTTTCAGAATAGAGAAAAGATCTGAGTAATCCCCTTTCTGATAAAAGATTAACACAATTTTCGCTTCAATCTATGGGAAACTTCGTAAATTAATTGTAAGTGGCTGGAAAAAATACTATAATCAACTATACCAGCTTAAAATGAGCAAAATGGAGGATACAAATGAGCGATTTGTTTGAACGGGTGACATCTCAACAAGATGCCTTGAAGAAATTATTTGCCAAAATCCCGGGTTTTAAGGGCTATATTGAACGGGTAGATCGCAGGAATGCGGACAAATTACTGCGAGAATCCATTGCCGATCAATATCAGGCACAATGGCAGCGCATATCGAGTATTCAAAGAGACCTGGTGAACGCCGGTCAACTTGATGTCCTGGATGATATTGAAATTGCATCCACCAGGTTGCGCCAATTCATTGACCGAATCAAAACCGCGGCTTATGGATATTCCAGTTTCTTTGAATCAGTAAAAATCAACGAAGCCGAATTGGAGAAAGTTTACCAATACGATCTGGCACTGGTTACCATGGGAGATGAAATATCCAATGCTGTTGATAACCTTGAAGCATCGGTTGGGACTGACGGTTTGCCAGCTGCAATTCGCAACCTCAATCAAAAAGCTCAAGATTGTGTCACCGCTTTTGAAAAACGATCTGAATTGATGAAATTCGGTCAATAAATTTCGATATCTTTTAATCAGGGAGAGACCCAATGGCAAGAATTTTTGATGTAGTTGAATATCCTAATGAGATGACCGATGAATTGGTTCACCGGTTCCCAGAACAGGGTATTGCCGATCTTCGTATCGGTTCCCAAATCATCGTGCGTGAATCTCAACGTGTTGTTTTTGTACGTGATGGTCAGGCGTTGGATTCATTCGGTCCAGGCAGACACACCATCGTTACTGCAAATATTCCCCTGCTAACCGAGTTTATCGGAAAAGCGTTTAATGACCGAACTCCATTTACCGCGGAAGTTTATTTTGTCTCGACAAAGGAATTTCCAGATCGCAAATGGGGCACTGCCCAGCCCATCATGGTGAAAAACAGTGGTGTCGGTTTGGGAGTGGCTTTGCTGCAAGGTTATGGAACCTACAGCTTCAATATCAGTGATCCGCAGCAATTTGTGACCCAAATTGTTGGGGCAAAAGCCTCATATCAGCTTTCTGAGATCGAAGGCCGTTTCAGAACCATTATTCTTTCAAAACTTCAGGACCTGCTCTCTGAAACAGGCGCCAAGAAAAATGTTTTCGAGATCCTGGCTTTGACCGAAGAAATTGGTGCTGGCATACGCGCCAAGGCTCAAGATGATTTTGCTGCCATTGGTATCACTCTAAAATCCTTCTACATTGGCAGCCTTAAACCCTCAGAGAAATCTGCTGAAGAACTGCGCTCCATGGGTATGCTGGATATGGCTACCTATGCCCAACTGCAGGCCTCTGACGCCATGCGTGAAGCCGCCAACAATCCTGGTGGTGGGGCAGGTTTAACCGCTGGAATTGGAGCTGGTTTGGGTATTGGCAATGTCTTATCCCAGTCTTTAGCAGGAATTGGTCAAAACCAACCCGCAGTTGGTGCCGCAGGCGCTGCAGCTGCTGCCAGCATTCCTTCAGTGATGACGACCTCGGAAGCCGCTAATGTCTTGAAGGTCGCAGAAGCGGATGTTCTGGCCGCCATAACAGCCGGACAGCTTAAAGCCAAGAAGATTGGCGAGTCTTACCGCATCAGCAAGGAAGCTCTCGAGAACTTCCTAAAAGAATAGATTTTAAAGAATCAAAAGTGAAACAACCCTCATAACAAATGAGGGTTGTTTTTTTGAAAAGAGTATAATTTATACGGTTTCTATCACAGGTTCACAAGGTGGCTTGATGAGACTTCATGAATACCAATCCAAAGCCCTTTTTGCAATTTATGACATTCCTATTCCGAATGGTCGGTTGGCAGAGACCCCCGAAGCGGCGAAAGAGGTCTATTCAGACCTGGGCAACAAAGTGATCATCAAGGCTCAAGTTTTGGTGGGAGGCCGAGGTAAGGGTGGAGGGGTTCACCTCGCCAGAAATCCTGAAGAAGCCGAGTCCTTTGCAAGACAGATCCTTGGTATGACATTAAAGGGATTACCTGTGAGAAAGGTGATGGTTGAAGAGGCTGTTTCCATTGAAAAAGAGATTTATCTTAGTATTACCAATGATCGGAGCTCGCAAAAACCGATCCTGATGGCCTCAAGTGCCGGGGGCATGGATATTGAAGAAGTCGCTCAGACATCACCTGACAAAATCATTCGTAGGATTATCGACCCATTACTGGGGTTGCGTGATTATCAATTGCGGGATGTAGCCATTAACATTGACCTTGATCGTTCTTATTGGCAATCATTTGGTGAACTGGTAAAAAATCTTTGGCGGCTTTACGTTGAGTGCGATTGTTCATTAGTTGAGATCAACCCTTTGGCTATTACATCAGACAGTAAACTGATTGCTTTGGACGCAAAGATTATATTAGATGACAACGCCCTATTCCGGCACCCGAACCTGGCTGAGCTACGGGATAAAGATGCGGAATCGTCAGCAGAACTTGAAGGGCGTAAAATCGGAGTCTCATTTATTCGAATGAATGGAAACATAGGCTGCCTGGTGAATGGAGCCGGCCTGGCCATGGCCACCATGGATATCATTAAACACATGGGGGGTGACCCCGCCAATTTTCTGGATATTGGCGGCGGAGCCACCGCAGAAAAGGTGGCAGCATCTTTGAAATTGATCTTAAGTGACCCACAAGTTAAGGCGATTTTGATCAATGTTTTTGGTGGGATCACCCGCTGTGATGAAGTTGCCAAAGGGGTAATGGATGCCTTTAAAATCATTCACACCGATCTTCCAGTAGTGGTGCGTCTGGTGGGTACGAACGATGAAGAAGGCATGCGCCTGATCAAGGACACTCATATGATCCCCGCCTCGAGCCTGATGGAAGCGGCCAGGATTGCGGTTGCTAAAGCTGTGGAGGTGCAGGCATGAGTATTTTAGCCAATAAAGATACCCGTTTGCTGGTGCAAGGCATTACTGGCAAGGAAGGATTATTTCATACCGAGCAAATGCTGCAATATAAAACCAACATCGTGGCTGGAGTGACACCGGGTAAGGGCGGCGATTGGGTATTGAATGGCAAGGTTCCTGTTTTTGACTCAGTGCAAACCGCGGTTGAAGTAACCGGTGCCAACGCATCTGTCATTTTTGTGCCAGCCAAGTATGTTGGTGACGCCATTTTCGAAGCGGCGGATGCTGAAATTCCGCTGGTAGTTTGCATCACTGAAGGCACTCCAGTGCAGGATATGATGCGCGTGAAACAGTATTTGGCTGGTAGAAAAACACGCTTGATTGGTCCAAACTGCCCGGGTTTGTTAACGCCTGGTGAGACGAAGATAGGCATCATCCCTGGTAATATCGCCATCCCCGGTAATGTGGGTGTCATCTCAAGATCGGGAACATTAACCTACGAGGTGTTATATGCCTTGAAAGGAAGCGGCATGGGGGTTTCCACATGTATTGGAATCGGAGGTGATCCGGTAAAGGGAATGGGGTTCGTAGAGGCGCTGGAATTGTTTGAAGCGGATGCTAAAACGGATACGATAATCATGATCGGAGAAATTGGCGGCAACGATGAAGAAATAGCCGCAGACTTTATTTCAAAGCATTTGACTAAACCGGTCGTAGCTTTTATCGCTGGTATAACCGCTCCCCCAGGAAAACGCATGGGGCACGCTGGCGCGATCATTGAAGGCAAATCTGGAACTGCTGAAAGTAAAATTTCCGCACTTCAAACAGCAGGCGTAAAAATAGCCCGTTTTCCTGAAGAAATACCGGGCTTTATAAATCTGTAAAAGAATCAGGGCTTACCCTGATGAGAGCATTTATTTTTTGTGGGTATCGATGTAATTCACCGCATCGGCAACGGTTTTGATGGTGCGGGCGTCTTCATCATTAATGTTGATGTCGAATTTCTCGCAAAAACCGTCAATCAAGAAGAATTGGTCCATTGAATCCGCTTTTAGATCCTCAACGAACCGGGTTTCTGATTTTACGTCTTTTGCTTCCACTTTCAAAACATCCACGATCACTTCTGTAACTTTATTCAGCGTCTCGCTCATTTACAAGCCTCCTGACGGTTTGTGAAAAACTTGATATGGATGAATTGTAACGATCCTGATTAATCTGTCAAGGATAGCCGTTCACCCATTTTCTATTTATCTAAACACCAAACTGTTGGAATAGTTTTGAGATCGTAAAAAAGATGGTTCGAGTTCCATTGAGCAAAGTAGATTTCTGACAATTTGGTATACTCTCTGTATTGAGTGAGGCAGTCATGGATGAGACCATCCGGCAAACCATCGATCGAAAACAAGATCATATCAATATCAACCTGGAAAGAGATGTTCAATCTTCGCTCTCCACAGGATTTGATGAATTCCATTTCCCACATAACCCAATGCCAGAGGTCGACCTGAGTGAAGTGAGTACGCAGGCGGTTTTTCTTGATCATATTGTTCAAGCTCCCTTGTTGATCTCTTCCATGACGGGTGGAACCGAAGAAGCACTTAAGATCAACATTCACCTGGCTGAAGCAGCCCAACAACATGGTGTAGCCCTGGCGTTAGGCTCAGGGCGGGCTGGCTTGGATTCAAATGAAGCCGCCAAAACATACCAGTTAAGAAAATGGGCGCCAGAGATTCCAATTTTTGCGAATTTAGGAGCTATTCAGCTCAACTATGGTTGTGGCATTGATGAATGCAAACGGGTTGTCGAAATGGCGGATGCTGATGCTCTGATCTTACATTTCAACCCATTGCAAGAAGCCTTGCAACCAGAAGGCCAAACAAATTTTGCCGGATTAGCCTCAAAAATAGAAAAGGTCTGCAAATCTTTAAAGGTACCCGTGATCGCCAAAGAAGTAGGTTGGGGTATTTCGGTAAATGCTGCCAGAAAAATGGTCAATTTGGGCATCTCCTGCATTGATGTGGCAGGGGCGGGAGGTACTTCTTGGTCACAGGTCGAAAAATACCGTCACGATTCTGAAGAAATGATCCGGATCAGCTCACATTTTCAAGATTGGGGGTTATCTACCGCGAACCTGGTGCGTGAAATGCACACGGAATTGCCCATGATCCCGATCATCGCTTCTGGAGGATTACGCAAAGGCCTTGACCTGGCAAAAAGCCTGGCGTTGGGCGCTTCAATGGGCGGATTTGCAGGGGGATTACTAAAGGCGGCCATGAAATCTTCAGAGGCGGTTATTCGGGTCATCGATGAAATTCTACTGGAATTGCGTATAACCATGTTTGCTATCGGTGCGAAGAATATGGATGAATTGCACCAAGCTACGATCATCAAAAAGGGTTGATCCAATGGAAGCTGAAGCCCTGATCTCTCAGATGCAAGATGCCATTGATGGAGAATTAAGAACCAGTTTGAGTTCCATTCTGAAAGACTACCCTTCAGAATATGTTAAGATGTTCCATTACCAATTAGGTTGGAATGGTGATAAGTGTGAAAAAGAAGCCCAAGGAAAACGCATTCGTCCATTGATGGTTTTGCTTGCTTGTCATGCCTGCGGGGGAGAATGGCGTTCCGCTTTGCCAGCTGCTGCCGCAGTGGAACTGGTGCATAATTTTTCTCTTATCCATGATGATATCCAGGATCGCAGCGAATTGCGAAGGGGAAGGCAGACGGTGTGGATCAAATGGGGGGAAGCCCAGGCAATCAACGCAGGCGATGCCATGTTGACAGTCGCGCAGCTTGAATTAGTTAATCTTGAGAAGGTTTTTGACCATCAAACCGTAAATCGGGCTGTGAAGTTGTTGCAGTCTGCCTGCTTAAAGCTAACCCGTGGGCAGCATTTGGATATTGCTTTTGAAAATGAAAAGGATCTTCCACTCGAACTCTATTGGCAAATGATAGAGGGTAAAACCGGTGCTCTTTTATCAGCATGTTTTCAGCTCGGATCATTATTGGCTGGAGCTGATGAGGATGTACAGTTGGGCATGACTGAATATGGAACTACGGTGGGTGCCGCTTTTCAAGTGCAGGATGATTGGCTCGGGATTTGGGGAGATGACGCCTACACTGGAAAATCCACCACCAGCGATCTGATTGCGAAAAAGAAGACGTATCCTGTGTTATTGGGTACGCTTAACGGGGGGAGGTTTGCCAGGTGTTGGAATGAAATTGGAATCGTGACCGAAGAATCCGCACGAGAGTTGACTTTATTACTAGAGAAAGAAAATGTTCACAATGCCACCCGCATGAAATTTGAGGAATTGTATCAACAAGCCAGGGCTATTTTTATCGCGCTGGATTTCGAAACTCAAAAAGCAGCACCCTTTAGCCAGGTCGTTGAGAATTTATTTGGTCGCATTCGTTAGTTTTGAATTTCTGCAAGGAAGGCATGAGGCACTTGTATTCACTCGCAAGTGCTTCTTTTTTTACTTTTTGGGCCAGGGTCGCTAAATTTTGTCTTGTGATTGGATCAGTCAAATCTGGTAACAATTCTGCAAAGGGGAGAATCAAGTGAGCGTGTTTGAAGATTGCGTCATCAAGCACTTTGCCATTAAAAAGAATGATATCCAAATCGATGGTACGTGGAGCATTTTTGTCTGCCTGCCTTACCCGGCCTAATAATTCCTCGATCTGGCATAGGCAGTGTTCTTTCAAAGTATGATCATCGAGATTTGTCTCCAGCTGTATTGCAGTGTTTAAAAAGTCGGCTGCTTTGCTGCCCACTGCCTTGGTTTTCCAGGTATTGGACACATCAATGATGCGAAAGTTGCGGCTTAAATACTCCAAGGCCATGAGAATGTTCTTCTCTGGATCAATGTTAGAACCGAGCAGCAGAAAAGCCTCGTTCATTTCACTTAATTGGGGTTATGTCGTTCGATCTCGACTCCGACCGAACGCGAAAAGCGGACTGCGCCGGGCTTCTCAACCCTTACCTGCACAGTGCGCACTTTTTGATCTTGCAGGCAGAGAACAGCGATATCTTCGGCCAGTGCTTCCACGGTATAGCGTTTTACTATTTCAGTGTGTGCCAATACTTTTTTGGCAATAGTGCGGTAATTGACTGAGTCATCCACGTTATCAGATTTTCCAGCTGCGGTGATGTCGGTAAAGATGACGATGTTCACAAGAATGTCCTGCGGGTTTTCACGTTCACGTTCTGAGATTCCGATGATTCCACGAATCAACAAATCGGTAATAAAAATTTTATCCATTCAGTCTCCTTCAATTTCAAACAAGATGTCTTCCGCCATCCAAATGGATAATCTCACCAGTGATGTAAGGCGGAGCATTCAGTAGAAAGACGATCAACTCTCCCAGTTCATCCGGGGAAGACCAACGTCTCATGGGAACATTTTTGATCAGGCTGTCAGAAAAATCCTCACCTGGCGGGGGCAAAATGGCACCCAGCGCAATACCGTTTACCGTAATGGCTGGGGCTAACGAGAGCGCCATGGAGCGTGTCATTGCTGCCAGCGCAGATTTGCTGATGGTGTATGGAAAATGGTCCTTCCCGGGGCGTAACGCCCGCCAATCCAGCATATTTATAATGCGACCGGTTATTTCAGATCGATAATGCTTTGCAAATCCTTGACTGAGTAAAAATGGCGCCGTCAGGTTTATTTGTATGTGATCATTCCAATCCGTCAGTTGGGTGGCGTTGAGGTCGATTTCATGGAAAATCGCGGCGTTGTTGATCAGAGCGGATATGGGCGCCAGTTCGAAAGCGGAAGGGATCAAAGATTGACATTGGTTGGGGTCAGATAGGTCAGCTTCCATCGTCCAGGCTTGCCTGCCATAACTGCGTATCTCATCGGCCAATTGTTGTGCCTCTTGCGGAGAATGCGCGTGATGGATCACGACGTTAGCGCCGGCTTTGGCGGCCGCCAATGACATGACCCTTCCAAGGCGTCTGGCACCTCCGGTGATAAGCACGGTCATATCTGTGAGTGGAAAAGGCGTGATAATCATATCTTTAATAGTAGGTGGGTTTACTGACGGTGTCAATAGCCTGTATCAGGATTATGGTGAAATAAGACCGCTATTGACTTAATTTGAATTGGTGTTATAGTATCCATACCCACCCCCTATGGGGGGGGGATAAGGAGGCCGATGAAACACGAGTCAAGCATTTTACGACTAAAAACCATCGAAGGGCACATCAAGGGCATCACACGCATGGTTGAGAATGGCGAATATTGCATTGATGTGATTCGTCAGATCCAGGCCGTGCAGGCTGCATTAAACAAAGTCAGCACCACAATTTTGAATGAACACTTGAATTCCTGCGTGATCACCGCAATACAGGGGGATGATCTCAAAGAAAGAGAACGTGTGCTGAAAGAAATTGCTGAAGTATATGAGCATAGTTCAAAAGCTTAGAAATAGGAGAACAACATGACCACAGTAAAATATGAAGTTCCTTCGATCCACTGCCATCACTGCGTGAATACCATCAAAACAGAATTAAGCGAGTTGGAAGGTGTCATCTCAGTAGAGGGTGATCCCATTAAGAAAGAAGTCGTTGTGCAATACGAAAACCCGGCCACCCCTGAGTCAATTGAATCACTGATGACTGAGATCAATTATCCTGTAAAAAAATAACCAAAATTAAAAATGACTGAAACAAAAAGCATCATTTTACCGGTAACTGGAATGACCTGTGCCAACTGCGTGTTCACCGTTGAGCGTAGTTTAAAAAAAGACAAGGCAGTGCATTCAGCCACAGTCAATCTATCAAACGAACGTGCCAGCGTTGAGTATGACCCGGCAGTCACCAATTTGCCTGCTTTGATCGCGAGGGTTGAAAAAGCAGGATATGGAATTGCTATGGGAGAAGCCGACCTGTCGCTTGTGAATCTTGGAGACGCCAATGACGCCAGGCGATTAGAGACAAAAATATCCAGTCTCGAGGGCGTTTTGGCCGTTCTCGTCAACCTCTCTACCGACCACGTACGGATCACTTATGTTCCAACGGTGGTCAGCCAGGCAGAGATCAGGCAATCAATTGAAAACGCTGGTTTTGATTTGATCGATGAGGGCGTTGGCTCTGAAGATGCTGAAGGTAGTGCCCGCATGGCAGAGGTTGCCCATCAAAAGAAGTTGCTGATCTTTGGCATTCTCTTCTCGACCCCCCTTTTCCTTTTATCAATGGCAGGTGATTTTGGTCTGATACCGGGTCACATCACACACGCGGTCTGGTTTCGGTTGGTCTTAATGGGGCTCGCGATACCAGTGCAGTTTTACGTTGGTTGGCAGTATTACATCGGCGCCTACAAGGCTCTGCGCAATGGCTCAGCGAATATGGATGTGCTAGTGGCAATGGGTTCTTCTGCGGCATTTCTTTACTCCATCCCAGCGGCCTTTGGCTGGATCCAGGGTCATGTCTACTTCGAAACAGCAGCCATCATCATCACCTTGATCAAATTGGGGAAATTTCTCGAAGCACGCGCAAAAGGCAAAACCAGCGAAGCCATCAAGAAGCTGATGGGGTTGCAGGCGCGAACAGCCCGGGTGTTTCGTGGTGAAGAAGAGATTGAGATACCCATTGAAGAAGTTGTAACGGGTGACCTGATTCGCGTACGCCCGGGTGAAAAGATCCCCGTGGATGGAATTGTGATGGAAGGGTATTCTTCGGTTGACGAATCCATGCTGACGGGTGAATCCATGCCGGTCGAAAAAAACACCGGATCCAATGTCATCGGAGCCACACTAAATAAAAGCGGTTCCTTTAAATTTAAAGCTACACGCGTAGGGCGGGAGACTGCTCTGGCTCAGATCATCAAACTTGTGGAAGATGCCCAAGGCAGTAAGGCACCCATCCAAAAATTGGCGGATCGCGTATCTGCGGTGTTTGTGCCGGTTGTGATCCTCTTGGCAGTTTTGACCTTTTTGGGATGGTTATTCTTAGGTCCAACCCTCGCGGCAGATGCTGAAAACACCGCATTGAGCCGGGCTTTGATCAACATGGTGGCAGTATTGGTGATCGCCTGCCCATGCGCCATGGGGTTGGCTACTCCAACAGCCATCATGGTGGGCACGGGCAAGGGCGCTGGTCTGGGGATCCTGATCAAATCTTCAGAGGCACTTGAACGGGCTGGTTCTGTCAACATGGTGGTGTTGGATAAAACTGGCACCATAACGCGCGGTCAGCCCGAAGTGACAGATATTTTGGCTATCGGTGAGATGTCTGAAGATGAACTGCTGCGACTTGCAGCCTCAATCGAAAAAAACAGCGAACATCCTTTGGGTGAATCCATTGTGGCGGAGGCTGGCAATCGCTCTTTGAAACTCGCTGAACCGGATCAGTTTGAATCAGAAACAGGGCATGGGGTACAGGGTGTGGTTTCAGGCCAATACGTCATGATCGGAAATTTGAAAATGATGGCCGGTAAGCGTATAGCCATAAACGCAATCCGTGCCCACCTTGAACGGCTGCAAAACGAGGGCAAGACCGTCATGTTGGTGGCGGTGGATCAGAAAATAGCCGGGTTGATCGCCGTGGCCGATCAGGTAAAAGAAGGTTCCGTTGAGGCTATCAAAGGACTGCATCAAATGGGGTTGAAAGTCGCCATGTTGACCGGTGATAATCGTCAAACGGCTGATGCTGTTGCCAGGCTGGTTGGTGTGGATACTGTTTTGGCAGAAGTACTACCCGGGCAGAAATCCGCCGAAATCAAGAAACTACAGGATAGAGGCTTACAAGTGGCCATGGTGGGTGATGGCATCAACGACGCCCCAGCCCTGGTCCAGGCTAATGTTGGTCTTGCCATCGGCACCGGCACAGACATTGCCATTTCTTCTGCACAGGTGGTCTTGATGAGCGGTGATCTGCGTGGGGTGGTTAAAGCCATTCGTCTATCAAGATTGACCCTGAAGACAATAAAACAAAACCTGTTCTGGGCGTTCATATACAACATCATTTTAATCCCTGTAGCTGCTTTTGGATTATTGATTCCAATGTTAGCGGCAGGCGCGATGGCCTTCAGCAGTATCTTTGTGATCAGTAACAGTCTGCGTTTGAACCGGAAAAACATCTAATTCGCACCGGCTAACCTTAAAAAGGATTGTCTAGACAAAAAATGGGCAGTCCTTTTTACTATTAATCAATCTGCGAGTGGTAAAATTACGCATAGTTTACGGAGGACCTCATGAACAATGAAATAATTGAAAAAGCAATCAATACTCTCAGATTTCTTTCCGCTGATGGCGTGCAGCAAGCCAACTCAGGCCATCCCGGCCTGCCCATGGGCACCGCCGCCATCGCCTTTACCATTTGGACGAAACACATGCGATTCGATCCAAAGAACCCGGATTGGGCGGATCGTGATCGCTTTGTACTCTCAGGCGGACATGGTTCCATGCTGCTGTATAGCCTGCTGCATTTGACTGGTTTCAAAGTCAGCCTGGATGATCTGAAAAACTTCAGGCAGTGGAAATCCATCACTCCCGGACATCCCGAATACGGTTTCACCCCGGGCGTGGATGCCACCACCGGTCCACTTGGGCAGGGGCTCTCAAACGGTGTGGGCATGGCCATTGCCGAAGCCCATCTGGCCGCAGAATTCAATCAACCGGAACACAAGATCGTGGATCACTATGTTTATGGAATTGTGACCGACGGCGATCTGATGGAAGGCGTTGCCAGTGAAGCGGCTTCTCTCGCCGGTCATTTGAAACTAGGCAAGATCATTTACTGTTATGACGACAATCGTATTTCCATCGACGGCCCGACCACCATCTCCTTCACCGAAGATCGCGCCAAACGTTTTGAAGCTTACGGCTGGCACGTCTCATACGTTGAAGATGGCAACAATGTGGAAGAGATCGACAAGGCCATAACAGCCGCCAAGAAAGACCCGCGTCCTTCGATCATCGTTTGCCGCACACATATCGGTTACGGGCTCCCGAGCCGTCAAGACACCTCAAAAGCACACGGAGAACCCCCTGGTGATGAGGAACTGAACGGCGCTAAACTGAAATTGGGCTGGCCGACCGAACCGCGTTTCTTGATCCCGGAAGATGCCAAAACCTTGTTTGAAGCCGCCGGCAAAAAAGGTACCGAAGTGCACCAGGCTTGGGAAAAATCACTGACCGAGTATGAACAAGCATTCCCTGCTCAGGGTAAAGAATTCAAACGCCGCATGGCGGGAAAATTACCTGAAAACTGGAACGCTTGCCTACCCGTCTTCCCGGCAGATGCCAAGGGTGTCGCTTCACGTGTGGCCTCTGGTCAAACTTTGAATGCCATTGCCGCAGTGTTGCCCGAGTTGATGGGCGGTTCGGCCGACCTGACTCCTTCCAACAATACCTGGTTGAAAGACTCAACCGCCTTCCAACCCGATAATCATGCCGGTCGTTACCTGCATTTTGGTGTGCGCGAACACGGCATGGGTTCCATTGTTAACGGCATGGCTTATCACAAGGGTTTGATCCCGTTCGGGGCCACCTTCCTGGTTTTTACCGACTATATGCGCGGTGCCATGCGTGTTTCAGCACTCTCACACCTGCAGTCCATTTGGATCATGACCCATGACAGTATCGGGCTGGGCGAAGACGGACCGACCCACCAGCCGGTGGAACATTTGGCTGCCTTGCGCGCCATCCCGAACATGACGGTCATCCGCCCCGCGGACGCCAACGAAACGGTGGAAGCGTGGCGCTCGGCCATCGAAAATACCAAGGGACCGACCGTGTTAGCTCTTTCACGGCAGGCGCTGCCCACGGTTGACCGCAACCAATTTGGCGACGTCAAGGGAGCAGCCAAAGGCGCTTACGTGCTGGCTGATCTTGGTAAGGGAAAACCTGAAATGATCCTCATGGCTTCGGGTTCCGAGGTGGACCTGGTATTGAAAGCCGGTCAGAAATTGGCTGAAGCCGGTCATTCCGTGCGCGTGGTTTCCTTCCCGAGCTGGGAATTGTTTGAAAAGACTGGCAAAGCCTATCAAGAAAGCGTTTTATTACCGGATGTGAAAGCTCGTGTCGCGGTCGAAGCCGGCATCGCCCAGGGTTGGGAAAAGTACGCCGGAGATGGCGGCAAGATCATATGCATGCATGGATACGGCGCCTCCGCCCCGGCTTCAATCCTCATGAAAGAATTTGGCTTCTCCGTTGAGAACGTGTTTGAGACGGCATTAAGTCTCTTGAAATAGGAGTTGATCATGATCATTGCCGTGGCGTGTGATCACGCTGGGTTTCCTCTGAAAGACGAAGTCATTGCGACCATCGAAAAGGAAGGTCACCAGGTGATTGATCTGGGTACCTATGACCAGGAACCGGTTGATTACCCGGATTATGCCGAAAAAGCCGCAAAAGCCATTTTAAGTAAACAGGCTGACCGCGCGGTGGTGGTATGTGGTTCAGGCGTGGGTGCCTGTATTGCAGCCAACAAATTCCACGGCATCTATGCTGGTATTTGTCATGATACTTACTCTGCCAAACAGGGCGTGGAACATGACAATATGAATGTGCTCTGCCTCGGTGCCAGGATCATAGGCGTGGAATTGGCAAAGGATATCGTCTCAGCTTACTTAAGCGGCAGGTTTTCAACCGAAGAACGCCATAAACGAAGGTTTGGTAAGATCCAAAAGATCGAAGCCAATGGAAAAACGAATTAATCTATTTACATAAGGTTTGGTGAATAAGTGACAAATTACGACGCGCTTCATAAATTGGGACAATCTCTCTGGTATGACAATATTCAAAGATCCTTGCTGGATAACGGTGAATTACGCGGCATGATCGACCGGGGAGAGATCAAAGGGGTTACTTCAAACCCAAGCATCTTTCACAACGCCATCGCCAAGTCAAAAGACTACGATTCGGCTTTGAAACCGCTCGCCTGGGCTGGGCTTGACGCTGAAGAGATCTTCTGGGAACTGGCTGTCAAAGACATTCAAGATGCCGCTGATCTTTTCGTGCCGTTGTATCAAGAAACCGCCCATAAAGATGGCTATGTCAGCCTTGAAGTCAGCCCGTTTCTGGCCCGTGATTCAAAAGGAACCATCCGTGAAGCGCAGCGTCTTTGGCAAAAAGTAAACCGTCCCAACCTGATGATCAAGATCCCGGCGACCATAGAAGGTCTGCCAGCCATTCGTCAGGCCATCGCGGCCGGGATCAACGTGAATGTTACCCTGATCTTTTCCATTGAACGCTATCAGGCGGTCATGGAGGCTTTTCTGGAAGGGCTTGAAGATCGCGCCAAAAAGAACTTACCGCTTGAATCGATCGCTTCAGTGGCTTCGTTCTTCGTTTCACGCGTGGACACGAAAATTGACGGCTACCTGGCTGAACGTCAGAAAGCCGCCCAAATTAACGAAAAAGAATATAGCGCTTTGGCTGGTAAAGCCGCTGTCGCCAACGCGCGACTGGCTTATGAGGCTTACAAGGCCGTTTTCGAAAGTCCGCGTTTTACCCAGCTTCAAGCTAAAGGCGCGCAGGCGCAGCGTCCGCTGTGGGCTTCAACCAGCACCAAGAACCCCAATTACCGCGATGTGATCTACATCGAGGAGTTGATTGGCGAAAATACGGTTAATACAGTGCCACCGGCCACCTTGAAAGCGTTTGGGGATCATGGCAAATCTGCATTGACCATCGAAAAGGATCTGAATGGCTGCAAAGAAAGCCTGGCAGCTCTTGAAAAGATCGGCATCTTTATGGCTACTGTTACCCAGGAGCTTGAGGACGAAGGCGTCAAAGCTTTTGCCGATGCCTTTACTGCCTTGTTGGCCAGTGTGGAAGATCGCCGCAGAGAACAAACCTCAGGTCTGGCAGATCTCTCCAAAGCGGTTCAGAAACGCCTTGAAAAATTGGATGAATCCAATTTCGTACAGGGTGTGTTTGATCATGAACCTGCTTTGTGGACCAAAGACCCCAAAGGTCAACAGGAGATCCGCATCCGCATGGATTGGACTTCCGCGCCATGGGACTCTGAATCTCTCTTGCCTGAGCTAGAAACCTTGCTGGCGGAGTGCCATAAAGAGGGATTCACGCATGCTCTGTTGTTGGGTATGGGGGGGTCATCCTTAGCACCTGAGGTACTGCGTTTAATCAACGGTCAAACTGAATTCAAGGGTAAAATCGGCCTTGACCTGGGTGTGTTGGATTCAACCAATCCTGATGAAGTTCTGCTTGCCAGGCAAAAATACCCACTTAAAAAGACCTTGTACATCGTTGCCAGCAAATCAGGTACCACCGGCGAGATTAACGCCTTTTTCCAGTATTTCTGGAATGAGGTATCCAAGGAATTTGGTGACAAAGCCGGCAGGCACTTCCTCGCGATCACTGATCCGGGCACCAAACTGGATCAGCTGGCTCGGGAACGCGGATTCTGGAAGGTATTCAATGCCAACCCGCAGGTGGGAGGTAGAAATTCCGCGTTGACCGCCTTTGGGCTGGTACCAGCCGCTCTAGTTGGGATAGACGTAAGCGCTTTCCTCAAAAAAGCACAAACCATGGCTACGGCATGCAAACCTGGCCGCCCGATCCTTTCAAACCCGGGTGTGGTTCTGGGCACACTCATGGCTGAAGCAGCCCTAAAGAAATACAACAAGCTGACCGTTCTCACAGATGCTGAATGGAGTTCGTTTGGCAACTGGCTTGAACAACTGGTTGCTGAAAGCAGTGGTAAAGAAGGTCAGGGCATTGTCCCCATCGCCAACGAGCCGTTGATCGAAGTCTCAAAATACGGTCAGGATCGCTTGTTTGTCTATCTTGGAAAAACCGCTCAAACGGATGCGACCTGTGCTGAGATCCGTAAAGCGGACCTGTCTTTGATCTCGCTGGATGTGGAATCTTCCCTGGATTTGGGCGCGCAGTTCTACTTGTGGGAATTTGCCACCGCGGTGGCCTGCTCGATTTTGGGTGTCAATTCATTTGACCAGCCAGATGTGCAGGACGCCAAAACCCGTACATTGGCGGGCATCGCAGACTTCAAGCAGTCCGGCAAGCTGGATTTTGGCACTCCCGTGTTGACACTCGCCGAAGGAGAGATCTACTCAAACCAGAAACTGGATTGGAAAAAGGTTACAACTTTGCGTGAAGCGGTGGATGCCTTCATTTCGAAGAACTGTCGCAAGGGCGATTACATTGCGATTAACGCCTTCCTGCCTCGTACACCTGAAATGGAAAAAGACCTGCAGAAGCTGCGCAAGGAACTGCTTGAGAAGTACGGTGTAGCGGTCACCCTTGGTTTTGGTCCACGCTTCTTGCATTCCACCGGTCAGTTGCACAAGGGCGGCCCCAACATTGGCTTGTTTGTGGAATTGACCTCTGATCCTGAAAAAGATACTGAGATCCCTGGTGAGGGGCTCACCTTCGGCACCATGTCCATGGCTCAGGCATTGGGTGATTACCAGGCGTTGGAAGCCAAGGACAGGCGTCTGCTGCGCATCCGTTTACATCAACCATCCCTCAAGCACCTGTTGTAATGGAGTAACGCATGCCAGATCGTTTGGATGATTTTGAAGCCTATCGCGAAAAGATGAACACCCGCATCCTCGAGATCGAGCATTTGGGGATCAAGCGTTTTTTCAACCTGGACACGAAGGCTTATGAAGATGCCACCCTGGATTCAAAGACCAAGGAATTGCTTGGACTGGTGGCATCCATGGTATTGCGCTGCAACGACTGTATAGACTATCACATCCTGACCTGTGTGAAAGCCGGATGGACGGATGAAGAACTTTATGACGCCTTTAACGTCGCTCTGGTGGTGGGCGGAAGTATTGTCATCCCACACTTGCGTCACGCGGTAGAGAGCCTGGATCTCTGTCGTCTAAAATAGGAACAATAAAAATCTCGTTCAAATCTGGAGCGGGATTTTTTTCAGGTTCGCTTTGAAAAAAGCCGGTTGAGCCACCTGATGAGTGATGCCAGAAAGACGATTCCACAAAAACATTCAATGGGATGGGACAGCGCCCACAACAATCCCTGACCGGTTTTACGTACCAGGGTGATACCTGCGGCCGGCCGCGCTGGCGGTACGATTGGGGTATCCCAGTTCAAATCGAGCAGGCGGTGCATGAAATTGTTTTCCACACAGCCTTCGAGGCTGAAGATGTAAAGGTGGTCCACCCTTTGAGCAGCCAACAGCAGGTCGCGTTTGAGGTCAATCCAACGCAGTGTTTTTAGGCCAGGCATACCTTCCAGCTCAACCCCGCCGCCAGTACTACCCACGCCCACGGCTTGCGCCTGTTGTACGTAACTCCATAAGATAGCATCGCTGTAATTGGGGAAGAAGCTGGAATACAACATTAAAACTTCGCGATCCGCCGATAGAGTAGTAAGCCCCAGCGTTTTGGCGAGTACATTGGATTTTGCTGCGCGTTCATCGATCACAGTCGGGAACTGGTAAGTTTCAACCGCGTAACCATCCGCGCGCATTTTTTGAATTAATGTGTACGTAATCCCTTCATATTCCTGGTAGGCATCTCCAGAGAGCAGGCGGCGCAGCAGGTTTGGAGTTTGCGATAGCGGGGCACTGCCAAGCGCAGTGACAGTTTCAAGAGGCGGTTCAATATCCAACCCTATGGCGGCAAAATTGAGCTTGTTTTTGGCTGACCAGATTTTGAACTCCTGATAGCGCGAAGCGGTTTCCTTGATTGTGTCCAGGCTGGTCCAGTACCCTTGTTCTTTGGGCAGCAGGATCCAGGCAGTGACGGGGATGCCAGCGCGAATCAACTTTTTAACCACCTCGGCTCTTTTCGCTGAAAAATCGAGCAAACCCAGGCTGAGATTTGCCTTCATTTTTATGAGTGAAGTGATCACTTTACCATCCGCGAACAGGTGGGATAAGGCTTCTGGTTCCAATTCGCAGTAGAATGTCAGATTTGGACGATTCATAATTATGCTTTGAACTCCAACATAACGATCGATGCAGGTTTTAGGGTGACCTGCCAGCCGCCGTTTTGCTTTTTCGGCTGGGGTCCTTCGATAAGCTTGACCTTTTGTGGATGCCTAAATGTATTGGCGTCCAGTGGGTGAGGTGCCGAGATCTCAAGGGAACCGACAGGGTCGGACTTTAATGTGAATTTGGCAGCGAGTCGGCTCTCTGGATGACGGTTGACGAGGAGCAGGGTGATGCGTTTTTGATCCTCACTGGTGGTGATGAGGTGATCCAACCATGGAACGTTCTCATGAGCGGTAATATTATGATCTATGGCAACGCAGTCATAAAGTGGCGACTGACAGGTGCTTTGGACGACAGTTCTCTCCATTTCGTTGAAGAGGATGAACGGATAGAAGATGGCCGTGGCAATGGCAGTATCGGCGTTGGTTTTGATCAACGGCAGCACGTTAACCAATTGTGCCAGGTTGGTCATACCGAGGGTTTGGTTTTTGCGATAAAACACCGCCAGGGTGGAGGCCACATAAAGGGCATCTCGCATGGTATAAGTGACCTGGTGCATGCTGGTCTCGCCAGGCAGGGGAGGCAGCCAGACATTCCATTCGTCCAGGGCTTGCAGTACCTTTTTCCGTGGTGAGAATTGGGTGATCTCTTTTTCAATACGCTCAGTGAATATCTCAATATCAATAGGCGCAGCGCACACACACTTGAACAACTCATGTGCATTGGGCAGATTACCCCAGCCTTCTTTTTCAGGTTGATAGATATGCCAGGAGAGGTAATCGATCTGGTCACCGGTTTTGGTGAGTACTTCCTTATTCCACATCGCAGCCGGGTCATCAGCGGAGTTCGTGAGCGGGTGATTGCCAACCGCCACCAGTTTGATATTTGGATCCACCGCGCGCATGGCTTTGATAAATCGCAGCAGGCGGCTGGTGTATTCTTCGGCAGAGGTGGTGCCGATCTGCCAGGCACCCCAGACTTCATTACCAATCCCCCAGTATTGAACATTGTAAGGCTCAGGGTGCCCGTTGGCAGCCCTTCGCTGACCTTGTTCACCGCTAGCGGGTTCATTGCAATAGGCTACCCAACGGGCGGCTTCTTCAGGGGTGCCGGAGCCATCATTGACCACCAGCAGGGGCACAGTGCCGATCTGTTCGCAGAATGTCAAAAATTCATCCGTACCGACCAGGTTGGATTCTTCAGCCTGCCAGGCGGCATCGTGGCGGTGCGGACGCTTGTCTTTGGGGCCTATTCCGTCTTCCCAATGGTAGCCGCTGGCAAAATTGCCGCCCGGGTAACGGGTCAAAGGAGGGTTGAGCTGCTTGATCAGATCGAGGGTATCTTCTCTTAACATGCTGCCGTCAGAGCTCCAGATGCCGTCATAAACGCAGCGCTCGAGGTGTTCGACGAACTGACCAAGCAAGAAAGGCGATGCGGTGCCATTGGTCTTGGAGAGATCGAACTTGATCTGCGCTTCAAGCGGGGTTGAAAAGCGTGTCAACAGATAAGGTTTGATCTTCTTTTCTTTCTTTTTGGTCTTTTTCTCTGCCAGGGAGAAGAGGATTTCACCGACTTCTTTGGTCATGGCTTTTACAACGATGCGATCAGTTAGTGGCTGGTTGTCAACATTGACTGAGATTTCAACTCCCACCGGGGTTAAGAGAGGGTTTTCAGAATTGATATGGCTGCCTTTTTGGGTTTCAGTATTCGCAGTGGAGAAGGAAATGCTCACTGGGGGGATGAGGGAACCATCATTCAGTAATTCGAATTTTTGGATGGTAGCCGGAGCAAAGGTATTGTTTATGATGAATGTGAATCCGCTGCCTTTTTTCTTGAGGCTGCCAGGGACGACCAGTTTGCGTAAAATGAATTCAGGAATTGCCATATAGATTACTCCTGCACAATCTTCTTAAAGGGTGCTTCCTTTTTTTTGATCAGCAGCAAGGGGATAGCTGCCAGTAGCGTGGCAAAGCCTGCGACCTGAAAGATCAGAGGAATGGGGATATAGCCCATTTGACCCTCGATCATTTCATGGATTCCAAAGGTGGTGATCAAGCGGCTTCCAACCATGGGACCAATGGTCATAGTGAGTGCCACCGAGAACAGAATGACGTACCCGCCAAACTGTCCACGTTTATCTTCAGGAAAAAGATCTTTAGTCCAGGCGCCAATCGCGATTGTCCAGGCGCTGATCGGCCAGAGCCATAATATGCCGGTAAGGATCAATGTAATTGTGTTATGAGCGAAGGAAAAAGCGATCAAACCGATCATTTCACCAACGATGGCGATCAGAGCCACTCTTTTACGTCCCCAGCGGTCGATTAAAATGCCCAGTGGGTAGGCGGTGGCGATTCCACCCAATAATATTGCAAAGAAGATGACAAGTCCGGCATTGGTTGAGGGATCAATATCCTTGCTGTGGTTGATATAAGTCATTAAATAGGGAAAGAAGATTTGTTGAGCGATTCCCCAGAGCATAATCGCAATCAATAATGAGAAGAAGTCCCCTTGTTTACGCAAGGTCGACCATTGAAAAGTATCTGCGATCTGAGCCAGGTATGATTTTGTCGGTGGATTTTTTGGCAAAGGCGGTTCTTTTAATAGGAGATTGGCTACAAGACTAAGCACAAATACCAGGCCACCAAGAACGTAGAAGAAGAAAGCGTATCCTTTGGCTTCAATGAGGATGGGAGCGCCGCCATAAACAAAAAGCAAAGCGATCCAGGTCAGGATCTCAAGAACCCCCATGACCTTTCCGCGGTTCTCAATGGTGGTGATATCTGCCACGTAGGCGTGAAAAACTGAATCATTCGCCGTGGAACCAAAGAAGGTCATGATACAGTCAATGAGGATGGCTACAAAAACCATGGTTCCGACGGTTGCGAAAAAAGCCGAGGTCGGGAATAACGCCGTCGCGATACCCCAGAGGAGATAGCCGAATAAAAGAAAAGGCTTTCTTCCCCAACGCCAGCGAACTCGATCACTTAAGGCTCCCATAAAAATGGACGCCAACGTCGCGGTGATGGCGCTTGCGGCCGTCATCCAGGCAATTGGCTGTGGATTCGGCGAGATCTCATCAAAAATATAAGTATTGAAGAATTGGTTTTCGACTCCCCATGCTAATTGTCCCAGAAATCCTAGAATGAGGATGGCGACCCAGGTGCGTTTGTTAAGCATGAATTCCTCCAGGTATGATTCAAGATGATGTTGCAAGAGTAGCCAAAACGACGGCACCCAAAGACCCGGCGCGGTCTCCTAGTTGGGGTGTCACCAGGTATTGATCAATATCTTGGGTGATTAATGACGAATGTAAATAACCGTTGAGTGAAGATTGAGCCAGCTGGCGAATTTTTTCAATCAATCCAGTTTTCTTCATCACCCCGCCGCCCATGATAATCCTTTTTGGGGAATAAAACAGGCTCAAGTTATGCACGGCTTGCGCCAGATATTCCGCTTCAAGATTCCAGGCGGGATGATCGTCGGGCATATCTTTGGTGTCAATGCCCCAACGTTCACTCATGGCAGGACCACTTGCCATGCCCTCCAGGCAGTCTCCATGGAAGGGGCAGTACCCGGCAAACGGATCACGATTGGGATCATGCCTGACAAGCATGTGGCCCACCTCAGGATGGATCAAGCCATGGATGGGAGCCCCGTGGCTGATAATTCCGGCTCCGATGCCCGTGCCAATGGTGATATAGATAAAATCACTTAATCCCCTGCCGGCCCCCCATTTTCCTTCACCGAGTGCGGCGCCATTGACATCCGTGTCAAAACCAAAAGGAATATCAAAATGCCGGCGCAGCATACCGACGACCGGTGTATTTTGCCACCTAAGCTTGGGAGTCGATGCGATGTAGCCGAATGCCGGGTCGGATGGGTCGAGGTTGACCGGCCCAAAAGAGGCAATTCCCATGGCGGAGATTTGTATGTCGTGTTTTTTTTCTGAATCCTTGAAAAACCTGGCAACTTCTTTAAGCGTGATCTCTGGGCTTGTGGTTGGAATCACTTTCTCTTCAATGATGTGAGTTGGATCCTTTGCGATGATGCAATTAAACTTGGTCCCTCCAGCTTCGATTCCGCCAAAGTATTTCATGGGTTACTCCTTTGAGTAAATTAATCATAGCATAGCTCTTGAAACATGGGGACGGTTTGTGAGCAAAATCATTGCAAAACGAGATTTTATTTATCAAAACTAAACCAGAAAAATGGTGTTATATACATATGAATTTTTGTGCCAACATCAATTATGAACAGAGAGGATCACATGGATTTATTCGAAAAGTGTTGTAATTACACTGCGGCGAAAGACGCGAAAGCATCAGGCATTTATCCTTATTTTATTGCTCTAAGTGAAAATGAAGGCACCGAAGTAGTTTATCAGGGGCAGCGCTTGATCATGTGCGGATCGAACAACTATCTTGGATTGACCACTCATCCGAAGGTGCGTGAAGCCGCCATCAAAGCCATCGAACGTTTTGGCACAAGCTGTACCGGCTCACGGTTTTTGAATGGCACCCTGGCGATGCATGAACAACTGGAAAAAGAATTGGCTGAATGGACCGGAAAAGAAGCCGCGTTGGTGTTTTCCACAGGTATGCAGGCCAACCTTGGAACAGTCAGTTCTTTGATCGGCCGGGATGACGTAGTTATTCTGGATAAGGATGATCACGCCAGCATCGTGGACGGCGCCAGGTTGGGGTATGGCAAGATCGAACGTTTCAGACATAATGACATGGAGCACCTTGAGAAGGTATTGGCGTCCATCCCGGATAGCGCGGGTAAATTGATCGTGGTGGATGGAATGTTCAGCATGGAGGGTGACCTGGCCCCTTTGCATGACATTGCCACAGCAGCCAAGAAATATGGAGCTCGCTTTATGGTGGATGACGCACACGGCATGGGCGTTTTGGGCGGCGGTCACGGCACCTGCGCCCATCAAAACGCCACCGAAAAGGTTGACTTGATCATGTCCACCTTTAGCAAAGCGTTCGCGTCGCTGGGCGGTTTCATCGCAGGCGACGAGTGCACCATTCACTATATCCAGCATAATGCCCGTGCTTTGATCTTCAGCGCCAGTATTCCCCCGTCCAATGCGGCGGCAGCCCTGGCTGCCTTGCAGGTGATGCGCGAAGAGCCCGAACGCTCAACGCGCGTTCTGGAAGTGGCGGATAAAATGCGCAAAGGGTTTACTTCACTGGGCTTTAACATTGGCAACTCAACCACACCCGTGGTGCCCATCATTATCGGTGATGACCAGAAGACCTTTTTGTCGTGGAAAATGCTGTTTGAAAATGGTGTCTTTGTGAACCCGGTCATCTCACCGGCAGTCACACCGGGGCATCAACTGCTGCGTACCAGCTACATGGCCACTCACACCGACTCTCAAATGGACCAGGTGCTATCCGTCTTTGAAAAAGTTGGCAAGGAGTTGGGGCTGATCTAAAGAAATCTTCTTCGCAATCGATCTGACGGATGCAGGGTTAAATCAAAATTCGGGAGTCATAAAACAGACTCCCGAATTTGAATAATTCCATTATTTTGTGAAGAAAAGGATGCCGATGGTGCCGATGCCGCAGTGGCTAGCCACGGTGGAGCCGGCATCCGTGATGCAGACCTCCTCCAGCGGCATAATCTTTTCAAGCTCTGTTTTTAAGAAAACAGCATCTTCAGGACATAAAACGTGGGTTACGAAAACGCGGCCTGGATCGACCGTCTCCTTCTTCTTGGAAAAATCCTCCAGCAGTGAATTAAGGCATTTCTTGCGGCTGCCATTGATCTTTTCTTTGACGCCGAGGGTGCCGTCTTTGCGTACCTCGATGATCGGTTTGATCTTGAGAATACTGCCAATGACGTGTTCCATGGCTGAGCAGCGGCCACCCATGTAGAGGTAATCGAGGGTATCGATCATGAAGGAGGTGTTGACCTTATCGATCAGGGGGGGAATATCATTAACGATCTCGTCCAGCGATCTGCCCTGCTGGCTGAGTTCCGCGGCGCGTAAGGCCAACAATCCGATGCCCGTGGAGAGGTTGAGAGAGTCGATTAATTTGCCTTTGTGTTTTTTGGGTAAAGCTTCAAGCGCCAGGTGGGCGCTCTGATAACTGGCGGAGAGTTTGGAGCTGATGCTAAAGTAAATGAATTCAGTATATTTTTCAAAAACACTGGTAAAAGCAGCCACCGACGGAGCGGAGGTTTTTGGCAGGACCCCGGTTTTCTTTACAGATTCAAATAATTGGGAGGTGGAAAGTTCAACTCCATCCAGATAAGTTTGTCCATCTACTAAAATGGATAAAGGAATGACATCAATGTCAAAACGTTTGATCAGTTCTGGGCTGAGGTCGCTGCAGCTGTCGACGATGATTTTTACCATGTGAGAAATCCTTTAATGTTGATTTAAAACCACTTGCGCCACTTGAAATACCATAGCATGCCCAAACCAATCACGAGCATGGCCGCACAACAGATCAAGAAACCCAAGGGGTGGGCGGCAAGCGGAATTTGAACAAAATTCATGCCAAAAACCCCGGCAATAAATGACAGGGGCAGGAAGATGGTTGAAACGATGGTCAATGCTTTCATGACCTCGTTTAAACGCAGACTGGTTGAGTTGAGATAGATATCCATGGCGCCTGAGACAATATCACGGATGGTGTCTGAAAGGTCCTGGATGCGAACCAGATGATCGTAGATGTCGCGAAAATAGTAGCGGCTCTGAGGGTCGATCAGGGCGAATTCATCCCGGGTGAGACGGTTGATCATCTCTCGCTGCGGAGAAATTACGCGTCGCAGAGCCATAATGCTGTGTTTGAGAGTCAGCAAGCGCTGCAGGGTGGCCGGGGAAGGTTTTTCGAGCACGCTGTCTTCGAGGAATTCGACTTCGGTATCCATCTGGTCGATGAGAGGCATATATTCGTCCACCAGTACGTCCAGGATGGCGTGGCAAAGAAAATCAGAGCCAAAGTTGGAGAGGCGGAAGTCTTTGTGCACCCGCTGCCAGGTCTTTTCGATGGGTGACATGGGGCCCTCGGTGTAACAGGTCACCAAGTAATTCTTGCCGAGGAAAAGGTTGAGTTCCAGAGTGTCCAATCCATCCAGGTCTTGAACGGGTTTGATGGCATGGGCGATGATGAATAAGTAGGAGATGAAATCATCCACCTTGGATACCTGATAGCCAGCACTTAGGCTGTCTTCCACGGAAAGGGGATGGAATTTGAAGGTATCGCAGAGTACCTGGTTGATCTCGGTTTCGGAGGCGGATTCAAGGCTGACCCATAAGAAACCGGTCTTTGACACCATCTTGGAGGGGATCTCCTCCATGGATTTCAAGAACTGTACGGGTTGATTAGGTTCAAAGTAGGCCGAGCGAATCATAGGCTAAATTTTATCTCATATCAGGAAAATGTACACCATATTGAACCTCCGAGGGTTGGTCAGAGGATTTTTCCCGGATTTGTTAAGATGAATCGTATTGGTCGTCCAAAAAATCGGGAACGAATCAATAACGAATCACTTTTCGCTTTGAAATTGACGAGTCTTGACAAAACGATCCTTTGATTTTTTTGTACGATTAGCTATCCAACTACAGTGTTTTTGTTAAGGTTCATAGAGGCTGGCAATTGATACTAACGCGAGGATAGTAGCACAAATGTGCTA
>CAYYRU010000005.1:0-22032 GCA_964474095.1 uncultured Anaerolinea sp.
TGCAAAAAAACGCAAAATATGCCATAATAAGGTGTCGCTGGCCCGCCTTCTTCCACCCGAATTATCTCATTTTTCGAGGGACTTTTTGCTTTCCCTCCGTCTGCCTCCCCTTGCCTTGCTCTGTCACTGGCAGGATTTTTACCTGATCTGCGAAACCCATTATGGACGAAAAAACTTTACACACCCTCGAATTTCACAAGGTCATTCACAAACTGACCGAATTTGCCGCCTTCAGCGCCTCGATCGACCTGGCGCGCGCGCTGCAGCCTGCCGAAAGCCTGGTGCAGGCGCAAGACCGGCTGACCCGAACCACTGAAGCCCGCAAGCTGCTCAGCATCAAGGCGGATGTGAGCGTGGGCGGCGCGCATGACGTGCGTCCGTTGGCGGATCTGGCGCGCAAGGGCGGCGTGCTGGCTGAGAGCGACCTGCTGGCCGTGAGCGGCACGCTAATTTCTGCGCGTAGCCTTCACCGCAACTTCGAAAAACAGGCCCGCGACTATCCGCATTTGGCCGAGATCGTGCGCCTGATGGTTCCCCCGCCCGGCATCATCGAAGCCATTTCGCGCTGCGTCTCTGACCGCGGCGAAGTGCTTGACAGCGCCTCGCCCAAGCTGACCTCCATCCGCGCCGAGATCAAGATCTCGCACGGGCGCCTGATGTCGAAGCTGGAGCGCATGCTGCAGGATTCGCACACCACGCCCATGCTGCAGGAAGCCATCATCACCCAGCGCAACGGGCGCTACGTCATCCCCTTGCGCGCGGAGTACCGCAGCAAGCTCAAATCCATCGTGCACGACCAATCCTCTTCGGGGGCCACCCTGTTCGTGGAGCCGATCGCGGTGGTGGAACTCAACAACCGCTGGCATGAGATGCAGCTGCTCGAACGGGATGAGGTGCGACGCATTTTGGCCGAACTTTCCGCCAAGGTGGGCGCCGAAGCCGCGGCCATCTGCGGTATCGTGGATGCCCTGGCAGCTTTTGATTTCGCGCTGATGTGCGCCAAGTATGGTGATCATTTGCGCGCAGCCGAGCCCATCTTGAAACCCATCCGTCCGCCCGCCAAAGAGCATCACCCCGGCACGACCCTCAAACTGCTGCAGGCGCGCCATCCGCTGCTGGACCCAGCCACGGTGGTGCCCATCGATGTGGATCTTGACCCGCACACCTTCGCGGTGATCATCACCGGCCCCAACACCGGCGGCAAGACCGTCACCCTCAAAACCGTGGGCTTGATGGTGCTGATGGCCCAATGCGGGCTGCACATCCCCGCCCAGTCGGGGTCTGAACTGAGTTTCTTTGATGACATCTTCGCGGATATCGGGGATGAACAATCCATTGAACAGTCGCTTTCGACCTTCTCGGGGCACATCACCAACATCGTGCGCATCCTCGGGCAGGCGCGCAGCAAAACCCTGGTGCTGCTGGATGAACTGGGCGCCGGCACCGATCCGCAGGAGGGCTCGGCCCTGGCGCGCGCCATCATGCTCTACCTGGTGGAACGGCGCGTGCCCTGTTTCATCGCCACGCATTATCCCGAATTGAAAGCCCTGGCGCACGCCACCCCCGGCGTGACCAACGCCAGCATGGAATTTAACCTGAAAACCCTGCGCCCGACCTATCGTCTGACCATTGGCATCCCCGGGCGTTCGAACGCGCTGGCGATTGCCAAGCGCCTCAACCTGCCGGATGAGATTTTGGATTCTGCCAAGACCATGATCGACCCCAACGAGTTGAAATCTGAAGACCTGCTGAAAGAGATCCATTACCAGCGCGAGGTGGCGCGCAAGGCAAGATCCGCCGCGGATCGCGAACGCTCGCTGGTGCTGAATCAAAAAGAGGAACTGGCGCGCCAGCTTGAAAAACTCGAGGAGGAACGCCGCCTTGAGCTCGAAAAGGCGCGCGCCGAAGCCGAGAAGGAATTGGGCTCGTTGCAGCACGAAATGGACGAGATCCGCAAGGAGTTGCAGCGCGCCCGCCAGCCGTTGGAAGCACTCAAAACGATCTCTGAAAAGGTGGAGCAGATCGAAGAGAAAGCCACCAAGCCGGTGGAACGCAAACCTCAGGTCAAAGCCGGCAGGCGCGTATTGACCCCCAGGCCGGGTGAACGCGTCAGGCTGCGCTCGCTCAACATGGAAGGCGTGATCACCTCGATCTCAGAAAATGACCTGGAGGTGCAGGTCGGCAGCCTGCGCGTGCGCGCCAAGCTGGATGATCTGCAAGCCCCCAGTGAGGTCGAAGAAGAAGCCCCTGTTGTTGCCAAGAAGGAGAAAGGCCGCACCACTGCCAGCACCGCCAGCGCCCTGCCTTTCAGACCCTCGCCCGGCATGGAGATCGACCTGCGCGGTCAGCGCGCCGAAGACGCCCTGGACGCCCTGGATCGCTATATCTCCAACGCCAGCCTGGCGCGGCTGCCGTTCGTGCGCATCATCCACGGCAAGGGCACCGGCCGCCTGAGGCAGGTGATCCGCGAAGCGCTGAAAGCGAATGAGGAAGTCAAGAGCTTTGAGGAGGGCGGCCAAAAAGAAGGCGGCGAAGGCGTCACCGTCGTACACCTTGAATAAGCCGCAATTTTTGAGCTGTTCATCATTATGGTTGTTGGTCGAAGGTGGAGAAATAAAAGAAGGTCGAAAGTTTCGTTTGCACGATCACTCTCGACCTTCCTTGCGCAAGCTCCCTAGCTCTCGCGCACTTGCAGGCGGCGTTGATAAGACTTTTATACAACGATACCGTTGACAAAATGTTGACAAGTTATCCTAGAAACTACCCTCCAGCATGCGGCGATAGCGCTGGAACATGCCGGAAACCTCTTTTTTGGTGGCGCGGATGGCCATGGCATCCAAAAGGCTCGTCATTCTGGTGTGGAGCTTGCGGCGTTCTTCGCGCGACTGGTCCATGATCCAGTTGAGGCCGGCGCAGGCTTCCAGTTCCCACCAGCTGTGTTCAATGCCGCGGGCGGTTTCGGCCAACTGAAGAAAGAGGCGTTTGGCTTCCGTCATGTTACCTTTGCGATATTCCGTCAAGGCCTGGACGAATGAGGCGATCATCCAGCGGTCGCCAAACCCCCTGGCTTTCAGTTCCTCGGAGGTTTTCATTATACGCTCAAGGGAGGCAGGGTCATCCAGGCCGGGGGAGGTGTAGATCTCGATCATATACCTGGCCAACAGGGAAAGAGATCCCAGACCACAGGTTTCGGTGGGTGCGTGAACCTGCTTTAAAATCTCCAACCCTTGTTGCAGCTTGTTGTTCTGGCAGAGGGTCATCCCCAGCAACAGGTAATTCTCAAGGGTTTGATACTCAGTAAAGGGGTTCTTGCTGCCCTTTTGATAATAACTGGCGGCCGCGTCAAGATCGCTCAAGTAACGCAGCGCGTCTCCTTTGATGGCGCATCCATACGCGGAAAGCGGCCAAGAATTGGGCGGGCTGGCCACTTCTGAGACATGGCTGGCGAAATGCCAGCATTCATCGAGGTGCCCCAGAACCAGATGGTTCCTGGCGAGGACCAGATCGAGCAGCACGATCCACCAATCCAGCTTCAATTTGAGCGCCAGCTCATAGACCGAGTTGGCGTTTTCAAGTGAAAGTTTGTATTTACCCTGAAAATGGCGCGCCACTGCCAGCACGGTTGCCGCCTGCACCCTGGCTGAGCGACGTTTGACCAAGCGGCTGTCACTGAGCGCACTTAGCGCCACCTCCTCTGCTTTGGAAGGGTATCCCATCAGGCTGTAGGTTAATGACAACTGGATCAACAGGCTGACATTGACATCCAGGTTGCGGGGATTTTGTCCCTTTCTCATCAAACTCTGGCCTTGCAAGAAGCTGTCGAGGGCTCCAAAATAGTCTGAGTTCAATTCGAGCAGGACGCCTTTTTGGGTATACGCGTTCACCAATTCAGGTTCGTCGGGCACACTCTCGAGATAGCGAAAGGCCTGCTGGTTCAGGTCCAGCCCTTTGTGGGTTTCGCCGCGCATTTCGGCCGCGCGGGCGAGCCCATTGAGCGACATGCCGATCAACAAAGGATGCTGATTGTGTTCACCAACAGATAGCCCGATGGAGTACAACTTTTCACAAGTCTGATCATCCGCCAGATCATAGGCCAAATCGCCCCAAAGGATAAGTAATTGCTGTAACAACGGAACCACATCGTCCGCGGGCAGGGCGGGCAGCAAGTCAAGCGCGTTCTGATAGGCCTGGTAACTCGCACCGCGCTCGAAAGACGCGTTGGCTTGCTCCGCAGCTTCACACCAGGCTTTGCAAGCATTGGTCTTGTCCCCGGCTTCACTGTAATGCCAGGCGATCATTGAAGCTTTCTCCGGAAGGTTGCTTTTCACACTCCTCAGGGATTGAACCGCTCGCAAATGAAGCGCTTGTTTGCGGACCGGAGACATTTCTTCCAGGAGCACTTCACGTACCAAGTCTTGTGAAAAGCAGTAATAAGAGATTGGGTTCACAGGGGGTTCAACTTTAATGATCGCTTTGGATTGCAGTTCTTCCAGTGCCTCGATCAACGTATCTGAACTAATGGAAACCATATCCTTCAGCACCTCTGACAAAAATCGCCGTCCGAGAATGGCCGCTGTTTGAAGTGTTTTTGTCGCGGTTTGTGAGAGCAGATGCTGCTTTTCATGCACCATGGCGCGAATGGTCTCAGGAACTTGAAAGGAGATCTCGTTGTCAGATAAACGATCGAGGACATCGCTCTTGAGAATTTCCATGAGGAAGAATGGATTTCCACCTGTAGAGAGGTATATTTGCTGAACCAACTGGTCAGGTACCGGTTTGCCTCTGACCAATGAGACAAGGTGATTTGCTTCTGCGTAGGTTAACGGTGGCAAGACGATCTTTTCGAGGTTAAATGCCAGAACGCTGCGATCCAAATAGACATCCAAAAACGAGTTGCGCTCTTCCTGGCGGCCGATCAAGATCAGGGCGCCATGCCTGCTAAAAAAGTTTTGTTCATTCAGGTAATGCAGGAATTCATAGGTTGACGCGTCGCACCATTGGATGATATCAATCACCATCAACAAGGGTTTCTTGCCTCTCAAAAATATCAGCAGGTCGGTGATCTTCTCAAAAAGGCCAGATTTGTACTCCTCCTGGATCGGTGAGATCAAGTCAGAAAATGTATCAAGGTAATGGTCTTGACACTCCTGGTAAAGACTTTGAATTTCAGTGCGCTTCGCAACCGGCAAAGCCTGGATTTGATCGTCAGTAACCAAAGCCTTCAACCCCTCCATGATCGGGGTTAACGGGGGAGGGTTTAACATGGGCTTTCCAGTGCAGAACATGAGCTTGGGTTTGAACTGCAGACTGGCATAAAATTCCTGCACCAGGCGGTTCTTACCCATCCCGGCTTCGCCGGTTATGTAGACCATGCCCTTACGTTGATAAGCGTTGTTCAGGCGGATAAGGTATTCTTCTCGACCAACAAAGGGAACAGCGTTTTGCTCAACTGAAGGCCAGTCAGGGAAATTTCCTTTAACAGATTTCGTTGCTGGGTAATAGCGTTTCTTGTCTTTAAAACCCTCAAGTGTTTGGGGCAAAGGCCCGAACTGATTGTTGCGATAAAGGTTCTCAAGAAATTGCAAATAACTTTCGGCTTCCTTATCGCGGCCGGTTTCCTTCAGACATTTCAGCATCAGGTAACTGTTTTCCGAATTTAGTGGGTCAGAAGAGATCGACCTCTCCAACCAAATAATGGCTTCATGATTATTGCCCAAGGCAATGTTGTGATCGATCAGCCTTTGAAGGATCTTTTCGCGGGCATAAGAGTAGGAAATATTATTGAAAGATACCCAATTTTCAAAACCGGTTGAGTCAGGCATAATGATGCCCTGCAAAAATTCAGTTCCCCGGCACAAATTGATGGCTTTGCGAAGTTGATCGTAACACCAGTCGGGTAATTTGTCGCCGAGATTCATCTCTGCACTGGTTAGCAGCGGTTTAACAATGGCATTAAACTCATGGAGATCGACATACACCCGAGAGAAGTCAAGGGTGATCGAGTCATTATTGGTGATGATGATATCTGGGTCCTGCAGGCAGCCGCGCAGTCGCGACAATCCTTCACGCAGTTTTTTTCGGCTGGCTTGTTCAGACTCTTTGGGCCAGAAAAGATCGCAAATCTCAGCCCTGCTGACTGGTTCCGGTTGCGCGGCCAGGTAATAAAGCCCTACTCTTTGTTCGCGCCGGTTGATGCGCACCTGGCTGCCATGATGGACCACGAGAGGAGGCCCAAGCGTAAGGATCTGGTAGGGCAGCCCTTCAGACTGCTTCAGGGCAGGCATGAAATCACCCTCTTAGTTGTTTCTGCCGTTCATGAGCCTTTGAAAGCATTTCCTGGGCGGCATTTAAGTTGGATTCACTCATGCTACCCGTCATCTGTGCCAGTTCCACGATCCTGGCGGTTTCATCCAATTCTTCAACCTCTGTTGCGGTGCGTTCATTCGCCACCTGCTTGCGCACCCTGAAATGCTGTTCGCCGAAGGCTGCCAGTTGCGAAAGGTGCGTGACGCACATGACCTGGTGGGTTAAGCCCAAATGCCAGAGTTTTTCGCCGACCACAAAACCCACCCTGCCGCCGATGCCCTGGTCGATCTCGTCAAAAACGAGCATGGGCACATAATCCACGCTTGCCAGCACGTTCTTTAGCGCCAGCATCAAGCGCGAGGTCTCGCCACCCGAAGCGATCTTGACCAACGGTTTGAGCCCTTCGCCGGGGTTGGGAGCAATAAAGAATTCCACATCATCCATACCGTTCGCATTGAAACGGTGTGAAGGCTGATCATCATCAAAAGCGACTGAGAAACGTGCGCCCTCCATGCTGAGATCGGCCAGCTCTTTTTCGACGGCTCCCGCCATGATCTGGGCCGCGCCCTGGCGCTTATCAGAGAGCAATTTTGCCTGTTGTTCGGTCGCGGCGAGGGCCGCTGTCTCCGCGGATTCAAGCTCGGCGATGCGTTCTCCTGCGTTGGCAATGTTTTCCAATTGGCCGCGGGTGGATCTGGCGTATTCCAAGGCGGCTTCCACGCTGCCGCCGTATTTGCGTTTCATCTGGTGGATGACCTCCAGACGGTTTTCGACCTGCTCCAGGCGGCGCGGGTTGAACTCGATTTCGTCCAGGTATCCCCGCAGGTCACGATTGAGTTCGGTCAGTTGGTCGTTGAGCATTTCCGCCTGGCCGGCCAGTTCGTGCTGGCTGGCATCGATGCGCGCCAGTGAAGTCAGCAATTGTGAAGCCTGCCCGATCAGATCCACGGCAGAGGAGGTGTCAGGAGAGCCTTCGTCCAGCAGCATCAAGGCCTGCTGAGCTGAATTTGAGAGCACCTCGGCATTCGCCAGGCGGCTGCGCTCCTGCTCCAACTCTTCCTCTTCGCCCTCTTTTAATTGTGCGGCTTCAATTTCCTGCACTTGAAAAGTGAGCAACTCGATGCGTTTGGCAGAGTCGTTCTCCAAGTCACGCAGGTTCTTCAATTCCTTGCGGATCTCATTTAAGTGATGATATTCCGTGCGGTAAGACGCCAATTCATTCGCAACACCCGCGTAGCGGTCCAGCAGGCTGAGATGTGAACGTTCGTCAAGAAGAGAAAGGTGTTCAGATTGTCCGTGAATATCCACCAGGAATCGGCCAATTTCCTTGAGCAATCCCACGTTGACGCTGCGCCCGTTGACCCGGGCGATGGAGCGCCCTTCACCGCGGATCTCACGACCTAGCGTGAGGTAAGCTTCACCATCATACAATTCTTCACGTTTTAAGATTTCGACGATATCAGTCTGGGTCTGTGAGGGGATTTTAAACACCGCCTCCAGGATGGCTCGATCAGCGCCGCTGCGCACGGATTCGGCGTCCACCCGGCCGCCAACCAGAGCGTTGATGGCATCCAGAATGATGGATTTGCCAGCGCCGGTTTCACCCGTAAAGATCACCAGACCATTCTTAAAATGGATCTCAAGCTGATGGATGATGGCAAAGTTTTCGATGTGAAGTTCTTCTAGCATGTGAGAAACCCTTTAGACTCTGATGCCCTTCAGTCGGTAATAGGCCGTGCTGGCGACCAGGAACGCATATATCGCCGGCCACAAAAGACCCAATAACGGAGCCAGGTCTGCCTGCGGAGCCAAGAATAAAACCAGCAGCAGACTGCTCAAGGCATTGAGCATTCCGCCTAGCAAAGCGGCCAGCGCGGTGGTCAGAGGCAGCCATTTGGATCTTCGTTTTTTAACCACCCTGCGCACCGCTTCCGCGATGATCATTCCGGCTGTTGGGGCCAGGAAAAGGGTAAAAAATCCGAAATACCTTACTACCAGGCTGCCGGCAAAAGCCAAACCGCCGGCGATCACCACCGCCAGGGGGTAATCCCACCACTTGGCGGTGTCAAAGATCTTTTGCTGGCCTCGAACACATTCCTTGCAGCGATACCCCGTGGGGGTGCGTACCGCGCAAGCGGTGCACATGGGGCGCTCGCAGCGATTGCAGCGTAGCAAGGTCTCGCGCTGCGGATGTGCGTAACAAAACAGTGGCTCTTGTGGATCAAGGCTCATTTGAGCCCTCCGATGGAAGGATTCTGTTCCATATAAGTGCTCAGGTTGCGATAGAAATAACCCGGGTCGTGGAACATGACAAATTTTACAAAATAGTCGCAGGCGGTCACTTTAACGCGGTCGCCATTTTTCAATAAAACCGGCGCATGACCGTCCACGCTCATGACAGCCTGGTGATCACTGATGGATTGGATATCCACACTGGCGCCAGCCGGCAGGATGACGGCGCGATCCATTGAGAGATGCGGCGCCACCGGCACGATCAAGATGTTGCGCAATTCAGGCGGCATGATCGGCCCGCCCACGGCCAGCGCGTAAGCGGTTGAGCCGGTGGGGGTGGCAGCGATGAGACCATCCGCCACGTAGGAAGCCAGCGAGTAGCCATCCACCTCGGTATGGATGCGAATGGGACGCACCACCTGTCCGCGACAGACCACCACCTCGTTGATGACCTGAAAAGAACCCAGAAGCTGTTCTTTGCGCCAGTGGTCAGCTTTTAACATCATTCGGTTTTCGATCTTGAAATCACCCTGCAGCAAGCGTGGCAGATAGTCTTGCCAGTTGTCGCGCGTGAGCTGCATCAAGAAACCAAAACGCCCCATGTTGATGCCCAACAAGGGAACACCTGCCACAGCCGTCAAATGGCCAGCCCGTAGCATGGTGCCGTCCCCCCCCATGGTGATCATCAAGTCAAACTTGCCTTGGGCAAGTTGCTCAGGCAGCTCGGCATCATCCGTATGGCAAACGCAGGCACTCGCGCCTTTCTCAGATAAAAAGGTTTGCACCTGGTCTGCCAGATCATGCACTCCAGCCATTTTTGGATGGATGGCGATGGCGATGCGTTGAATGTTCGCGGCTTTTGACATAGTCTCTTTATTATAACGACAATTAGGAGAGTTACCAAAATCGCGCCATCAATCTCTTGTTGCAGAGGGAATTTAAAATTTCCCCCGAATTTGGTTATTCGGGGGGAAAAATGGATCAATTAAGCAAACGCAGCGCTTCTCCCAGGTAATAGGGCCAGATGATCAGCCCCAAAACACCCTTCCAAAACAGGGGTTGGCAATAGGCCAAAAAGAACAGCCAACCCGCAAACCACAACCCGCCTGCGGCTGTGCCGCCGTGATGCACATGTTTCACCACCGTTTTTTCAACTGGTCGAACTTCGCTTTTCACTTCACCTTCCATTGTATCCTCCTTAAAATGAATAATTCACATCTTAATTTACGCAAAGCGACATTGAAGGTTCTGATAAAAGTATTAATGTTTTGTTTGATTGGGGGTTTGAAGATACCATTTGCGATCCTTGATCAACAAGATCAAGGGAATCAGTGACCCGATCATCACCAGCAGATCGATCCAGCCTATGTCGTCAAACAGGTTGGCCAGGGTCATCAGTGACAACAAGATCACACCCAGATACCAGGCGGGCTTGATTCTCTTGCGCAACAAGAGCACAAGACCGACCAAAACCATGGCAGCCGCAATACTGCAGGCTGCCATGATCCAACGAAATATTCCTGTGGTATTGAAGTATGGGTGTAATCCCAGGGTGACGATCAAGCCAAAGACCAACCAGATCGCAGCAATGGCAAACAACAAGAGGATCGTGATCGTAACGGTAACCGGTCTTTGAGCCGGTGGAGCTTTCATGAACTTACACTCCCAAATCTCCCGGGAACTTATCAGAGAATTTCTGCAGAGCTTCCTGCAAGTGCTGTTCACGCAGGCTGAGGGTCAGGTCGGCGCGGGTGCGTTCGATGATGCCGCGTACCAGGTCGGTCTGACGGCGCAATCCGTTGGTGATGGCATCCGGATAGTCCATGGTGACCAGCACGTTGTAGATCTCATCCATGCAGTTCAAGAGCCTTTCGGCGTCTTCAGAATATCCGCGCCGTAAAATATCGAGGCATTTGCGGCGCAGTTCGCCGATGGTCTCTGCCAGGCCATTTAAGTAGGCAGCGTATTCGACGCCCAACTCATCTGGTGTGGGCAGCGGCTGGTTGCAAATCAAGGCCACGGTCAGATTAGCCTCGGCATATTCCTTGATGGCATCCTGGGTGTAACCGGCATGGTAGACATCAGGATAAGAAGCCAGGTCGCGCTGGATGTTGAGGGTCAACACGCGCGCTTCCATTAACAGCGATTCGGCAGTGTCAATTTCATCCCGGTGAATGGCACGGATGGTATGGGCCGCCAACCGGGTAAGCTGGCGTGCCTGCACGAGCGCCTGGTCGCGAACCGCGGTGCGCTGGTCAAATACTTTTTTGGCTTTTTCGATCAGATCATCAAATTCCTGCATTAGTTTTCTGGTTTCTCCGGTGACTTTGGTGGATGAACGCCCTTGAAAAGGTCGTTGGCAAGCGGAGACTCCCCGGGCGAGTGGATCTCTCCAAAAGCGGCTTCATATCGGGCGATGTTATCTCCAAGGGCGCGGTAAAGCAATTTTGCAGCCACGGGAGACATGATGATGCGTGAAATCACTTTTAAGCGAATTTCCGCCGGCAATAGACGGCTGAAATCGAGGATCATTTCAGAAGGAGTATGGCTGATGCGGACGATGTTGGAATACGACGGTTCCAACCCTTCCGGCAGTTCGATGCTGGGAACACTACCCGAATTTTGCGGGTTTTGATTGCTCATGAGTCAGGAGCCTAAAACGGAATGTCTTCAGAAGGACCAGAATCAACATCCTCTTCCATTCCGCCAGGGCCAGTGCCATCGGTTTTTGCCGAGAGGAATTTCACGGTATTGGCCACCACTTCCAATGAAGAACGCGGTGTGCCATCCTGACCGGTCCAAATGCGCGGACCCCCGGTTTTGGAATCCACAGTCAGGCGGCCTTCCACCATGACCATTTTTCCCTTCTGCAAGAAGTTGTTGCAGGTTTCTGCCAGTTTTCCCCAGGCGGATACGCGGAACCAGATGGTTTCTTTAACCAGCTTGCCTGCCTGGTCGCTGAATTGCCGGTCAGTAGCCACAGAAAAGCTGGTTACGGCCTGCCCATTGGGAGTGAAACGCATTTCGGGGTCTTTGCCGAGTCGTCCAATAATGATCAACTTTTGATACATGAGTCCTCCTGCTTTTTAAACCGTGATTTCACAATACAATTAATTGTACACGAATTGTCAAAATTAAAAGTCAAACCACCTTTGCAAAAATTCGATAAACTGATAACCTTATAATGTCAAAAGGTGATCCATGCGAAATATTTATCGTATTTTACTTTCTCTCTTAGTCGTGTTAGGTTTTGCCATTTTATTAGCCACACCACTGCTGGCAACCCCTGTGAACGCGCAAATCTTTTTCTATACTGCCACGGCTTCCGAAAATGGCAATATCTATTACGCCGTCAGAGAAGGAGATACTTGTGATGGCATCTCTGCCCTGACCGGAGTGGATATCAATTACCTGCGCGAGGTTAACGATCTTGATCTGGATGAGTGCCGGTTTCTTCAAGTAGGCCAACTACTGCTGATCGGAACTGCCCCCACCGCGGTGGTCACTTCGGGCCCATCGCCCACACCCACCAGCAACCTGCCCACCCCCATGCCACTCAAAGGCACAGGCACCATCTGCGTTTATCTATATAACGACATCAACGGCAATGCCATGGCTGAATCTGACGAGATCACCGATACCGGCCTGGCAGGCGGAGAAGTTAGCATCAGCAGCAAAGAGGGAAATTTTTCAAAGATCGGCACCACCCTGGGTGATGGAAACCCGATCTGCTTCGAAGAGGCCCCTGAGGGTGAATATAATATCAGCATTGCCATCCCCGATGGATATAACGCCACCGCCAGTCAAAATTACAATTTAAGCCTCAAAGCCGGAGATACCTCCACGGTTAATTTCAGCGCGCAAGCCAGTTCTTCCCTGCTGCAAACCGACACACCCCAAAATTCCTCCTTATTCCTGGCCGTGGTTGGCGGTGTGATCATCCTGGTTGGCGTTGGATTGGGGCTCTACGTCAGGTTCCTGCGACGTAGATAAACTTCACTTACAAAAAACGGGCGTCATGGACGCCCTTTTTTTTATCTATCCGAATCGTTCTTCCTCCCAAACATCGCCGCGGTTGTGATATCCCGCCTGCTCCCAAAAACCAGGTGAATCCGTCTCTAAGAACTCCAATCCACGCAGCCATTTTGCGCCTTTCCAGAAATAGGGGGTTGCCAGGTCTTTCTTTTGCGTAATAGCCCCCACCACCCCGCGTAGTGGATATCCATGATCTGGTGTGATGGGCTGCCCGTCATAATGGGTAGCGAGCAAGAAATTCTCCGCCAGAACGATCTCCAGAGGCAGGTTGGCCGTGAATCCATACTCGGCATGCTGTAGAACATATTTGGCTGTGGATTTGATCTTGATCAAGCCGGCATCCAACAGGCTGCGTACGGAAACACCTTCCCATAAAGTGTCAAACTTACTCCAACGGGTCACGCAGTGAATGTCCATTTGCAGACTGGTTCTCGGAAGTTGCGAAAACTCCTGCCAGGTTAACTTTAGTGGTTCTTGAACTTCTCCCCACACCTTGAAATCCCAGGTGAGTGGGTCAAATCGGGGTACTGGGCCATAATGCAGCACAGGGAATTTTTGCGTGAGCGACTGGCCGGGCGGAAGTCGCCCTTCACTTTTATACTTATCTTCTTCTGCTTTTCGAAAGAATGAGTTTTGCATATTTACCTCTGAACACATTATATCGAACTGTTGCCCGTTTTTCTGGGCGATGGGGCTGGTTGTATAATGATTAATGAGAGTAATTTTATCTTTTTCGCTAAATTGGCGGAAACGGTGTTGTCAGGTAGAATATTGGTTGAGGTTAACGGTATGGCAAACACCCCCATCAGTAATGAACTCTTTAAAGACCGGCTGCTTACTTTGCATCGTTCGAGCCTCGAGTTGGTGCGTGAAATCTCTTTGGATTCCCTTCCTGAAAAGATCATCAGCGTGGCCATGCAGTTGACCAATGCCAGTTACGCCGCCCTGGGCTTGTTGGACGCGGAAGGCAGACTTGAGAAATTCCTTCCGGCGGGGTTCACACCTGAAGAACTCAAAGAGCTTAACCCCGAGTCTATTCCACAAGAGAAATTGAACGCAACCATGTTTCAACACAAGAACATGCGCAAGGCCAACCTGGATGAACACCAATCCTTTCCGGGGTTCCCCAGCCATCATCCCATAATGACCTCGATTTTAGGGGTGCCCATCCTACAGGGGCAGCAGCAACTTGGTCAGATCTACCTGGCCAACAAACGCACCGGCACGGAGTTTAGCGTGGATGATCAACGCATCATTGAGATGCTGGCCGCTTACGCCGCCGTTTCGATCACAAACGCGCGTTTCTTTGCCGAAATGAGCTTGCGCGATAAAGCCCTGACCAGGCGCAATGAAAACCTTGCCCTGCTCAATCAACTGGCATCCACCCTGGCCACCAGCTCGGATATTGACAGCATTCTTGACAGCGGCTTGACCCAACTGATGGATTATCTGCGGCTTGAGGTGGGTGAGATCTTCCTTTACCTCGAAGAAAGCAAAAATCTACAACTGCTGACTCACCGTGGTGAAAGCATCGAAAGTATATGGAAACGTTCCATATACACTTTTGGCGAGGGAACCGTCGGCCGTACAGCTCAAAATGGCACCCCCATGGTATTAAATTTGTCCGAGTATGAGTATGCCGATCTGAACCCTGATGTGAGAGCACAAGGACTGCATCAATTGGCGGTTGTGCCCATGACCGGACGTCGCGGAGTGGTGGGGGTATTATGCGTGGCCACCTGCCACCCTCAACCCATGGATGACCTGGGATTTCAGTTCGTGCAAGCCATCAGTTCATGGATGGCCACCGCCATCGAAAACTTCAACCTAAACGAATCTGGCAAACGCTTGGCTATTTTGGAAGAACGCGACCGTTTCGGTATGGACCTACATGACGGCATTATCCAATCCATTTACGGTGTCGGCCTGACGCTTGAACACGCCCGGCTGCTGATGATGGAAGATCCCTCGCTGGCCAGCAACCGCATTGATCAGGCCATCAAGGATCTGAACCACACCATCCGCGACATCCGCGCATATATTCTAGACCTGAGGCCGCGTCAATTGAACAATGAGAACTTGATCCAGGGTATTCAACGACTGGTGACTGAATTCCACGCCAACACCTTGATTGATGTGACCGTTCAGGGGTCTGAAGATGACTTCATCCGCCTGCCAGAAGCCCAGGCCGTGGCTCTCTTTCACATCTGCCAGGAGGCACTGGCCAATATCGCCAAACATGCCAAGGCGCGCCGCGTGGAGATCGTAGCCTGGACCTCTCCACAGCGTGCTCTGCTGGAAGTGCTCGACGACGGCCGCGGCTTTGATCTGGAAAAAGTGAAATTAACCATTGGCCACGGCCTTTCGAACATCAAGACCAGAGCCAGTAACGTCGGCGGGGATGTGGATATCTCCTCCGAGATCGGCAGCGGCACCAGCGTGTTGGCCTGGGTTCCCCTGCCTGAATTTGACCCCCTGATCGTGGAATAAAATTCCAGCCTTAAATATTCACCGGCATTTGGTTGCCATTCACCTCTCTTTAGGCTACAATCCCCTCATGAATTGGGATCTTTTAGGTCATGAGTGGGCCGCCAGGTTATTGAAACAACATTTAAAGCATGGAGACGCACGGCACGCTTATTTATTCAGCGGTCCGCCCGGAATCGGCCGGCGCAGCCTGGCGCTGGCTTTCGCCCAGGCAGTCAACTGCCAACAGCCTTCCGCTGATGGAGAACCCTGCGGCAGCTGCCGCGTATGCCGCCAAATGAGCAAAATGCAGCATCCCGATCTCAGCATCGTCGAACCCGAAACCGAAGGCGGCATGATCAAGGTGGATGCCATTCGCAACCTGCAGCGCAGTCTGTCGCTCTCGCCCTATGAAGCCAAATTCCGCATCGCCCTGCTGCTTAACTTTCAACGCGCCAACGCCAACGCCCAAAACGCTTTATTGAAAACCCTTGAAGAAGCCCCCAAGCAGGTGATCTTGCTGCTGACGGCCGATTCACCCGACAACCTGCTGCCCACGATCTCTTCAAGGTGTGAGATCCTGCGCCTGAGACCGGTTGCCATTGAAACACTTAATGCCGCCCTGCAAACGCGTTGGCAGATTCCCACTGAAAATGCGGAAATGATCGCCCACCTGGCCAACGGACGAACCGGTCTGGCGCTGCAAATGGCCGCCGACCCCGAGTTGATCGAGAAACGCAGCGCCTGGGTGGATGAACTCATCCGTCTGCTGCCGTTGAACATCCGCGAACGCTTTACGGCAGCCGAAGGGCTTTCACGCAACCGAGATCAGTTGCGCCTGCTGCTTCAAACCTGGCTTTCGTTCAGCCGCGATCTGCTGCTGGCACACGCGGGCCGCGCGGATCACCTGACCCATCACAACCACACGCAAGAGATCAACGCCCTTGCGCAACAAATGACCGAAGAAAAGATCGTTGTAATGCTGGATAAGATCGATCACACCCTTGAACTGCTTGAAATGAACGCCAATTTGCGGTTGTTGCTTGAGAATTTGTTGTTGGAAATTCCCAAAATTTAGACTCTTACTCGATCGATCGTCGCAACATTTTTGCCAAATCCAGGAATTCTTCTGAATATCTCGTCTCTTCATCGCGCGGACGAGGCAGATCGACGCACAACTCCTTTACGATCTGGCCCGGGCGACTCGAAAGTACCAGGGCGCGATCCGAGAGCAGCAAAGCTTCCGAAATCGAATGCGTCACCATGATGACCGCCCGCTGACGAGCCTGCCAAAGTTTGAGCAGCTCCGCCCCCATGCGTTCACGGGTCAGGGCGTCCAGGGCGCCAAAGGGTTCATCCAGCAGCAGCAGGTCGGGTTCGGCGATGAAAGCGCGCGCGATGGCCACGCGTTGGGCCATGCCGCCCGAAAGCTCGGATGGCCAGGCCTGGGCAAAACCATCCAGCCCAACCAGATGGATCAACTCAGCGGCTTTTTCTCTGGCAACCTGGCTTTCCACGCCCTTGACCTCCAATGGCAGCAAAATATTCTGCTCCACCGTCCGCCAGGGCATCAGGTTGGCTTGTTGAAAGACCAGGCTGACATTGGGTTGAAGCCCTTCATCACAGCCAAAGCGGATGCTGCCCTGCGTGGGCGCGATCAAACCAGCGATCAGGCGCAGCAAGGTGCTTTTTCCGCAGCCGGAAGGACCCAATACACACACGAACTCGCGCGCTTCTAGCACAAAAGAAACGTCGCGCAGGGCTTCCAGTTCGCCATCAGCGCCGCAAAAGGTCTGGCTGAGATGTTCAACCTCCAAAAAAGGCATCTCTCCCCGCTTCTATGGCAGCATACTGTTGGTGAAACACTTGGACAGGTCCTGTTCGCCAGAGATCATCTTCATCTCCAACAGGATCTTCTGCATGTTCTGCCAGGCCTGAGGATTGGAGTTGCCCAGCGTGTCAGCCTGCCAGGCTTCCATAGAGCGCAGCAGTACCTGTTTCTGGATCTCTTGATCGGCAGATGCCAGATTGTCCACGTATTTCTTCGAGATCTCAAAGGCCTCATCTGGATTGTCGAGGGTGTATTGAATACCCTGTAAAGTAGCAGAGACCATGGCCTTCACCAGCGCAGGGTTTTCAGTGAGTGTCTTTTCGTTGGTCACCAATCCATTGGCAACCAAGTCCAGTGCGTCAGAAACTTTTAAAAGGGTTATTTCCTCGCCCTGAGCTTCAAGCTGCACCGGTTCATTCGCCACGTACACCACTACCGCGTCTTCGCGATCAGCCATGAGTACTTCCACCTGGTTGTAACCAATGGAGTCCAACGTAACATCTGTTTCCTTCAAACCGGCGGATTCCAGCAGCGCCACGGCGCCAATGTAGGAGGCGCCGTATAAACCGGGCAGGCCGATCTTGCGACCTTTCAGATCCGCCACGGAGGTGATGCCTGAGGAATTTTTGGCAACAATACCCACAGGATATTGCTGGTACCAGGCCATGACATACACCAGCGGCATTTGCTTGTCGCGCGCCAAAAGCACCTGTTCGCCCGAAAGCACCGCGAACTGGATGCTGTCATTGGCCAGTAGCACGGCATTGTCGTTTTCCATGCTGTAATCCAGGTCGATGATGATGCCGGCCTCTTTGTAGAAGCCTTTATCGATGGCCACATACAAAGGCGCGAACTGCACGTTGGGGATATACCCCAGCGGAAGTTTGACCGTCACCGGGTTGGCAGCGGTGGGCGCTTCAGTGGAACCGGCAGCGGTTTTTGCGGTGCAGGCGCTCATAAGAATCAGCAGGATCGTTGAGATGATGAGTAAACTTTTTTTCATGCGTCCCTCCCAAAGAGATCAGTCGTGTTGCGCGGTCTTCCAGCGCGTGGAGCGTTTTTCAGCCAACATGGCCATGGTGTAAAGAATGATGGCCATCAAAATCAATGAAATAATGGAAACAAAAACCAGGGCCGTGTCGTACTGTCCGCGGCCAACGTTGATGAGGAATCCCAGTCCCCTGTCGGAACCCACAAACTCACCCACCACGGCGCCGATCACCGACAGCGTGGCCCCGATGCGCAGCCCACCAAAGAGGATGGGCAGGGCAGCCGGGATCTCAAGCAGGCGCAGTTTCTGCCAGCGGCTGGCGCGCATGGATTGCATCAGGTCGCGCAGGTTCTCTGGTACGGCGCGGAACCCGATCATGGTGTTGACCAGCACCGGGAAGAACACCGTCATGGCGCACACCAACACCTTCGAAAACATACCCGGCCCGAACCAAATGATCAGCAACGGGGCGATGGCCACCATGGGGATGGCCTGGCTCGCCACAAGGTAGGGTGAAACAATCTTTTCAAGCAGGTGAGATTTGGCCAAAAAATAGCCGATCAGGGTGGCCAGCAGGCTGCCGAAGAACAACCCCAGCAGCACCTCGCTCAGGGTAATCCAGGCGTTGGACAGCAGGCTGCCATCTTTCAACATGGAGTTGAACTTACCCCACACCGCGGCGGGGGCGGGCAGTAGAAAGGCTGGCGGGTTACCCCATTTAACCCCGAGGTACCAGATCAAAATCACCAGCATCAGCGAAGCCAGCACCAACCAGCCGTTGTGGCGTGCCAGCCACTCCGCGGCTTTTTGGTTTGGCTTGATTTCTTTCTTGTTAGTTGAGGTTGGCGTATTCAATAAAAAAACCCTCGAAAAAAATGGTTTCGGGGCTTGTGAGATGCATGCGTTAACAGACATCGCGGAAAAATTTCTTCTTCTATCCGGACTATACCGTCGACCCCGGAATTTCACCGGATCTTGCGCCTGCACGCTCGCGGGTTATCACCGCCGATCGGGAATTGAGGTTCGCACCTCGCACCCTGCCCCGAAGAAACATATTCAATTGCGGATAGTATAGGCCTACCTGTATTTGTTGTCAAGTAGGGGTGGTTCATGAACCACCCCTACTTTTTGACATATTGGCACGCCACTGAATTTTGATTTACTCATATGCAAGCATAAGTGCAATATGAGATATAAATAGGTAAACAAACAAAAGAGGCTTCGCCTCCAAACCTTTTTCAGGTGGGACTGTATATAGTGTATGAGATCTCAACTAGTTGGAAACATGCATGAATGACAAAGAAGCAATCGAACGCCTGAAAAAAGGTGAACTCGGCGGGCTGGACGCGCTGGTGCTGGCATACCAGGACAAGGCCATCCGCACCGCAACCTTGATCACCCGGGACGAAGAACTGGCCAAAGACGCGGTACAAGAGGCTTTTTACCGCATCTACCGCAGCATTCAAGGGTTCAACCTTGATCTTCCCTTTGAACCTTATTTGCTGCGCAGCGTGGTCAACACCGCCATCAACCTGGCAGAAAAAGCGCGCCGGCAGGTGCCTCTAAACGACGAGGTCGCACTATCTGAAGTGGAAGCCCTGATCCATCAGGCTTCCTCCACCGAAGATCAGGTGACCTACAACCTGATGAAAGAGCGTATCACTGCCGCCCTCGATCGAATCCCCGCGCGCGAAAGAGCCGTCATCGTGGAACGTTACTATCTTGAATTGAGTGAAAAAGAGATGGCGGGTTTGCATGCCGTAGCCCCGGGCACGGTCAAATGGTGGTTACATAACGCACGCAAACATCTACGTGCTTTCATTGGAACGGAGAACGAATAAGATGAAAACACGAACCCCCGGTCAAGTTTTGGATGAAATTGCCCGCGCTGAAAGCGCAAACGAGTTCAACCTTTCGACGGCGCTTCACAAACGCATCAGAAAGGAAAATCAAAACATCATGAAACGAAGAGCTTTACTTTACACATCCGCCGCGCTGCTGATGGCGGTGGTGATCTTGTTATCGATCCCCAGTGTGGCACAGGCGGTGAAAAAATGGTTCGGCTACCTCCCCGGAACGGGTATGGTTGAAGAGAACGCCGCACTCAGGGTTCTGGCAGCCCCTGTCACCCTCGAAACCGCAAACGGCACCATCAGCGTTGAACAGGCGGTGGCAGATCCGTCGCGCACCATCGTGACTTACCAGATCTCCAACATCCCAGATTCCGGTTCGAGCGAGTTGACTTACGCTGATTTATGCCACGAACTGCCCTGGCTGCGCCTGGCGGATGGCAGCATCCTGGACCCGCAAACCATTGGCGGCAACAGTTGGGCCAGCGGAATTCAGCGCCAGTTGGAATTCTCAGCCATCCCGGCTGCCGAAAACAGCGTGGTCATGGGCTTTAACTGCATCGAAGGCACCCCCAAGAATAATAATTCGGAAAAAATCGAGCTCACCCTCGAGTTTGTTCCCGCCCCGCCCGAGTTGACGGTGTTTCCAGTGGTCGAGCTGCCAACCCCCACTTCAGCCCCGGCTGAAACGACGGCACCTGAAGCATCAGGCGAAAAATCACTCATTTCGCTGGTCTTAAAGAAATACGTAAAAACCGATAAAGAGGTGATCCTCTTTGGCGCCATGCAAGCCAATTCCCAAGAGTTCAGGCTTTCGTATGTGGATGGAACCGCTGTGCATCTGCATGACAGCCAGGGGATCGAAATTCCCCTGGAGGAAGACTTCAGCCTGTCCGATCCTGACATCCAATTCATGAGTGGTCAGGTTTGGCCGCTAACCTATCGCATCACAGGCGCTTACAATCCCGGCGTGGCCGCTCTATCAGTAGACTCCGTTTGGGTCACCCGCGAGTCCGAAGCCAGCTTCAGCTTTGATCTGGGACCCAACCCAATCCCCGGACAAACCCTGGAGCTAAACCAAACCCTGCTAGACCGCGGACATACTTTCTTGATCAAAGACGTAACGGTGGATGCCGCGGGTACGGGGCTGTCGTTTAATTATGAATTGCCGGAAGGGGTTGCCAACCCTGTTCTGCTGGATCCTGACCATGAACAGTTGGGGGGTGGCGGTGGAGATGTAAACTCCGGGTTTACCTACAAAGATTTCTATCCATCAGGCAAGATCAACATCGTTCTGGCCAGTTATGATGAGACCCTTGACGGGTTCTGGCAAGCTGAAATCGACCTGCCTGCGTATTCAGGCAATAGTCAGCCCACAGCGGTTCCGGAAGCCTGTCTCACCAACACCAGTTGGCAGGCCGCACTGACCAGCGCGCCGGCAGTACCGCAAAACCTGCAAGGGTCTCTAATCATGATGGATCTGCTGCCCCCCATGTTTACCTATCACGTCATGAGCGCGGATCTGAGCGGCGCCGAGCCAGCAGACCTGGCCGATGGCGCAAATGGATCGCTCTCGCCGGATGGAAGAACACTGGTCTTCGAAAATGAAAACGGCTTGAACTTGATGGCGCTGCCCGGCGGGGAGGTAACCCTCATCCCCGGCACAAGCAAACGCGATTACGGGCCGGTTTGGTCCCCAGATGGCAGCCTGATCGCATTCACCCGCGCGCCGGCCTCCAGCATCGGCGGCGGCGGCCCAGGCCCATATCAGTTGATGCTCATGAACGCCGACGGCAGCGGCATCATCACCCTGTTGGACGATGCCCAAGCCAACTATGCCCAGTCCTGGCTGCCCACTGGCAGCACGCTGATCTTTACCACCATGACTGCGGATGGGGTGATCATCAAATCAATTGAGGTGAACACCCGCGCCATCAAAGTGCTGCGTGAAGTGAATTATCAAAACGCGGGGGTGATGGTCTCTCCGGACGGCACAAAGATCGCCTTTGAAGCCATGCTGCCCGGCGAACGCTATGGTGTGTTTATCTCAAACCTGGATGGATCACAGGAAAGGTTGGTTGCCAACACCGATCCCATTGTGACCACCCATCCGATATGGAGTTCAGACGGTCAATGGCTGGCCATGAGCGTGCATGACACCGCCATGGATGAGAACCGCGCCACCATCGCCCTGGTCAACCCGTCCACCTGCCAGGTGATTCCCATGACCTCACTACATGGATACATCACCTCATGGCAGTAAATGGGAGGGTTTGGAACCCTGGGGAGGGTTTGGAACCCTGGGGAGGGTTTGGAACCCT
>CAYYRU010000005.1:22132-25643 GCA_964474095.1 uncultured Anaerolinea sp.
GGAGGGTTTGGAACCCTGGGGAGGGTTTGGAACCCTGGGGAGGGTTTGGAACCCTGGGGAGGGTTTGGAACCCTCCCCTACTTAAAAAACGAGCGGTCTGGCGACCGCTCGTTTATCTGTTTATGCAGGCACAGGTTCCTGTGTCTCCGGTTTTACCTCCACCTTGGGAGTTTTCTTCTTCTTCTCCCGTTTGAGCACGATCTCTTTTTCCTTGTTCAGGTCGACCACAATGGTGTCGCCTTCGTTGAATTCGTGTGAGAGCACGGCGTCTGACAGGCGATCTTCCACCTTATCCTGGATCACGCGGCGCAGCGGACGGGCACCCATCTCGGGGTTGAAGCCCGCGTTGGCCAGGTAATCCAGCGCGGCCTCTGAAGCAGTCAGGGCAATGCCGTGATCCTGCACACGCGCGGCCACCTTGTCCAACTCCACGTTGACAATCTGGCGGATGTGCTCCTGGTTGAGCGGATGGAAGACGATCACGCCATCCAGTCGGTTGATGAACTCAGGCCGGAAGACTTTTTTCAAAGACTCGAGCAATTTCTTGCGCATGTCTTCATAATTGCGGTTCTCTTCTTCCTTTTTGTCCTTCTGCAGGTTGAAGCCCAACGCGCCTTGCTTCTTGATCATGTCGGCCCCGATATTGGAGGTCATCACGATGATGGCATTGCGGAAGTTCACCTTGTGCCCGCGGGCATCGGTGAGCTGGCCTTCTTCCATGATCTGCAGCAGCATGTTATGTACTTCAGGGTGAGCCTTTTCGATCTCGTCAAAGACCACGATCGAATACGGACGGCGGCGAATGGATTCGGTCAACTGACCGGCTTCTTCAAAGCCCACGTAACCCGGAGGCGCTCCCACCAGGCGGCTGACGTTGTGCCGCTCCATGAACTCAGACATGTCGATCTGAATGAGGGCTTCTTCACTGCCAAACAGGAACATGGCCAGGGTTTTGGTAAGGGCGGTCTTGCCTACGCCGGTGGGGCCGAGGAACATGAATGACCCGATCGGTCGTCGCGGATCTTTCAAACCAGCGCGTCCGCGGCGCACAGCCTTGGAGATGGTCTGGATGGCCTCGTCCTGGCCGACGATGCTTTTGCTCATTTCTTCTTCCATGTGCAGCAGGCGCTCAGATTCGGCAGTTGCCAACTGCATGATGGGCACGCCCGTCCACATGGATACCAATTCAGCGATGTCTTCACTGGTCACCACCGGGCTGGTGGAACGATCCCAACCGGTGCGCAGTTTTTCGATCTGCGCCTTGAGGTTGATCTCTTTATCACTCAATTCGCGTGCGTCATCGTTGCGGCCGCTTTCCACCGCGGCGGTGCGGTCAGCGCGGATGTCGCGCAGCTGGCTCATCAAATCTTTAAAGGTCTGGGCGGCCGGGCTCTTGTACATGCGCACGCGTGAGGAGGCTTCGTCGATCAGGTCAATAGCCTTATCGGGTAAAAAGCGTTCAGTCACGTAGCGCGAAGAAAGATGAGTGGCCGATTCGAGCGCCTCATCCGAGATCACCAGGCGGTGATGCTCTTCATAGGCTTTGCGAATACCCTTGAGGATCTGGATGGTCTCTTCCACGGTGGGTTCGACCACGATGATGGGTTGGAAGCGCCGTTCGAGGGCGGCGTCGGTTTCAATGTGTTTGCGGTATTCATCCAGGGTAGTGGCACCCACCACCTGCAGTTCACCGCGCGAAAGGGCCGGTTTGAGGATGTTGGCCGCGTCCACGGTGGAGCCGGCCGAACCAGCACCCACCAGCATGTGCAGTTCATCAATGAAAAGGATGGATTTGGAGGCTTTCAACTCGTCGATGACGCGTTTGAGGCGCTCTTCAAACTGTCCGCGATACATGGTGCCGGCTACCAGTGACCCCACATCCAGTTGCAACACGCGTTTGCCGATGAGGGGTGCCGGTACGTCACCATCCACGATGCGCTGGGCCAGGCCTTCCACGATGGCGGTCTTGCCCACACCGGGTTCACCGATCAGTGCCGGGTTGTTCTTGTTGCGCCTTGCTAAAATCTGGATCAGGCGCTCGATCTCTTTTTGGCGGCCAATGACCGGGTCAAGCTTGCCTTCTTCAGCCAGGGTGGTTAAGTCCACGGCCAGTTGGTCCACCAGGGGGGTCTTGGCTTCTTTTTTGTCTTCCTTGCGACCAAGGGGAGCCTGGCCGGCGGTGGCCGGTGAATTGGTGGCCTCTTCCATGGCGCGGCGTACCTGGCGGCGCACCTGTTCAGGGGTTACACCAAGTTTTTTCAAGACCTCCACGGCCATGCCTTCAGTGGAGCGGCTGAGAGCCAGCAGCAAATGCTCCGTGCCGATGAATTGATGCCCGAGCAGACGAGCTTCTTCGATGGCAAATTCGAGCACCTGCTGAGTGCCTTTAGAAAGTTCAATGGTGACGCTCTCTTGCAAGCCCATGCCGGTGAGGCGTTCAACCATTTCACGCACGCGTTCGGGTTCAAGCCCAAGATCACGCAAAGCGTGGCTGGCGACCCCGCCATCCTCATCGATCAAACCAACCAATAAATGTTCGGTGTCAATGGTGGCGTGCCGCAAGCGTTCAGCTTCTTGGTGAGCCAGTGCCAATACGCGCCTGGCTCTTTGAGTAAATCTTTCCATTCCTGCCACAGGGTAATCCTCCTGATATTCTTGTCTTGGTACCGATAATCTCGAAAAGGCTTCCTATTATATGCGTTAAGCGCCTTAATTTCCAATTTCATTTTACCAGTTTCAAGAGGCTTAATCGAGGAGCGTGCACTCGATTTGATGTTTTTTATAAAAGATTAACAACCTCTTATCCATTGTGTTCAAATGGCGGGTGTGCTAGCATTAGTTTTGGTTCGTGAATCCACCAAGTTGTGATGAAGAGGAAAAATGTCCACACCCCAAAATCAGTTCCAATACCAGCAAGTACCGGTTCCTCAAAAAACCAACACTATGGCAATTGTTGGTTTCATCCTGTCATTTTTTCTGTCCATCGTTGGCGCCATCCTAGGATTTATCGCCCTGGGACAGATCAAGAAATCCAATGGCGCCGAAGGCGGCAAAGGTCTGGCCATCGCGGCAGTTGTGATCGGTTTACTTTGGACGATTCCGCTGTTTGTAATCATTGTTCTAAACCTGCTTGGCCCGCAAATCGGAGGCGTTTTTGAGAGCATTAACGCATCTCTTTCTGGAGTGTAAGCATATCAAGGTTTCTGGTTTTCTGGCCTTCTGATATAGGGTTGCTTTTCTGATCCTAATTGAAGTATACGCCTTCAGGTTGATTTCACCTGGTGAGTATGCTACTATTATGAAAGTATTCTTAATCCAATTAGTTTTTTCAAAAAGAGGAAAAAATGACGAATCCCCCTGTTCAATATCAACAAACTCCGGCTCCCCAAAAAACCAACACCATGGCGATCGTTGGTTTCATTCTGTCCTTCTTTTTTGCACTGGTAGGTGCCATTTTGGGCTTTATTGCCCTTGGTCAGATCAAGAACTCCAACGGCGCTGAAGGCGGCAA
>CAYYRU010000005.1:25743-79207 GCA_964474095.1 uncultured Anaerolinea sp.
TCGCGGTCAAAGAAAGTTTTATAGCCAATACCTCGGTTTAGAGAAACCGTCTCCAAGAATTGAAAATGCTCGGCATGAATCGGCAGTATGAAGGCAGCAATGCGAATATTAAACGGGATTCCCAACTTAATGATCTCATTCGGGCGTTGATAGATCTCAAGTGTCTTCCCCTCAAACATTTCAATTTGAGTATGATCCACCAGGCAACGCCTAGCTCTGTGCTTGCGCATAAATTGAGAGATGCTCTTGCTCATCTGACTTGAGCTCTTGGCGTCCGCAATCCCCTTGGTCTTAACCAAAACCAATTGTTGATCTTCTAGGAATTCAAAAGTTACTTCCATTAGACACCATTCTGAACAAGGCGAGTTAATCTAATTTATATCATTTCGCAACAAATATCAAGGTAAAAACCATTGTCAAACAAATAAATTAATCTTCCAGAAGGTATGCCATGATCCACTGCGTGGTTGAAACCAATGCCTCCGTGTGCGTGCGCTCATAATGATGTGAGGCATCCACGCCCGGTCCGATCAGAGCCGTGGGCATATTGCCACCTGCCCTCCAATAGGCACTGGCATCAGAACCATAATGCGGATAAATATCCACGCGGTAATCAATGTGATTTTGCTCGGCCAGCCGGCGCATTTTCTCACACATGCCCTGGTGGTAAGGACCGCTGGAATCTTTAACGCACAGTGTGGCATGGAATTCGTCTGACGCCTGCCCATCACCAACCGCGGCCATATCCACCGCCAGCAATTCACTGATCGGATCAGGGAAATCTGCGGCAGAAAAATTGCCCACTTCTTCATGAATATTGAAGTAAAAATATGCCGATTGCCTGGGTTTGAGCGCAGAATCTGTCAAAGCGCGAATGGCCTCCACCAGGCAGGCTGCCCCGGCCTTGTCATCCAGGTGCCTCGAACGGATGAAGCCGTTGATGGATTCCACACGCGGGTCAAAAGCCACAAAATCCCCCACTTCAACCCCCAAAGCCAGCGTCTCTTCCGCGCTGGACGTGCGTTCGTCCAGCCGCACTTCCATATTCTCGTCATCGCGTTTACTCTCTTCCACTTTCTTGCCATACACGTGCACGGACGGGGTGTTCGGCATGAGCGACCCTCGCAGGGTCTTGTGATCTCGAGTAAATACGGAGCAACCTTCTCCTTCAACACTATTCCAACAAAACCCGCCCAATGCTGAAAGCCGCAGTCTTCCATTCGGCTTGATGAACTTTACCATGGCGCCCAGGGTATCGAGGTGGGCGGTCAAACCGCGCGGTTTGTTAACGAGATGCCCCTTAAAACTTGCCATCACCCCACCTTTTGGGGTTTGGGAACACCCCACCCCGGGTAGATTGGTAAGAGATCGCATCAAAAACTCAGCCGTGGTTTGCGTGTAGCCTGTAGGGCTGGGAACATTCAAAAGCCCAGCCAAGAATTCGAGCAGCCGTCCTTCATCCACCCGCGGAAGATCCATTTTTACCTCGATGTGTTAGGAATTGTTTTTCCCTCGAAATCTTCAAGTTTTTGTCTCAACTCATCAGAAATCGGAACTGCCTTTTTTGAGCGGTAGTCATAGGCCACCATGATAGTTTCCATCTCAGCATGGACCACGCTGCCATCTTCACTGGTGATGATGGTGCCCATCACCAGACTCTTGTTGCCAATGCTGATCACCCCGGTAGACACGATTACCGTTACGCCCGGGTCGATCGGCACCAGGTAGCGGCAGTGAACGTCCCCGACGATCAAGGGTAGATCCCAAAAAGATTTGCCATCAAATAAACCCAACTCTACCAGATAAGCAAAACGAGCCTGTTCGGCAAAACTTAAGAAGCGGGCGTTATTCACATGCCACTGCGGATCAAGATCACTGTAACGAATAATAATGGGAAATTGAAATCGATATGGATTCATACCGAAATTATACATGACATCGCTTACCCTTTTTTCCACATTATTACATTATAATAATGAAAGTCACTGGGTTTTTGTGGTTGATTTCGATAAAATGGGGGTAAAATAGTGACAAAGTTTACCATTTTTACCTGAAGAGGAATATTTCGATGCAGATCACACGACAAGCAGATTACGCCGTACGGGCGATGCTGTTTCTTGCCAAACTTGAAGCCAATCAACGGGCAGCAACCAGCCAGATCGCCGAAGTTCAGAAAATTCCACCCTCTTTTCTGGCCAAGATCATCTCACAGCTTTCCATCGCCGGGTTGATCCACACCTCTCGCGGTGCCAGGGGTGGTGTTTTGCTTTCACGACCCGCCGCTTCCATCTCGTTACTTGAGGTGATCGAAGCTATTGACGGACCGATCTCCCTCAATGAGTGCACCCTGACCCCCGACATTTGCGAGTTCTCCGAAGATTGCCCCATGCATAAGATCTGGTGTGAAACTCAAGATGACCTGGTCAAAAAATTGCGCAAGACCACTTTTAGTTCACTCATCGCCTGACCCAGTATTTCTCTTCACTCGACGCCCAACCCTCTTCTGCCCGATGAATAGGTCTCTTACTTTTCATCAGCCAGAATAATCATTCACACCAGCGAGCCTGAGATCAATTTATCACTTCGGGGTTTCCATTGAAAACATCCTTGAATTTAAAACTGGCCGTGTTTACCACCTCCAGACTGGTCGTCAATACTTCCCAGCGTATGATCTATCCATTTCTGGCGGTTTTTGCGAGCGGATTGAACGTGGAGATCGGCACCGTTTCGCTGGCCATGGCTGTTTCGATGGCCGCCGGTGCCATCGGTCCGTTCATCGCGCCGGTGGCCGACCGCCGCGGCAGGAAAACCGGTATGCTGGTGGGGTTGTTGATTTTTTTGATCGGCATGCTGGCTGCCAGCCTCTTCCCCTGTGTAACCACGTTTTTCATCGCCATCATCCTTGGTTCTCTGGGAAACAACGTCATGCTGCCTGCCATGCAGGCATATTTGGGTGATCATACTCCCTACGAAAAACGCGGGTTCTACCTGGCGGTGATTGAACTCTCTTGGGCGCTCTCTTTCATCCTGTTCGTACCCCTGGCTGGATTAATTCTAGAAAAAACCACCTGGAATGGCCCTTTTATCGCGCTCGCAATCGCGTCTGCCATCATGACCGCACTGATCTTGTGGATCGTCCCAGGCGAGGACAAAAGCGGGGATCAATCCATCCATATTTTTGCCGATATCCGCAAGGTGTTTGCCTGCCGACCCGCCGTGCTGGCCATGTGGATGGGGTTGACCTTCATCATCGGCAACGAAGTGGTCAACGTGATGTTTGGGGTATGGATGCAAGACGCCTACGGCTTGCAAATAGCCGCATTGGGGGCTGCTTCGGCCGTGATCGGTTTATCAGAATTGAGCGGTGAAGGAATTGCCGCTTTCATGGCTGACCGCTTTGGCAAGGAACGCTCCATTGCAGCAGGCATCATCGCTAATGGCTTGTTTGTCATTACCCTGCCCATTTTGGGCGGCTCACAAGTTGGCGCCTTTATCTGGCTCTTCCTGTTCTTCATGACCTTTGAAGTAACCATCATCAGCGCCTTGCCGCTGATGAATGAACTGGTGCCTGAAGCCCGCGCCACGGCCATGGCGCTCTTTATTGCTGCGTTTTCGCTTGGCCGTGCCCTGGGTGACCTGGCCGCCCCATACCTGTTTAAGGGTGGCATGCTGGTAAATGCCCTGGTGTGTTTTGGGTTCAATGCGGCGGCACTGGTAATCCTGTCAAGAATTAAAGTCCCACAAAGAAATAATCTCGATTAAAACGAATTATAAAACAAGCCCCTCTTTCAGGTTGAGGGGCTTGTTTTTATCAAATTACGTTAACTATTTATTGGCTGTTACCAATTTTTCTAGCACCAATTTTTCTTTATCAGAGAGCACCTTTTCAAGATCCAACATGATGATCAACCTGGAATCCACTTTGGCGACGCCGGTGATGAAAGCCTGGGTGGCAGAACTGATCATGGCCGGCGGAGGTTCGATCACCGCGTCGTCTAGGGTCAACACTTCTGAAACCCCACTTACCACCATCCCAACTTTTAATTTATCAACCTGCACCACTACAATGCGGGTGTCATTGGTCTTTTCTTGTTCGGTCATGCCAAAACGTTTCTGCAGGTTAATGACTGATAGCACACTGCCCCGCAGGCTGGTGATACCCTCCATATAATCAGGAGCCTTGGGAACCTGGGTGATCTCCTGCATTTTGACAATGCCTTCCACATTTGCAATATCAATACCAAAACTTTCGCTGCCCAACTCAAATACCACAATTTGTCGTTCCATGGCTATCCTCCCCCTTTAGTCCGGTTGGACCGTTTTGGTTTTGAATTGTGAAATGACACTCTTCAGCATTTGCGCCATTTCAGCCAGTGTATCGGCTGATGCCTTGACCTCTTGAACCTGGGCGGTCATTTCTTCAGTACTGGCACTGACCTCTTCGATGGCAGCGCTGTTCTCTTCGCTGACACTGGCAATGCTCTCAATGGCCTGGTTGACCTCACCCGAATTGGCAGACATTTGCTCGGTGGAAGCTGTATTCTCCTCAACCACGGCTGACACACTATCCACTGCCGTCACCAGGTCGCTTGATGCGTTCATCATGCGCGCGCTGGCTTCAGCGGCAAGGCCGGCTTGCTTATTAACTGCTTCAGCCGCATTTAAAATATCGGTTAATGCGGAGCCCGCCGCATTGGCATTGAGTACACCCTGCTCGACTTCCTTTGAACCTTCGTCCATGGCCTTGACGGCTTCTGCCACGGTGGAGAGGATGCCGGTGATCAGGTTGCCAATCTCTTTGGTGGCCAACGTGGATCTTTCTGCCAGCTTGCGTACTTCATCTGCCACCACCGCAAAGCCCTTGCCGTGTTCACCCGCCCGGGCCGCCTCAATAGCTGCGTTCAAAGCCAACAAGTTGGTCTGTGAGGCAATATCCTCAATGGTTTCAACAATGGCGCCGATCTCTTGCGATCGCTGCCCCATCTCTTGCACTTTTTCAGCGGAGAGTCCCACTTTTTCTTTGATGCTTTGCATGCCGTTCAAAGTGTGTTCCACAGTCTCAGAGCCCTTGCGAGCGGCTTCGGCCGCAGCAGCAGAATCAGTAGTAACGGCTGCAGCGTTGCCAGCCACCTGTTGAATGGCGGTTGAGATCTGTTCTGTGATGACTGAAGCTTTAGCCACTGCCCCGCTCTGTTCCTGCGCACCCTTGGCAACACCTTCAATGGCCTGCGTCATCTGTTCCACGGCTCCGGCGGTCTTGGTAATCGACGCGGCCTGATCCGTGGTGCCCTTGGCCACCTGTTGAATGGTGGTCGCGATCTGGTTGGTCGCCTGACCGGCCTGGTTGGCGGCATTGGCCAAATGACCGGCTGCCGTTTCAAGAGAGACGGCATTCTCAGAGACCTGCCCCAGGGTTTCATTCAATTTTTCGATCATGGTTGAGAAGGCATTTCCCAATTCGTCTTCGGTTGAAAGAGGAACCACGTTTCCGGTCAGATCACCGCTGGCGATCAACCTGGCCGTGTCTGCCATCTGGGTTTGATAAGCGATCATATTCTGGAATGAGGTTGCCAGCATGGCAATCTCGTCTTTGCCTTTTACTTCAACTTGTTGTTGTAAATTACCCTCAGCAAGTTTGCCTGCGACTTCAGACATTTTACGGATGGGTCTGGCAACCGCGCGGGTAACGAAGAAAATGATCACAGACACGACAAGCAGCATGCCAACCACCAGCAGGATTGAACTGATCATTAATTGATTGACGGCTGCATTAACTTCATCCAAATGTTGTTCGATGACCAAACCCCATCGCAGCGAAGGGATCCAGACATACGACCCGAGAACCTTGTCACCGGCATAGTTCACGTACTCAGCGGTGCCGCTTTGGCCGGCCGCGATCTGCTGGCTGGCATAAGTATCCATTTTGAAGTTCAAAACGGCCGTTGTCTCGACCAGGCCGTTGTCAATGAGGTACTGTTCATATTTGGGGGTGGTAAACAGGGTGCCATCCTGTTTGATCAGGTAAGCTTCACCAGTTTCACCCAGTTTTAATTGGCCCAACAGGTCGGCAATGTTCTTAACTGGGACGTTGCCGATCTGCACACCAACTACATTTCCATCTTTCTTAACGGGGGTCGCGTAAACCACGATCACGTTGCCGGTACCGCGAGAAACCGCAGGATCGGCGATCAGATCGCTGCCTTTCATGCCTTCCACAAAGTATTGACGGTCGTGCACGTCAATCGATTTATTATCTGTATTGATATTGGTGAACCCGCTTGCCTCCACCAACGCGAAGGATTCAAATTGTCCCCCAAGTTCCCGAAATTGCAACATGTAATTTAGTGCGTTTTCTGCGTCAAAATTTTGAAAATCACTCAATCTGGCCATCATCCTGACGTCGTTCAAACGCTCATCAGCCCAGTTCGTAATGTAATTAGTCTCATCCACCGCGATCTGATCAAAGCGTGCGCTGGTTTCAGCCTTGGATTGTTTGATCATTTGATGGAGCGATATGTACTGCAACAATAAGATCGGAAGCAGTGTGACCAGCAAAAAAATCGCTAAAAGTCTTGCCTGCATTGAATTTCGAAATTTAATTCCCCCAGATTTCAAAGAAAAATCTGAATTACCCATTAAAACCTCCTCTATGTTCTTCTCTAAAACACCAATAACCCATGAAATTTGCTGTTTAAATAAATTAACAAAATCTATCCAATTCACCCATAAAAGGGACGTTAAATCCTCTTGTGTTCTTGGATGATTTATCCTTTCAGGTATACTAAGTCATGATAACTTTTTCTTAGAGGTCTTATGCTGATCCATTCTGCCTCCCAACTGGTCACCCTGGCCGGCGACCCCCAGCGCGGACGCGAACTCGGCCGCCTGGAGATCATCTCAAACGGCGCTGTATTGATCCGCGACGGCATCGTCATCGAGACGGGTGCCACCCTCGACCTGCTCAACAAGTATCCACGCGAAGATCGCCTGGATGCCAACGGCAAGGCCGTGCTGCCAGGTTTTGTGGATCCGCATACGCATTTGGTTTGGGCTGGTGACCGCGCCGCGGAATTCGAAGCCCGTCTGCAAGGCAAAAGCTATCTGGAGATCATGATGGATGGCGGCGGCATCAACGCCACCGTTACCGCCACCCGCGCCGCCAACAGCCAAAATCTGCTTGAACAAACCCGCACACGCGCCCTGACCATGTTCAGGTACGGCACCACCACCGCTGAAGCCAAGACCGGCTACGGACTGGAACTAAAAGCGGAACTGGCTCAAATGGAAGTGCTTTTGACCCTCTCCAAGGAAGGTCCGCTTGAGATCTGGCCGACTTTTCTGGCCGCCCACGCCATCCCGCCCGAATTCGCCGGAAACGAAGAAGCCTTCGCGCAATCCATCTGGTCTGAGATGCTGCCCGCCCTGAAAGAGTGGTGGAAGAACAAGGCTCCCGAACGACCACTGCCCTTTGTGGATGTCTTTTGCGAAAAAGGCGCCTTCAGCCTGGCCCAAACCCGCCAGATCCTGATCGCGGCCAAAACACTGGGCTTTCCATTCAAGGCGCATGTGGACGAGTTTGAGAATCTGGGCGCGGCCGGCCTGGCCTGCGAACTGGGCGCCGTCTCCGTGGATCATGCCGTCAAAACCTCAGCATCCGAGATCTCCTTCATCGGTAAATCCGACACGGTGGTGGTCTCACTTCCCTGCACCCCCTTCGGCCTGGCTGAACCCCATTACACCCCCGCCACGGACTTCCTCGCCGCGGACGCCATCCTGGCGCTCGCCACGGATCTCAACCCCGGCACGGCCTGGTGTGAAAGTCAGCAGTTTGTAATGGCCCTGGCTTGCCGCACCTTGAAACTCACCCCCGCCCAGGCCCTGGCCGCCGTCACCATCAACGCGGCCCGTGCCATCCGGCGCGAGCACCGCGTGGGGTCACTCGAGCCCGGCAAACAAGCCGACCTGCTCATCCTCAAAGTGGAAGACTACCGACACCTGGCCTACCGCTTTGGCGGCAACCTGGTGCAAACGATCATCAAAAAGGGCGTTTTGTATCAAAACCCTGATTAATTATTTCTAGAATTTAATGTTGGAGTGCTTATGCTTTCATTGGAAAACGCGCGTGCCTGGTATGCCAACACGGATGCCGTGCATGATTTTTCACACATTGAACGGGTTTACAAAATGTCTGAACGCCTTGCACAGACTGAAGGTGCTGATCTTGAGATCGTACACGCCGCCGCCCTGCTGCACGACGCGGACGGCACAACCCCGGGCAGCCAGGCCCGCCTGGAACATCACCTGCGGTCCGCCGAGTTTGCCGGGCGCATCCTCAAAGAGGAGGGCTGGCCGCAGGAACGCATTCAAGCCGTGCAGCACTGCATCCGCGCCCACCGCTTCAGGGGAGACCAGGAACCACCGGAGACCCTCGAAGCAAAATGCCTGTTTGATGCCGACAAGCTGGACGTGTTGGGCGCCATCGGCGCGGTGCGGGTGGTGGTTTACGCAGCCCTTGCGGGCACCCCGTTCTACAGCCAACCCTCACAGCAGTTCATTGCCACCGGAAAAGAAGTCGAAGGCGAACTGCACAGCGCTTATCATGAACATCTCTTTAAACTCAAAAAGGTCGAAAGCCGGCTATACACCCAAAGCGCCAAAGCACTGGCCAGGGCTCGCTCTCAATATTTGGATACCTTTTTTAAACAACTCATCGCAGAGATCAACGGAGAAAGATAAACATGGAACCCACCCTCACGCAAATCATTGATTGGGCAAAAGCCGCCGGCAAGATCGCCCGCGACGGATTTTTAAAGAAGCATACCATCGCCTTCAAAGGTGAAACTGACCTGGTCACCGAAGTGGATCACGCCTGTGAAAAACTGATCATGGATGGAATTCTGGGCAATTTCCCTGACCACGCCATCAACACCGAGGAGACCGGCGTGATCAAGGGCAGCGCGGAGCACTGCTGGCACATTGACCCCCTGGATGGCACCATCAACTACAGCCACCAGATCCCCATCTACGCCATCTCGATCGCATACCAGGCTTATGGCAAGCTGCAGTTGGGGGTGGTCTATGACCCTTCGCATGACGAGTGCTTTGCCGCCGAGCGCGGACGCGGCGCCTGGCTCAACGGCCAACCCATCCACGTGACGGACTGCCGGGAGATGGCCAAAAGCTTGCTGGTCACCGGCCTGCCCCACCAGGAACCGGACGAAGTCAAATTGATGCGACGCATGGCCACCTTTGGCCGCCTGACCAACATCAGCCAGGGCGTGCGCCGCCTGGGCTCCGCCGCGGTGGATATCTGCTACGTGGCCTGCGGACGACTGGATGGATATTGGGAAGAAAAAATTAATAGTTGGGATATTGCCGCCGGATCGCTTATCTGCCTGGAGGCCGGTGCTACCGTTTCCACCCTGCAAGGCGACCCCGATTACTTCAAACCGCCCTACGGTCTGGTAGCTAGCGCGCCAGGGATTCATGAACAGATGGTGAAGTTGTTGAATAGTGGAAGTAATTAGATTAGGTTTTTTAGAGTATCTCGTAATGGTTTAATATCTCGATGAATAATATCCCAGACAATGTGGATTTTTACCTGATCATACCCATGTTCAATCACATTTCTGGTGCCGATAATTGACGACCACGGAATTTCTGGGTGTTTTCTTGGTATTGTTCAGTCAGGCTATTGGCCGCTTCGCCGAGAATGATCAAATTATACATAACTGCGTCTTGTGTTTTTTCGTCAACAACAAATTCTTCAAAAGAATGAACGCCGTATGAAAGAATTGAGTCTGTTGCATCTATCATGTCAAGTATTAATTTGTTGGTTTCTTTCATAACTCAACCGCTTCACGTTGCACGTTTTCAACAAATTGACGGTCGCTTAATTTATGAATGATGCCGTAAGGCACAATATCTGCTTTCAATTTGAGTAATTTCTCAGCCTCATGTGAGAAACCAGCGGCTCCAAACAAAGAGGCTCCAGGGGCCATTTCGATTAATAAGTCTACGTCGCTGGATGAGTTGGATTCACCTCGTGCCACAGATCCAAACACATACAACCTGCCAACGCCAAATTTTTTTGCGAGCAGTGACAATTGCGGTTTATATTAGGATAAAGTGTTAAGATCCATCTAATTCCATTATAAACACAATACGAGTAGAAAATTCAACCACCTTACTGTGAGGAATTGTTAAAACCATCGTTCTATTTTGCATTCTCGGGCGCCACGGCCTTATACTTTTTAATGTTCAACGGTTTTAAGTTATCAAAATAAAAATATTCATATTTGGTTTTGGTGTCGATAATAAAGATCAATTCAATGGTCTCGCCATCCGGCGTGTTGGGTTCAAAATAGAGATAGTCGCGGAAATCCGGCGTGTCAATACCGTAATTGACATAATTCATGCCGTCGCGGATCATCCCCGAAGGCAGACAAAAATCGGAACCAGCGATGATTACACCGCCACAGCCGTATCTCAGGTTGAGCAACAGCAATCCCAGGGTCACATCCGGAACTTGCTGGGTGGAATCCGTCCTGTTGATCACGTTAAGCTTGATCTTGATATAAGAGGAATCCGGCTGCAGGCTCAACTCGGAATGCTTGCTTGAACGGTCGCAATCACTGCATACAAATTTGAGCGGCTCACGGTATTTCTCTATCCCCAATATCTTGATGGACCAGGTGTCGTTCTCTGCCACCGGCGGCGGTGGCGGCGTTGGATTGAAGATCTGTTTAATCGCCGCGCATGATGTAAGCAGCAGGCTCATCACAAGTACCATCACGATCAAAACGCTGAGTTTTTTCATTTTTCACTTGCCTATGGGTTAAACCTTTTAATTTGAGTTACGTCATTTCTAATTATACAGTTGCTGCAAAACAACCCTGCTGCAGGAGCGTTTTGCGGTTGCCGCCCCGGTGTATAATCATCCTTGCGAACCAAGCCGGAGAACATTTTCGGCTCACACTTATTCATAATCGAGGTATCTCATGCCAAAAAGCACCCCCGTCACCCAAAAACGCTGGAGTCTCAAAGACCTGTACTCCTCTGAAAAAGAATTTGATCAGGAATTCAAGGCCATTGAAAAATTGACTGCCGCTTTTGAAAAGTGGCGCCCCAAATTAAGCTCTGATCTCTCAGACGCGGATTTTCTCTCCGCCATCCACGACCTGGAGGAGATCAGCCGCGCCGCCCACCGCCTGGGCAGTTACGCCGGTCTGTGGTTCTCTGAAGACACGCAGAACCAGTCCGCGCTGGGGCTGATGGCCAAGACCGAACAGCAATCCGCCGAGATCTCAAACCGCGTATTGTTCTTCAGCCTGTGGTGGAAGGATCTGCCGGATGCCTCCGCGGAACGCCTGATGAAAAACGCTGGCGATTACCGCTACTGGCTGGAGGAAATGCGCCACTTCAAACCGCATACCCTCAGCGAACCCGAAGAGAAGATCATCAATACCAAGAACGTCACCGGTATCAACGCGCTCAATACCCTGTATGAGACCATCACCAACCGCTACATGTTCAAGGTCGAAGTGGATGGCGCCGTCAAGGAAATGACCCGCGGCGAACTGATGAGCCTGGTCCGCAGCGAGGATGCCGACCTGCGCGCCCGCGCCTACCAGGAACTCTACCGCGTGTACGGCCAGGATGGCGACATCTTGGGCCAGATGTATCAGACGGTGGTGCGCGACTGGCGCAACGAAGAGGTCACCCTGCGCCACCACAAGAGCCCCATCTCCGCGCGCAACCTGGGCAACGACCTGCCGGATGAGGTCATCGCGCTGCTGCTCAAGGTGGCCGAAAAGAACACGCCCATCTTCCAGCGCTTTTTCAAACTGAAAGCCAAACTGCTGGGCATGAAGAAACTGCGCCGCTATGACGTGTATGCCCCCGTCGCCAAAGCGGATAAGGCCTACGCTTATGAGAAAGCACGCGAAACCGTGCTGACCTCTTTCAAGGAATTCGATCCACGCTTCGCCGAGCTGGCCGACCGTGTCTTCCAACAGGATCATTTGGATTCTGAAGTACGCAAGGGCAAACGCGGCGGCGCTTTCTGTGCCACCGTCACTCCCGAGCTGACCCCCTGGGTGCTGCTTAACTACCAGGGCAAAACGGACGATGTGGCCACCATGGCGCACGAACTGGGTCACGCCATCCACTCCATGCTGGCTGAAAAGCACACCCTCTTCACCCAGCACGCCTGCCTGCCCCTGGCCGAGACGGCTTCCACTTTCGGCGAGATGATGCTGGTGGATCGCCTGCTGGCCGAAGAAACGGATGAATCCGTCAAGCGCGACCTGCTCTTCAAACAGATGGACGACGCCTACGCCACCATCCAGCGCCAGGCCTTCTTCGCCAAATTTGAGATCGAAGCCCACCAAATGATCGTCGACGGCGCCTCCGTGGATGAGCTTTCCGCGGCTTACATGAAGAACCTCGAGAAGCAATTTGGCAACTCCATGGAGATCTCGGACGAGTTCAAGTGGGAATGGGTCTCCATCCCCCACATCTACGGCACCCCCTTCTACGTGTACGCCTACGCCTTCGGGCAGCTGCTGGTGCTTTCGCTTTACAAACGCTACAAAGCCGAGGGCGAAGCCTTCAAGCCCAAGTACATTGCCTTGCTGGCGGCCGGCGGCTCGAAAGCCCCCATGCAGGTGCTGGCCGACGCCGGCGTGGATGTCAGCAAGGAAGCCTTCTGGCAGGGCGGATTTGACGTCTTGAAAGACCTGGTCGATCAGCTCGATAAGATGACGAAGTAGTTGACAAACAAACCCCCGGAATTTTCGAAAATTCCGGGGGTTTACGTAATGGAGGGATATGAACCTGCTTTCCAAGATTCTGGTGAGTTTCGGCAGCCTGGTTTCGATCGGCTTCGGCGTCTGGCACTTCTTCGTCCCGCGCGCCTGGAAATGGTACTCCTACATGGACCCCAAGGCCACGGAACTTGTCGCCGCCGTGCGCGCCATCAACGTCTTCTTCTCGCTGTGCCTGGTGCTTTTCGGGCTGATGAACCTGCTCTTTGTCTTTGGCAAGCCCAACCGCTTTGCCCTGATCGTGCTGCTGGCCGCCACCTGCGTTTTGTGGTTCACGCGCGTGGTGATGCAGATCGTTTACCCACAGGGCAGCATCAATCCGGCATTGCAGTACGGCATGCTGGCAGCCTTTGGGGTGGTGTTGGTGTGTTTTGCAACCTCACTGGTGTTGTTATTAGGTCGTCCAATGGCAGCTTGAGTGCCTGATCACTCATTACTGAGCGCCTGATCCCTGTTCTTCCCCTTGACACCCACTCCTTATCATCGTAAAATCATTTCTACACACGTCGAAACGTTGTCAAGGAGCACCTATGACCGAACAGGAACAATTAGCCGAACTACTGGCTTTTTTCAAAGCCCTGGCGGACGAGAACCGCCTCAAGATCGTGGGCCTGCTGGCGCAAGCCCCCAACTCTGTGGAAAAGCTGGCTTCAGCGCTTGGGCTTTCCGTCAGCACCACCTCGCACCATCTGGCCACCCTCTCCAAGGCCGGGCTGGTCAGCGCCCGCGCGGACGGGCACTACTACATTTACTCGCTCCAGACCGAGACCCTCAAGACCCTCTCGCGCACACTGTTGCAAGACGAAAATCTGCCTAAACTCTCAGAGGGTCTGGGAGACGACGCCTTCGAGCGCAAGGTGCTTTCGAACTTCCTGGATGAAGAAGGCCGCATCACCGCCTTCCCCGCCCAGGAGAAGAAGTTCATCATGCTGCTGCGCCACGTGCTCAAGGCCTTTGAGCCGGGCAAACGCTACCCCGAAAAAGAGGTCAACGAAATCCTCAAACGTTTCAACGAAGATACCGCCTCCATCCGTAGAGGTATGATCGAGTTCAAGCTGATGGAGCGCGCCGGCGGCGGCGGGGAATACTGGGTGGCAGACCAGGGAGGTCTCAATGGAGAGCCTGAATAAATCCGCCCTTCTCGTATTTCATCATTACAACGATCACGCCAACGGCCTGGTGCTGCAAACCGCTTCTTCCATGGACGAAAGCGCACTCGTCGCCCAAACCTCCCCCAGCCACGGATCGGTGCTGGCCTTGCTGACCCACATGCTGACCACCGAATTCTTCTTTCTGGCACGCAGCGAAGGCAAGCCGGTCAACCCCAAGGCGGCGCCCGATAAAAGCCTCGGCCTGCCCGAAGTCACAGCCGCTTTTACCCAGGTGGCCGCGGAGCGCCAAAAATACCTCGACTGGGTCAGCGAAGAACGCTTGATGGAGATCATCGAGATCCCCATCGGCGGGCAGCCCTTCAAACTGCCGCGCTGGCAACTGCTGGCGCAGTCTCTCATCCATTCAGCCCACCACCGCGGGGAGCTTTCCATCGTCATGACTAGCCTGGGATACCCCCTGCCGACCCTTGACCCGATCATTCCGTTTATCAACGAGAGCGGCCAGCACTGGCCGTGGTAATTTGATTATGTAGGGGTAATTCACCCTTGCACCGCCCACAAGGGCAGGTGTGAATTTCCTCCTACGGTTATGCACCCCTACAAATACGAATTATGGTATATTTTCTCTATCGTTTCATCCCCATATTTCAATCGGCTGGAGTAACCCCCGCATGTATTTTGCCATTGAAGGTGTCATTGGGGTGGGCAAAACCACCCTCGCCAGAATGCTTCAATCCGCTTTCGACGCCGAACTGGTGCTCGAGGTCTTTGAAGAAAACCCGTTTTTGAGTAATTTCTATTCAGACCGCGCGCGTTACGCCTTTCAAACCCAAATCTTTTTCCTGCTCAGCCGCTATCATCAACAGCGGCGCAACATCAACGACCGCCTTGAAAGCGGTAAAACCTTCATCAGCGACTACACCTTCGAAAAAGACGCCCTCTTCGCCCGCATCAACCTCAAGGGCGACGAACTGGATATGTACTACAATGTGCAGGAAGCCCTGGCTGAAAAGATCACCCCGCCCAACCTGGTGGTTTACCTGCGAGCCAATACCTCCACCCTGATGCGCCGCATTGCCCAACGCGACCGCCCCTACGAGCGCACCATGGAAAGCGCCTACATCGAGCAACTCAACCGCTCTTACGACGATTATTACCTCGGTTCTGCCCGCAACTCCAGCGTGCTGGTCATCCAGACCGACGAACTGGATTTCGTCAGCCGGCAAATGGATTTTGACATCATCAAAGCCCGCATCGACGAAGCTCTCCTTGAAGCTCCCTTCCAACCTCAACTGCCCATCACCTGATTCCGCCACCGGAGGAAGCCCATGCGTGTCACCCGCGAAATCCTGCTCAACCTCGCCCGCGAAAATGCCGCCAAATTTGCCGCCAAAGACCGCGGACTGGTGTGCGTTTACCTGGTGGGTTCCCTGGTGCGTGACCGTGAGCCTTTTATCGGCGGGGTGACCGATATTGACCTGATCTGCGTGCACGACCGGCCCATCAATGCTCGACGTGAGATCATGCGTATCAACGCCGATGTGCACCTGGATATCGCGCATTACACCCAGGAGGAATTCGCCCCCGCCCGCAAACTGCGTCTTGATCCGTGGATCGGCGGCGCCCTCGAGCTTGGCGCCATCTCCCTTCAAGATTCCACGCACTGGTTCGATCAAACCCGCTCCTCCGCCATTTCACAGTTCTGGCTGCCGGCCAACGTGGCCGCCCGCTGCCGGTTTTTGTTAACCTCCGCCCGCCAAAACTGGCAATCCCTGGTGGAGGGTGCTGTTCCCCAGGGCATCAAACGCACCCGCATTTTTTTGGATGCCATCCGCGAGACGGCCAATGCCGTGGCCACCATCAGCGGCATGCCCCTGCCCGTGCGCCGCCTCTTTTTGGATCTGCCCGAGTGCGCTGCCAAAGCCGGTCTGCCCGACATCACCGGCAGCCTGGTGGATCTTTTCACCAGTGATAAAGTGACCAACGAGCAGTTCACTCTCTGGCTCGAGGGACTGGGAGCTGCTTTTGAGTCCCTTAAAGAAGCCAAAGCCATTCCTCCCAGCATCCACCCCAACCGCCGGAACTATTATGAGAAGGCCATCTTCGCCATGGCCGAGGAACGCCCAGCCGCGGCCGTATGGCTGCTGCTCGACATTTGGTCCATGGCCGCTTCATGCTTTGCCCGGACCGAAGAGCCCCATAAAACCTGGTTATCCTTCTGTCAGGAACTCGGGCTGGATAACAAGACTTTGACCTCCCGCCTGGACGGCCTTGACGCGGCGCTTGACCAGGTCGAAGAAGCCGTCGATTCCCTTTAGTTCTGTTCACATTGATCGCATAAACTGTGGATAACTCCCCTTTTTTCTGTGGAGAAAACCTCTTCGCTTGGGGATAAATTCATATTCTGACAAAGAATTGGTGTGGACAAAACGAAGTGCTTTTCCACAGTTATTCAACGGGATTTGATTCCTTCCATAAAAAAGGGAAACAAGCTGTTTTCTGCACAATAATGGTGTGCATAGACAAACACCATATCTGGCGTTAAATCCTTAACTAGTTGGATATGTATGGCAATTATCAGTTTTATTTGCGTTATCCACAAATCCACAGCCACTGCGACGACTACTATTCTGATATTAACCCAATAAGTTAATATGTTTCACACTTTTCCACATCACGTGAGCACATTAAAAGAAGTATTGAAACTGGTTATAAATTCTTGTACAATCTGCATAGGTTTAGGCAGTTTGCCCCCAAGGCTTTTTTGAAAGACCATCAATCCAGAAGGGAGTGTAGAAATGGATGTCATTAAGGTCAAAGCCAATTCTCGCACAGCTGCTGTCGCGGGGGCCATTGCGGGAGTAATGCGTGAACACAAGCACGCGGATATTCAGGCAATTGGTGCAGGTGCAGTGAATCAAGCGATCAAGGCGTTAGTTCTGGCCAAAGGATATTTGGAGGAAGACGGAATTAATATCAAGTGTTATCCGGAGTTTGTGGATGTTGAAATTGATGGCAAGGTACGTACGGCCATCAAACTGGTGGTAGATCCAGTATAGACTTATTAGCAATTTTTGAAACTGGACTGATCTTGTTGAGGTCAGTCCTTTTCTGTTTCTTCGCGAGTGAAAATAACTTCCTCTTTGCCAGTTAATTTTTCTTGGATCTTTGAGAGGATCAATTCAAGGTGGCGGGGATGAGCCACGTAGTCCAGATCATCGGAAGGAACAGTAAGAACTGGGCACAATGTAAAATGGGTGATCCAATTTTCATAAAGATCATTTAAACGGGATAAGTATTCTGGAGCGATCTGTTGTTCGTAATCACGATTACGCAGGGTTATACGTTTCACCAGGGTAGGCACCGACGCGCGCAGGTAGATCATTAAATCAGGTGGTGGCAAATATTCCGCCAGGGTGCGGTAGAGTGAACGATAGGTGCTGTAATCTCGCTCGCTCATTTTTCCTTGCACAAACAGGTTATGCGCGAAAACCTCGGCATCCTCATATATACTGCGATCCTGAATTACCGATCCTGCATTGCGCACCAGTTCCTGGTGAATACGCAGTCGGTGGGTCAGAAAGAATATTTGCGAATGAAAACTCCATGAATACATATCCTTGTAAAAATCAGAAATGTATGGATTTTCTGTGACAGGTTCATAAAAGGGTTTGCTATTGAGTCGTTCACAGATCATTTCCACCAGGGTGGATTTTCCAACACCGATATTGCCAGCAACCGCAATAAATTTTTTCACATGACCTCTCGATGACCAATAGATATCATCTTCAATTTTGAAGTTTACAACAAAAAGAGACAGTCTGCAAAATCAGACTGCCTCTTAATTGTGCTTTTTAATTATTAAGCGGGAACGCAGGCGCCAGTCGGGCAGACATCGGCGCAGGCGTGGCAGTCGGTGCATTTGGCGGGATCAACCACGTATTTGTCGGGACCTTGAGAGATGGCTCCCTCAGGACATTCGGCTTCGCAGGCACCGCAAGAGATGCACTCATCATTAATCATTGTGGCCATGGGTATTATCCTTTCGTAAACGATATGTGATTCTTATCGATGGCTAGAATAGCACATCGCAAGATACCTGTCAATTGACTAAAAATAGTGAAACGTCACCTATTCTACTATGAAATGTCACCTTTGATGATGGCAAACTTGATATAATCAAGCCTTATTCAGAAAGAAAACTGTCATGAAAGATAAGGATAAACTGTTTGCAGGGATAAAAAAACTATCACCCGCCTTACCAGTGGTGATGGGATATCTGCCCGTTGGTTTTGCCTACGGCGTATTAGGAATCAATGCCGGCATCAGCACATTGAACACCATTTTGATGTCGATCATCGTTTTCGCCGGCTCGGCCCAATTAATGGCGACGGCTTTTTTTTCACAAGGACTTAATCCCGTTTCCATCATTCTGACCACCTTCATAGTAAACCTTCGACACATGTTAATGAGCGCTTCCTTATCCACTCACATGAGATCGTGGAAAAAAGCCGAAGTGGCTGGCTTCTGTTATGAGTTGACCGATGAGACCTTTGCCGTGCACAGCCTGCGATTTGAAAAAGGCGAGACTGAGCCTCTGCCGGCCGTGAGTATCAACCTGATCTGTCAAAGCGCGTGGGTGGTTGGCACGATCCTGGGGGTTCTGGCCGGCAATCTGATCTCGGATGTTAAACCCTTCGCTCTCGATTACGCGCTGCCAGCTATGTTCATTGCCCTGTTAATCTTGCAGATAAAGAACCGTCGGCACCTGTTGGTGGCGGCCACTGGAGGGATGATCTCTCTCTTGATTTGGGGGTTGGGCGTCACCCAATGGAACGTGATCCTGGCCACCCTGATGGGTGCCACCCTGGGAGCAATTATCGAAACAAAAAAACATAAAACGGGAGAGAGTGAGAACTCACCAGTGCAGGAGGAGAAAGCATGAGCGATCAAATGGTGCTTTTGACCATGATCGGCATGGGACTGGTAACCTACCTGCCGCGTCTGCTGCCGGCCTGGTTCCTACGCGGCAAGAAGCTTCCTCCCTTTATTGAAGCCTGGCTCAAATACGTGCCGGTGGCAGTGCTTTCTGCCTTACTGTTACCGTCACTGTTGATCAGTGATGGTAGTTTTAACCTGCATTGGAACAATCTTTACCTGTGGGCAGCCCTGCCCGCCGGCTTCACCGCCTGGAAGACGCGCAGCATGTTTGCCACCGTATTGGTGGGTATGGCGGTGGTGGCAATCATCCGTTTATTTTTATAGCTGATTCATTGGTTCAAAGTTCCACCCGATCGGTGAATCTTGACGATTCATGCCAAGTAGAGTATATTTGTTGGGCTTAAGGTGTGCATGCCCTCGTAGCTCAATTGGACAGAGCGTCTGCTTGCGGAGCAAAAGGTTGCAGATTCGAGTTCTGCCGGGGGCACACGTAAAGAGCGGGAAACCGCTCTTTTTTTTACCTAAAACTAATTCTTTCGAGAAAAAAATGACTAGAAAACCTCAAATTCTCTTAACCAATGATGACGGCATCCATTCACCCGGTCTGTGGGCTGCCGCTACTGAACTATCCAAAATCGGCTTTGTAACCGTGGCTGCGCCGCGTGAGCAGCACTCAGGCGCCGGCCGCAGCGTGCCTTCCAAATCGGATGGCGAGGTCAAGCCCATCACCCTGAACATTGGCGGACAGGACTGGACTTGTTACGCTGTGGGTGCCTCCCCGGCTCAAACCGTTAATTATGGGATATTCGCCATTCTAAAAGAAAAACCCGACCTGGTGGTTTCAGCCATTAATTATGGCGAAAATCCATCCATTGACATCACCATGTCTGGCACGGTGGGTGCCGCCCTGGAAGGAGCCTCAAACGGCGTGCCTTCCCTGGCCGTATCTCTTCAACTACTCAATGAAGATTACCTGGGATATTCAAAGGAAGTGGATTTTTCAACAGCAGCCATTTTTACCCGGCGTTTTGCCAAGGTGATGCTCGAAAAACAAATGCCGCCTGATGTGATGGTGTTAAATGTCAATGTTCCGGCACACGCCACACCAGAGACTGGTTGGAGAGTGACCCGTTTGAGCAAGCACCCTTATTTCGTTGCCTATTTCAAAGAACCCACCCAACCCGGTCAGCATTGGACGGTGGACGCCCACCCAGCCCCACACGCGGATGACTTGAACGATCCCTCCACCGACGCGGGCACTTTCCGAACGGACAAAATGGTTTCGGTCACTCCCCTCAGCCTTGACATGACCTCACGAGTGGATCTCAACAACCTGCAAGACTTGATCGGCAAGTTGGACTAAAACGCCCGCAGGTATTGCGGAGGAGCTTGCATTTCAACACCTAATTCCTTGGCGGCGTGCAAGGGCCAATAGGCATCTCGCAGAAATTCCCGACCCAACAGCACAATATCGGCGCGCTCATTGCGGATGATGGCATCCGCGTGGTGCGGAGACTTTATCAGCCCGACGGTAGCCGTGGCGATTTTCGCTTCTTTGCGAATGGCCTCAGAAATGGGAACCTGATAGCCTGGCCCAAACGGCAGAGAAGCATCCGCCACGTTGCCACCCGAACTGCAATCGATCAGATCCACCCCAGTTTTATTAAGCAATTTAGCCAGTGCCACCGAATCTTCCACCAACCAACCATCCTCCAGCCAATCCGTGCCTGAAATTCGCACCGTCAGAGGCAGGTCTTTTGGCCATACCGTTTGCACCTTGTCTACGATTTCCAACAAGAAACGCACGCGATTCTCAAAACTACCGCCGTATTCATCCGTGCGTTGATTGGAATAGGGCGAGTAAAACTCGTGGATCAGGTAGCCGTGCGCGGCATGAATCTCAAGCCATTCGAACCCTGCTTCATGCGCGCGCCTGGCAGCCATCATGAACGCGCGCTGCAAGCCGTGGATCTCGGCCACAGTTAGCTCGTGCGGCACCTGGTGATCAGGAGAAAAGGCAATGGAACTCGGACCGACCGCCTTCCACCAGCGGGAGTCTGAATTGACGATCGGTCGGCCACGCTCTTCTCCCCAGGGTTTTCCTACACATGCCTTTCGGCCGGCATGCGCGATCTGTATTCCTGGTACCGCACCCTGTGAATGGATGATATTCGTCACCCGGCGCAGCGGTTCGATGTGGTCGTCATCCCAAATACCCACATCATAAGGGGTAATGCGGCCGACAGGGTCGATGGCTGTGGCTTCGGCGATTACCAACCCGGCACCGCCAACCGCGCGTGCGCCCAAATGCATTAACTGCCAGTCGTTGGAGTAGCCATCTTGATAACTGTATTGGCACATTGGCGACATGCCGATGCGATTACGGAGAGTGATCGATTTAATGGTGAAAGGGTCAAATAATCCGGTCATGTGAGATCTCCTTTGTTGATAAGCAAACTCCCGACAGGCTGCCGGGAGTTGATCATTAGATATTGAAGCGGATGTTGAGAATGTCTCCATCCTGAACGATATATTCTTTTCCTTCAAGTCGCAGCCGACCTTTGGCCTTGGCCTCTGTCATGCCGCCCAGTGAGATCAGATCATCATAAGAAATCACCTCAGCACGGATGAAGCCTTTTTGCAGATCGCTGTGGATCTCACCTGCGGCTTCTGGAGCAGCAGCTCCGCGACGCACCGTCCACGCGCGGCATTCATCGGGTCCAACGGTAAAGAATGATTGCAGTCCCAGCAGATCATAAGACAGGCGGATCATGCGGTTCAGACTGGGTTCCTCGATGCCGTACTCCGTGAGGAACATCTGGGCTTCCTCTGGTGAAAGCTGTGCAATATCCATTTCAAGCTTGCCCTGCAGCGAAACCACTTTGCTGTGTTTATGATCGTATGCGACCTCAGGGGCTTTTTGTCCTTCAGAGGTATTGAGCACGATCAACAAGGGTTTGCGGCTGAGAAAACCGAATCCAGAAAGCAGTTTATCTTCTTCGGCTGTGATCTCGATATCCCGCAGGGGAATATCTTTGCCGAGTACTTCATGGAATTTTTCAAACAAGGCCAGCTCGCGTTCCACCAATGTTTTATCGCGGCCGGCGCCTTTTTTCTTTTCTTCGTTGAGGCGTTCCAGCTTGCGTTCCACCGAGATTAGATCATTAAGCAGAAACTCGCTATCCATGTTCTGGATGTCGCGCATAGGGTTGACTGATTCGTGGATGTGAACCACATTTTCGTCTTCAAAGACACGCACCACTTCAATAAACCCGTCCAACTGGGTTAGCTGGTTCAACAGCGTGCCAGAAATGCCGCCCTTGTTGGCACTGCCATCCAGGCCGGCGATATCCACGTAAGTGACCTTGGTGTAGATGGTCTTTTTGGGGTTAAACATGGCAGAGAGTTTATCCACGCGCGCATCGGGTACGTCCACCACCGCGGTATGGACTTCGATCTTGCCGGTCACACCGGTGGGCTGCATGGCACGCGTTAAGGCATTGAAGAGGGTGGTTTTTCCAGATTGGGGTAGACCGATGATTCCGAGTTTCATTAAGTATCCCTTGACCCATGTGAATTTGTCAGATATACTCTGACTATTGATGCCGGAGTGGCGGAATTGGCAGACGCGCACGACTCAAAATCGTGTTCCGTGAGGAATGTGGGTTCGATTCCCACCTTCGGCACCTTGATTATAACATGCGCTCCCCGTGGATTTCCACGAGGAGTTTTTTCTTCCTTTAATTCAATCAATTATTATTTCTAGAAAATATTAAAGAGATTTTCTTACGATCGATCGGCCTTCTCTTTCGATGAGCAACTTAAACCCATTGTTCAAAAAGACTGACTCCACCCCGGTATAGATTTCAGAGTTCCCGATTTTCTCACCAACTTTTATCGGAAATGCCTCGATCCATTTGGCATTCTTTGTGCGGGCATACTGGCAGGCAGCTTCGATCAATGCCTGCATCAGACCCATCTTGCGAAATTTTCGGTGAACGAAGAAACAAGAGATCACCCAGACAGGTAAATCATCCACAGCGGCCAGTTTTCTGGATGTCTTGAGGCGAATATACGCCTCACGCGGGGCAAGCGCCACCCAGCCGGCAGGAATGTCATCCACATAAGCCAGTATTCCGGGCTCGAACCCTGAATGAACAAGCGTTCGCATGGACTCTTTACGTCCGTCCTTGCCTAACCGATTGAACTCTTTATTGGCCAACAGCCACCAGGTGCACCAACAACTAGAACAATTGCTGTTACTCTCAAAGAGACTCTCAAAATCACCCCAACGCCATGAGGTCAACGGAAAGATTTTTAGTTTATCCATAAGCATTTGCCTCATTCGTTTAAAATGAACTGGATGGCACGATCCACAACTTCGATCAAAGGATCAGGTATGGCATGACCCATTTCTGGAAACATCTCCACTTCACAGGCGATGCTATAAGTACGTAATTTCTCGACCAGTTTTAAGGCTCCTGAGGTGCAAACTTGATCCTTTCCGCCGAGGATAAAATAACCTCGCAGTTTCTTGTTGTCAGGATTCTCCAACAAAGGCGCCAGCCAGGCGGCATCCCCCACATAAGCTGCCAGTGCGATGAATCCGCGTGCAGGAATAAATCCCTTCAACGTTGAATAGATGGCAGCGTGACCGCCTTTTGAAAAGCCAGATACAATGGTTCTCTGCGGGTCAATTTGATAAGCCTTGCAAACACTTTGATAGTGTTGCGATATTTCAACATCCACCCGATTGAAGTCGTTCCACACATATTGGTTTTTACCGCTGAGTTCAGAAGACTGTGGCATCGCCACCAGCCAATTCTCTCTGGTGAGAGGTTTCCATTCTTCAAGATATTCTTCTGCTGTGTGATTGTTACCGTGCAAAAAAAACATGGTCGGATGGAGTACAGACGTAAAAGGAACGGGTACTAATATTTTTAATTGCGGCTGAGACTGTGATTGAGCTTCTTTCAATGCATTAAAACTGCGTTCCACCAAGATCTCGAAGCGGGGTCGTCCCTGCAATTCCATGACATCGTCATCTCTGCGCAGTACGAATTCGTTGAAAAAATATCCCAGATCAAGAGCAGCCTCTAAGATGTCTTCTGCCAGATCCAACCAGCCGCAACGAGCAGCCAGATCCATACGAATCTCATACCAACGTCCAAGCCAGCCAGCGGGAATTTCAGTCGCACTGGAGAGAGAGGAAAACGCTTGTTCATAATCACCCTGCGAGTAGAGAGAGAAAGCCTGTCGAAAACACTCCGGTTCCTTAGACATGATCCACTCCTTGGTTACCAAAATTGTACAGCAGAATCATCGAATCCGCCGTTTCTTTGACTGGTTTTTTTATTCGTCTCGTTGTATACTCATTAGTACGAAAAACCCTAGATAAAAGAGGACGCCCATGAAAGCCACTGTCACCCAACAACATCTGGCTCACGGACTCAGCGTTGTAAGCCGCGCCGTTTCTCCACGCAGTACTTTGCCAGTCTTGGCAAATGTGCTTGTAGCGACCGATGAAGGACGACTGCGCCTTTCGGCCACAAATCTCGAAATGGGCATCACTTGTTGGATTCCCGCCCAGATTCAGGAAGAAGGCTCAATTACCGTGCCTTCTCGCACGTTGGTGGACTTGATCGGTACTTTTCCTCCTGAAAACGTCCAGCTATCACTGGATACTCGCACCCAGACCATCACCCTGGTGTGCAACAGCTCCGTTCATGACATCAAGGGTATCGACGCGCAAGACTTTCCACCCATCCCTGTACCCAACCTGGCCGAAGGCGTGGATCTGAGTGTGACAGACTTCAAAGAGATGATCCAGCAGGTGGCTTTTGCCGCCTCAGCGGATGAAGCCAGACCGGTGCTGCAGGGCGTCAAAATGGAAGTAAAAGAGAACCAGATCACCCTGGCAGCCACCGACGGATTCCGTATTTCTGTACGAAAGGAACTTTTGGCCAACCCGATCCAACAGGATTTCTCGATCATCATTCCCGCCCGGGCGATGAGCGAGCTGGCCCGCATCGCAACCGAAGGTGACAAGACTGTCACCATGGTGGTACCGCAAGGACGCGGACAGGTAATCTTCCATTTGAACGATGCCGAATTAGTCTCACAACTCATTGATGGAAACTTCCCTGATTTTCGCGCCATCATTCCGCATAACTTTAAGACCCGCACCACTATCTCAACACCTGCCTTCTTAAAGGCTTGCAAACAAGCCGAGATCATTGCCCGAGAAGGCAATAACGTGGTGAAACTTAATATCATCCCTGAAGAGAATAACTCAGGTCGAGTCGAGATCAGCGCACTCACTGAAGAGACCGGCAAATCTGATATCCAGATGGAAGCCAATATTGAAGGCTCGCCTCTGTTGATCGCCTTTAACGTGCGCTTCTTGCGCGAAGTGTTGGATGTGATCCACTCGCCCAACGTGGCGCTTGAAACCAACGCCAACAACACCCCTGGGGTGATCAGCCCTGTCGGTGATGACAATTTTACCCACGTGATCATGCCAATGCATCTGGGCTAAAATCAACCAATAATTCCTGACCCATTCCCCTCACGCAAGCGAGGGGAAATTTGTACCAACAGGGTAATTATTTCTAGAAATAAATATTATGGATTTTTTACCCAATTCCTCTGAAAGACTTCTCAGCTTAATGATCGCCCTGGGTCAATACCCGATCCTGGGACCGAAAATTCGCGCGCGCATGCGGGCTGAATTGTTTACGCGGGGCATCGTTGACGCCAAGGAATTTGAAGCCCAGGTGCGCAGCGAGGCGATCCAAACCCAGAGAATGGAAGGGATCGACAATCCTTACTATCAGGAGCCCTCAGATATTTGGGAAACCAGAAAAGCGGTCTTACGAGATCAACTGACCGATCTCTTGTTCAGCCGGCATCTGCCTTTTGAATTAATGGAAACCATGATCAACGAAGTATTGGTTGAGAAAGGAATCACGCCCACCGAACAACATCTGGCCATTAATCCTGAACTGGCACCACTGGATCTGGTTTTTGAACAGGCCATGACCATTGAACGCATGCCTGATGAAACACGTACGCGTTTAATCCCCAGGCTTGAAGAATCAAAAGTGGTTCTTATCCGCACCATGATCAGCGACCAATTGCGTTATATAAACATTGCCAAAGAATGGTTGACCGTTAATGACCTGGCAGAGATCAGACGGCGCAAGATTGGAGCGGGTCGCATCGGTGGAAAAGCCGCCGGCATGCTGCTCGCGCAGCATATTTTAAAGAACACTCCTGAATTGGGCGAAAGCGCCAATATTACGATTCCCGAGTCTTTTTATGTGGGATCTGATGAGTTCTATACTTTTATGTCGGTCAATAACCTGATCGGATGGAATGATCAGAAGTACAAAACCGAAGATGAGATGCGGGTGGACTATCCCCGCATTGAAAAAGAGTTTCACGAAGGAACTTTCCCGCCATACATTCTGGATCAGATCCAGACCATGTTGATCAAGATCGGCAAGCAACCCTTGATCGTACGCTCTTCGAGCCTGTTGGAAGATAGTTTTGGTACGGCATTTGCCGGAAAGTACGAGAGTATTTTCTGCCCAAATCAGGGAACCCTTGAAGAAAATATAAAGAACCTGACCTGCGCCATTGCGCAAATCTATGCCTCAGTTTTCAATCCAAACGCGTTGGTCTATCGCCGCAGCAAAGGGTTGCAAGACTATGACGAACGCATGGCGCTGCTCATTCAAATCGTCGAAGGGGAGCGATATGGTGATTACCTGATGCCGCATGCCGCAGGGGTGGCCTTCAGCCGCAACCTTTACCGTTGGGCACCTCAGATCAAGGCGGAAGACGGCTTCGTGCGCCTGGTTTGGGGATTGGGCACCCGCGCCGTGGATCGGGTTGGTAATGACTATCCGCGGTTGGTGGCTTTGAGTCATCCATTACTGCGTCCCAGCAATGACCCCCAAACGATCCGTCGTTACTCTCAGCAATTTGTTGATTTGATCGATCTGAAAAAGAATATTTTGACCACCATGCCAGTCAAAGATGTTTTAGATTCGGATTACCCTCCCCTGCGATACATTGCCCAGACAGACGAAGGTGGATATTTTGAAACCATTCGAAGCATGCTGATCAAAGACAGCAAAGATCTTGTGTTAACCTTTGACGTACTGTTGCAGCGCACGCCGTTTAACAACCGCATGAAAGCCATCCTAAAAACACTGGAATTGGCATATCATTCGCCGGTGGATGTGGAATTTGCCATTAGTTTGAAGCAGGATGTTGGTTTGCAGCCAAAATTGGGGATTGCAATGCTGCAATGCCGGCCGCAAAGTCACTTGAGTGATGCGGATGTTGAGAAACTACCCACCAACCTTGATTCACACGACCTGATCTTTTCATCTGAGTTCATGGTTCCGCGTGGAAAGATCAACAAGATCAATTATGTGGTTTACGTCAAAGCAATAAACTATTTTGCCTTAAAGAGCAATACTGAAAGAATGGAACTCGCTCGAATGGTTGGAAAGGTCAATGAAGCCCTGCAAAACGAACGCTTTATTTGTGTGGGGCCTGGCAGATGGGGCAGCTCCAACGCCGATCTCGGCGTACCCATTGCTTACGGTGATATCTATCACGCCAAGGCATTGGTGGAGTTAGCCGGTGAACATGTTGGCTTGCCCCCTGAACCCTCCTTGGGGACGCATTTCTTCCAAGACTTGCTCGAAGCGCAGATCTACCCACTGGCGCTTCAACTGGACGACCCCAAGACCGTTTTCAACGAAGACTTCTTTGAACACATGCCAAACCATGTGTACGAATGGGTCAATACCGAAGAAAAGTACGCCGCTTGCCTGCATGTCTTAAATATTGGAGACTACTCTCCTGATAAATGTCTTTCCATCCTGATGAACGACGATGTTGGTAAAGTGATCGCTTTTCTGACCTAAAAAAAAAAGAACCGGACTGTTGATGTCCGGTTCTTTTGTCTACTCTAGATCATCCAGGAAGGTTCCTGTTTTCGCACCCTTTACCGCTTTCTTTTTTAGTGGTTTAGCGGTGACTTCGACTTCATCTATTTCTTCATTTTCACCATCTTTACCATCTTCATCATCTTCATCATCTTCTTCATCCTCTTCGTCTTCATCATAATCTTCTTCTTCGAGATCATATTCGTCAGAAGACAAGTCAGACTCAGTTTCCTCAACGGTCTCTAATTCACTACCAGCTTCCAGTCTTGGTTTAGCTTTATCCGCGGCCTCTTTCAACATATACCAAATGAGGTAACCGGATAAAAGGATGAAAACAGACATCACAGCGAGTTGCACCCAATTAGTCGTCTCGCGCAGGGTCAAATAAACCGTAGCGAATTGGAACAGGAAATGATACAGAAAAGCTAGTCCAAACCAACCAAAGTTGCGTTTTCTCACCGCTTTCCAAACCAATACCGTGAATGCGATTTGGGTAACAAAACCGATCAGGGCTTCCAACCCGGGCTGCAGCCCAAGATGGAAAGGTTGAGACCAGTAGTAAGCAATGTAGTTCAAAGTATTTTGAACAACCTCGAGCGAGCCACCTTTGGCAATCACAGTAGCGGGATTAAAGAACAAGATCTGCAGGAACTGGATGATAAACACTCCATAGAGCGGCCAAAAAGGCCAGGCATTACGGGCGATGGCTTCGAGTCCTCCGTGGGCAACCCCAACACCCAGGGCTGAGGGCAGCCTTTTTACCTTTTTTCTCACCAACAGCAAACCAAAGTAACGCACTCCCTCTTCAAACAAAGCCAATAAAAATCCTAAAACGACCCCATTGAATAAGGGCAGCCAGTTCTCAGAAGGGGCTTTGATAAACCCATTTGTGAACAACTTGCTGATCTGGGAGATCACAAAATAGTAGATCACCTGCGAGACCACATAGGTTCCGAGCCCCACCAGGAAAAGCCACCATTTCACTTTGAAACGCTTGATCAAGATCGTGATCGCCGCCGCGGGCAAACCAATGATAAGTAATATCGAGAAAAGATAAGTTAAAAAGAGTCCAATACTGAATGACATACTCCATCCTTCTGTTCGTGATTTGTTGCCGATATAACAATCTGCAGAATGAGTATATGCTGTTTTATGGAAAACAGGAAGTGTTAATTATTCAGATATAGTTGTAGATGAAAATTGTTTCTGGTTATGGAATGTGTTTCACGTGAAACAACTCTTTCCCCCATTTATTTTTGTTTCACGTGAAACATCTGTTTATTAACTACAATTCTTGATTCTTAAAAATCAACCAGGCGCCCACCAGACTGATGATAATTATTCCCACGCTTACCCACAAACTTGTCCAATTAGTGACCGGCAAGCCCATCATTAAGCTTGAGGCGTTAACGATCAACCCATCTGGCAAGTTGGCAGACATTCCTGGCAGGCTGCTCAAAATCCCCAGCAGGATCAGGGTTCCAAATGAACATCCGATGGCCACAAATTGGGTGCGTGTCAGGGTGGAAAAGAAGAGTGTGAGAGACACATACACCAGAATGTAAAGGATGACCAGGCCGTTCAAAGCGATCCAATTAATCGCGTCCAGGGTTCCGAAGAGAAAGTAGGTATAGTAGTAGCAACTTAACCCCGCGATCAAAACCGCGATGATGAAGGTCAATGCCAGGGCCGAAAACTTGGCGAGCAGAAAACTGCCGCGCGGCATCGGTTTGGACAGGATCATGGCGGCGGTTCCCTTGTCTTTTTCTACGGCCACGGCGCCCATGCTGAATACCAATGCCAGCAGCACTCCAAACTGGGTGATGTTTTTCACATATTGGGCAACGGCATCGTTGATGGTGGGTGTCGGGATCAAGTTCACGTAGGCCTCTCCCCCGGGCACCAAGGTCATGATCTGTGGGGTCATCTTGGCCATTAAAGGCGAGGTCATTCCAAACAAGGCCAACACGATCAGCGCGATCAGGAATTTACGGGTACGACGCTGTTCGAGAAATTCTTTGGCTAACGCGGTGGTGAAATTCATTTTTGACTCCCGGTCAACTGCATGAAGATATCTTCAAGAGAAGGTTTGACCACTTCCAATTTTTCAAAGTGAAGTTTATGCTGCAAGGCATCTTGCATGATCTGGCTTTGTGCGGAAAAAACATCCTTGACCGCAATATGAAAAGTATAGCCTTCTGTGTTGACACCGGTGACACCGGGCAGGTTCTCGAGCCTGGTCTTCCATTCAGGCATGATGGCGGCAGAGCCGTTACCAGTGGTCAACTCGAGGGCTGGGATGGCGTAACGCTCCAACAGATCCTCTTTTTTGTCCTGGGTGATCAACTTGCCTTTGTTGATGATGCCGACTGTGTCGCAGATCCTTTCCACATCGGCCAGGATGTGGCTGGACATGATCACGGTGCAAGTATGTCCAAGGTTTTCGATCATTTCCAGCACTTCCTTTCGGCCGGCAGGGTCCAACGCGCTGACGGGTTCGTCCAACAGCAAAACCGTGGGTTTGTTCATCAAAGCTTGAGCAATTCCAAGGCGTTGGCGCATGCCTCTTGAGAAGCCACCGATTCTACGCTTGGCGACTTCTTTCAATCCGGATTGCTGTAGCAATTGCTCGATGCGCTGACGGCGTTCTGGTTGTGCCAACTTGAAAATTCGACCAACATAATCGAGATATTCTTGCGGGCTCATCCAGGCATAGAAAGCAGGCTCCTCCGGCAGATAACCGATGCAGATCTGGCGGTCTGTGTTGGTCATGACGGCTTGCTCGCCACTGAAGATGATCCTACCGCTGGTGGCCTGGGCCAGACCGGCCAGAATGCGCAGGGAGGTGGTTTTCCCGGCGCCGTTAGGCCCCAGGAATCCAAATACCGAGCCGGGAGCAACTTCAAGTGTTAATCCATCCAAAGCGCGTACGCTGCCGTAGACTTTGGTCAAGTTATCGATTTTTACTGTGTTCATTCATCTCTCCCAAAGATAAAGTACACAATGGGGCCGATGATGTTCACCGCTACGGCCACCACAATCCAGACCCACTTGGGACCCTTGGTCTTTTCTCTTTTCACAATATCGATCAACGCGGCGATCATCAGCCCAAGCTCCAATAAGGCGATCGGGATGAGCAGCGGAATATATTGGCGAATGGTTTCAGGTATGGCAATGTTCATTTTTATCTCCTGGTTATCCTACAAGAGGCAACGCATCCTGTAGCTATGATATTTGGTTTTTCTCAATGTTTTGTTGAGCCATGGCAGTAATGCCTGATATTCCGCCCAGATTCATGGTGTCCACCGCGCTGGAGGGAACGATCACCAGGGCGCCTTTTTCTTTGAGACCTTCAAAGAGCATGTTCATGGCACGTAGGTGCAAAGCGGTTGGGTTGTTTTTGTAAGCCTGTGAAGCCGTTTCGAAACTGGAAGCGATCTGCATTTCAGATTCGCCCAGGATCACACGTGCCTGGCGTTCACGTTCGGCCTGCGCCTGGCGTGACATAGCATCTTCCAGGTCGGCCGGGATAACCACATCGCGAATTTCAACGGACTGCACCGTGATGCCCCAGGGAGTGGTGCGTTCATCAATGATACGCTGGAGGTCAGCATCCATTTTGTTGCGGCCTACCAGGATGTCTGCCAGGGTCATTTGACCGATGACCTCACGCAAGGCAGTCTGAGAAGCCCAGGCAATGGCAGCGCGGTAGTTTTCCACTTCAAGGGCGGCTTTTTCGGCGTCCCACACCAGCCAGAACAATACGGCATCCACGTTAACGGGCACGGTGTCTCGGGTGAGCGTTTTCTCAGCCGAGAAAGGCGTCACCATGACGCGTTGATCGATCCAGGTGGTAATTGAATCCAGAATTGGAATGATCCAAAACAAGCCTGGTCCGCGCAGACCGCGCATTTTGCCCATGCGCAGTACCACGGCTTTCTCCCACTGCCGCGCCACCTGGATGGCGAAGAAAAGATAAAAGCCAACGATCAGAACCGGAATGAACATCGCAAAAATGTAGATATCTTTGATGCCCTGGGAATCCATAATGACTGCGCCGGCAGTTGCCAAGATGATGAACACGATCAAAAGGGTCATCGAAATGCCGTTGATGTGCTGGTCGGCCATGCTCTGTTGTTTATCTTTATTCCCCGAGCGGAAGGGCGATAAATTGTCAGCGGTTCCGTTTGACTGATCGGATGAACCATTGTTATTGGTGTTGTCTAAGTTTCCTCTTTTGTATCTCATTTTATCCTCTTGTTTTAGTTGTCATTTTCGGGCTCTTTTTCCAGCGAGCCGTCTTGCCAGGCTTGAAAAAGTTCTAGCATGGTTTGTTGACTTTCTTCAAGCGTGAACCCTTGTTTGGCGAGAGATTTAAGAAAACGTTTGGTCTGTAGCACCAGGGATTCTTGTTTTAGGTGATGGATCATTTCTGTTGTGGGTTGATCCAAAAGGTAGGTTCCTCTGCCCTGTTGGGTCGAGATCAAACCGGCTTCATCCAGCATGCGATATGCCCTGGCAATGGTGTTAAAGTTGACTCTCAGTTCTGAGGCCAGTTGGCGCACAGTAGGCAGTTGATCACCAGGTTTAAGATCCCCTGAGGCGAGAAAGGCTTGCACCTGTTCCACGATTTGTACATAACTGGGCACCCCTGAACGAAAGTCCAGGCTAAAGTTTAGAGATTTCACATTTGATCCTCCTGATACGGTCATACAACGTCCTATTTGTATCATTGTTTGATTGTATCTTTGTATTATTGTATCATTGTATACACACCTGTCAAGGGGACTGATTACGTGTGTGTCAAAATGGATATTTGTTACCCAAATTTGCTGATTGAGATTAAAATAGGCTTATCTAAATTGGTAGAACATATTTGAGTTAAAAGGAGAAGAGATTATGACCAAATCCTATGATGACCTGATGGCTGCGTTTGCCGGAGAAAGCCAGGCAAACCGCAAGTATCTGGCATTTGCCAAAAAGGCAGATGATGAAGGGTTTACGCAGGTGGCAAAATTGTTTCGAGCTGCCGCTGCTGCCGAAACCGTGCATGCCTTGACCCATTTCAAAACCGCTGGAGAGATCAAGAGCACTGAAGAGAATCTCAAGGCTGCCATCGCTGGCGAACACTATGAAAATTCAGAGATGTACCCCGGGTTCATGAAAGACGCTGAAGCTGAGGGAGACTCTAAAGCATTACGCAGCTTCACCTGGGCGAATGAGGTCGAAAAAGTTCATGAAGGATTATACAAAGACGCGCTGGCCTCACTTGGCAAGCCCGGAGAAACCTACGATTATTACATTTGCCCCTTCTGCGGATACACCCATGCCCGCAGCGCTCCTGAAAAATGCCCGGTTTGCGGCGCACCAGCCAGCAAATTTGAGCGTGTCAGTTAAAACTGATACCATTTTGTTGCAATTAAATCGCAAAAAAACCGTATAATCATTAAGTAAACTTTTTCTATCAGGGGAAACCCCAAGGAGATGAATATGTGGTATTACACTTTGAACAATCAGCAAGTCGGTCCAGTTGACGAAAAAGAGATCAAGAAGTTAGTTGATGCCGGTACCATTACCCACACCACCATGGTTTGGACCACGGGGATGGCCACCTGGCTGCTCATCGGCCAGTCTTCCCTGGCTTCGCTGATGGGCGCGGTTCCACCGCCTCCGGTTGCCTCTTATCCTCCTGTCGCAGTTGAGGACCCAAGAGTGTCACAAATCAAGAGTATGTTCACCTGGTTCTGGGTCAGCATGCTCCTGACCCTGGTCACAGGGATCGGTATCTTTGCTTCCTTTGTCTTGTTCTTCATCCTCATCCATAAGGCCTGGAAACTGGTTCAGCGTGAGGGTGTGCGCGGTGATGCAGACAAAATGGTCTCGGGTATGTTCATCCCCGGTTGGAACTTCTATTGGATCTTCCCGGCTTTGCGCGGACTTGCCAAAGAGATCAATGAAAAATTTGATCGCGAGAATATCCTGTGCGAGAAGATCAATCTGGATATGGTCACCTGGATGATCATCTGCCTCTTTGGCAGCGGCATCACCTTCGGCCTGTCCACCATTGCTTTCATCGTGCTCTGGATCATCTACACCAGCAAGGTCAAGAACGCGATCATCGCCATGACCCTGGCACAAAAGTAAAAATCCCGATCAGTCAGTCACAGCCGCCTGGAAATTTCAGGCGGCTTTTTTCTTCAGATCGATCAACCCATAAACGCTATCCTTTTTACAAATGAACATATAATTATCTGGTAGTTCATTATTAACAGGGGAAACCCCAAGGAGAGTTCAATGTGGTATTACACGTTTAACAACCAGCAAGCTGGTCCCGTTGACGAAAACGAGATCAAGAAAATGATCGAGGCCGGAAGCATCACGCACACCACCATGGTTTGGACGTCTGGGATGGCCAACTGGCTGCCGATTGGTCAAACCTCCCTGGCATCAATGATGGGCGCGGTTCCGCCGCCCCCGGTCATGCCCTATCCAATGGCGTTTGTTGAGAACCCAAAAGTTAAAAAATTAAAATCATTCTTCACCTGGTTTTGGATCTCTTTAGCGATTGGCATATTCTTCACTCTCTTAGGATGGATCTTGAGCTTTGTTTTTATTGGGGTTTTCTTCTTGCCGATCGGGTTTATTGGCATTGGTGCCAGCATGGTTTTGTTCACCCTGCTTTTCCACAAAGCCTGGCAGATGGTTCAACATGAAGGCATTAGAGCCACGGCAGACCAGGCAGTGGTTTACTGCTTTGTGGTTCCCTGGAATTTCTACTGGTTCTTCCCGGCATTTCGTGGATTGGCGAAGGAATTGAATCAGGTATTGGCAAACGAAAAAATTGCCAGTGAACCCATGAACCTGGATTTAGCCCTTTGGTTCGCGATCCTCTTGAATGGTTCCATGGTTGGAATCGGGATCATCCCCTTTATCGTGATCGCCATCATGTACACCAAGAAACTGACCGACACTCTGGTGGCAATTACATTAGCTCGAGGGTAATCCGCGCTCTCTTTGTGAAAAAAATCCCGAATCACTTCGGGATTTTTTGATTTGTTGTTAACCTTTATTCCAGTGATTGATCCACTCAGCCGCTGATCGGCTCATCTCGATCGAAAAATCAGCCACAAACTTTCTGAAGTAATTGTTGCGGCCAAAAGTCTTGACGGCCTCTTCCAACGTCAATTCCGGGGATTGGTGGGCGACTGCCGGTTGACCCATAGCCAAAAAATCATCTTTGACTGCCTTGCGATAGCGATCCTTAAAAACAACGGTGTTATCCGGGAAACGCGGAGCCAGGCGTTTTTCCACCTTTTCCACAGCCGGCCGGCCAAACACCACCAATGTGATCGGCAGCGTATATTGCGGTAACCCAAACAACTCCCGGTGGAATTCGGCCTGTTCCAGAATATCGCCGATATAGCATGAGCCAATGCCCAACGATTCAGCCGCGATCACAGCCGTTTGCGCGGCGATCAAGGCGTCACAGCAGGCTAACAGCAAATCCCCTTCCGCCGGTTTGCGTGGAGTAACTCCTTTATCGGGGCAGGCTTTTTCTACTTCGCAAAAAGCATAGAAATCCATCCAGCGCTGATAATCAGCCACAAACAACAGCACCAGGGGTGCTTTGGCAATGAACGGTTGGTGGTCACACGATTCGGCCAGTTTGTCTTTGACGGATTGGTCTTCGACATCGATGATCGAATAAAGCATCATGTTCCCAGCCGTGGGGGCCCGCATGCAAGCGTGCAATATAGCTTCCTTCTCTTCGGCAGTGATGGGTGTGGGGGCAAAATTTCGTGTTGATTTTCTGTTTTCGATCACTTTGAGTGTCTCGTTCATTGTTCCTTCCATTCTCAACCAGCATTATTGATTGTCTGGTTTCCATGATACCAAAACTGGATGGCGCCGGTCAAATGAACGAGGGTTCCTTAATTACGATACAATTCATGTTATGAGTCTAATCACTGAATCAAACATTCGGCAGATGATCCTGCGGGCACTTCAAGAACGACAATCTCGAATCGGCACCGATCACAGCAGCGCGTGCAGGTTGTTCAATGGTTTCTATGAGGGAATTGACGATCTGGTGATTGATCTCTATGGTTCGACCTTGGTTGTTTTTGACTACAGCCAGGTTGACACCGATTCCTTGCTGGTCACCCAAACGGCCAGGGATGTTTTATTGGAGGAGCTCCCCTGGATTCGCTGCGTGGTGGTTAAACGTCACCACGCTGAGATCGCAGCAGAGCGATTGGGCGAAATCCCCTTTGGCAGTCATCCAGATGACTCGGTCGTGGAAAATGGGATCCATTATGCCATTGATCTGCAACTCAACCAGGACGCCAGTTTTTACCTTGACACGCGCAATCTGAGGTCCTGGTTGGTGAAAAACTCAAGTGGAAAAAAAGTTCTTAACACTTTTGCCTATACAGGCAGTTTGGGGATTGCGGCGCTGGCAGGTGGTGCCAGCCTTGTGCTTCAAATGGATCGCAGCCGCAAATTCCTTGACTTGGCGCTCAGGTCGGCCAAATCGAACCGTTTTGACCTGGGACGAATGAAGCTGCAGGCAGTCGATTTCTTTGTAGGGGTCGGTCAACTCAAACGACTAGGGCACCTATTTGACCTGGTCATTCTCGATCCGCCTTTCTTTTCCATCAGCGAAAAAGGGTTGGTGGATCAAGCCAATGAGAGTAATCGGCTGATCAACAAAGTGCGCCCATTGATCAAGGATGGCGGCCGGATTGTGGCTATCAATAACGCCCTATTTCTGGAAGGCAAGAGCTACCTGGGTTCTCTGGAAGCGCTCACTCAAGACGGTTTTGTGGAAATTGAAGAAATGATCCCCGTGCCGGAGGACATTACCGGATTTCCGGGAACCATCCAGCAAACGCCTCCGGTGGATCCGGCTCCGTTCAACCACCCCACCAAGATCGCGGTCTTAAGGATCAAACGTAAGGGTTAGGCAACCAAATTTTTTTCTAGAAATAATTGAAGCCAGCCGGGTACTGCATCCGCTTCTTTTAACCGGTACAGTTCAAGCAGGTTCGAGACAACCTGATTCAGGGTTAGCACCTGGTTCACTCTGCAGATAAGCACGGAGAGTTGATACTCTTGTTGTAAAACTTGGATTTATGCAAAAATCTGCCATTCCTGCAAAAAGAAATCGCGGGATATATTGAATTGATATGGATTCAAAAAACTAGCAACCAGGGTTGGTGATGAACTACCACTGGATGAACATTTTTGTAGTTGGGATCTGACTATTAATTAGTGAATCCAAGCCTCCACTTCAAAAGACCACCCCGCGTTTCTTCCCAGAGAATTTGAATCTATCTTGTGAATTCATTTAATAAGCCAACCTTAAATAACCCCTTGAAAATTATCCAAGAATCGTTATGATAAAAATACAATATTTTTATTAGTAGACAATAGGCGGTGAATTAAGGGTACAAAAATGAAAAACTCAAAAATGCCGGTATTATTTATTGGACACGGCAGCCCCATTAACGCCATTGAGGATAATGAGTTTAGTCAGACTTGGCGACGCATTGCCAAAGACATCCCCAAACCAAAAGCTATTCTATCGATATCTGCTCATTGGGAAACGCGAGGAACCTCACTCACCGGTTCATTAAAGCCGCCCACCATTCATGATTTTGTTGGGTTTCCGACGCAGTTGTTTCAGGTGAATTACCCGGTATCTGGTTCTCTCTGGCTGGTCGATCTGGTGGGCAAGGCAATGGACCAGATGACCCTTACCATCGATAGGAACTGGGGATTGGACCACGGCACATGGTCGGTTTTGCATCCCATGTACCCATTGGCAGATGTACCTGTGGTGCAGATGAGCCTGAATCGATCCATGGACGCGGACTATCATTACATGTTGGGTGAAAAGCTGCGTGTTTTGCGACAGGAGGGGGTGTTGATTCTAGGCAGCGGCAACATGGTTCATAATCTGAGAGAGGCGGTGTTCAAGGACGTATCTTTTGATTGGGCAGTAAAATTTGAAGAAAACGCCAGAGACTGGATCCTGCAGCGCAATCACCATTCCCTCATATATTACGAAAAACTAAATGGCGCGGCCAGTTTGGCGATCAATACCGCCGAACACTATTTGCCTTTATTGTATATTCTGGGAGCCAGTGAACCTGATGACGACATCAGGTTTTTTTGTGAAAAAGTGACTCTTGGATCAGTTTCGATGCGCTGCGTTCAATTCGGTTGAGGGCAATCGAGTTTACGCGGACCAATCCAGGGCTTTAACCCGGTTTCGGCCTTCCTCTTTTGCCGCGTAAAGTGCCCAATCCGCGGAACGGATGACCTCATCCACGGTATTTCCATTTTGTGGAAAAGTCGCCACCCCCACGGAGATGGTAGTGGAAACCTTTTCTTTTCCGGAGTGAACTTCCAAAGAGTAGAAATTGGCACGAATTTCCTCAGCTTTTTTGACGGCATCTGCTTGGTCCATGCCTGGAAATACCAATAAAACTTCATCTCCACCATAACGGGCGGCCAGGTCTTCCGCTCGGATGGTGCTGGAGAGATAGCGGCTAAATGTTTTTAAGAGTAAATCGCCATATTGGTGGCCGAACTTGTCGTTGATCGATTTAAAATGGTCAATATCCAACAAAGCCAGGCTGATCGGTTTGTGCTCGCGGCGCGCACGTGAAAACTCTTTTTCCAAAATCTCATCGATGTGCCGGTTAAACAAACCGGTCAATGAATCATGCAGGGCTTGCTGTTCAAGTTTTCTTTGCAGTAGTTTGTTCTTGGCTAATTGTTCCTTAAGTTGGAGGTTCGCGTTTTGCAGGGCGGCTTCTGCGCGGTTGCGGGCGGTGACATCTCGCACCATCATCAGTTTTCCCACTTCCTCTCGCCTTTGATTGAACAAGGATGACCCCTGGATCTCTAAAACGATCCCCGGGGAATCAGGCAGTGGAACTTCTCGGCGCATCGGTCGATTGGATGAGTAAAAGATCTTCTGTGTATCGGGTAAAAATTCATCCAGGGTTCTACCAATGGTGATTTTCGGATCCCAGCCCAGCAGTTTTTGTGAAGCCCGGTTGATATCGGCAATTCGGCCGTTCATATCCAGCACGATCACGCCGTCTTGAAGTTGTTCGATCAAGGTGGCTTTCGCGACGGGAAGGAGTTCCAGCAATTGGAATCGCAGTAACCCCCAGGCCAAAAAAGCACCTGTGAAAGCCAATCCTGTTGGAGTGATATCCATTCCTTTCACTGGTTCCAAACCAAACGCATAAATGGTGCCAGTAAAAACTGGAAACAAGATTCCCACCAGAATGATCAGGAGTTGTTTGCGAAAAGCCGGAGCTGAAACAATGATTGCCCGCACGAGAAAGATCATTCCAAGCAGTAATAACAAATACAAATAAATGGAATGCAGCCAGAACCAGAATCCGTGGTGGTAGATCAATACATTGGTTTTGACATCTCCTGGCGTGAAACCGCTCCACAACCAGCCGTGCACGGAATTTGTCCATGCCATTATCAGCGTTAAAGCGGGTACGATCATGGTCGCTATCACAAAACGGATCGGGATCTTACGTTGTAATACATATGTTAACGAGAATAGAAAAAGATAGGGATTGGCTTGGACGAAACCAATATAACTGATCTGAGACCATAAAATCTTGGCATTTTGTTGAATCACAAAGCTTTCGATGGTTGCTGCGATCAGCCATTCGGTTATCGATAATGAGAAGGCTACAAAGAAAAAGCCGCCAAAAATATTACGGCGCGGCCATCCCATTGCCAAAACCACAATGGAAAGGATGGTGGCTAAGATCATGATGATCTGGTGCGGCTGTATGCTTAAGGTCATCTTGCGTCACCCACTCTAATGTTATTCGCCGGTCTATAATGGTAAAAAGGTATGATGCAAGCTTCATACCATTATACCCGGGGTTTTTCAGAGTCAACCACGGCTGAATCAGAAGGAAAGAATCTCAGTATAAATTATAAAAGTTTATCAACCAGGGAGGTGACAAAAACATGTCGTGTTTCAGGATCACGCATATCCACGCCAGTGGATGGGGTATTGATCTGAGGCGCCAGGGCCGCCATCAGGCAAGCCTGGGCGATTTGGGCACAGGCGATCTTGAGCATCTCGCGAGAAAGAGACACTCCCCGATAGGCAAGGTCATCAACCAATTTGGACATGAACTCGTTATATTTCTTGATCATCAGAGAGCTGTAATTGCCGGTGACGAAAAGATCGGTAAAGTGAGCCCGCGTGATGCCCGGATAATCGCAGCCGCCTTTGATCAGATGTTCAAATACGGCAGCACAGCGTTCTTTGGCTGTGTTTCCGGGAAGTTGTTCGATATCGGTCCAATCAAAGGCATTATTGAGCGTGGTCTCCATGACCTTGTCGATCAAATTGTCTTTACTGCGAAAGTAATAATTAATGGCAGCCAGGTTTACCCCGGCTTTTTCAGCGATACGGCGGTTTGTGGCTCCGCTTAAACCGAATTCTTCGACGCAGGATATGGCGGCTTCGATGATCTTTAACTCTACAGACTCTGTTGTCATGGTCTTTCTCCTTCAAAGTTCTCCAGGATTCCACATAATCTGCACGATTCGATCCACAAGCGGCTGGCCAATTTTGGATCAAGCGCATTCCGGCTGGGACTTTTCGGCTTGGATTCATGCCAGTAGATTTCATTGGAATGAAGGACTTCGTCGTGATTGGCCAGGAAAAGTATGGTGGCAGCTGGCACTTCTGGAGAAACGCCCAAATGTTTGCGGCTGCGCCAGACCAGTTTAGCCAGGCCGCCAGTCTCCTTCATGCCAATCTCGGTGTTCACCAGACCTGGGTCCACCGCAAAAGCCCGTGGTGATCTGCCGATAAGCAAGCGGTTTAACTCCAGGCTGAAGAGAATGTTGGCTAATTTGGATACCTTGTACGCGGTTAACCCAAAGAATATGCGCGGATTGGCGGCGCGTTCTGGAATTAAATGGGTGTGGTAATGAGATTCGGAACTCACGGTGATTACCCGGCTGGTTGGGGATTGTTCCATCCGGGGCAGCAGCAGGTGGGTGAGTAGAAAAGGCGCCAGGTGGTTGACCGCAAAGGTGGTCTCGATATGATCCCCGGTCATTTCTTTCTTCCCCATGTAAAGGCCGGCGTTGTTGACAAGCACATCCAACGCCGAAAAGTGATTTTCATCCATTATGTAGTTGATTTGGTTGGCTAGTGACCGCACCTGTTGTTGTGAAGACAAGTCTGCGATGACAAACTCCACCCGGGCGCCAGGATGGATGGAGAGGATCTTGTTTTTCGCCTCGGCGCAGCGTTGCTGATTACGCCCAACGCCGATGACAAAATCACCGGAAACCGCGAAATCAAGCGCGGTTTGAAAGCCGATGCCGGCGGTGGCCCCTGTTACTACGACCGATCGATAACGTTTGTTATCCATGACAAGAAATTTCCTTTTCAATTCTATTTTAATTCAATCTCCTGGTTTGTCAATGAGATTCAAACACTTGATTGAAACAAATGATTGACAAATCAATAGTTCTGTTATAGGATTAATCATCTGATTGAAACACTTGATAGGAGATAATATGAAAAGCTTTCTGATGATCACAGGCGCCACTGGAGGGCTGGGTACGGCTTTCGTTCTCGAAGCGGCAAAAAGAGGGTTTGACTTGTTTCTTACAGATCTGGCACCTGACAAAGTCGGATTTGCTGAAAGACTGTCAGAGAAATTCAACATCTCCGTGGTTTACAAAGCCTGTGATCTTGCCAGCGATACATCCAGAACCGAATTCCTCGAAGAGGTCAAACAGAGCGGAATGAAGTTTTGGGGATTGATCAATGTGGCAGGCCTCGATCATGAAGGAGTCTTCCTGGAAAAGAAGAGGGCGCAGATATTGAAGATCCTGCAGGTTAACATCCTTGCGACCATGGATCTCACCCACGAAATCTTGGCTTTACGCGATTCTGAACGCACGTTCAGGCTGGTTAATGTGTGCAGTATGGCCGGATTTTACCCCATGCCTTTTAAAGCGACTTATGCCGCCAGCAAGCGCTTTTTGTTGGATATGTCGCGGGCGCTGCACGAAGAGATCAAATCCTTTGGCACAGTCACAGCCTTGTGCCCGGCAGGCATGCCGACCACGCTTGAAAACATGCGTTCCATGTTTGCGCAAGGTTTTTGGGGGCTGGCCACCAGCAAGCTGCCGGAGGATGTGGCGCGCATGACGCTGAAAGCCGCGCTCAAGGGCAGAAGTTTGGTCCTTCCCGGCTGGATCAATCAATGGATTCATGCTTTCAGCAGCCTGGTGCCTCAAACGATTGCCACGAAATATGTAGCCAAACGATGGAGTGTTGCACGCGCCAAACAGGAAGATCCTCTTAAGGTAAAGAGCAATGAAACAGTGCTGTGTTAGATAAAAGCGATTGCTGCATTTGAAGGTGCATCCTGTATAATTGGACAAGATCAGTTTTAAAAAAAACCAGATATACAGGATGCGCCATGAATCCCCAAAGAAAAGTACTACGTTTTTCGATGTTTGCTTTGCTCTATTTTACCCAAGGTACAATTTTGGGTTACTTTGCCTCGGTTAATGCTCTCTACCTTATCGAAAGTGGTTTTGACATGGGAAAGGTGGGTATTTTTTCAACCATCGCATTAATCCCCTTTGTGATAAAAATTTTATTTGGTATGCTCAGTGACCGCTTCAGCTTTCTAGGGTTTGGGCACCGCAAACCATACATTTTTATGGGGCTGGCTGTTCAGGCAATCTGTCTCGTGATCGTAGCACAGATCAACCCCACTAACCATTATTGGGGCTTTGTCTTGCTGGCATTTTTGTTGCAATTGGGCATGGCTTTTTATGACACCTGTACGGATGGCCTGGCTTTGGATATCACTCCAGCCAATGAACAGGGCATTTTACAGGGGTTCATGGTCGGCGGCCGATCTGTGGGTGTGATTGTGGCGGCATCAGCTGCCGGTTTTATCGCCCAATACCTCAATTGGCCGGCTGTCTTTTACTTTTTAGCGATTCTAACTTTGATTCCCATCCCGCTGCTATTCTTCATAAAGGATACGGGGCGTGCGCAAGGACTGCGTTTCAATTGGTCTGCTTTTAAGGCGTTTAAGAATGGACAGGTGATTGCCGCGGCAGGTGCGGGTTTGGTCATTTTTTTGGTGATTGTCGGTGCCAATCAATTGATGAACCCGGCGTTCACTGAAAGGTTTGGCATCGACCTCAGTACAGCTGGTTTGATCACTACTGTTTGGGGTCTTGGTTGTGTGGCTGGTGCGTTTATCGGTGGATTTGTGAAGGATAAACTTGGCGACCAGGCTGGATTGTGGGCATCGGTGTTGACTGTGGTGCCTGCCATGCTTCTGTTAGCTTTTGTCGGTGCAAAACCCTTGATCTGGGTGGTGGCAGTTTTCTTTGGATTGTCCTACGGCATGTCGCAATCCATCTACTTTGCGTTGGCGATGAAATATACCAGTCCGGCTATTGCCGCTTCAATGTTTGCCATTCTCATGTCGGTAACCAATATTGGCCAGGGTATAGGTTTAGGTGTTGGCGGTGGTCTGGCAAAAAGCGTTGGTTTTCCGATTACTTTTGTGATCTTTGGAGTGGTTATGCTGTTGGTCATCCCCTTCTTCCCGGTGCTTTTCAAGAAGAAAGCCGAGGCGTAAATATTCAAAAAGGACTCTTTTGGAGTCCTTTTTGTTTTATCCAACGATTGACGGTTATTTTACAGGCTTGGGGCAAACACTCCCGAGAAGATCAACCAGGCCAGGGTGGTCTTGGCAGCCAGGCTTAGTACGATGTAAACGCGCTCGCCGTAGAGGTAATCTTTCCATTTGCCTACCTTCTTATATTGCAACACCATGTTGATGGCGAAGATGTTGAAGAAGACGAAGAGAGTGGGCACAATGGCATACACGAAGGCGGGGGGCTTGGCGTCTCCGCTGTTGACTGCTCCCATGAAGTAGAGGAAGATCACCACCCAGGGGGCTATGCCGGCGATGCAGCCGTATATAAATGAGGTCCAATCCACTTTGTTGGTATGCTGATTGTGATATTCCATCATGATGCCGAACAAATTCATGGAGGCGTTCACGGTGAAAGCCAGGATAATGGCGCCGATGTCATTGACGCCTACCAGCAAGCCGATCAAAACGATCATCAGGGAAGAACTGAGGGCGTATTCATAAAAACGCACCGGGTTCATACCCTTTTTGAGCACTTTTTCATACCATTTGAAACCGAAGGTGGCCAGGCCAAAGTGGGCTAAGGCTGAAAGCAGCAGGAAGATTGCCACCCCGATCCCGAGGGGGATGTCAAACAGCTTCTGCGGATCTGCTACCAAACCACCCATCTCACGGTTGAAGGTCAGGTAGTTGGAATATACAGGATAGGTCTCTCCGGGGGTATCAATGATGAAGGTGATGATGATCATGAACAAACCCTGCACAAAGTGCAGAAATCCCATGATCAGGTTGAACCTGCGCAGTTTTTTGATCTTTTGATCCGCCGCAGGCAGGGCACTTTCAATAACATTCTCTTTTTCCATTTTCAGACTCCTTATCACTCCTAATGTTTATCTGGATTGATAATAGCCATTTGGAAAAGCAAAATCAATGTTTTGTACAACGTATGTATAAAAATTATTGGTATAAATTGTTGAGAACGGTTAATTCGTCAGCGGTCAGAGCTAGATCCGCGGCTTCAAGGTTCTCTTTTTGGTGATTTGGATCATACGACATGGGGATGGTGATCACGCGCGGCTGGGCCACCAGCCAAGCCAGTGCGATCTGATAAGGGGTCGTTTGATGTGTCTGTGAAATGGCTTTAATAGTCGGGTTAACGTTCAGGTTGCGAAAACGAACCGGCGAGTAAGCGGTTACCATCACGTCGTTCTGTTGACAGAACTTGATCACGCCATTTTCGATGTAACGTTTATCGGGCAGACTATATGGGATCTGGTTGGTCAAAAGAGATGTCTCGGCCAGAGCTTTCGCCTTTTTCAGGTCTTTCAGTTTAAAGTTGCTGACCCCCAGGTGTTTGACCTTGCCCTCGCGCACCAACTGATTGAGTGCTTTGAACGATTCCTCCAGCGGAATGAGCGCGTTTGGCCAGTGGATCAGATAGAGATCGATATACTCTGTTTTCAAACGGCGCAGGCTGTTCTCGCAATGCACCAGTACATCCTCATAATTCAGATGTTCGGGGCTGACCTTGGTGGTGATGAACAGATCTTCGCGTCTCGAATGAGTCTCCTGGATCGCTTGAGCCAGCAGTTCCTCGGCGTGGCCGCCGGCGTAGTATTCGGCGGTGTCGAAGTGAGTGTAGCCCAACTCCAATGCGGAAAGCAGCGCCGCTCGCGACTTTTCCTCGATCTCAGGGTTTGGGCTGCCTTCGCCGCCAATGCGCCAGGTGCCAAATCCAATTTTGGGGATCTGCAGACCGTGGATGGACTCAAATTTCATTTTTCCTCTAGTTGGCTATAACTTGATTCCTCTGGTTGCCAATTCTTTTTCGAGTTGATCCGCCGATGTGAACAGGATGGTGCCAAAACCGAGCTCGCGTGCGGTCTGGATGTTGGCGGCTGAATCATCAATGAACAGGCAATTTTGGGCGGGCTGCCCCAGCCGGCTCAACAAGGTGTGAAAGATCTCGGCATCAGGCTTGATTTGCATGACTTCGCCCGAAAGCAGGTAGCCATCCAGATACTGCAAAAAAATCATGCGCTCTTTGACCAACTCAAATTTTGTCGTGGACCAATTGCTCAGGCCAAACAGGATATAACCAGCCTCTTTTAATTTCCGGGCGATCTCGACGGTATCCAGCATCACCTCGCCCATGGTATCGAGCCAGTGGGAGTTGAAGCGTTTGATCAATTCCGCGCGGTGAGGGAACTCGGCGCATTTTTCTGCCACGCCCAATTCAAAAGGATGCCCCTTGTCAAACTGCGGATTCCAGTTCTTGAAATCGATCTCTTCCAGAAAAGTCTTGATCTCTTCATCGTTGGCCATCACCTTGCGATACAGGTAGTAAGGGCTCCAATCCACCATTACGGCGCCAAAATCAAAGATGATGACAGGATATTTTTTGGGGTTGATCATTGATCCTCTGTGATGATTGGTTTTGGGTTCAATTTTACCGCGATAAATGGACATTCAGGTTTAGGCAATCAAGGTTCAATGATAGCATGGCGGCAAGCACTTAAAACAAAAAGCGAGGGGAATCCCTCGCTTTTCTGTGAAGCAATTTTGATCAGGCAGATTGTTGTGAAGTCACGTTATCCGGTTCTTCTGTGTGAATATAGCCGCGCAGATGTTTTTTGCGTCTTTTATCGCTGCGTCCGTTGTTGCCGCCGCCCGGGTTCTTGAACAGGATCGAGCACAACACCAACAGTCCCCAGGCTTGCCAGTAGGTTAAGGTCTTCAGGCCGAAGATCATGGGCATCAGCCAGTTCCACAGCAGCATGACCACCCAACCAAACAGAGCCAATAGACCAAGCCCTAAAATTCCAAAACCGATGCCAGCCAGGATCTTCTCGGCCAGGCTGCGTTCTTCCCACCACTCGCTCATTTCTCTCCTTTTTCCATTTCGCTTGCTCATATTTTCAAATTCGGTCATTTCTTCCTCCTCCGGGGTTCTCCCGGGATAAAACGTACTTATTCTTCGATCCACTGCCTGAGCGCTCGGGAAAGCGCGCGGATGGCGTAGCGTTTGCGCGCGGTCAGGGTGTCTATGCTTTCACCCGTCTTTTCAGAAATCTCGCGGAAGGTCAATCCGCCAAAAACCTGGGCTTCCACCACTTTTCGCTGTTCCGCGGGCAGTGCCTGCATGGCATCGTTCAAAGCTTCCACCAGGCTTTCTCTCACATAAGCATCTTGCGGATCCAGCCCGACATCGGCGATGATCTCCTGCAGCGTTTCTTCCGCCACATCCACCTCTCCTACGGCATCACGTACCTTTTCATGCCTCCAGGTATCGATCAGCCGGTTGGTAAACAGGGTGTTGATCCAGGCAGGCAGGTTGGTGATGTCTGATAATACCGAAAGGCGCTCCAGGGTCTCCACGTAAACATCATGCACAAGATCTTCCGCCTCCTCCAGGGTTTTTCCGGCGGCGCGCAGACGGGAAAGGAAGCGAGGTTTTTCGCTGGCGTAAGCGTCCTCGACCTTTTTTCGTAGTGAACCTTCTTTGGGTAAAATCATTTTGTTCATCATTTCACCTATATCGACGGATGAGAAATGATTTTGGTGTAATGGATTTATATAGTAAGTGTAGAATAAAAACACAAATTGTATTCGTGGTGGATCGGAAAAAAAAGAAGGATAAGCAAATGGACATCCATTTTCAAGGCCAGTTCACCTGGCGCGATCTCTACCGGGCGGTGCTTCTGGCAAACAAACCTGTGCGCGCGAAGTTGTTAATCCGTTACGGCTTTGCGCTGGCGGCGGTGCTGTTCTATATTGGGTATTTCTTGTGGCTGGGACGAAAGGATCCTTCCCAGGGGCTGGCTTCCGCGCCCCTGGTCACGCACATCTCCTCGCTGATATTGGTACTCCTGTATCTGCTATACCCGCTGCTCACCTCCACGGTCACGGCCATGAAATTATGGGGCAGCCCCAGCATGCACGAGAGAATCTCAGGCACCCTTTCTGAGGAGGGCATCCAATACACCGGCAAGAAGACCCTCATCACCTGGTCTCGTATATCCCGTTATCATGTCAAGCCCGACCTGATCGTTTTTCTGACAGGTGAAGGAGTCTTGTGTTTCTTCCCACGCAGTCTGTTTATTTCTGATGGTGACTGGCTGCGGTTGAACCAGTTGGTGCACGAGCGTTTTGAGAAACCGCAAGTGATCGATATATAATTCTTAAGGGGTTAACCAAACGTAAGGGCAATTCATGAATTGCCCCTAAGAGTTGTTACTATTGGTGCATTTATTTTTAGGACTCTGATTAAGCTGCGGGATTTACTCGCTACCCGCTTGCCTCATCTAAAACATTGTTACCGTCTCAACCGGCGTCACCGGGTGGATGCGTTCATGTGCCGGCAGCATGGGGTTGTAAGCTTAATCCAATTGTAATATGTTTGGTCTATACTCCTCGCCCAGCCCCCTCTCCTACGGACACCAACCATTAAGGCAAAACGTCCCATCCCGAGAGAGGGGCTGTCAGAAATATTTCGACTTAACAATTCAATTGGGGTTAGCTCACTTGATCGCAAAACGATCTTTCTTGTGTTACCGGTGAAACAGCTGGCTCCAAATAAAAACCAGGAGTTAAGCTCTAAAGTATAAGATAAACACCGATTGTGAATGTTGGTGTTTACGTTGACAGCATTAATCACTCTAGTATTTCAATTGTTGGACCCTGCGCCTCATCTCTTCAACTTCTTTGCGCAGCCGGCTGCCCTCGCGTGATTTGGCTGAGCCTGAGTTCACCAGGCAGATAATAAAGGAAACAAAACCCATAAAGGACATCAAAACCAGAGTGAAAGGGCTGATGCCGTATGGCAATACGTCCTGATTATTGAGCACCAATTCGCCGATTCCGCCAATTGTCACGAATCCAATTAGTAGGAACAAGCCCATGCGCACGTCGTTTTCAGAACAGCCGGTTTGTTTGATGCCCTCCTCGTTTTCGCGGATGCGCTGCTCCAACAAAAGCACCTCCTGCATACGTTTCTGCCGTTCTTGTTCAGCGATTGCTTTGATGTTGGAGGAATCAGTTTGAAAACGCGCGGTTTCCGTGACCAACCTGGCAGCCTGGCGATGGATGTTTTCCTGCTCAAGCACACCCTCGATCTGCTCCAATTGCTTCAGGAGCGGTTTCAGCACCGGCCCGCCGTTTTCCATCACCACATCCTGGGTGGTACCGCAGTTCAGGCAGGTCAATTGGCGTACATCCGCTGCGATCTTCAATTCTCCACCACAGTGGCTGCAGCGCAGCGCAATAAAATCGGGGACTACTCCCACCGGCACAGGTGGAACAGCAAAAGCTGGTGGCCCTTGTCGGACCTCCTCATGTTGGAAGAGCGGTTCGCCGCAGCGCAGGCAGAATTTCGCTTCAATCGGGTTGGCCTGGCCGCATTGGGTGCAAAAAGTTTGATCTGGCATGGGGTCCCTCCTCAGCGTAGTTGCCGACGTAATTGTGCGATCTGGTCTTCTAGAGTTACGATCTCAGCTTTTATGGCATTGATCTGGGGTTTCTTGGAAGAATGGCCGGCCGCCTCTCCAATACCGATGATCAGAAGGATAAACCCTGTACCACCTAGCACCAATTGAATGACCATGATCACAGAACTATCTAAAAATTCCTTCAAAATGCCGAGGAACAAAGTGCCCAACAAGGTTCCCGCGCCAATACCGATGAATACACTGCCGTTGTGTTTATCAAATTCTAGCAAGTCTTTTTTCTTATCTTCGATGGACCTGTCAAGCAGGCTGATCTGCTGCAATACTGTTCCGCGCTGTGCCATCAGGTTGGCCGCGGACTGTGCTTCCTGCGCAGACCGCGCGGTCATGAAAACCTGGTCGATGATCGCATCGCCGGATTGCTGGATGCGGATAACGTCCTGGTGTACGGCTTGCACTTCCTTCAGCACCGGTTCAATGGTGGCGTATCCATCGCCCCGCCTGACCAGATGTTCGTTGCCGCAAAAACGACAGGTAAAGCGATTGATGGCGGGTGTGATCTGCAGGCTCGCTCCACAGGTGGGGCACGACAGTGTGAAGATACCCGTCAAAGGGGGTGGAACGGTTTGAAAAGGAACCGGCGGAATCGGTTCGTCAATGAACTTTTTACCACAGCTATTACAAAAAAGTGCTTCGGGTAAGTTTCGTGTGCCGCAGTAAATGCAGAATTTTATTTTTTCAGCCATGTTATCCTCCCTGGTTTCGCAGCATTTGTTCCAGTTCATGTAAGCGTCGTTCCAACGGTTCGATCTTTTTTTTGATCTTTGAGCGTGAAGTGCCGATTACGATGACGCTCAACAACCAGCAAAAACCCATAAAGATCATGAGTGGAGCCAAGTAACTTGGTATATCTCCACCACTGAGTCTGGAATAATAAAAAACATAAAAGACAATGGCAACTACCAGGATGATGAACATACTGCCAACAGTGGGCAACCCCCTCAGCTGGTTTTGCAGTATACCCAACTCGCGGCGGACGTTGATCATTTCCTGGGTCAGCCCTGCCGACACGGATTGCTGCTTGAACGTGCTGCTCTGACTGATAAAGTCACTGCCCATGCCGGTGACGTTCTGTTCGATGTGCGATGTGGTCTTATAAAGCTTCTCTGTGCTGGCAGCCACCTGCTGCACCGCCTGCAAGGTGACAATCCCTCCTCCGCTCATCACCAGATGACGTGTGCCACAGTTTGGGCAGTCAGCCCGCTGCTGCTCCGGGTCCACTTTAAGACTGCTGCCGCACGAGGGACAGCTCAAAGTTAAGAACGCCAGGGTCGGAGCCTGCCCGGCTACTGCTGTCGACGTGGATAAGGACGAGCCGCACTTGAAACAGAATTTTGCTTCATCAGGATTGGATGACGAACACACGCTGCACGTTCTCACGATGCCTCCCATTGTCAGATTCATTGCACTGCAATGAAAAAAGATAAAGCGATTCATAAATTGAAAATCAAGTAAGAATATTTACCTCCTTATTTAACAACATTTTGTGTATTTATTCAACAAGGGAAAACAACCCTCCCCAGGAGCGTTTTGGAAAGGGCATGAATTAACCGATCAACCACCCTCACCCCTTGTCCCTCTGTCGGGGACAAAAAACCACTCATAAGGGTATTAACTCCCCAGGAGAGGGGCTAATCATTGTTGATGATTATTTTCTTGGATCGGGGTGAGGGTAAAACCTAAACCCTGTTGTCGCTCAGAACTCTGTCACCGGCTCAACCGGTGTCGCCGGGTAGATGCGTTCCGGCGCCGGCGGCATGGGGTTGTAGCAGTAATCCAGTTGAACCTGGCCGCATTTCATCCCCAATATCCGTTTGGCGCCCTGGTAGGTTCCTCTCACCAACACGTCTTCCATTGATAACGCCATGCCAAACACAGCCACCGGTGTGTAGGCCGGGATTTGCGCCAGTTCATCGCCGTATGCGCCAAACGAGAAGATCAGGTGTTCGCGGTCCAGTGACTGAGCCTGGATGAGGGGGATGATCACCGGGTAGCCATCCGCGCCGACGTAGCCCAGGAATTTCAGGTTGTCGATTTTGTCATAGAAGGCTTTGGACCAGTCATTCAGCACCGCTGCCTTTGCGGGTTTTGCGGTGACAGTTTTGGCCGCCATAGTCTTGATGGCCGCCAGGATGATCTGATTCATGGGCAGGGCGTGTTTGCCGTCGTGACCAACCAGGTCCATGTAGTGAACAGTGTGCACCCCGAAGTAGGCGTTATAGCGGAAGAGCGGCGTGTTATTGTAGAAATCGTAATCCTTGCCCTCTTTCGCTGACCGGGTGTAGTTTGCGCATCCGCGCCACAAGTTTTTATCAAGCCCCATCACCATGAATCCCGTTTTGGGGTTCTGCTGGATGAACTTCTTGGATAACCCTTCCATGAACTGGCCCCACACGATCTCGGTTGGGCTGGAGGCCATCAGCGTGGTGATCAGGGTCAGGTGAGGCAGCCCTTCGGGGGTCACGGTGCCGAGGATGCCCACTTTCATGCTGGCCGAGAGGTCTTTGATGTCTGCGGCTGAAAAACTCGTGTTTGGGTAGCGTGGATTGCTCATGATCCCTCCGAATGAATTATTTCTAGAATTAATCTTCAAACCTGGCTGCGCCAGTGACGAATACGCGTCGCGGGTCAAAGCCACTTTCCTTGGCCCAAGACTCCACTTCGACCAGATCTGCCTTGGTCATCAAGGGGGTGTCTGCAAAACCCCAATCCATACCCAGGCGGGTATATTTATCGCGGCACAGGTTGTTGAAGGCGCACAACTCCCAGCGTTCGATGCTGCCATTCATGTTCTCGGCCAGGTGCCGCCCGATGCCCTGGATGTTTTGGCGAGTGTCAGTGGCTCGTGGAATGAGCGGTGTGCGGATCCACAGCGGCTTGTTTCCATTGCATATTTGCGGCATTTGTTTTAGCTGCTTCAGATTGTTCAAAATGCGCTCGTTGTTCACGCCGGTCCAGCGTTCGTGGTCTGCGTGATCAAGCAATTTCAGGTCAAACAGTACCAGGTCGGCTTCAGCTGCCAGACGCTTCAGTGTCTCTGGCGTGCACAAGCCGCAGGTATCCAACGCTACCTTAATCCCTTGCGCTTTCAGGGTTTTCATCAGCGCCAGGGCGAACTCCGGTTGCAGCGAAGGTTCACCGCCCGAAAGCGTGACCCCGCCGCCGGATTTTTCAAAGAACGCCCGGTCTTTCACCAATTCTTTGACCAGGTCCGAGACGCTTATTTCCTCCCCCAGCAATTCCATGGCGCCGCTGGGGCAGGCGCGCACACATTCGCCGCAGGCCGTGCAGAGTTTCCAGTCGCGCAAAATACCACTGACTCCCTTTGACAGCGCGTTTTGAGGGCAAACCCCAAAACATGAATCGCAGCCGATGCAGCGGTTGGCGATCCACTGCACCTGCGGTTTTAGCTGCAAACTCTCGGGGTTATGGCACCAGGCGCAGCGCAGCGGACAGCCCTTGAAGAACACCGTGGTACGGATGCCCGGCCCGTCTTCGGTTGAAAGACGCTGCAGGTGCAAAATGGTACCGGTGAGGTTGGCGTCAGTTTCTGTCATTTCGTCCATTAGCACATCTGGTGGCTCTCACGGGCGATGATCTCGTCCTGCAGTTCTTTGCCGATAGTGGTGAAGTAGGCGTTGTAGCCGGTCACGCGCACCAACAGGTGGCGGTAATCTTCAGGGTGTTGCTGGGCGTCACGCAGCAGGTCGGCATTGAGCATGTTGATCTGCAAAGCGCTGCCTCCGTTCTCGATGTAGCCGCGCAGGAAGGCTTTAAACTTGGCGCGGTGTTCGGGGTCGCGCAAAATGGAGGGGTTGAAGGTGATGGTGTGGCTGCCGCCGTTGGGCAGCAGGTTGAAATACTCTCCCCAGTCGCCCTTGCCGTCTTGCGCTTTTCCGCCCATGACCCGGCCCACCGAGTTAACATTGGCGGTGGGGCCTTTGGTATCGGCGCCATTGGAGGGGCAGATGGCGTTTGAAAGGAACTTGCCTTTGGCGCGCCCATCCGGGCTGGCAGCCAGAATGTCAGAATACGAGATCCAGTAGTTCCAACTCAACATGCCGGGTCTGAACTGGCGTTTGGTGCTGATGGTCTTATGCTTCCAGACCTCTTCGGTCCACACATCCATCACGGATTTAGCCATGGCGTCAGCTTCTTCGTCGTCGCGGCCATACTTGGGTGCTTTGTTCACAGCCAGGGCCTGCAATTTTTCATGGCCTTTCCAGTTGTCTCTAAGTGCCTGCACCAGTTCTTGCATGCTGCAAAGCTGCTTGTCGTAGACCAGGTATTTGACAGCCAGCAGGCTATCCACGGTGGTGGCGTAAGTGACGGCTTCCACGGTCACAAAATTCAATTCCGGTCCGCCCTGATTGATGTCTTTGCCGCTGGCGGCGCAGCCCTTCA